>JBJXEM010000001.1:0-54146 GCA_046154225.1 Rickettsiales bacterium
CGTCAATTCATCCCTTGCATTTGCCCCCAGCCTGAGGATAAAGTGCGCGTCCTTGTAAAATCACCCAGAAAATGTCGGAAGGGGGTATGTTTCGTGGTTGAAGTTGTTGTTCGTGATAACAACGTGGATCAGGCTTTGCGCGTGCTGAAGAAGAAAATGCAGCGTGAGGGCATCTACCGTGAAATGAAAATGCGCAAGCATTACGAAAAACCGTCCGAAAAACGGGTACGCGAAGCCGGTGAAGCCGTGCGCCGCGCCCGCAAACTGGCACGCAAGAAATCGGATTTCGAATAGAAGTTTTTTAAGTGGCTGCGCGAAATTGCCCGTTGGCGATCGCTTCGCGCAGTTCCTCTGGCTCATGGCTGGCTCGCCCGGCTCGCCACGGAAACACTCAGATATATAATGGAAAACCCCGCTAACAAGCGGGGTTTTTTATTGCGCCGATTGCAAGCAGTGAGTGATAACCCTGCAATCCGCCACGGGGGTAAAATTAGATAAAATGTTATCATTGTTAACTATATATTAACTTTTGGCAGGTAATGTTGGTCTTGTATCAACAATAATATAAAGGAGACGAACATGAGCAACGGCCAACCATTTAAACCTGAACTAGCGGAAGCTTTCGAAACGAAGGCGCGACATACGCATCATACGCGTGAGAATATTCAGGCATTCGACCAGCAGGTCTGGAAATTATTTGAGCTGCAATATAGTCAGACATCGGCGCGTGCAAATGGCCTGCAGTCTGAAGTGACTGAGGCGGACATTAAGCTTGCAGAAAAACGTGTGGTCGGTGCGGCAGTTTCCCTTGGCGACAATGCGAAGCACGCCCAGACGTGGGTAGGTTATGTGAGAGGGGCCGGTGGTTTAGCTGCCAACAACGATCATCACAATGGCGTCTCACCTAGTGAGCAGAGCGCGTACAAACATTACGTGAATGAAATCAATCATAAAGAATCGAATGGCGCTGGGGTTTTTATTGATCGCATCATTCCGCATGAAGAATTTGTGGCAGCCCGCAGCGCGCAAGCATGGGCTGCTTACGAAAAATCGCACCCGCGCCCTGCGCCGGAAACAACACAGGATCATCGTGAACATGAGCAGAGGACGCCTCGACCAGTCAGATCTGCCCCACCCGTTGTAGCCGATCAGGGCAATACCGATAGAGATCCCGCGCCCACTGGGCAGGCCCGTCCGCCAGCGATTCCTCCGGTGATCGAAGGTATGCCGGGTTCGCCTCAATGGCAGCAGGAACAGGCGGATAGACCGCTAACAACGAGTGTGCCCGAATCCAAGGTTCGCCCGCAAGCGATCCCTCCGGTAATCGAAGGTATGCCAGGTTCGCCTCAATGGCAGCAGGAACAAGCGGATAGACCGCTAACAACGAGTGTGCCGAAACCAGCTGTTACAAATACTGCGGATGATCTCAAGATAGCCATGAACGTGGTTAGCAACGCGACCCACAACAAGGCAACGAAAGAGCAAGCGGCGAAGATTGAGGGCATGCTTGGCACGCGCGGCAATGGCAATGGAGTGGTGGAACAAAACGAGGGTACTGCCGCTTTAAACAAGTTGATGGGCATGACCGCGACAGAAGACGGTCGCAAAAAATTACATGAACTGGTGGAAGACCTTAAAAAGTCTGGTGCAGTCGCTTATGTACAAGCCGGGCCGAACGATAACACACCTCAGGGTGCTACGGTTTCAGGCGTTGCAAATGCGAAGCACGATCCTAAGGGGCGCTAACTTCTTTACTGCGCAATGCTTTCTCCTGACCTCGGGGGAACAATAGAAAAGGCCGCAGCGATGCGGGGGGTATAGTGATAGGGCTACGAGTTCCGCTTTTTGACCATACCTGTTAACTAAACAGCAAAACGGCCACTATCGGGATAATCGGTAGTGGCTGTTTCTTTTTCTGACACACTTATATCTTCGCTTGTAACGGCGAATAGACCTAACTAGTCTAAGCCCATGAATGCGTAAGCATTCTGGGGCTTCAAAACCTCACACAATGCGGTGGCATCTACCGAAATACGATGCTGCTTTCCCTGCCATTATGGCCGGGAGGCGGCAATGCATGTCCAAGCCTTGCGGCTAAAGATTGTCGCGCCGACATTGTGCGGTTTTGAACTCCCGGTCACCAGCATGGTGCTGGTGACCATCTTACTTAAGATGGGGGAGTCCAAAATGCTCTACAGTAAAATTGCTTTAATAATCTCATTAACAACGGTGCTTTCCGGCTGTGCTGACCAATCACAACAATCGCAACAGGCATATGTATCGCCGTTGGAATTCAAGAAGTACAATTGCAAGCAAATCTCTAAAGAAACGGCCTATATCTCTGCGCAGTTTGAGCAATCATCCAGTTCATCGGATTTAGGGATTATTTTAAATGCAGGGCTTATGGCTTATGGTATGTCACAACGCTATGCGATGTATAATGATGGCAGCGAAGACCTTAAAGCAGCCTACCTGAGAGCCAAATATGATGCGTTGCATCAGGCATCCATCGAGAAAAACTGCGATTAGCAATATGCTGAATGCAGATAGTGTCGAACACGGTGCGCATGACAGATGGGCGGAGCGAGGGGAGTATTGGCTCAAGAAGCTAAATCCTGTCCCGCAATATAAGGCACGCAAACGACGCTTTATCCATAAACCGCTAGTATTGAGCGGTCACGGCATACGATTGCGCGTTGACCGTGGCACGCTGCATATCACCTGTGGCTTTACGCACTATCCGCAAAAGCGTGAGGAATACCGCTTTTTTGCGGGTGATCGGCAAATGCCATCCCGCATAGTTGTGCTGGATGGTGACGGTAGCATTACCTTTGATGCATTACAGTGGTTATCAGAGCAAGGTGTGGCGTTGATGCAGCTTGATTGGCGGGGCAATATATCCAGCGTGGGTGGTGCACATTATGCCGCCAATCCTGATCTAGTGCGGCACCAATGGGCTATTCAAAATACGCAAGAGGCCACTGAATTTACGCATTGGTTAATTCACAATAAAATAGAAAACGGTATTCAAACGATTAAGCACATCGCCCCAAGCTCGCAGTTGGTAAAAGAAATACTGCAAAAAATGGCGGTACAGGCAGAATTGCTTAAATGCAATCCGCCGAAAACCACCCTTGAATTACTCACGCTCGAAGGCCTCGCAGCGATGGCCTATTTTCGCTATTGGTACACGCTACCCATTAAATGGAGGGGGCTAAATCGAAAGCCAATCCCACCGGAATGGTATCAAGTTGGTACGCGCACGGGGAAGCATCATAGCCAGTTTGCCATTCACCCTGTAAATGCCATTTTGAATTATGCCTATGGTATTTTGGAAAGTCAGGTACGCACGCATTTATCGCTTAAGGGAGTTGACCCTACTATTGGCTTTATTCACGTTAGCAATAAAGATCGGGATGCATTGGTTTTAGATTTAATGGAACCAGTGCGGCCAATTATGGATAAAAAGGTTTTGGAATTTGTAATGGGGCGTACATTTTCACCAGATGATTTTATTGTAAATAAAAATGGCGTTTGCCGCCTTCACCCACAATTTGCGCGGGTGCTGGTAAAAGCAGTGCAGGATATTGATGAGGTCGAAACAATTACCGCTGCGAACATAAAAAGGCTATTTACCACGAAATTAAATGCCCAAAAGCAATTAGCCACGAATAAATCAGCACCTCTGAATTTGATTTAACCGAAACTCGGTAATTAAATTATCCTTATTATACAGTCGTATAAAATATGCTGTATATTCCCGTAATTTCCCGCAATTAATAAACCAAATAAATACCATTTTAAAAATGATTTGGTGGATTTTGGCGTGGATAATTACACACCTCAGGAGTTATTGGAATATTGGAAAAAGGGTAAAACCCTTTGGGCCGCATTATGTGAATTTGGCAACCGTGAAATTTGGAAAGAATACCCTCAAAACCCCGAAATAAAGAGTGCCGAACTTCCATCCTCATTCTCGGCGGTATTATTGACAACACTCGATCAGCTTGGAAAGATCAATGACACTTCCCTCAAACGCCAAGCTGTTATTGGTAAATTACAAAAGGATTTATACGCTAAAATCCAGCAGGGTGATTTAATAGCGGTAGGGCATAAAATATCGGCTGAATTACCTAGTGCTATACCCCTGCATATGTGGCCACCCAAGGAAATTAATTTAACGGATTCAGCAATTTCAGGAAAAGGATTTGAATTTGTCGAGGTGCGAATTATCGCAAAAACGAATTTACCCAAATTAGCTGCGCCTCAGAAATTAATTGCACCAGTAATTACCCCACTGCCGAAATTAGCTGTAAAAGATAAACCCGTGGGCAGACCTACACATAGGGATAAAATAATTGCCGCGTATCAATGGCTAAAAAAGAATAACCAAATTGATTATTTAAAGTATTTAAAGTCCCACACCGAAATAATTCAAAAAGCAGTCATGCATTTATTCCCCGAAATCAAAACAATTAATGGAATGGATCATGAAGCAATTCGGCGTATTTTAATGCCGCTATTTAAAGAGGACAAGAAATCCTCTAAATCAACCTCTAAACTATAAATTACTGAATAATATATAGTTATTTTTAAAGTTTTGTACTCGACGTACTCTCCATGTGTAGCAGCAAACGGAGAGTACATGAAACACCCTACTACCATCAAACCGCCGCGTGATTATAGCGCGGAATACCAGCGCCGCATTGAGCGCGGTATTGCGAGAGGCTTTAGCCGATCAAAGGCGCGAGGCCATCCCAAAGCCAGAGAAAAGAATGTCGGAAAGTCTCGCCCCATTGGCGACGATGCTTTTCAGATAAGCCTTCAAGCCCTGCGCTCAGGCAAATCGCTTGCGGAAGCAGCGGCCACAATCCGTGTATCGCCGGAACGATTGCGCAATCAAGCACGGGAGCGCGGCATCATCAAACGTCATGGCCGCCGTTGGGTTGTCAAAAATAACCTGCCACGCCGAATGCTGATTTACAGCAAGGGGGAAGCCTTCCCTATCATCATCGGCACATCACGCCATGCATCAAGGGCTGGGCGATATATGTCCGCCGTGAAGAAATTCCTGCGCTCCAATAATCCAGCGTCTCTCAAGCTATTCATTGGCAAGTCCGTCACCGATATTGGCGGCACTGCTCATGTATTCGAGACGAATCCCAACGCCATTTACAAACTAGCCCACGGCAATTCGGAATCGTTTGAACAAGTTTACCGCATCATCACTTAACGAAAAGGAAATCACACTATGAATACCACTGAAAAAGCTAAAGAAGCCCGTAAACAAAAACGCCTTGAAACACTCGGCGGCAATCATCCTGTATGCGTTGCCTGTGGGGAGGATAGCTGGCAATGCCTTGAGCAACACCACATTGCGGGGCAAACCTATGGCGATGATTTGTGCAATGTATGCCGTAATTGTCACCGCAAATTGAGCGATAACCAGCACGATCATCCCAAACAGCTAGGCAAACCGCCATCCACTTTGGAATCCATCGGCCATTTTCTCATAGGATTAGCCGATTTATTCGCGGCACTGGTGATGCGCCTAAGAGAATACGGAAACGCCCTCATTCAATCGGCATCTGCCGTGGCGGGGGTGTAACATGCAACCCATGGATATAGCTATCAGGGCGTATGTGTGCAGGGAGAAACCTGTTGCCGCCGTTACACCATCAGAAAAGCCTAAAAAGAAATATGCCAAAAAGAAATCCGATATGCCATCGGAATGGGCGCTGATTTTCGATACCGAAACAACCACCGATGCGTCACAAAAATTGCGATTTGGTACATACCAAGTGTGCAAAGGTGCAGAATTGATGGAATCGGGCGTTTTTTATGACCCCGAAACACTCACCAAAGCAGAGCAAAAAACACTCAAGAAATATGCCGACGATAATAATTTGAAGTTTTTGACGGCTACGGAATTTATCGAGGATGTGTTTTATTATGTGGGTTATAAACTGCGCGCCAGTATTGTAGGCTTCAACCTGCCCTTTGATATTTCGCGGTTGGCTA
This sequence comes from Rickettsiales bacterium, assembly GCA_046154225.1. Taxonomy (GTDB): domain Bacteria; phylum Pseudomonadota; class Alphaproteobacteria; order Rickettsiales; family UBA3002; genus QFOX01. The sequence goes on from JBJXEM010000001.1 coordinate 6,022, forward strand.
CCGATCATACCGTAGCCCGTGTTACCCCATGGAATAAAATCATGCAGGGTGGGTTTAGCTTCAAGCTATCGGAAAACATGAATCACCCACGGGTACAGATCAGGCATGTATCGTCGCGGCAATCCTTCATACAGTTTGCCGCCACACGAGGGCAGCGTACTACCAAGGGGAGCCGTAAGAAGGGACACTATGAACGTGTGCGGCGAGGCTATTTCCTCGATATTAAGACATTGGCGGCGGCACTCACTAGTACGTCCCATTCGCTGGCATCCTTGGCGCAATATCTCAATGTGGATGCGCAAAAGCACCATACCGAGTCACACGGCATGACCCTCACGCCAGAATATATCGCCTATGCGGTGCAGGATACGCAAACCACATGGGAATGCTTCGACAAACTGAACGACCTATACCTATTGCATGACCTGCACGATACAGGCGCACATAAAATCCTCAGTGAAGCCAGTTTAGGCAAGGCTTACCTTAGAGAAATGGGCATTAGATCATGGCGACAAATGCAGCCTGATTTCTCGCCGGAGATCATCGGCAACATCATGAGTACCTATTATGGCGGCAGGTCAGAAGTTCATATCCGCCGTGATGTCGTGCAGGTACTTTATTGTGATTTTCTCTCCATGTACCCCACGGTTTGTACGCTTATGGGTTTGTGGCGGTTTGTAACAGCGCAAGGCATGACACACCATGATAGCACCAATGAAACCCGCGCATTGTTAGAGAGTATCACGTTATCACAATTGCAGCAGCGCAGTGCGTGGGACAATCTGTGTACCATTGTGCAGATCATGCCGGATGCCGATATTTTACCAGTTCGCGCCAAATATGGCGACGATGCGCAATACACTATCGGCTCTAATCACCTCACCAGTAAAACGCCGCTATGGTTTACGCTGGCGGATTGCATTTCCTCAAAACTGCTCACAGGACGCGCTCCTAAGGTGTTACAGGCTGTCACGTTTATAGCAGGTAAAATGCAGCAAGGGCTAACGCCTGTGAACATTTCAGGCGAAGCCGCATACCGTGTTGACCCTTGCAGCGGAGATTTTTTCAAGCAGATTATTGACCTGCGCACGAAAATCAAAAAGCAGCTTAAAGCGGCTCCCGATGCCGAAAAAGGCACGCTGGATAAACAGCAATTGGCACTCAAGATTTTAGCCAATGCCACCAGTTACGGCATTTTTGTTGAGTTGAATGTGGAGGAAGAAAAAGAATTGCAGCCGATGCTGTGTTATGGCGCGGGTAATAAGCCTATCCCGATCAATCAAAAGAAATTTGAGGGTGCGGGCAGTTATTTCCATCCCTTGCTGGCAACTCTTATCACAGGGGCAGCGAGGTTAATGCTGGCGATAACAGAACGCACAGCATGTGATGCCGGATTGGATTGGGCGTTTTGCGATACGGACAGTATGGCACTAGCCAAGCCCAAATCTATGCCAGAGGCGGAGTTTTATCAGAAAGCGGAGCAAATAGCGGATTGGTTTACACCGCTGAATCCCTACGCATACAAAGCGCCGCTGCTTAAAATCGAGGACTACAATTATAGCATAACCAACGGCAAAGCCCTGCAACCGCTTTATTGCTTCGCTATATCATCTAAACGGTACGCCCTGTTTAATGTCAGTGCGGACGGCACACCAATACTACGAAAAGTATCGGCACATGGGTTGGGGCATCTTGTCGCGCCATACCATAGCAAGGGCGCGTCAACACTGGATGATGTGCAACCGTGGCAGCAAGATTTCTGGCTTAAAATCATCAATGCGGCACTATCCGGCAATGCCGCACAGCCGAATTTCGAGCAACTGCGTAATATCAATACACCCGCCGTTAGCCGTTACGGTGCAACCACACCGCCGCTAGAACGATGGTTCGCCCCGCATAACGCAGGAAAGCCATACCGTGACCGTGTGCGCCCGTTCAATTTCCTGTTGGCGATGCAAGCGAAGCCTCAGCTAAAAGCCATCAAGCCTGTCGCTCCCTATGACAAAAACCCCAGCAAATCATTGGTGCGCTGCTTTGATCGTGCAACGGGCGAACCTGTCAGTAAAAACCAGCTTAAAACCTATTTAGACGGGTTGGCACAATATCACCTGCACCCTGAAACCAAGTTTTTGAACGGCGATTATCTCAACACAGGCAAAACTCAGCGGCGACATGTGGTGGTAAATGCTATCCAGCATATCGGTAAAGAGGCCAATAAATGGGAGGAGCAATTTTACACAGGCATGGATGATGAGGCACAAATCGAATATGGGATAAGTCCCGATGATCGCAATGCCATGCTACAAGCGGTACTGGATGCAATCAGCAAGCATGGCAATAAGGCCATCGCCACTGCCAGCCGCACATCATCGCGTCATGTGCTGAAAATCCAGTGCCGCCAATCACAGCCTACCGATGCGACATTGGCAAAACTCTATGCCGCGTCACAGCGGCTTGAGGCTCAAACTGCCAGCGCACAGGCAATTCTTGCACAAGCAAGAGCCCTGATCGCATCAAAAACCATCACTTCAGCAGCGCTCGCAGAAAAAATCGGGGTAGACGCATCGAATTTGGCAAAGGTTCTATCTGGCAAGAGACGTCCCAATAAACATTTCCTGCACGAGATAAGCACAGACCATGCAGCTATGGAAATAAATATAAAGTAAACAAGGAGATGGTTAATTAGCAAGGAATCTTAACGAAACCTTAACACAACGGGACAAGATTTTATTGCATAGTCAACGATGAATATAGAGCATCAGGAAATTTATGTATTTACTACAATCCATTGGCATCGTTTCGCATGGTGTTTTGTTTCAGCAGCAACGAATTGCTCCCGCGCAGAAAACCGAGCAGTTCGGCGCATTGCGTGAGCAGGGCTACATTGTTTTTGGCAAACATCTCGCGCGCGATGTTTTCTTACTCAAGGGCCAGAGCGACTACATTCTCGCCGCGATTACAGACAGCCATAGCGTGCCTGAAGCGCTTGGGGCCATTGTGGACGATGCGCAAGAGGCAATCGAAGCGCTCGGCAAAAAAAGACTGGATATTTTTGACGGCGGCGCCGTGGGCGAAATGGCGTTGCACCTGCCGGCGTTCCGCGATGCCCAGGGTAGATTCATCTACCTGATCGAAAAAAATCGCACCGAGGATTTCTATGCGACTGACTTTGAGAAAATAGAGGAATAATCATGCCACTCACAGCTTTAAAAACAAAAATATTCCGACCCAGTGTCAGCAATTTTTATCAGGCCATGCTTGATGCTGCTGGGCAAGATACAACAACGACGCTCGCCAGTATGCGAAGTGCTTTGCAGGAGGGAGGGGAAGATTTCGACAAAGAGGATTTCTTTGGCCCTGCCGCGCATGACGAATTCCCAATGCTGATATGCGGCAGTTCCCCTCATCATACCATAACCCTCATCAAAGAGGTTCTGGATATTCTCGCGGAGCGAGGGCAATCTATTTCCATCGAAGAATTCACTAAAAAATATGGAAGCTCCGAGCCTAGCGTTATTGGTAAAGCGGCATCACTAAAAGTGCTTGGAGACCTCTTTAGTTCGAATTACTGGGCCAATAGAACCGATGAAATGGATGCATTATGGGCCCAAGTGCCAGAGCGCGATCGGGCACGGATTGATTATTCTTCGCTCAGGGCGAAAGCCGAAGCACTGAGTGGTCCTGAGTTCGAAATTACCCCAGCGCTCACTAAAGCAAAATTATTTAAAAAGAATAGTGAAAAGAGAACCCCCTTAGATGATGGCCGAACGTGGAAGAAGATTGACCAGCTCGTCGAAGCACTGGAAGCCAATGGAGAGCAACTCACGAAGGCGGATCTGTTACGCAAAAACACGCGCGGCGCAACCTATCTTGAAGTGGCGATCCGGGCCGGGCAGCAAGAAAAAATTCTGGCGCTGCTGGAGCGCCAAAATGACAAGCTTACCAAAGAAGATGTCGAAAAGCATGCGCTTGGTAATTTATTCGGCACCAATAATGAGGATTTCCATCGCGCTTCAGCTTCTGGAGATATCGCTAAGGTTAAAGCTGCGCTGGCACTAGGACTCATTGACATTGAATATAAACCCACGACTGGAGGAAGCACCCCCCTGTGGGTTGCAGCTAAAAATGGCCGCACCGAAGTGGTCGAAGCGCTGATCGAAGCAGGCGCTAATTTAACTTACGTGGGCCCTAAAGATGAGACTGTTTTAAATACAGCCACACTCTGGGCTGATGCATTGACCGTTGGGAAAATCGTTGCTGGGCTTGAGAAACAATTCGCGGATGACCCGGAAGAATTAATCGAAGCACTCACCAGGCCGGACCGGGACGGGGATTCGCCCGCGAGGAATGCTAGCAGAAATGGTTCTAGCATGGCGCGGATTATTAACGATGCCGTCGGCCGCACAAAAAGAAAATCGCTGGAAGCCTTGAAGGAGCGCCCGCACAAGCGAATTGCGATTGTTGGCGCTGGCTTTAGTGGCACGGTCACCGCTATTCACCTGCTGAACAATGCCCGCGAACCACTGGAAATTATGCTGATTGAAAAATCTGCTGCGCGACGCAGCGGCGGCATTGCCTACAGCGCAGAAACGGCAAGCGAAGAATTCCTGACCAATCTTCCCATTGCGCGTATGTCCGCATTTGAGAATAGCCCGCGGGATTTGGAGGAGTGGCTGAATACCGCAGACCGGGCCGATTGGCCTGAACGTTATAGAAATACACGCTTTGCATCCAATCAATCCGTCCCTCGCGTTCTGTATCAAAAATATTTAGAAGCGCGCTTGCAACAAGCCATCAGTCGCAATGAAAATTGCGTGGTCACAAAAAAAGATGGTGAGGTGGTAGATGTGATCGACACACCTGAAAAAGCCACTATCCTTTTCAAGGATGGCACTGCTTGCGATACCAATCAAACCATTTTAGCAACGGGTTACACCACGGCTAAAGAGGCGCGGTTTGCAGAACCTATCAAAGACAATCCACATTATATCCGCGAACAATATACGCCCGAGGGACAAGCCCGCCGGAAGGCTATTAACAAAGACGATACGGTATTGATTATCGGCACCGGTCTTTCCGCCTATGACGCAGTGATCAGCTTGAAAGAGCAAGGCCACGAGGGAAAAATTATTCTCATGTCGCGTGGCGGGCATACGCACCCTGCCTATTCAAATCGAGGGGTCGGGAATGAACTGCGAATCGAGCAACGCCCGGCATTCATGAATGCCAGCACCGTGCTTGAATTGATTAACGGCCTGCGTAAAGATTTTTGGGAGCGCACCGTAGTCGAAGGGCACAGTGCCGAGCGCGTGGTGGAAGCCTATCAGCGTCTTATACCCGAATTGATTCAACAATTCGATGGGCCAACGATCAAACAATTGTTGCGTGACCACAGCAGCCTTATCGCCACCCTGCGGATTGGGGTGAGTTCACATATTGCACGCATCGTCGAGGATGCAAAAATCAGCGGGCAGTTGCAGATCATTCCCGCAAATATCCATGAGATGACGGCAGAAGGTGACGGCATCAACGTGCGCTATACCCCTAGTGGTTCATCGCATGATGAAACGATAGAAGTGGGGCATGTGATGTCCTGCCTTGGCCGCGACAACATCAAGGATGAATTATGGCAAAACATTGCGGCACGCGGGCAAATGCAGCCCCATTTTACCGGGCACGGCATTCAGGTGGGTACTGATGGGCAAGTGATTGATGCGCTGAATGCGCAATCGCAAACGCTGATTGCTGTAGGCCCGATGCGCGGTGGCGATAGTACCGCACGGATTGGATGGATTGGTCCGCCTACATTTGCTGTGCCGGGCACACGCCAGCAAATGGAAGATGCGGCGCTATTAGCTCTGCAGCGCGTTCGACGACAGAGTGAAGTGACGCATACGCCAGTCGAACCGAAAGTGGATGCTGTAACGGACGCAATCGTCGTACGAGACAATGGCGGCCGCCGTCGCTGTGAAGTCGAGATGGATGCTCAAGGTAATCCACGCCAGATGAACGTATTCATCGGCGGTCAACAGGGAACCCTTACCGAGGTTCATACGCCGGGAGATACGGAGGATGCCTTCGTTGTCACGCGTTATCAGGAAGGCGAGGCACAACCTCCCGTCACGAAACGCACCGGCGACCCAGGGTTCACTTCATGGCATGACGTGCTGGCTTCCCGACAAGTATTAGAGCCCGTTCTTGCGGCCACTCGTTAGGCACAAATATTGGTTGACCAACATATAATCGGTCAAAAAGCGGAACTCATCGCCCTATCACTATACCCCCCGCAGCGATGCGGCCTTTTTTGTGCTTACAGCGCTTTCACAGCCTTCACGAGTTCTTCCGTCGCTTTTTTGGCATCGCCAAACAGCATCATGGTGTTGTTTTGGAAGAACAGCTCGTTTTGAATGCCTGCATAACCCGCAGCCATACTGCGCTTGTTGAAAATCACGTTGCGCGCGTCGCCCACGTTTAAAATCGGCATGCCGTAAATGGGGCTTTTGGGGTCGTTTTTCGCGGCCGGGTTGGTCACGTCGTTCGCGCCGATGACGTAGGCCACGTCGGTCGTAGCGAAATCGTTGTTGATTTCCTCGAGCTCAACCACCGATTCATACGGCACGTTCGCCTCGGCCAGCAGCACGTTCATGTGGCCCGGCATGCGGCCCGCCACGGGGTGAATGGCGTAGCGCACCTTCACGCCGCGATGGGTGAGGGCTTCGGCCAGCTCGCGCACGGCGTGCTGGGCCTGCGCCACCGCCATGCCATAGCCGGGCACGATGATGACGGAATCGGCATTGGCCATCAGGAACGCGGCGTCTTCGGCCGCGCCACTTTTCACCGGGCGGTCGTCCTTGCCGCCTGCGGCGGACGCTTCCGGCGCCGAGCCAAATCCACCGAGAATGACATTGATAATCGAGCGGTTCATCGCCTTGCACATGATGTAACTAAGAATCGCGCCCGACGAACCGATGAGCGCGCCCGCGATAATCAGCAACGGGTTGCCGAGGGTGAAACCAATGCCCACCGCCGCCCAGCCCGAGTAGCTGTTGAGCATGGAAACCACGACCGGCATATCCGCCCCGCCGATGGGAATGATGAGCAGCACGCCGAGCAGGAACGCCAGCGCAATCATGGCGACGAAAATGAATTTCGCCTCCGTCGCGCAGAAAATCAGCAGCAAGAAAAGGATGGCAAACCCGAGCGCCGCGTTGATAAAATGCTGTTTGGGAAACCGGACAGGACTGCCGGAAACCAGACCTTGCAGCTTGGCAAAAGCCACGATGGAGCCGGTGAAGGTGATGGCTCCGATAATCACGCCGAGCGACATTTCAACCAAACTGCCGAAATGAATGCTGCCAGCCTCGCCAATGCCAAAACTGGCGGGCGACCACAACGCGGCAAGCGCAATCAGCACAGCCGCAAGGCCAACCAGCGAGTGAAACGCCGCCACGAGCTGCGGCATGGCCGTCATGGCGATTTTGCGCGCAATCGCCCAGCCGATGCCGCCGCCAATGGCAATGCCCGCGATGATGTAGCTGTACGATTGCACCTGTGGCAGGGCCAAGGTGGTGAGGATGGCCAGCGCCATGCCCGCCATGCCGTATTGGTTGCCACGCCGCGCTGTAACCGGCGACGACAGCCCGCGCAGCGCCATGATGAAACACACGGCGGCGATGAGGTAGAGGAAGTAAAAGATCGAGGACATAGTAACTCCGAATTGAGGAATTGACGAATTGAGGAAGTGACGAATTAGAATCTAGGTTGTCATCCCGGCCTTGCGCCGGGATCTCCGTCAGAAAGGGCTCTGCCTGCTGCGGGAGATCCCGGTGTTTGCAAGGGCAAAACCGGGATGACAGTTCATATCTCTTCGGTCATTTCCTCAATTCCTCAATTCGATTTCTGTTTCTTCTTAAACATCGCCAGCATGCGTTGCGTCACCACAAATCCGCCGAAAATATTGACGCTGGCGATGACGATGGCGAGGAAGCTGGCGAAATGTGAGAATCCATCCATCGAAGTGCCAACGCCGATAACCGCGCCCACAATGATGATGCCGGAAATGGCGTTCGTGACGCTCATGAGCGGCGTGTGCAGGGCAGGCGTGACGCGCCACACCACGTAGTAGCCGACAAAACACGCCAGCACGAACACGGTGACACCAAACACCAGCGGGTCGACCGCGCCGCCATGCGCCAATTGGGTTTGCAGTGCGTCGGTTTGCTGTTGCAGGGCGGCGGCTTTTTCGGCCAGCTCGCCCGCCTGCTGGTTGATGGTGGAAAGGTCGGTCATATAAAGCTCCGCTTTATGAATTGAGGAATTGAGGAACTGAGGAATTGAGGAATTGAGGAATTGAGGAATTTAGAATCTAGGTTGTCATCCCGGCCTTGCGCCGGGATCTCCGTCAGAAAGGGCTCTGCCTGCTGCGGGAGATCCCGGTGTTTGCAAGGGCAAAACCGGGATGACAGTTCAAATCTTTTTCATCATTTCTTCAATTCCTCAGTTCCTCAATTCGTCAATTCGTCAATTCACTAATAATGGGTGCACCACCGCGCCGCCTTTGGCGATGAGGGTGCCTTTGATGAGTTCGTCGTCGGACTGGACGTTGAGTTTTTTGGTTTCTTTATCGATCATCAGCGTGGTGATGAAGGTGAGCAGGTTGCGCGCATAAAGCGGGCTGGCGTCGTTCGCGGCGCGGCTGGGCAGGTTAGTGTAGCCCAAAATCGTCACACCGTTTTCAGTCACAAACGCTTCGTCTTTTTTAGTGGCTTTGCAGTTGCCGCCATTGCTGGCGGCGAGGTCGACAATCACGCTGCCGGGTTTCATGGAAGCGAGCATGGAAGCCGTAATCAACTCCGGCGCGGGGCGGCCGGGAATGAGGGCGGTGGTGATGACAATGTCTTGCGTTTTGATGATCGCGGCGAGGGCTTCTTCCTGCCGTTTTTTATATTCGGCGTCGGCCTCTTTGGCATAACCGCCTGCGGTTTCCAAACTGGCGTCGGCTTTCACTTCGAGGAACTTCGCACCGAGGGACTCGACCTGTTCCTTCGTCGCCGCCCGCACGTCCGACGCGGTGACGACAGCGCCCAGGCGCTTAGCGGTAGCAATGGCCTGAAGGCCTGCCACACCTGCGCCCAGCACCAGCACTTTTGCGGGGGGAATGGTGCCGGCCGCCGTCATCATCATGGGGATGGTTTTGCTGGTGGCGGCCACTGCTTCAATCACCGCGCGGTAGCCGGCGAGGTTCGATTGCGAACTCAATACATCCATGCTCTGCGCGCGGCTGATGCGCGGCAGCAGTTCCATCGCATACACATGCAGCGCGCGTTTGTTCACGGCGGTGAAATCGGTCATCACGTCGAGTGGGTTCATCATGCCGATGAGGATCGCGCCTTGGGGAATATGGCTCACGATTTCGTCGGGCGGTAGGTCGATGCACACGACAATATCCGCGCCTTCAAAAGCGCTCGCAGCGGAATCGGCAATCTGTGCGCCCACTTCGGCAAATGCGGTGTCGCTGATGCCGGATTTCAGGCCCGCCCCGCGCTCGACGGCAACGGTGGCACCCAATGCCACGAACTTTTTCACCGCGTCGGGGCTGAGGGCCACGCGGGCTTCCAGGGCAGAGGTCTCACGGGCAGCGGCGATTTTCATGATGCGAATCCTTTTTTTGGCTCAGCCACCATCATCCGTCATCCTGAACTGGTTTCAGGATCCATCACGCCGCGTCGGCGGCGGGAAAACCTACTGGCGAGTAGTTATACCGACGCTGATCGCGCCTTGGATGGATGCTGAAACCAGTGCAGCATGGCGAAGCAGCGCGGCTTCACTTATATCACCTCATCCCTAACCGAGGTTTGACCCTCTGGCAACTCTCGTATAATGAATCTTTTTTCACGCCCTTGAGATGTCCAGATGGCCGCAACGAAAACCATGAAAAAAAGCCCAAAAAAGCCACGCGCACTGAATGCTGCAAAGCCGCTGGTTGGTATCATTATGGGCAGCCAGAGCGACTGGGCCACCATGAAAGCCGCGGCCGATATGCTCGACGCGCTTGGTGTGCCGTATGAAGCGAAAGTCGTGTCAGCGCACCGCACGCCGAAGCGTTTGTATGCGTATGCCACCAGTGCCGCCAAGCATGGCCTGAAGGTTGTTATCGCGGGGGCGGGGGGTGCCGCGCATTTGCCCGGCATGTGCGCCTCGCTTACGTCGCTGCCCGTGCTGGGTGTGCCGGTACTCAGTAAAAGCCTGCAGGGGATGGACGCGTTGCTTTCCATCGCCCAAATGCCCAAGGGCGTGCCTGTCGGCACCTTGGCGATTGGCGAGGCGGGGGCCGCCAATGCGGGCTTGCTCGCGGCGATGATTCTGGCATTGGGTGACGAAAAACTGAACGCGCGCGTGATAAAGTGGCGCGAGGCACAAACCGCCAGCGTTGCGTTGGAGGTGGTGTGAAATGAAGCACGCTGTTCAAATTTGTCATTCCCGCGAAGGCGGGAATCTCCTGTGCTCCTTGGCGATAACGGCTAAGGAGATTCCCGCCTTCGCGGGAATGACAAACTTTAGTTATTGGAGTTTTGTGTGACAATCACCGCACCCGGTTCGACCATAGGCATTGTCGGCGGCGGGCAGTTGGGGCGCATGTTGGCGCGCGCGGCAAGCCGCATGGGCTATAAAACCCACATCTACACGCCCGACAAAGACTCGCCCGCCAGCCACGTGGCCACCATCACCACGATTGGCGCTTATCAGGACGCGACGGCCCTGCGCGCCTTCGCCCAAAGCGTCGACGTGATTACCTTCGAGTTCGAGAACGTACCGTCGGAAACGCTCGAGATGCTTGACGCCGTAACCACCGTGCGTCCGAAACCCAGTGTGCTGTTCACCACAAGGCATCGCCTGAGGGAGAAGGAATTTATTCGCGCTCAGGGCATTAAAACCGCACCTTTTATGCCGGTGCGAACAGAGGATGAATTACACGCCGCACTCAAAACTATCGGCGTGCCGGCGGTGTTGAAAACCTGCGAGCTCGGTTACGACGGCAAAGGGCAGGTGGTGATTCGCGACGCGGCGCAGGCCATGGCCGCATGGAAACAGCTCGGAAAAACCGAATGTGTGTGGGAAGAATTCGTCGAGTTCTCGGCCGAGGCGTCGGTGATTGTGGCGCGTTCCACCAATGGCGAAATGCGCTGCTATCCGCTGGTCGAGAATATCCACCGCGACCATATTCTCTACAAAACCATCGCACCGGCACCCTTCATCGACGCACATCAGGACGAAGCCGTGCGCATCGCCAAAACCCTGGCCGAAGCGCTCGACGTGGTGGGGCTGCTGGCGGTGGAATTATTCGTGACCAAAAACGGCTTGCTCGTGAATGAACTGGCCCCACGTCCGCATAACTCCGGGCATTGGAGCATGGAGGGCGCACCCACCGCCCAGTTCGAACAGCACATTCGCGCCATTTGCGGCTGGGCGCTGGGCGACACCACCGCCCGCGGCCGCTGCGAGATGATCAACCTGCTCGGCGACGAATGGCTGCAATGGTCCGAATACGCCAAACGCCCCGACGCCCATGTGCATCTTTACGGCAAAACCGAATCCCGCCCGGGGCGGAAGATGGGGCATGTGACGATTGTGAAACGGTGAAAAAAGCGACCGACAAACCCATTTGGAAAAAGCCCGCGCCGCTGGATAAGGCGCGCGTGAAGCTCACGCCCGAGCAAATTGCCATGGCGCGCGCGCGGGCCGAAAAAGCCGGGCGGCGTTATCCCAATCTCGTCGATAATATGTGGGCGGCGAAGCTCGCCGCGCAGATGAAAGAGGTGCCTTAGCGTGTGGCACCACGGCTTACGTGGGCACAACCTATCCAGTTGTCATTCCCGCGAAGGCGGGAATCCAGCTTTAAGGCGCGTCTGCGCCGGAATAACTGCTGAGATGCACATGGCGCGGCGGTAGTATCTCGCGCCTACCGGCGCTAGGCGTTGGATTCCCGCCTTCGCGGGAATGACAGTGGAGAGGCTGAATATCAATTAGGTGCGCAATACCGCACCGATTTTACGGGCGTTGGTGAGAATGGCGCTCGCCACGGCCTCGATTTCCGCGTCCGTCAGCGTGCGGTCGTCGGCTTGCAAGGTGACGGTGAGGGCGATGGATTTTTTATCCGGGTCGACACCTTTGCCCTGATAGACATCGAAAATCGTCACGTCGCGCATCAGGGTTTTATCAGCACCGCTCACGGCTTTCACCAACTCGCTTGCGGCCATGTCGGCGCTCACCACAAACGCGAAGTCGCGGCGCACGGGTTGGTAGTCGGACTTGGCAAGCGCTTTGGGTTTGGCGGTTTTGGGGGAGGGCCAGCTATCCAAAAACAGCTCGAACGCCATGACCGGGAAATCGATGTCGAGTGCGGCGAGTACGCGCGGGTGCAGTTGGCCAAAATATGCCAGCACGGTTTTCGGCCCCAGTGTAAGCGCACCGGCGCGGCCGGGGTGATACCACGCGGGCACAGTGCGGCTGGTTTGGGTTTTGGCGATGTCGAGGCCCGCCAACGCAAGCGCCGCCGCCACGTCGGCTTTCACGTCGAAGAGGCTGCTGTGCTCAGCACCCGTCCAGTGTAATCCATGTACAAGGCCCATGCGCACACCGGCGGCCATGCTGCGCTGGCCGGTGGGTGTGACATCCACAAATGTGGCGCCCAACTCAAACAACGCCACATCGTTTTTGCCGCGAGCGGCGTTTTGTTTGCAGGCTTCCAGCAAATGCGGCAGCAGGCTGGGCCGCATCACCGAAAGTTCGGCGCTGATGGGATTGAGCAGATGCAGCGCTTCGCTCTGGCCGCCAAACAGCGCCGCCTGCGCTTCAGAGCAAAAGCCCCAGCCGTAGGTTTCGTGGTTGCCACGCGCCGCGAGTGTGCGACGCAAGCGGGCTTGGCGGCTTTGAATTTTATCAAGCGCGGGTTTCGCCACATGCGACAGTTTAGGCAGGCTGACGCTTGGGATATTATCGTAGCCCACAATACGCAGCACTTCTTCGGCCAAATCGGCCGGGCCCGTTACATCATGCCGCCAGCGTGGCGGGTGCAAATGGTCGTCATGGTCGGCGAAACCGAGTTTGGCCAGAATTTCGCGCATCTGCGTTTCAGCGATTTCGGTACCGCCGAGGTGGTTGATGGTCGCGGCGCTGAACATGACGGGTGCGGGCGCTTTCGGTGTGGCGCCCGCCATCAGCGGTACACTCGCAGTGCCACCACACAGCTCGAGAATTAAATCCGTCGCGCGCGCATCGGCGATTTCCAAAAAGCCCGTATCCACTCCGCGCTCGAACCGTGCACGCGCGTCGGAATCGATTTGCAGCGCGCGGCCCGTGAGGGCAATACGTGTGGGTACAAACAGCGCCACTTCCAGCAAAATGTCGGTGGTGGTGTCGCTCACGCCTGTTGCCGCACCGCCCATGATTCCGCCGATGCCGAGCACGTTTTTACCATCTGCAATTGCGCAATCGCGGGGCGCGAGCGTATAGGTTTTTTCGTTCAATGCGGCGAGTGTTTCGCCGTCGCGGGCGCGGCGTACGGTGATGCTGCCGTCGAATTTCGCGAGATCGTACACATGCAGCGGGCGACCGAAAGCGAGGCTGAAATAATTAGTGATGTCGACCAGCGCCGAAATCGGGCGCATACCGGCGCTCGTGAGGGTCTGTTGCAGCCACAGCGGCGATGGGCCGTTTTTCACGCCGCGAATGACACGACCCAGAAATGCGGGGCAGCCATCGGTGTCTTCAATGGTGATGGTAACAGGGCAGGGGCCGTGGGTAGGAATTTCGGGCACGCAAAGTGGTTTCAATGTGCCAAGTCCGGCCGCCGCAAGGTCGCGCGCGACGCCGTAGACGCCCATGCAATCGCCGCGATTGGCGGTGATGTTGAGGTCGAGCACCGGGTCGCCGAGGCCCAATGTGTGGACAATCGAATCACCGATTTTCGCATCGAGTGGCAGCTCAATAATACCCTCGCCATCGGCCCCGAGGCCGAGTTCAGCGGCGGAACACAGCATGCCCTGGCTTTCGACACCACGCACTTTCGCGGCTTTGATTTCCATGTGGTTGGTGGGAATGATCGTGCCGATGTTCGCCAGCGCCACTTTGATTCCAGCGCGCGCATTCGGCGCGCCGCACACGATTTGGAGCTCGCCCTGCGCCGTGCGCACGTTGCACACTTGCAGTTTGTCGGCCTGCGGATGTTTTTCCGTCGCAAGAATTTCGGCAACGACGAACGGTTTCAACTCGGCGGATTTATCCTCGATGGCGTCAACTTCAAGCCCGATGGCGGTCAACGTCGCGCTGATCTGATCGAGCGGCGCGTCGGTGGTGAGGAAGCGCTTGAGCAGAGAGAGGGGGAATTTCATCGCACAACCTCTCCATGTGTCATCCCGGGTTTATCCCGGGATCCGGCGCGCGAAGCGCAAAAAATAATTATTGTGCCACTGGATAAGCTAGATCCCGGGATAAACCCGGGATGACAGGATTGTGCGTGTGTCATGCCCCAACCCCCTTAACGAGGCTCGGCACATCGCCCGCGCCAAAGCCGTAATGCTCGAGCCAGCGCATGTCGCCGGCGAACATGGTGCGCAAATCGGGGATGTTGTATTTGAGCATGGCGAGGCGCTCGATGCCGCAACCAAAAGCGAAACCCTGCCACTCGGCGGGGTCGAGGCCGCAATTTTTCAGCACATTCGGGTGCACCATGCCGCAGCCGGCCACTTCCAGCCAGTCCGAACCTTCACCAATTACCAACTCACCTTTGCCGCGCTTGCAGCCGATATCCACTTCGGCGCTGGGTTCGGTGAACGGAAAGAAGCTGGCGCGAAAACGCATGGGTACTTTTTCTAGCCCAAAAAACGCGGCCAGCGCGTCGTGCAGCAGGCCTTTCAGGTGGCCCATGTTGCTGGTTTTGTCGATCACCAGCCCCTCGATTTGGTGAAACATGGGCGTGTGCGTCATGTCCGAGTCGGAGCGGTAGGTGGTACCCGGTGCGATGATGCGGATGGGGGGCTTCTGGCTCATCATCGTGCGGATTTGCACAGGCGAGGTGTGGGTGCGCAGCACGGGGCGGCCATTGGTCTCAAGCGGTGGGGCGGGGTTTCCGCTCCCCCCTTGCGGGGGAGCCAAATCCGCTTGCGGATTTGGTGGGGGGCTAGTTTCGGCGTTATTCCCCCCACCAAAATCGCTTAAGGGGCGATTTTGACTCCCCCGCAGGGGGGGAGTGGGGAGTCCAGAGTCGCCGCCGCGCAAATAAAACGTGTCATGCATCTGTCGCGCGGGGTGGGTTTCGGGGATGTTGAGGGCGGTGAAATTGTGGAAATCATCCTCGATTTCCGGCCCTTCGGCCACGGTAAAACCAAAATCCGAAAAAATGGCGATGAGTTCTTCGGTGACTTGCGTGATAGGGTGAATGGAGCCGTGTGCAACGGGCGCTGCAGGCAGCGTGACATCCAAAGTTTCGGCGCTCAGGCGGGCGTCAAGTTCCGTGGCTTCAAGCGAGGTTTTTTTCGCGTCGAGCGCGGCGGTTGTTTCGTCCTTCACCTTATTAATCGCCGCCCCCGCTTCCTTGCGGGCTCCGGGCGGCAAGGTGCCCAGCATTTTCATCTGGGCCGTAATTTCGCCGTTTTTACCCAGATACTGCACACGCAACGCCTCCAGCTCCGCAGTAGTTTGGGCGGCAGCGATGGCGGTAAGCGCAGTCTGTAAAATCGCGTCGAGATTCATGGGCCTGAACTCATACGGCAGTTATGCGCGGTTGCAATAAAAAAGGGCGACCCATAGGCCGCCCTTTTCATATTTTTTGTCATTCTGAGCGGAGCGAAGAATCTCTCTTGAAGTGAGATCCTTCGGCTTTGCCTCAGGATGAAAATAACTACGCCTTCAGCGCCGTTTGTGCTTGTTCGGCGAGGGTTTTGAACATGGCGGCGTCTTTTACCGCGATGTCGGCCAGCACTTTGCGGTCGAGGGTGACGCCCGCTTTGTTGAGGCCGTGCATGAACTCGCTATACACCAGTCCATGCTCGCGCGCGGCGGCGTTGATGCGCTGGATCCAAAGGGCGCGGAAGGTACGTTTTTTAGTGCGGCGGTCGCGGTAGGCGTATTGCAGTCCTTTTTCCACGCGCTCGATGGCGACGCGGTAGCAGGTGCTGGCGCGGCCACGATAGCCTTTTGCCATTTTCAGAATTTTACGGTGACGTGCGCGTTTAGTAACGCTGCGTTTTACATGTGCCATGGGGGTGCTCCTTAACCGTTGGGCAGGAAGTTTTTGCGAATAATCGTGGCGTCCGATTCGTTGAGAATCGTGGTGCCGCGCGCACAACGGATCATCCGCTGCGAACGTTTACGCATCCCGTGACGCTTGCCCGATTGGCCGGCGATCACCTTTCCGGTTGCGGTGAGCTTGAATCGCTTCTTCGCCCCGCTTTTGGTCTTCATCTTTGGCATTGTTTTGGCCCTTTATGTATGCGCCCGGCTCGGTTTCCTAACCTCGCCATGGCGCGCCGCTTCGCGGGCTCATGGCTGGTTCGGCCTCCTGGCCTCACGCGGTTGATATGTTCACTCCGCATTGCTGCGGTTGGTGCCTAGGCAAATGCCATTCGCCCGGCTCCATGCCCCGTTAAGGGAGCGCGTGTATAACGCGGGCGGGGGCAGGAATCAAGCGCTACGTTTGGGGATGCTTAGCTGCGGTTGCGGGTTTCGGCTTTCAGCGGTGCGCGGAAGGCGGCCAGCCGCTCGGGCGAGACCATGGACAGCAGGGTTTCTGCCTGTTTGGGCTCGGTGATACCCGGCACTTGCACGGGGCCGGGCGATTCCATTTGCTGGGCGAGAATATCTGCCGCACCCATGCCCAGTAAGCCTGCAGCGCCCAGACCCGTAAGCAAATAGCCGTTGAGCACGGGTGAGGCGGACTCGCCGGCCTTTTGCGCGCGCGTAAGTTGGCCCACGATGGCATGGTTATCGGGCGTGACGGGCCGTTCACCCACCCAACTGCCACAATATTCGGCGATGTTGTGCTGCTCGCCCGCCAGATTCATGGCCACAAAATTTTCGGCCAGTTTAGGGTAAGTGCTTTGCAACAGCGCGAGTTGGCGCGCCAGTAAATGCCGGGCGCAGGGCTGATAAATTTCCGGCCGCTGGTCGCCGCTGAATAGGGTGTAGCCGCCGACACGCAATTGCTGCTTACCTTTTTCGTCCTTCAGCGGAATCAACACCGGGCCGCCATGGCGGTCAACAAACTTCACCGGCCCCGTGGGCAAAGGTTGGTGCAGTGCATCCGGCACGGGCAGGGTAATGCTGGTGCCGCACACGCCCATGACAGGCGGCGAGGTGAAGCCGAGATCGTTCCAAAGCGGGCGCGCAGGGCCGGTCGCGAACACATAACGGTCGGTGAAATCGCCCACCACTTTTTTAGCCCCGGTGCTGGTGTTGCGCAGCTGCAGGCCATTGATACGGTTGACGTTGTGGGCATAATCGATGCCTACCACCTCCTGCTGGCCCATGAATTTCAGGTCGCAGCCATCGGCGCGCAATTGCTTGGCCAGTTCGCGGCAGAAAATGCGGCCATTCATTTGCCCACCATGCTGGCGCACATACTGGCCGGTGGGTGGGGGGCTGCCGAAATATTCGCGGGCCTCAGTGGCATTGGCATGGCGCGTATGCACACCGTCGCCGCCGGTGGCATGCAGGAAGGCGATGTCGTCGTTGATGCCGAGCGCTTTGCCGCTATCGTGGGTGACAATTTTCAGGATGCCGCCGCCCTGTTCGCCGGTTTCATAGTGAAAACCACAGGCTTGGGCCAAATGCGGGTTTTCGGCCATCAGCTGCCGCCACAGGTCGATGCAACCATAGCCGAATTGATGGTAAAGCGTTCGCGCCTGCGCTTTTTCATCGTCCGGCAGATCGGCCTGCCGCGCCACTTCGTCGATAAACCGCTGTTCGGCACGCGTGGGGTTGGGGCGAATGGCCCAGCCGCCTTGGGCATAGGGAGTAGTAAGTTTTTTGCGTGCCTCATCGCCGCTGCTGAAATTCACCGTTTCATAGGAGTTGGCGCTGATGAACCCGCCATACGCCTTCGAGCTGCCTTGCGCTACCTCCGGCTCGCGGTCGATGATGGTGATGGCGGGGATTAGGTTGCCTGCCGCTTTGGCGTGCGCCACAAGCCGCTGCGCCATGCACATGCCCGCAATACCGCCGCCCACGATGTAGATGGTTTCGGCAGGCGCGGATTGAACTGGCTCGGGTGCGGATTCCATGTGGTTAGCTTAGCGACTTATGGCTTCGCGTGCGTGACAGTTTGATGAAATATCGATTGAAGGGCGGTGACTTAGTGGCAAAACTCTGGCGTTTCGCGCCCTTGAACTCGGCGCATTTACACCTAAATAACATTCCGGTTTCGGTTGCACCGTGAGCGGAATTGGGAGTATAATACGCCCGCGCGGCGGTACAGCCGAACGCAAACCATTGATGGAGAATAAAAATGAGTGCATGGGATCGTCCGACACCGGCCACACAAGGCCAAATATCGGCGGTAGATCAGGGGCTTCGCAGCTACCTGCTGAAGATTTACAACTACATGGCGAGCGCCTTGCTGCTTACCGGGGTGGTTGCTTATTTCATCGCACAAGCCTCCGTCGTCGGCGGGGTTGATGGCGGGCCGATCGAGCTTACCTCGCTCGGCGAAAGCATTTTCCTCAGCCCTCTGAAATACGTGATTATGCTGGCGCCGCTTGGCATGGTGATCGCCATCAGCGCGGGCGTCAACCGCATGCAAACCTCGACGTTGCAGCTGTGTTTCTGGGCCTTCTCGGCCCTGATGGGCCTGTCGCTTGCCTCGATTCTGCTCATGTATACGGGTGAAAGCGTTGCCCGCACGTTCTTCGTAACGGCAGCCATGTTCGGCGGTATGAGCATGATTGGCTACACCACCAAGCGCGACTTGACCGGCATGGGCCATTTCATGATGATGGGCGTGTGGGGTTTGGTAGTGGCGTCGCTCGTCAACCTGTTCCTGAACAGTTCAGGCCTCAGCTTCGCCATTTCGATCATCGGGGTGGTGGTGTTCACCGGTCTGATTGCCTACGATACGCAAAAGCTGAAATCGATTTACTATCAAGTGGGCAACAACGCCGATAGCTTGGCGCGCGCGTCGATCATGGGGGCCTTGAGCCTGTATCTCGACTTCATCAACCTCTTCATCAGCCTGCTACGCCTGATGGGCGACCGTCGCTAACGGCGCCTGAGTATACTGATAATTCTCGGAAAAGGGAGGCATTGCCTCCCTTTTCTTTATAAAATTTAATCAAAAACTTATCCACAGCTTACTTGATTTTGCTTGGCGGGTGCGCTACTTTATCCTTCAACGAGATGGTGCCGCAGCATTTAAAGCAGCACCCGGTGTGTGAGCTAGATTTCCATCACTACCAACCTTCATTTCAAGGTCACTCGTTATTGTGTCGACATTAAATACAGCCCTTTACGCTTCAGTTGCGACCGACGCCACGCGTCAGGCCTACGCGGCGCAACTGCGCGCGCAGCAGGAACTGGTGGCGGCGCAATTAAGCAATACGGTGAAAGTGTCGCCCGGCAGCACGGTAACCGCGCTGTATCAATATAAAGTCGCGCCCGACGGTTCGTTATACCCCACACAAACACGCATCACGACCGAATCTGCGACGGGGTTGCCTGAAAAAATTCCCGGCCAGTCGTCGCGGCAGGAGCAGAATTCTGACGATTATTTGCGCCGCCAAAGCCGCAACCGCACACCACGCTTCGCCGATTTCACGCCCGTGCGCGCCCAGCTTAGCCCCACCGAAGAATTGGCACTGTTCGCCGCTGCGGGCAATGATAGTCCGGCGGCTTTGCCTGAAGCGTTAGCCCGTACGCCCAACACCACGCCCAGCACCCAAAACCTGACCATCGCAAAAGCGCAGGAGGCCGACGGTACGCCGATCGAGGTGGAAGTGCTGCCACCGCAAACGGGCGGTATTGCGGCCGCGAACGATAATGCCGAGCCAGTCAGCAGCCTCGCCGCCCGCAACCAAACCCGCGTGGCAAACCTTTACGCCCGCAATAACGACATTGTGTTCAATGTCACCCCGCTGTCGCAATTCGCGGCCTAGTTTTTCAGTGAGTGGTGGGTAGTGCGTGGTGGGTAGTGGTTGCGCTTGAAGGCACTTTGCCTTACTTCACCACCCACCACCCACGACTCACCACCCACTGGAACCCACCATGCACATCAACTGGATCGGCCTAGGCACCCTGTATAAACGCGAGACGTGGCGGTTCTTGAAAGTCTGGAACCAGACGCTCGTCGCCCCCATGATCACCACTACTATTTTCCTCGCCATTTTTGCACTGGCGCTGGGCGGCAACGCGCGCATGGTGCATGGGGTGCATTTCATCGAGTTCATCGCGCCCGGCCTCATCATGATGGCCATGGTGCAAAACGCGTTCGCTAACACCTCCAGCAGCTTCATCATCGCCAAACTGCAGGGCGTGATTATCGACTGGCTGATGCCTCCCTTCGCTCCCGGCGAGCTGGTCGCGGGCTTCGCCCTCGGCGGCATCACCCGCGGGCTGATGGTGGGCTGCACCGTGGCCCTCGCCATGAGCCTGTTCGTGGAATTACACGTGCATTCGGTAGCGTTGATGCTTGGGTTCGCGGTGCTGAGCTGCTCGATGATGGCGCTGTTCGGTGTCGTCACCGGCATTTTCGCCAACACGCCCGACCAGGGCTCGGCCATCACCAACTTCTTCGTCACGCCGCTGTCGTTCCTCTCGGGCACGTTTTATTCGGTGCAGGACTTGCCTATGTTCTTCCAGCATATCAGCCACGCCAATCCGTTTTTCTACATGATCGACGGCTTCCGTTACGCCATGCTCGGCGCATCGGACGCCGACCCCATGGTGGGAATCGTAGTGCTCGCGGTTACCAACGTGGTGCTTTACACGGTGGCACACACCATGTTCGCCCGTGGCTATCGACTTAAGAGTTAGTTGTTAGTTGTTAATCATGACGTTTTTCTTTTCTAACTAACAACTAACAACTAACGACTAACAACTAACGACTATGACGACTCCCTACCTCCCCATCTACCGCCGCACGGGCACCACTATGGTGCGTGGGCAGGGGGTGTATTTGTACGACGACGCGGGCAAGCCCTACCTCGATTTCGCGGCGGGCATCGCGGTGAGCAGCCTCGGCCACAGCCACCCGCATTTGGTGGAGGCGCTTAAAAAACAGGCCGAAACCCTGTGGCATTGCTCGAACCAATTCATGACGCCCCAACTGCTGGAATTTTCGACTCGGCTGGTGAATGCCACCTTCGCCGACTCGGTGTTTTTCTGTTCGTCGGGCACCGAAGCGGTCGAGGCGGGCATCAAGTTCCTGCGGCGTTATCACTATGAAACCAGGCATCCCGAGCGCCACCGGATCATCACGTTTGAAGGTGGGTTCCATGGCCGCACCTATGGCGGAATTTCCGCCGGTGGCAACGAAAGCGCGCGTAAAGGCTTCGGCCAATTGCTGAGCGGATTCGACCGCGTGGCGTTCAACGACATTGCCGCCGTCCGGCACGTGCTCACCGCCAACACGGCAGGCATTCTTATCGAAGCCATTCAGGGCGAAGGCGGCGTGCGCGCGGCCACACCGGAATTTTTGCAACAACTGCGCGCGCTGTGCGACCAGCACGGCATTTTACTGATGTGCGACGAAGTACAATGCGGCTACGGCCGCCCCGGCACTCTGTTCGCGTTCGAACGCGCCGGCATCACGCCCGACATTTGCTCCGTCGCCAAAGGCATCGGCAGCGGCTTTCCGCTCGGCGCCACGCTCGTCACCGCGCGCGTGGCCGATGCATTGCCCGCCGGTTCACACGGCTCGACTTATGGCTCCAATCCGCTCGCCATGGCGGTGGGCAATGCGGTGCTCGACGTGATGCAGCAGCCCGGATTTTTAGAAAATGTGCAAACCCAAGGCGCGCGCCTGATGGCGGGTTTGGAAAAATTTCAGGCGGCGCATCCCGATAAAATTCGGCAGGTGCGCGGCGTGGGCCTCATGATCGGCCTCGAACCCGTGGGCGACGCACGTGCCATGGCAGCGCAATTGCTGGCGGGCGGGCTCACCACGTCGCCCACCGTCACCGGCATCATCCGCCTCGTGCCGCCGTTGATTATCGATGCGTCGCATGTGGATGCGGCGCTGATGATTATCGAAAAAACATTGCAGTGAGTGGTGGGTCGTGGGTGGTGCGTAGTGGTTGCCAGCCCGAGCTTTCTGCCCTAACACCACTCACGACCCACGACTCACCACTCACGGTATAATCATGCGCCATTTCCTCGACCTGCGCGACCTCACGCGCGACGACATCATCGCCATCTTGGCCGAATCGACGCGGCGCAAGCTGGTGCGCGGGCATGGCGAAGAACAGGAGCTTGGCGGCAAATCCCTCGCCATGATTTTCGAGAAAAATTCCACCCGCACGCGCGTGTCGTTCGAAGTCGCCATGCGCGAACTGGGCGGCAACCCGCTGGTGTTGCAGAAGGATGATTTGCAACTGGGCCGCGGCGAAACGGTAGCGGATACCGCGCGCGTGCTCAGCCGCTATGTGCACGTGATGATGCTACGCGCCTACCGCCACGAAACACTCGTCGAGCTGGCGCAATATGCAAACGTGCCGGTGATAAACGGCCTCACCAACCTGCTGCACCCGTGCCAGCTGATGGCCGATATCCTGACCATCGAAGAGCGACTGGGCAATATCAGCGGCAAAAAAATCGCGTGGGTGGGCGACGGCAACAACATGGCGAATACCTGGATTACGGCCGCGCAAGCGATGGATTTCGAGCTGGTGCTGTGCTGCCCCAAAACCCTGCCGCCGAGCGCCGATATTCTCGATCGCGCGAAAGACGCGGGCACGCGCGTGACCTTGCTAAGCGACCCGGAACTGGCCGTGGCCGGGGCCGACGTGGTGACGACCGACGCATGGGTGAGCATGGGTGACGACGACACCCTCACGCGCAAGCAGGCGTTCAACGGCTTTCAGGTGAACGAAGCGCTGATGGCGCGCGCGCAGCCGAACGCCGTGTTCCTGCATTGCCTGCCCGCCCATCGCGGCGAGGAAGTGAGCGACGCTGTGCTCGACGGCGCACAATCGGCCGTGTGGGACGAAGCGGAGAATCGCCTGCACACGCAGAAAGCCATTCTGCTGTGGTGCCTGGGCGAGATATAATATGATTCGCGAGATTCGCTTGGCTGACGCGACAACGCTCGATATCGAGGGCGTGCGCTATGTCTGCCGCATTGGCCCCGGAGGCATTGCTGCAGCGGGCGAGAAACGCGAGGGCGATATGAAAACGCCGACTGGAGTATTTGCGCTACGAGCCTGCTATTATCGGCCCGACCGCATCAGCCCGCCACCCACCACACAACTGCCGCTCATCGCTCTCACTCCGGCTGATGGCTGGTGCGACGACCCGTCGCATGCACAGTATAATCAGCCAGTAAAACTACCATTCGCCGCCCGCCATGAAAAACTCTGGCGCGAGGATCACGTGTACGACCTCCTCATTCCGCTCGGCTATAATGACGGCGTCGGCGGTCCCATCATCCCCGGCGCTGGCAGCGCGATTTTTATGCACCTGATGCGCGATGATGACAGGGGAACCGAAGGGTGCATCGCCTTAAAACCCGCTGATATGCTGGCCCTGCTGCCGCGACTGAGTTGCCATACGTTAGTGCGCGTCGGCTAAACGCTGGTTGTTAGCGTGCGCGAACCGCATGTTTTTGCGTCCATGCATCCACCTTGCGCTCGAAGCGGCGCACACTGCTCTGATCGTCGGGGTTGTCGACAGTTTTATCAGCACCGATGTTTTTGTCGGAAAAACCCGGTGCATGACGGTTACGCGGGATGCGTAGCTGGCCCATGGTTTCCATCAAACTAAAACCGTCACTCAGTAAATCGCGCACTTCGGAGGTGGCGACTTCTTTATCGTCCCGCCCAATATTTCTGAGGCCTTTGAGTACCTCGTAATTTACTTTTTTCATCAAATCGCTGCGTTCGCGCACGGCGGAAAACGCGCCGCTCGGGTCGTCACTTTTAATGCCCGCCCGGGCCCGGGACAACGCCGCAAATTCCTCGATCAGATTGGCGGCACCTTTATCGAGAATGGCGTGCAGGGCGACGCTTTCCGGCGGCAGTGTTTCTTTGTAGGTGCGCAGCGCCCGGTTAAGGCTTTGCAATACATTTTTTTGCTTGAGCAGGCTGCGCATGGCGTCGCGAGTTTCGTCAATGGCGGCCATGGTTTGACCGATATGCGTTACTACGTTTTGGGTGGCTAATGCCTGTTGATTCTCGTTTTCGTAGCCCCATTCCTTGGCCATTTCGCGCACTAAATGGGGTAATATTCCATCGCGGTCGGGGCTACCGTCGCGCAGATTCACATTGTTCAAAATTTCAGGATGGCTGAGCACCATGAAACTAAAATACTCACCGAACTCGCGCTGCACCGGTTTCAAGGCGACGGTGATGGCCTGCAGCGCCTTTTTTTCACGCTCGGCCACATTGGTGCCGGGATGATCGCGCATCAGGCGGCGAAGGGCACGCAAATCGGCCAGCGGACGGCTTGCCTCCTCAAGCCCGGCAGTTTGTTCAGGCGTCAGGTCGAGTTTGTTCACCGCGTGGTAATCGGCATGAAAATACACGCGAGCGAGGCGGTCAATGCGGTTGATCATCGCGCCTAACAGAAAGCGTGCTTTGGAGGCTTTAACGTCCGGGTCGTTGCAGGCTTCATAGGCGGCACGTTCAGCATGCACCTGCTCGCGCGTCCAGCGTACGTCGAGCTCGGGCTGGGCGGTGTAGAAAAACCGTTTCACGCGATCGGTGGTGAATTCTTCGGCATTGGAAAGCAGCACTTCGCCAGTCATCTCGCGCGGATAATAAGGCACAAGATAACCATCAACGACAGAGTAAGTTTGGTCGGAAAGCGTTACCTGTTCGAATGGAGTAAACTTCTCGGGCTGCAACTCACAGTCGACATCGCCGCTGGCGACAAGTTCGCTCAGTCGCCTTCCGCAGAAGTGGAATTGGTCGTGCAGGGCAGGGGTGGGTGTTTCGATTTCCATGGGTGGAATCTAACAACTTCTGGCGGTAGAAACATGAAAGTTTGATGACAATTGCATCGTGAAACCCTTGCATTTCAATAGGGTTTCTCTACATATTGCTGATGGAAACACCGATGCAACCCGTGCCACGTGCCGCAGGCCGCGCGATGCCGCATGACCTTGAGGGCGAAATCCGCCGCCTTCGTGCTGAAAAAAACGCGGTGATTCTGGCGCATTATTACCAGGAAGACGACATTCAGGATATTGCCGACATCATTGGCGATTCGCTGGAACTGGCGCGCCGCGCGGCGGAGACGGACGCGGATTTAATCGTGTTCTGCGGCGTAAAATTCATGGCCGAGGGCGCGAAAATTTTGAACCCCACCAAAAAAGTGGTGCTGCCGGATTTGAAAGCGGGCTGTTCGCTGGAAACTTCCTGTCCGCCGCAGCAATTCAGGGCATTCCGCGAAGCGCACCCGGAACATATCGCCATCACCTACATCAACTGCTCGGCGGAAATTAAGGCGCTGAGTGACATCATCGTGACGAGCAGTAACGCCGAAGCGATTTTGAATGCACTGCCCGCTACGCAAAAAATCATCTTCGCGCCGGATAAATTTCTGGGCGATTACCTCAACAAAAAAACCGGGCGCGACATGCTGTTGTGGAATGGTAGCTGTATGGTGCATGAGCGTTTTTCTGAGCGCGAACTGATTCGCATCAAGGCTGAGCAGCCGGATGCGCACGTCATTGCCCACCCGGAATGCCCGGAATCTTTACTCAATTATGCGGATCATATCGGTAGCACGTCGTCGTTGTTGAAATTCACCGAAACACATCCGGGCGAAGCGTTCATCGTGCTCACGGAAGCAGGCATTTTACACCAGATGCAAAAACGCTCGCCCGGCAGCCAGTTTTTCCCGGTGCCAAGCGCGCTCGACGGCGGGGCTTGTGTGGCCTGTAACACCTGCCCCTACATGAAAATGAACACGATGGAGAAGCTGTATTTGTGCCTGCGCGATGAAACGCCGGAGCTGACACTCTCGCCGGAGCTGCTGGTAGCCGCGAAAAAACCACTCGTGCGCATGCTGGAGATGAGCAAGGCGATTGCCTCAACCGCGATTGCGCAGAAATAGTCATTTTGTCATCCCCGCGCAGGCGGGGATCCAGCGTGCGAAGCACAGGCAAAAAGTCGCGTATTATAATCCACGTTTTAGTGTTAATGCACGGCGCAGACGCGCCGGGATGGATTCCAGCTTTCGCTGGAATGACAAAGGAGAAAAATGCATCCAATCGTAAAATTATTTGCCGGACTGCTCGTGCTCGTCGCCCTGTGGTTTGGTACGTGGTACATGATGCTGAGCGCGGATGTGGCGCGCGTGCAGGCGAGTATTGATTTTCACGACCGGCAATTCAAAACCGTCAATCGTTATGTGACATTCAAAGCCGATTCGGTAAGCCGCAGCGGGTTTCCGTTTCATTTTCGAGTGAAGGTGAAGCGCCCGGCGCTCACGATGATTTTCGGCAAGGAAACCTTTGGTATCTCCACTGCCTCACTCACGCTCGAGCCAACTGACGAAGCGCAAGGTCGCTATCGCTTGAATTTGCCTGAGCCCCTGCAAGCCGTGTATGCGAAGGACGGCGCGCTGCCCGAACAATACACGGTGACGCTTGCGCCAGTGCCGCCCGTGCTGTTTCGTGCGGCGGGCGACAGCAATGCGTGCAGCCCGTTTTCGGGGCAGGCTGCGTGCCCATCTGTGGCTGCCGATGCGCCACTGGTGAGTTACGCCATTGCCTACCCAAACCGCCTGCTGCTGCATGTGACGCGTTGGAGTGATTCGCGTGATATCGGGTTCGATTTAGTGCCCTTGCAGGTGCCGCTGTTTTTCACCATTCCGGCCAATATCGCCAAGCCGCTGGAAATCGCGGTGAACGTGTTTCGTGAAGCGTTCGAAAAACCCTCACCCTGAATTTGCACAAGAGCAAATTCAGACCTCTCCCAAGGGAGAGGTTATGCTGCGGCAAGTTTGAGAATAAACTGTGAGGTTAGTTTACCTCTCCCTTGGGAGAGGTCGAAAAATGTCCTTCACATTTTTCGGGTGAGGGCGCGCTAAACTCAATAAGCCCGCACCTCAGGCGCGAAGCTGGGCTCGCCTACTTCGCCATGCAAATGCACCGCGCGGGTGGCGTGGGTGAGGGAGGTGCCGTCGCGCCAGATGAGGGAATGGGCCAGCCAGTTCGCGTCGTCGCGCGCGGGGAAATCCTCGCGGTAATGCGCGCCGCGCGATTCGGTGCGTTCGCTTGCTGCGCGCATGGTGGCTTGCGCCTGCGCCAGCAGGTTTTCGGTTTCAAGCGCCGCGAGTAGTTCGATGTTCCATGGGTGGTGATGGTCGCTAAGGCGCTGCGACTGCATGGCCAGTTCAGCGAGCTTGGCATCACCCGCAGCAAGTGTTGCGCCGTCACGGAAAACAGGCGCGTGGGCGCTCATGGTGGTTTGCAACGCGTGGCGCAAGGCCTGCGGGCTGTGTTCGCCGCGCGCGAAGCGTAAGCGGTCGAGATGCGCGATGGCGGTATCAAGGCAATCGGCGGCAATGTCGCGGTCGCCTTCGGCCTTCAGGTTGGCGGTCGCCCAGTCGCCCGCATCGCGCCCGAATACTACTAAATCGAGCAGCGAATTACATCCAAGCCGGTTCGCGCCATGGCACGAATTGCACGCCGCTTCGCCAATCGCCATCAGGCCGTCAACGGCTGTTTCCGAGCCCCCCACCGCGATGCGCAGCACCTGGCTGTGGATGTTGGTGGGTATGCCACCCATGGAATAATGCACCGTCGGCACCACGGGAATCATTGTGGTGCGCGGATTCAGCTGCATCAGCTGTTCGCACAGCGAGGTGATGTAAGGCAGTTTTTCGCTGAACAGATTTTCCGGCAGGTGGGTCAGGTCGAGCCACACATGGTCGCCATTGACGCCCGCACCACGACCCGCACGGATTTCCTGAACGATAGCGCGTGCAATCACGTCGCGGCTGGCCAGTTCCATGGTGTTGGGGGCGTAATGTGTCAGGAAACGTTCGCCCGCCGCGTTGCGCAAATAACCGCCTTCGCCGCGCGCACCTTCGGTAATGAGAATGCCGCTGCCTGCAAGCCCGGTGGGGTGGAATTGCACGAACTCCATGTCCTGCAACGGCAGCCCGGCGCGTAACACCATGGCGTTCCCGTCGCCGGTGCATAAATTGGCGGCGGTGGTTGAGGCATAGGCTTGGCCGTAGCCGCCGGTGGCCAGAATGGTGAGTTGGGCGTGGAAGGCGTGCAGTTCGCCGCTGGCCACATCCATGCACAGCACCCCGGCACAGCTGCCGTCGGCGCGCATGAGCAAATCGAGCGCGAAAAATTCCGAGAAGAACGTAATGGGCCGGCCAATGGCACGCTTCAGCATCACCTGCATAATGGCTTGGCCGGTGCGGTCTTCGGCGGCGGCGGCGCGAAAAGCGGGGTCGCCGCCATATTCCACGGTTTGGCCGCCATAGGGGCGCTGGTAGATTTGGCCTTTGTCGTCGCGCGTGAAGGGCACACCCCATTCGGCGAGTTCCATAATGGCGCGCGGGGCCTGTTCGCACAGGCGGGCGATGGCGTCCTGGTCGCCCAGCCAATCGGAACCGCGCACAGTGTCGTACATATGCCAACGCCAATCGTCGGGCCCACGGGTGCCCAGCGCCGCGTTGATGCCGCCTTGCGCCGCCATGGTGTGGCTGCGGCGCGGGTCGACCTTGGAAATCACGCCGATGCGCAACGTCCCTTTTTCACTCGCCGCAATCGCCGCGCGCAAACCAGCCCCACCCGCGCCGATAATCGCGACGTCGAGATGGTGGTGGGTGAGGGAGTAGCTGTGCATTTTTGCTGTGAGTGGTGGGTGGTGGGTAGTGAGTAGTGAGTAGTGAGTAGTGAGTAGTGAGTAGTGAGTAGTGAGTAGTGAGTAGTGAGTAGTGGCGATGTTTTGCGTTTGTGCTAGATAGCAGCAGTCTTCACAACTCACAACCCACCACCCACCACCCACATCCCTATGACCAACCTCATCCCCTTCCTCACCGCTGCACTCGCCGAGGATATCGGCACAGGTGACGTCACCGCCATGGCGACGATTCCGGCGGATGCGCAGGCTAAATTCGTGGTGCGGGCAAGGCAGGAAATGGTGGTGGCGGGGCTTATTTACCTCGAGCCCCTATTTGCTGAATTGACGCGTCGTGCGCCCTCACCCGAAAAATACGAAGGGCATTTTTCGACCTCTCCCAAGGGAGAGGTTTTCGTGGGGCAAGGCGATGCCACCAGCGAACCTCTCCCGAGGGCGAGGTCTGAATTTTTTCTTAGAAAAATTCAGGGTGAGGGCGTGCAGACCCGATTATATGTAAAAGATGGCGATAGAGTGGCCGAAGGAGCGGTGCTGGCCGAGCTTTCCGGTCCCGCGCGTGCGCTACTGGCGGGCGAGCGCACGGCGCTGAACTTGCTGCAACAGCTTTCCGGTGTGGCAACGCTGACGCGGGCTTATGTCGATGCAGTGGAAGGCACCGGCGCGCAGATTCTCGATACGCGCAAAACCATCCCCGGCCTGCGCCACTTGCAAAAATACGCGGTGCGCTGCGGCGGCGGGGTGAATCACCGCATGGGGTTGTTCGACGCCGTGCTGATTAAGGACAACCACATCGCCGTGGCCGGTGGGGTAAGGGCGGCGGTGGAGGCAGCACTGGCGCACGCGCCGGAAGGCATGACCATTCAGGTCGAGTGCGACACGTTGGCGCAGGTGGCAGAAGCGATTGCCGCCGGGGCCACCATGCTGCTGCTCGACAACATGGACAACGACACCCTGAAATCCGCTGTGGCGCTCGCCAAACCGCAGGGCGTAACCACCGAAGCGTCGGGCAATGTGAACCTGCAAACAGTGCGCGGTATTGCGGAAACCGGGGTCGACCGCATTTCCATCGGCCGCCTGACCCATTCGGCCCCGGCGGTCGATATTGGCCTCGATGCGATATAAATAGCTGTAATTGCGGCTTAACCGTTCCTTAATCCTTACCCGTTACCATGAGGGTGAGGAGTTTTATGCCCAATCGTCGGCCTTATCTCGATTCAGTCACTTTCCATTGGGAAGGCGCTTACCGCGCGCGCGACCCCGTGGAGCCGGCGGCTTACGGCTATAATCTCGTGAATTTTATGCGCGATGTGCCGAGCATCTGGCCGCAGCTCGATAAACGCGGCATGCACCCGGATGTGGTGAAGTTGATGGACCAAGTCATGGCGGCCGATAAAGGCTCGCGCGCGGCGGGCGAAAAGCTTTTTGCCGGTGTGGGAAGCCGCACCGAGGAATGGTTGGCGGGACGCCACACCGATAAGCCCATCGACCAAAAACCCGATACGCTGAGCTACCTCGAATCCGTCAAGCGCATCATCCGGCCGCTGACGGAGGAAAAATACAAACGCACTTTTGGTTTTGGCAATATTCATGACGATTATATTCGCCACGAAGCCATGGATTCCAGCTATATCCGCCCCCATAGTGGTGTGTGGTCGCTGGTCTATGCCGCCACGAAATCGGGTATCCTCAGCGATGCGCAGGCGACAGAATGGAAATTAAAATATCTCAGCCCCCACGACGCGAATATTCCGGCACTGGTGAGTGGGTTGGGCAGCCTGCCACCGGAACGTGAACATGAGCGCGGCAAAGGTGCCGAGTATATGAAGGCATCGAAAATCCATGCCCTTGGCGAGCTGATTAATGATGCGCCGGTTGAAAAGCGACAGCAAATGCAGAAATTCATGCACGAAGCGCGCACGAAATTTTTTGGCATGACCGTCGCGGTGGAAGGCGAGCGTGCGAGATGGGGCGACGCCGAAGCAAAAACATTATACGCCGCGCACACCAATAGCAACCCAACGGAAGGCTGGCTCAAGCGTGCCGAGGAATCATTTCATTATTACTATCCGCCGGACATGCACCGTGCAGTGAAACAAGCGGTGGCCTCGGTGCCGCCTAAAGACGTAGCGCCATCGCCGGAGCCTTCGGTACTCGGCACAGTCGCTTGCGTGATGACCGGCTATTACTGCCCAAAACCGCCCCGCGCACGCTAACCGCATTCCGCTTGCGCTTGTGGGCTATCTGGCTATGCTGCCCGCCGCATGACGAGCATACTCGAAAAAAAGTGTATCGACAAAGGGTTGAAGATGACCGGGCAGCGGCGTGTGATTGCCCGCGCGTTGTCGGAATCGAACGACCACCCGGATGTCGAGCTGCTGCATAAGCGCGCGACGGCGATCGACCCGCATATCAGCATCGCCACCGTTTATCGCACCATGAAACTGTTCGAGGACGCGCACATCATCGAACGCCACGATTTTGGCGACGGCCGCGCCCGTTACGAGGAAATGCCGGAAGAGCATCACGACCATTTGATCGACCTGCGCACCGGCCGCGTGGTCGAATTCAGCAACGCTGAAATTGAAGCGATGAAAGAACGCATCGCGCGCGAGCTGGGCTTCAAACTGGTCGGCCACCGGTTGGAACTGTTCGGCCTGCCGCTCGACGAGAAAGCCTCGTAACGCATGATGCTGCATTCAAAATCT
The DNA here is from genome assembly GCA_046154225.1 of Rickettsiales bacterium. GTDB lineage: Bacteria > Pseudomonadota > Alphaproteobacteria > Rickettsiales > UBA3002 > QFOX01. The sequence goes on from JBJXEM010000001.1 coordinate 37,760, forward strand.
GCCACAGAAGTGGCGCGAACTCCTTGCTCCCCCCTTGAGGGGGAGCCAAATTTTCTTCTGGAAAATTTGGTGGGGGGTGCGGCGGTAGAGCAAAATGCCGGCGAAGAGTGTGCACGCAAATCCCCCCCACCAAATCCGCTAAGGGGCGGATTTGGCTCCCCCTCGAGGGGGGAGCTGAAAATACTCATTGCGCGCGCTGGGCCCATGACAGGAATTCCAGCATGATCCTCGAACCTGTATTCGCGCCGTTTACGTTTGGGCATTTAACCCTGCGCCTCGCCGAAACTGAGGCGGAAATTTACGCCGCCCAGCGCCTGCGCTACCGCATCTTCTGCGAGGAAATGGGGGGCGCTGCCAACTCCGCCGTGCAGCAGCAAAAGCGCGATTTCGACCAGTTCGACGATGTCTGCTACCACCTGCTGGTGCTCGACAACACCCGCGTGGGCGATGCGCGCGTGGTCGGCACCTACCGCATGCTCACACGCACCAATATGCTGCGCATCGGCAGCTTTTATACCGAAACCGAATACCGCATTGACCCGCTGCGGGCATACCCCGGCGAAATCATGGAACTGGGCCGCAGCTGCGTGGAACAACAATACCGTACGCGGCCGGTGATCCAGCATTTGTGGCAGGGCATTGGCGCGTTCATCGCGGCGAAAAATATTCAACTCATGTTCGGCTGCGCCAGTTTCCATGGTGTGAATGTGCGCGAGCACATGCATGCGCTGTCGTTCCTCTACCATTACCACCTTGCGCCTGAAGCGGTGCGCCCGACTGCGTTAGCCGCACATTTCGTGAACATGAACCTGATGCCTAAAGACGAAGTGGTTCCGCGCGCTGCCTTGTCCACGTTGCCCACACTCATCAAGGGCTACCTGCGCCTCGGCGGTGTGGTGGGCGACGGCGCGGTGCTCGATTACGCTTATAACACCTGCGATGTCAGCATCGTGCTGCAGACCTCCCAGATGGGCCAGCGCTACACCGACCGCTATTTGCCGGAGCAGGCATAAATGCGCATTTTTACCAGCGTTCGCGCGGTGGCCCGTATCATCGGCCTGGTGCTGATTGCCTCGCTGTTTTCGCCGCCGGTGATTTTACTGTGGGCACTCACGCTCGAAAAACTGCGCGCGCGCATGGTGCATCAGTTCCATAAACTCGCCTGCCGCATTTGCGGCATTCGGCTGAAGATTGAGGGCCATATCAGCGACGCGCGGCCCATGATGCTGGTGTCGAACCATAGCTGCTACCTTGATATTTTCATTTTGGGCTCACTCGCGCCCATGTCATTTACGCCTAAGCGCGAAATTCGCAGCTGGCCGGTGATCGGCTTTTTCTGCATCCTCGCCGACTGCGTGTTTATCGAGCGCCGCCCCGCCGCGATGGAAGAAGCCAAAGCCGAAATGGAAATGAAACTCGCTCAAGGCAAAGTGCTAACGCTTTTTCCCGAAGGCACTACGGGCGATGGGTTCCATGTGAAGCCGTTCAAAAGCGGGTTCATGAATCTGGTGGAGACGCATGATTTGCCGGTGCAGCCCATCAGCCTTGCCTACACGCATATCGGCGCTACAGCACTCAATGCCCAAAACCGCGACCATGTGGCGTGGATTGGTGAAGCCAGCCTGATGAGCCACCTGTTTCGCCTCATGTGTTACCCGTCGGTGTCGGTCACGGCGCAGTTTTATCCGTTGATTCGCAGCGCGCAGGTCGAGGACCGCAAACAGATGGCCAAAACCTGCGAGCACACCATTCGCGAAGGCCTGCACAAAACGCTGGAGCAAAACGGTGTCACTAGTTGAAATCACGCCCAGCGCGCGGGTGAAAATCGATTTGCGCTACGCGACGGCCGATAATTTTACCGGTAAGCCCGTATACCGCCCCGATGCGCGCTGCTTTTTGCACCCCGAGGCTGCGAGTGCCTTTTATCGCGCGCTGGAACTGGCGGGGACGCAAGGTTACGGGTTCATCATCTACGATGCTTACCGCCCGACGGAAGCGCAGTGGACGTTATGGAACCACACCCCCGACCCGAATTTTCTGGCCGACCCACGCCGCGGTTCGCCGCATTCGCGTGGCGTGGCGGTCGATTTAGTGCTGGCCCGCGCCGATTTCACGCCGCTCGACATGGGCACCGCGTTCGACGCATTTCACCCCCGCTCGCATCACGGGCGGCTTGACATCAATGCCGAAGCGCAGCGTAACCGCATGATTCTCATGGGCATCATGACTAGTGCTGGGTGGGATTTTTACCGGAATGAATGGTGGCACTATCAATTGTTTCAATCGCGCACTTATCCCCTGCATGATGATGGAAGCTCAGCCCCGAAAATGATGGGCTAGCCTCGCGATTGCGCCTTATCGCCGAATAGTTAAAATACAATGAATTCTTCGCGCTTTATTAATCTATCCATTCTATGCTATAAAAGAGGGTAAGAGACTCTCTAAACGGGTCCAAGAAGGAGCAAGAGGATGAGTATTAGCACGGCACTCTCGGGGCTATATGCCAGCGAGCAACGTTTGGCGAATGCCGCCAACAATTTGGCCAATTCGGATTCAAGCAATTACAAAGCGACCGATATTGCGCAATCGACCGACGCTAGCGGCGGGGTAAATACCCGCGTCGTGCTGCGTAACCCGGCGACCGTTCAGGTGGCCGATAACAACAGCCCAACCGGCGTAAGCGAGCGCCCCAACGTCTCGCCCGAGCGCGAATTGGTGGATGCGAACGTTGCCAGCTACACGTTCAAAGCGAACTTGAAAGTGTTAAAAGTCGCCGAAGACATCAACAAAACGCTGCTCGACATTCAGGCGTAGCGCCTGCGCTCGGCATGAAAGTCATGACCTCCACCAGAGGTGGAGGTTTGTAACGCTTCGCTTGAGCCGCCCGAGGCGGCTAGAGGACAGGTCAATCTGTGTGGAGACTACTGTAAAGTAGAAAAAGAGCGCTGATTTACCTCTGTCGTTATGGGCGCGAATGCAGACAATATCTCTATGAACGCACTGCAATGCTTTTCAATGGCAACGTTTATAATCTTGGCGACTATTTCACCAAATAACCTTCCTACGGAAGGTCTCTTACTTACTGTGTAGAACTCTGCCAATCCTCCACCGGAGGTGGAGGTTTTTGTAGGTTACAATAAAAGGCCACCTGAATTTCAGGTGGCCTTTTTTGTCATATCACTTTTACGCGTGAATAAAATTATGCCGTAGCCCAGTGAATCGAACCAAACTCCTGAGAATCTACCCCCACCAGCGTAATTGTAAATGTGGAATTGCCCGGTGCTGGTAGCAGCGTAATGCGCGCCGATTCCTGCCCCGCGTAATTCACGTAATCCACATGGTCGATGGCAGCCTGATTGTAATGAATGGTCTGCACGATATCGCCATTGTCGCGGAAACCCGGCAGTCGGTTGATTTGCGAGGCAATGGTTTGCAGCTGCAACGTATCTTCCGCGAGGTTAAAGTCGCTGATTATGGTGCTGTGCTGAAACTGGTTGGAATAAGCGGAACCCAGATATTGCGTGACCACATTGCCGCGAATGCTAAATGCGTCGGCACCCGCACCGCCGATCAATAGGTCGCGGGTATCGTTTGTATCCAACAGATTAAAACTACGTCCACGGCTGCTGCTGAGGATATCATTCCCTTCGCCGCCATTCAGATAAGACCCAGTGCCTAATTGGCGACTGGTTAATACGTCATTGCCTGCCTCACCATACCCAATATCGGCACCGTAAATACTGTCATTGCCTTCGCCACCATGGAAAATGGTATGGCCGCCCGGCTGGCTGTAATCATAGTAGCTGTCATTACCGCCAGCGGCATAATACACCGTGTCGGATGTCGTGTAGATGGGGCCGGGCGCAGTGGTGTACGCCTGGGAAAAGAAATCCCCGGCGTCGGTACCATTCACCAATGTGTGATTTGCTTCGCTTAGGTCAAAGTTCAGCACCGGCACCGTCGGATGGGCAGGGGCAGTAAATCCAAACGTGCCCAGCGATAATTGCGACAACTGCACGTTTTGCAGCAGAACTGTCGATTGATCGAGCCCGGGTAAATGCAGCAGCGTGCCGTTCGGGCGCTGCTCAGCGTGATCGAGGATCCATTGTGCATCATCCACGGTCACAGCGCGGGTGCCAATCCGATGCAGCCCATTTCCCCTATCGCCTTCGTCCGTAAAAATATCGCCAAGCTGGATATGGTCTTCGCGCGCGTTGAAGTCCGTAATGACGCTGGCAAAGTTGGGGGCAGACGCAAGGGGACGATCAAAACCAGCAACGAAATTGACCGAATTGTAATCGGCGACCGTATTGAAAAGGAATAAATCTGCGCCAGCGCCGCCCGTTAGCGTATCATTGCCGAGGCCGCCATGGAGCGTGTCATTACCAGCACCCCCATCCAGAACATCATTCGTGATGGTGCGCTGGCTGTATTGCGTCGCGGGTGTAATATCCAAAAGGTCGTTGCCGGCACCGCCATTGAGCGTTACGCCATTATTCGTCAGTGTGCCTAAGCCCGTTGCGTATAAGCGATCATTTCCGATGCCACCATAGGCATGAGAGCCTGCACTGGCATTGATAATATCATTCCCGGCATCGCCATACGCGTAGCTATTGAAGCCGCTGGTGATGGTATCATTACCATTACCGCCGTAAATGGTGTTTTGATCACCGATAACACTGAATCCCGGGCCACCGAAAATGGTATAGCTCCCGGTGGTGATGGTATCGTTCCCATTGCCGCCATACACCGTCGCCCGGTAAAAATCTGAGATTCTGTCATTGCCATTGCCGCCATAAATCGTATCGCCATACAGAAGGGAGCTGTCGCTTACCGTCGCGCCGGTGTAATCTTTAAGGTACCCGTAAATCGTATCGTTTCCGCCGCCGCCATACAGCGTTTGGGCGCCATTGCCGCCAATGATTTCGTCATTACCAGCTCTGCCCAAAAATACGGTGGCGGGCAGATTGCTTGGCCCATCAGAAAGTAATTTGCTACCACTGCCAGACAAAACTTTGCTGAAAAAATTCATTTTCATGCGGGATGCTCCAAATTTAATAAAATGCCACGAATAATTAATACATATTAACTTTTGGGCGTCAACTGTAAATTACACCGGCTCGACCGCAATCACTTCCGGCACATAGTGCTTCAGCATGTTCTCGATGCCGTTTTTCAGCGTGGCGGTGGAGCTGGGGCAGCCCGCGCACGAGCCGTGCATCTCGAGCGACACGATGCCGTTTTTAAAACTATGGAAAATAATGTCGCCGCCGTCCTGCGCCACAGCCGGGCGCACGCGGGTTTCCAGTAGCTCTTTAATCGTATCAACGATTTCCTGATCGCCCTCGCTGTAAGTGCTTGCCGCTTCGGCCTTGGGTTTCTGGTCGGCCAGAATGGGGTGGCCTGCCTGATAATGCTCCATCACCGTCGTCAGGATTTGCGGCTTCAGCACTTCCCAGTTCGCGCCTTCGGTTTTGGTGACGGTGATGAAGTCCGAGCCGTAAAACACCGCCCGAATATCCTTCAGCACAAACAGCGCCGACGCGAGCGGCGAAGCTTTGGCGTTTTCCGAATCCGTAAAAAACGCGGTGCGGCTGCCCAGCACTTCCTGCCCGGGCAAGAATTTCATGGTGTTGGGATTCGGGGTTGCTTCGGTTTGAATGAACATGGATGAGCCTTTGTTATAATGTACGGCGCGCCAACAAGCTCTGCCGTCATTCCCGCGAATGCGGAAATCCACGTGATATTAACCCGGTGAGGGTGAGGGCGCAGGCGCCCCTAACCGGGGTAATGTTATCACGATGGATTCCCGCCTTCGCGGGAATGACGGCTCTGCAATAGGCAGTGCACTGCCATATAGTCAGGTTTTCATGGACAGGCAAGCTTGCCCACATTAAATCCTCGCCACAATCAGGGGAATGCCATGAAACTCGAAACGACCATCACGACCGCGTGGGAATCGCGCGACAGCATCGGCTTTGACACCTACGGCGACGTGCGCGAGGCGGTGAATACGGTAATCGACCAGCTCGACGCAGGCACCTTGCGTGTGGCGAACAAGGAAAACGGCGCATGGGTGGTGAATCAGTGGGTGAAACAAGCCATTCTGCTCAGCTTCCGCCTGCACGATAACCGCCTGTACGCCCACGCGCCCTACGACAAAGTCGACGCCGAAAACCCCGACCGTTACGGCTACTGGTGGGACAAAGTGCCCTCGAAATTCGCCGGGTGGAACGAATCTGAATTCCGCGCGGCCGGCTTTCGCGCCGTGCCCGGCTGCTATGTGCGCCGGGGCAGTTTTGTCGCCCCCAAAGTCGTGCTCATGCCCAGTTTCATCAATCTTGGCGCCTATGTGGGCGAGGGGACAATGGTGGATACGTGGGTGACCATTGGTTCATGCGCGCAGATTGGCAAAAACTGCCATATTTCCGGCGGCGTAGGCATCGGCGGTGTACTCGAGCCGTTGCAGGCAAACCCGGTGATTATTGAAGACCACTGCTTCATCGGCGCGCGCAGCGAAATTGCCGAGGGCGTGATTGTCGAGGAAGGTTCGGTGATTTCGATGGGCGTGTTCATCGGCGCCAGCACCAAAATCGTCGACCGTGCCACGGGCGAAGTGATGTATGGCCGCGTGCCAGCTTATTCCGTAGTGGTGCCGGGCACGTTGCCGGGTAAAACACCGGATGCGCCGCATCTGGCCGCCGCCATTATTGTGAAACGCGTGGACGAAAAAACGCGGAGCAAAACGAGTGTGAACGAATTGCTGAGAGATTAATTGTCATCCCGGCCTTGTGCCGGGATCCGCGGTTCAGCGTACGTGGCGCGGCGGATCCCGGGACAAGCCCGGGATGACATTCGGAGAAAACATGAACGTCATCACCCTCACCAAAGCCCTCATCGCCTGCCCCAGCGTGACGCCGGAAACGGCCGGTGCGTTTGATGTGATCGAGCAGTTTTTGGCACCGCTTGGCTTTGTCGTCCATCGCGTGACGTTCGAAGGCGACGGCGGGCCGCCAACGGAAAACCTCTATGCGCGCTATGGCACGACGGGCCGCAATTTCTGCTTCGCGGGCCACACCGATGTGGTGCCACCCGGCGACATCGCCACTTGGAAAGTGCCGCCCTTCGTGCCCGAAATCATCGACGGTGAACTCTATGGCCGTGGCGCGGAAGACATGAAGGGCGCGATCGCCGCGTTCATGGTGGCGGCAAAAGAATTTCTTCACTCCCCCCTTGAGGGGGAGTCGAAGAGCGCGCAGCGCGATTCGGTGAGGGGTAATACGGCGGCGACTCCCCCCCACGGCTCGCAAGCGCTCACCCGCTCCCCCTCGAGGGAGGAGCTTAGGGGCTGCTCCATCTCCCTACTCATCACGCAGGACGAAGAGGGCTCGGCCATCAACGGCACGCGCAAGATGCTCGACTGGCTGGCTGCGCGTGGCGAGAGGTTGGATGCGTGCGTGGTCGGCGAACCCACCAACCCAGACCGCTTGGGTGAAATGATGAAAGTGGGTCGCCGCGGCAGCGCCTATTTCACCCTCACGGTCGAGGGAAAACAAGGCCATGTGGCCTATCCCGACCGGGCCGATAATCCCATCACCCGGCTGGTGAATATGCTTCACGCGCTGAAGGCCGAGCCGATTGACGCGGGCACGGAATTTTTTCCGCCGAGCAATCTGGAAATCACGACGGTCGATGTGGGAAACGCCACCGGCAACGTCATTCCGGCGCGGGCGCGGGCGGAAATTAATGTGCGCTTCAACAGCCTGCACACCGGCGAAACCATCGCGCAATGGGTGCGCGCGAAACTGGACCCGCTGGGCGCACATACGCTGCAGGTGCGCGTGACGGGCGAATCTTTCATCACCCGCGATGAAGCGCTGATTGAAGTGGTGCGCAGCGCGGTTGAAACCGTCACGGGCGAGCGCCCCACTTTGTCCACTACCGGCGGCACGTCGGACGCGCGGTTCATTAAAGACGTTTGCCCCGTCGTCGAATTCGGTACCACCGGCCGCACGCCGCATATGGTGAACGAGCGGGTGGAGGTGGCGGTGCTGGAGAGTTTGGCTCGTGTGTATGGCGAAGTGTTGAAGCAGTTTTTCGCTTAAGCTGTCATCCCGGCCCTGTGCCGGGATCCGCCATGCCACAACTCAGGCATTAAGTGTGTAATACAGATCTTCCCAATGCGGATTTTCTCGTTCAATTGCGGAGATTTTCATGGAACGACTCCAACGTTTCATCGACTTTTCACGTCGCAGGGCTTCTTGGACATCCTCATGCATTTCATAATAAACAAGTCGATCAACTTCATATTTTTTGGTGAAGCCGTCCGCAATTTTATTCTTATGTTCCCATATACGCCGGGGCAAGTTGCTCGTCATGCCAATATATAAGGTGCTGTTGTAACCTGCAGCGAGGATATAGACGTAATAATACATATTTTGTCTCACCACTTGCTTCACGGCGGATCCCGGAACAAGCCCGGGATGACACTCAATACTCCACCCGCATCAAATACAGCCCATGCGCCGGGGCCATGGGGCCGGCGGCTTGGCGGTCGTGGGCCTCGAGGGCTTTTTTCATGTCTTCAGGCTGCCATTTGCCGGTGCCGACGAGGCCGAGCGTTCCCACGATGTTGCGCACCTGATGATGCAGGAAACTGCGCGCGCTGGTGTAAATCATCACCTGCTCGGGATTTTTTTTGCGGCGGGCGATGCGCAGCTCGTCGAGCGTTTTCATGGGGCTGAGGGCCTGGCATTTGGCGTCGCGAAAACTGGTGAAATCGTGGTGGCCCAGCAGGTGGTTCGCGGCTTCCTGCATGGCGTCGATGTCGAGCGGGCGGAAAATATGCCATGCCCGCGTGGCCTCGAGCGCGAGGCGCGAACTGCGATTCACAATGCGGTACAAATAATGCCGGCGCGTCGCCTTGAAACGGGCGTGGAATTCTTCGTCGACTTCTTCCGCTTTCAGCACTGAAATAGGGTGCGGCAGCAGCAGCACATTCAGCCCCTCGCAAATATTGAATGGCGCGCGTGGCGTGGGTAAATCGACATGCACCACTTGCCCGCGCGCGTGCACGCCTGCGTCGGTACGGCCCGCGCACACGGTTTCCACCGGCGCATTCATGAACATGGCGAGTGCTTTCTCAAGCGTTGCCTGCACCGTCAGCCTGCCGTTATGGCGCTGCCACCCCGAAAACGGGGTGCCGTCATATTCGACTGTGAGTTTATAGCGTGGCATAGCTTACAGGTGGGTGGTAAGGAGTGAGTGATAATAAACTACCTACACAGTTCGTCATTCCAGCGAAAGCTGGAATCTCTTCTTTATGAAATAGCGCGTAAAAATGGATTCTAGCTTTCGCTGGAATGACGGATTGCTAGGATAGGTCAGAGTAGGAAGCGCGATGAACAATCAATTCCCTGTGCTACCAACGTTTGCGACGGCCCATGTCGACGCCGCGCGCTACGCCGAGATGTATACGTTGTCTATCACCGACCCGGAAGTGTTTTGGGGCGACATTGCGCGGGAATTTTTGTGGCATAAACCGTGGCATCACGTGAAAAACGCGCATTTTACCGGCGATGTTTCCATTCGCTGGTTCGAGGGCGCGCAACTAAACATCACCGAAAACTGCATCGACCGCTGGGCCGAAACCACGCCCGATAAAACCGCGATACTCTGGGAAGGCGACACGCCGGGGCAAGTGCGGCACATCAGCTATCGCGAGTTATTGGCGGAAGTATGCCGGGTGGCCAATGCCCTGCAATCGCTCGGCGTGAAGCGTGGCGATCGGGTGACGATTTACCTGCCCATGGTGCCCGAAGCGGCGTTCGCGATGCTAGCAGTCGCGCGGCTTGGGGCGGTGCATTCGGTGGTGTTTGCAGGCTTCTCGCCGGATGCGATTGCCGGGCGCGTGGGTGACTGCGCGAGTGAATTTATCATCACCGCGAATTATGGGCGGCGTGGCGGCAAAACCATTCCCCTGAAAGCCAATATCGACGCGGCGATTGAAGGGCTGGGCGTGCGGCATGTGTTGGTGTTGGATATACACCATGCAGCTGGCGCGCCTCTCCCCGCGGGAGAGGCAACGAGGCTTAATGAGCGTAGCGAATTTAGCCGCAGTGGTGAGGGCGGCTACCCGCTTGGCGCTGCACTCCCTCACCCGGATTTGCAGCCAATCGCCCCCCTCCCTACCTCCCCCCGCTCGCGGGGGGAGGATAAGGAGGGGGGCGATTGGGCAAATCCGACCTCTCCCGCAGGGAGAGGCAAAGCTCCACGAGACATCTGGTGGCACGACATTGTGCCGCAACAGCTCGGCAGTTTCACACCCGCGGTGATGGAAGCGGAAGATCCGCTGTTCATTCTCTACACTTCCGGCTCCACCGGCGCACCCAAAGGCGTGGTACACACCACGGCGGGCTACATGGTGTATGCGGCGACCACCACCAAATACGTGTTCGATTTGCAGCCAGACGATGTGTACTGGTGCACGGCGGATGTGGGCTGGATTACGGGGCACAGCTATATTCTGTATGGCCCGCTCGCGAACGGTGCCACCACGTTGATGTTCGAAGGCGTACCCAATTACCCCGACGCCTCGCGTTTCTGGCAGGTGGTGGATGCGCACAAAGTCACTAAATTCTACACCGCGCCGACGGCCATTCGCGCGCTGATGGCGCTGGGCGACGGGCCGGTGAATGCCACATCGCGTGCATCGCTGAAGCTACTGGCCAGCGTCGGCGAACCCATCAACCCCGAGGCGTGGCTGTGGTATTACCGCGTGGTGGGGGGCGAGCGCTGCCCGGTGATCGACACCTGGTGGCAGACCGAAACCGGCGGCCACATGCTGACCGCACTGCCAGGCGTGAATACGCTGAAACCCGGCTCGTGCAGCCGCCCGTTTTTCGGCGTGGTGCCGGAAATTTACGATGCACAAGGCGTGCTTCAACACGGTGCGGCAGAAGGCATGTTATGCATCGCCGAGTCGTGGCCGGGGCAGGCGCGCAGCATCTGGGGCGACCATGCGCGGTTTATTCAAACCTATTTTTCCACCGTGCCTGGAAAATATTTCACCTCCGACGGTTGCCGCCGCGATGCCGACGGCGATTTCTGGATCACCGGCCGGGTCGACGATGTCATCAACGTGAGCGGCCACCGGTTAGGCACGGCGGAAATCGAATCGGCCCTCGTGGCGCACCCACATGTCGCGGAAGCGGCCGTGGTGGGCTACCCGCACCCCATCAAGGGGCAGGGGGTGTATGCGTACGTAACGCTCACGGCTGAAGCAAGCGCCAAGCTAGTTCCTCCCCCTGTAGGGGGGAGGTTAGGAGGGGGGCTTCACGAGCAGGATTTGCCAGATTCGCCCCCACCCCAACCCTCCCCCTCTGGGGGAGGGAGTTCAGGTGCCGAAGCGCTGATGGCGGAACTGAAACAGCACGTGCGTAAACATATCGGGGGCCTCGCCGTGCCCGATTTTGTGCACCTCACGCCCGGCCTGCCCAAAACCCGCAGTGGCAAAATCATGCGCCGCATTCTGCGTAAAATCGCCGAGAATGAGATTGAATCGCTGGGCGATGTGAGCACCTTGCTCGACCCGGAAATCGTGGCGGTACTCATCGCCAATCGTCTGACCCGCCCGCATTAAAGATTTTACAGTGGTAAATCAGGTTTCTACGGCTATACTTTGCCCTATGGCAAAAAAAATCCTCATTGTTGAAGATAACGACCTGAACTTGAAGCTTTTTCGGGATTTGCTCGGGGCGAATGGGTATCAGACGTTTGAAACCCGCGAGGGGATCGAGGCGATTGCGATGACCCGCAACATCATGCCCGACCTGATTGTGATGGATATTCAGCTACCCGAAATCTCGGGCCTCGACATCACTAAAAAAATCAAGGCCGATGGCGAAATTCGCCACATTCCGGTCATCGCCGTCACCGCGTTTGCCATGAAGGACGACGAGCAGAAAATTCTGGCGGCGGGCTGTGAAGCGTATTTAAGCAAACCCATTGCCATCGACGATTTTCTGGCGACCATACGCCGCTTTCTTGAACCCGCACTGGCCTAAGCGCACATGACCGGACTGATACTCGTAGTGGATGACGTACCCGCCAACGTAAAATTGTTGGAAGCCAAGCTCACCAACGAATATTACGACGTGATTACCGCCAAAGACGGCTACGAAGCCATGGACCAGACACAGGCCAAAAAACCGGACTTGATTCTGCTCGACGTGATGATGCCGGGCATCGACGGCTTTGAAACCTGCCGCCGCCTGAAGCAGAATCCTGAATTGTCGCATATTCCGGTGGTGATGGTAACCGCGCTTTCCGACCCGTCCGATCGCGTGCAGGGGCTGGAGGCCGGGGCCGACGATTTTATTACCAAGCCCATTAACGACACGGCGCTGTTTGCACGCGTACGCTCACTGGTGCGCATCAAAGTGCTGATCGACGAATTGCGCTTGCGCGACAAATCCGGCAGCCAGCTGGGCATGAATGCGTCGGACTATTCGCTTAGCCTCGATGTGTCGGGCTCAAGCATTATGGTGATCGACGACGACGTGGTACAGTCGCGCCGTATCAGTGAAAAACTGTCCGCCGCAAAGTATAAAACCACGAGCTTCAGCGACCATAAGCTTGCACTCGAACAGGCTTGTAACGAAGCCGCACTCGATCTCATCATGATTTCCACGCAGCTGGCCGATATCGACGGGCTGCGCCTCGCCAGCCAGTTCAAGGCGGTAGAACAAGTGCGCCACGTGCCTATCATCATGCTGGTCGACGAAGATGAGCAGCATTTGATGCTGAAAGGGCTGGAACTGGGGGTGAACGACTACCTGCTGACCCCGGTCGATTTCAACGAAATGTTCGCGCGTATCAAAACGCAAATTCGTCGCAAAAAATATCAGGAAGCGCTGAAATCGAACTATCAGGAATCGGTCTCGATGGCCGTGATGGACGGGCTAACGCGGTTATATAACCGCCATTACCTCGACACCCACCTGAAAAACCTGGTGCGTCAGGCGGGCGAGCAGGGGCGCGCGTTGTCGCTCGTGATTATGGACATGGATCATTTCAAATCCGTGAACGACACCTACGGCCACAATGTAGGCGACGAAGTGTTGCGCCAGTTATCGGAGATTATCAAAAATACTATCCGTTCCGCCGATTTGGCGGCGCGTTACGGCGGCGAGGAATTCGTGGTGCTGATGCCCGAAACCGACGCCATGCGCTGCTACGAAGCCGCCGAGCGTTTGCGCAAAGCGGTGGAAATACAGGATTTCGTGGTGAGCCACGAGGTAGGAAAAATCCAAAAAACCGTGAGCATCGGTTGTGCCACCATGCGCGCCGATGATACGCCTGAATCGCTACTCAAGCGCGCTGATACGTCGCTTTACGAAGCGAAAAACGGCGGGCGTAACAAAGTGCTGCCGGTCGCAACGGAATTATACGAACTCCCGCCCAGCCGCCAGCAGGCGCGCGAAGAACTGCATTTCAGCAAATCCGGAGCGGAGCAAACTCTGAAACTGGCAGTGGCCGGTTCCGGCGGCCCGGTATTGCCTGCCGTGACACCGGGCAGCGGCGGTGGTTTGTTACCTGCCATCGAACCCGGCTCGGGCGCAGAAATTCTAGAGGGCCCGGTGCCCGGTGCCGCGCCCACCCCGCCCATGCCTGGTGCGAACACAATTCCACTGCCCGAGGCTAGTAGCGACGACCTGCCGTTTGTCGTGAAATTCAAGGATTCGCAGTAAGGGGTTAGGGTATAGGGGTTAGGGTATAGGGTATAATACGACGCAGGAATCCTGCACTAAATACTTCTTTCTAAACCCTAAACCCTATACCCTATACCCTATACCCTAAGCCTCACAACCACCGGTGCATGGTCGGAAGGTTTATCCTCCGTACGAGGATTTTCGTCGATAGTGCAGCCTTTAAGGCAGTCGGCCGCGAGCGGCGAAAGTAGCAGATGGTCGATGCGTAACCCATGCCCACGCTCGAACCCGTTGCCACGATAATCCCACCAGCTGAATTGCTGTTTTTCGGGGTTCACGGCACGAAACGCGTCGGTGAAGCCCAGATACATCAAGGCACGCAGCCGCTCGCGCTCGGCCGGGTGGTAACAGACAGAACCGTCGAGCGCCGGGGCGTCATACACGTCGATGGGGGCGGGGGCGACGTTAAAATCGCCGCCTAGCACGGCGATTTCATTGAGAGCCAATTGAGCCTGCCAATGCGTGCGTAGACGCTCCAGAAAACTTAGTTTGTAGGGAAATTTATCGCTCGTGACATCCTGCCCGTTCGGCACATACACACTGGCCACGCGAATGGCCCCGCCGGGGATACTAGCCACCGCTTCGATGTAGCGGGCTTGGATATCGGGTTCGTTGTGAGGCAAGGAGTCGAATGAAGCAGGCAAGCGCTCCTCCACCCGTAGGGGGGAGGTTGGGAGGGGGCCATTGATAGGCATTGCCTCGTCTCGGCCCCACCCTAACCCTCCCCCTATGGAGGAGGGAATTTCAAAGGGTGCAGGAATCTCCGGCAAACCGCGCAGAATATCCTCCAGCGGAAATTTGCTGAGGATGGCAACGCCATTATAGGTTTTCTGGCCGTGAGAGGCGATGTTATAGCCGCGCTCCTCAATCTCCATCGCGGGAAATGCCTCATCCACGCATTTCAGCTCCTGCAGCAGCACAATATCGGGCCGCGCCGCATCCAGCCAAGCCAGCAGGTTTGGCAAGCGTGCTTTAACGGAATTGACGTTGAACGTGGCGATGGAGATTATTCGGGTCATGACTATACCTATTGTTTTAACAGCCAATAAGCAATCTTCGTGAAACTGTAACAAATGCATGCAAAAAAATATTCTATGAGTTGGAAATACAAACAATCAATGAAAGTTTTGAATCATGTCGAATGTCACAGATGAACCCGTGAAACAAAGCCGAGATGAAGCTATAAAAAGCTTGGTGGCGCGGGATATGCTGCGCTTCACTCGCAGCGGCAATGGCGGTGGGGCACTTAGCGAAATTTTTGTAACGGAAGACGGAGCGCAAACACTGTCTGAATGTGGCCTGACTGCTAAAAAACTTACGCTAGAAGGTAAACACCCTCGTGAACAGTTTGAAATCGGGTCATTCGATTATCTGGTTACCGACACTATGGGGAGAGTGTCTGGCTATGCAGCGCGAGAAAAAAAAGATGAAAGTCGAGGCTGGACGATGGAAGCGCTTCAGGGCGCGAATCATTTGCCGCTAAGCGAAAAGGGAAAGGTGTGGGCGGCTTATACTACACCCGATGCCACACGCTTCACACGCCCTTTCGATGCTGCCGTCGATGTTGGTGGGGCCGCTATGGGCCCTGGCGGATATACATATTAAAGCGCCACGCTAAAACTATTCCCACACCCACACCCGCTTTTGGCGTTGGGGTTGGTAATTTCGAACGCCGCGGCGTCCATGCGTTCGATGTAGTCGAGCATCGAGCCTTTTAAAAATTCCAGCGAGGTTTCGTCGACCAGTACGGGTGCGGTGTCGCTGCCGAAGATTTTATCGTCAGGGGCCGGGGCTTCGGTCACGAAATCGTACTTGTATTGAAAGCCCGAACAGCCGCCGCCCTCCACCGCCACGCGCAATTTGCTGCCGGGGGGCTCCGTCGCCAGCAAATGGGCAAGGCGGGCAGCGGCGGAATCGGAAATCTGGAATTGGGTTTCGTTCATAGGAGTAATGTAGGGTGTTTTCGTTACGGGTGCAATGGGCAGTGTGGTCAGGCTGGGTACACCTCTCCCCGCGGGAGAGGTCGGATTGCTTAGCGAGGCGCAGCCGAGTTTTAGCAATCCGGGTGAGGGCGGCTATCCACTTGGCTCTGAACGCCCTCACCACTGCGGCTAAGCTCGCTGGCGCTCGCTAAGCCTCGTCGCCTCTCCCGCGGGAGAGGCATCCCCAGCCCAACCGCTTGCGTCCTAAAATATCCTACGCTACGCTCACCGCATGAAAAAGCCTGCCACATCTACGCACCTCGCCCCCTACGCCACCGACCCCGCCACCACTCGCGGCCGGCTGTTTCCCGAGGCTGAATGCGCCATGCGCAACCCGCACCAGCGCGACCGTGACCGCATTATTCATTCCGTCGCCTTCCGGCGGCTGGAGTATAAAACGCAGGTATTCGTCAACCACGAGGGCGACCATTATCGCACGAGGCTGACCCATTCGCTGGAAGTGAGCCAGCTGGCGCGCGGCCTTGCGCGTTGCCTGAAGCTGAACGAGGATTTGGCCGAAGCGCTGGCGCTGGCACACGACCTTGGCCACCCACCATTCGGCCATGCGGGCGAGGAGGGGCTGCATGCCGCGATGGCTAATTTCGGCGGGTTCGACCATAACGCGCAAACCAT
>JBJXEM010000002.1:0-22395 GCA_046154225.1 Rickettsiales bacterium
GTGCGCACCGTCGATGGGCGCGAGCGGCAGGAACTCGCCATCAACGAAGTGTCGCTATTCCGCGAAAGCAGGCAGGCCGCGAAGTTACGCATCACCATCGACCATGTGGTGCGTGTCAGCGAAATGATTGCCGACGGGATTTTAGTGTCCACGCCCGCGGGCTCAACGGCGTATAATTTCTCGGCAGGCGGCCCGATTATTCCGCATAACGGCAACTTGCTGGCGCTTACCCCCATCGCGCCGTTCCGCCCGCGCCGCTGGCGTGGGGCGCTGCTCAACCATCAATCCAGCATCACCTTCGAAGTGCTCGAAGCCGATAAGCGGCCCGTCAGCGCCGTGGCCGACTTCACCGAAGTGCGCGACGTGCTGAGCGTCAGCGTGTTTGAAGACCGCAGCATCACCCTGTCACTGCTGTTCGACCCTGAGCACAATCTCGAGGAACGTATCACCAGTGAACAATTTTCATTCTAAGCACGAGCACTCCATGAACCAGAAACGCGAAACCACTTGGGCCATTCTCATGTTTCTTGGGGTGCTGCTCGGTAACACGATTATCTTCTCGATCGTGCCGTTCCTGAGTAAGCCAGTGGTCGAGGGCGGTTTCGGCCATCACCCGTTTCAAATTCTGTTCTGCTATAGCGCCATTGCTACCTTGTGCATGCTGCCATGGGCGCGCAAACAGGGCCGCGCCGGGCTTGCCACCACACGCTGGAAACATTATGGCCTGCGCGCGGTGCTGGAATACGGTGCCTACGCGCTGACGCTCACTTCACTCACCTACATCAGCGACGGTGGCGATTTCACGCTGCCGATGCATACCACGCTTAATTTCATCACACCGATTCTGGCAACCATCGCCACGATTTTCATCCTGCGTGAGCGCAGTGGTGCCCATACATGGATCGCCTTGATTGCGGGGATTGTCGGAGTGTTGATTGTGACCCGTCCGGGAGTTATTCCGCTGAATCCCGGCGTGCTGTATGCGCTGGGGGCAGCCGTTGGTTTCTCGTTATGCGGCGTGGTTATTAAGCTGCTGTGCAGCACCGAATCACCTATGCATATCGCGTTTTACATGCTGGCGATGACCACGTTGCTGGCGATTCCCATGGGCGTCACGCATTGGACCACCCCGACGGCCGAGGGCTGGATGTGGCTTGGCGTGGTGGGGTTACTAACCTACACCGTGCAATGGCTGGTGGGTAAGGCGATTTCCAAAGTGCCGTATATGGTGATTATTCCGCTGAATTTCGTGCAGCTGATTTTTTCGACCATTTCGCTGTACGTGCTCTACGGCAAAGTCCTCGACGAATGGACGCTGGCGGGCGCGGTGATTATTCTGGCCGGCACCATGTATAACGCCTACCGCAACCGGGCGCTGGCGGCGCGCGAAGTGGCGATCGCGATGGCGGCGTAGGGCGCGCGGACTGCATGAACATTCTTTTCATTCATCCCAACATGCCGGGCCAGTATAAACATCTGGCGCGGGCGTTTGGGGCCATGGGCACGCACCGCATTTATTTCATCACCAAGCACCGCAGCGCCGAAATTCCGGGCGTCACGCGCATCAGCTACGCCGTCACCCGCAAAGTCGCGCCGGAAACGCACCGCTATTTGCGCACGGCAAGCGCAGGCGTCACGCAAGGCCAGTTCGTGTGGCGGGTGTGTCAGGAGCTGAAAACGAAGCAGGATTTCACGCCCGATATTATTATTGCCCATCCCGGCTGGGGCGACGCGATGTTTGTGAAAGACGTGTTCCCGAACGCGAAATTACTCAGCTTTTTCGAGTTCTATTACCGCGCCCACGGGGCCGATGTTGGTTTCGAAGAACCCGTAACCGACGACGACATTGCCCGGGTGCGGGTGAAAAATATCACGAACCTTTTAGCGCTCGAAGCAGCCGATTGGGGCATCAGCCCCACGGTGTGGCAGCATAGTTTGCACCCGCGCGAATTCCAGCCGAAGATTTCGGTGCTGCATGACGGGGTGGACACCGAACTTTGTGCACCAAATGCGGGTGCAAGCGTCAGCTTGCCGGATGGCAAAACATTCCGCGCGGGCGATGAAGTGATGACCTATGTGGCACGTAATTTCGAGCCGTATCGTGGATTCTCGACCTTCATGAAAGCGGCGGAGATAGTGCTGCGCGACCGGCCAAACCTGCACATCGTCGCCATCGGGGCCGACGCGGTGAGCTATGGCCGTAAAGCGCCTGATGGCAAAACCTACCGCCAGCTGGAAATGGAAAAAGTAAACCTGCCGGCTGATCGCATCCATTTCATCGGCACCGTGCCTTACGCCCAATTGCTCGATTGGTTCCGCGTCAGCGCGGCGCATTTATACCTCACCTATCCGTTCGTGCTGTCGTGGTCGATGCTCGAGGCCATGGCGTGCGGCGTAGCGCTAGTTGCCTCCGACACCAAGCCGGTGCGCGAAGTGGTGGAGCATGGCGTGAACGGCCTGCTCGCCGATTTCTTCTCGCCCGAAGACGTCGCGGCCAAAATATCGCACGCACTCGACGCCCGCGACCGCAACGCGGAAATGCGTGCGGCGGCGCGTGCTACGGTGGTTGAACGCTACGCACTTTCCACCCTGTTGCCACTGCATATCCGGCTGGTCGAGGAAGTCGCCGCAGGCCAAATACCGCCGCCGGTGGATAAGCTGATTCAATCCATCCTCCCCCTCAGTGCCACGCTGAACGCGAAATGGACGGGTTGAGAGCGCTTCCATTAAGGGGATTCCCGCCTACGCGGGAATGACAAAACAGAGTAATAAACAAAAAATAAACGGAATGACGATAGTCAATTAACCTTGCAAGTCATCGCGAGCATCGATGCTCCTCACGTGTAGGCGCGATGGCCGTGCCGAACCGGAGCGCGTAGCGCGAACGAGGGGGTTTGGGGGCAATCTATGCTTGCCCCCAACGCGGGCGTAGCCCGCCACTCATACTACTGATCGTGGAACGCGTGGCCGAACGAGTCGCGAATGGGGCCGATGAAATAAGAAATCATGGTGCGGTTGCCGGTGACGATGAGCGCTTCGGCGGGCATGCCGGGGGTGAGCTTGATGTTGCCCAGGTCCTGCAATTCCTGCTGCGGAATTTCGATGCGCGCAGTGTAGTAGCTCTCCTGCGATTTCGGGTCGTCGAAACGGTCGGCCGAGACGGTGGTGACGGTGCCCTCCACCGGGCGCAGGTAGCGGGTTTTAAACGCAGTGAGGCGCACCTGCGCTTTTAAGCCGGTATGCACGACGTCAATATCCTGCGGGTTCACATGGGCTTCGACAACCAGCCGGTCGTTGGTGGGGCTGATGGACAAGAGCGTTTCGCCCGGCTGCACCACACCACCCACGGTGTGTAGTTGTGAGCCGGTGACGAGGCCGTCGATCGGTGCGGTGATCTCGATGCGGCGCACGACGTCGGACGTGGCGCGGGCCTGTTCTTCGAGGGTTGCAACCTGTGTTTGGGTATCTTTCAACTCGGCGACCACTTTATTCAAAAAATCGTTTTTGACGTTGATGATGTTGATTTTCGATTCGTTGATGGTTTGTTCGGCGCGGCTGACCTGCGCCTGCGCACTGCCGCGCTGGCCGATAATGTCGGCCTGCTGGCGCTGCAGGGCGAGCAGGCGCGGCCGCACCGCGTTACCGGTTTTCAGCAAGCCATCCACCACCGTAATTTCCTGACCGAGCAGTTCGCTCTGCCGCGAAGCCGAATTGATTTGTTCGCGCAGGCCACGGATTTCCTGCCCTGTTTGGGCGATTTTCTGGTTGTTGACGTTGATTTGTCCGGTGACGGCTTCACGCCGCGCGTTGAATAAACGCCGCTGAGTGTCGAGCGCTTCTTTCACTTTGCTGTTAGTGGTTTCCTGCGCCAGCAATTCCGGTGGGAAGGTAATTTCCGGCTTGTTGTCACGTTCGGCAATCAGGCGTGCTTCACTCGCCTTGGCCCCGAGATATTGGCTGAGCACCTGCTGCGATCTGGCTTGTGCCGAAGTATTGTCGAGCCGTATCAGCACCTGGCCTTCTTTAACCGCGTCGCCGTCATGCACCAGAATTTCTTTTACGATACCACCTTCGAGATGCTGAATATCCTTGCGGTTCGATTCGGCGACCACCCTACCCGGCGCAATAGCCCCGGTAGCCAGCGGCATGAGTGCCGACCAGGTGCCGATGATGCCGAACAGCACGAACATAGTGACGAGGCCGATGAGAATCATCGGTCGGGCGCGGTGGTCGGGTGTGTCGATGGCGGATTCGTCGAACGGCAACAGGCGCGCCGCCATGCGGTCGACGAAGCGGGTGGCGCGTTGCAGGCCGCGCACGGTTGTGCGCCCATGCACCCGGGGGGTGAAGGGCTGTGCGCCGGGGGTGATGGTCGGGAAATGCTTTTTCATGCATGCCCCGCCGGTATGTTGGGTGTGCGTGCGGGGTTGGTGAAGCGCTTGAGCACTTCCTCGCGCGGGCCGAATGCCTCAACCACGCCGCCGCGCAGCATGAGGATTTTATCGACGCTGGTGATGATGCTGGGCCGGTGTGCCACAATGACCGTCGTGATGCCATGTTGTTTTAGCGCCGCAATTGCGCGCATGAGGGCGAGTTCGCCTTCGCCGTCGAGGTTACTGTTGGGTTCGTCCATCACCACCAGGCGCGGGGTGCCAAACAGCGCGCGCGCGAGGCCAATGCGTTGCTTCTGCCCCGGCGACAATACCGTGTTGCCGGGTGCATAAACGGTATCGTAGCCGGTTTCGAATTTTAAAATCATTTCGTGCACGCCTGCCAGCTGGGCGGCGGCAATCACCGCTTCGTCGGACGCGTCCTGCAGCCGCGAAATATTGCGCTTCAGGCTGCCCGAGAACAGCTCCACCTGCTGCGGCAGGTAGCCCATATACTGGCCCACTTCGTCGCGGCCCCAGCGGAAAATCTCGGCGCCGTCGAGGCGTACTGCGCCTGAGACGGGGGCGTAAACACCCGCAATGGTTTTGGCGAGTGTCGATTTGCCAGCCGCACTGGGGCCGATAATGCCAAGGCTTTCACCCGGCTCGAGCGTGAAATTGATGTTGCGCAGTACGGTCGTTTTACCAAAAGCGACAAACGCGTTTTCCACCGCAAGGGTGCCTTGTGGCATGGGCAGTTTGGTGCTGCCTTGGGGCACATTCACAGTAGTGAGCAAGCGGTGCAGCCGGTGATACGCATCGCGCGCGCCAACCAGTTGCTTCCACAAATTAATGGCCTGATCGAACGGCTGCAGCGTGCGCGCCACCAGAATCGACGAAGCAATCAGCCCCCCGGAGGAAAGCTGGTGATTGAGCGCGAGCCACGCCCCGACGCCGGTGACAGCCACCTGCATGAGCAGCCGCGCACTGCGCACCGTGCCGTTGATGATGGCACTGCGCTGCTGTGCGAGGTCCTGAAGCACGAGGCCACGCTCGGCCTCGGCTTGCCAGGTGGCAACCACGGCTTGATTCATGCCCATGGCGCAAATGGCTTCGGCGCTGCGGCCGATGGCGTCGGCATTCAACGCGATTTCGACGCTTTTTTCGCTGGCGCGCATCAGCGCCTTGCGGGTGGCGTATTCGTTCAGCAGCGCGCTGGTGCATAGCATGACAATGCCCGCCACCGACATAAAGCCGAGGATCGGGTTAATCATGTAAATCACCAGCACGAAAATAAGCGACCACGGAATATCCATCGCCGTGGGCGTGGCGAGCGCGAGGAAGTTTTTCAGCGTCATCAGGTCGCGTTGGTGCTGGCCGGCCATGGGTGCGCCGGTTTGTGCCGCCTGCTCGATCGACACCCGCAGCAATTGTGGGGCAATGGTGCGCTCAAGCCATTCGGTGATGCGGGCGATAACGCCCGCGCGCACCGCGTGCAGGATGCCATAAAACCCATAGCCGATGACGACCACCGAAGTGAGGGCCAGCAATGTATCGACCGAGCGGGTAGTAAACACGCGGTCGAACACCTGCATGGAATAAAGCGGCTGCAGCAGCGACAGCACGTTGATGGCGAACGAGAACACGAAAATATACAGCATGGCCCGCCGGGTAGAGGCAAGGGCGGTGGCAAGCAGCGTGTGCTGGGCGTGGGCGGTTTTGGCCATAGACTCGACAGTGATGGGGTGGCGTCGCTGGGTCAAGCCTAGCACATTCCAGCCCGCCATCGGTAGCGCTTTCGCTAGCGCCGCGTGCCATCCAGGCCTCACCTGCCTTGCCTAGATGTAAAATCAATGGTGAACAGGGTGTTGAACGTTTATAGAGAGTGTATGCGTTCCTCTGCCACAGCCCCTATTGCTGCGCCTTTGCCGCGCGGTGCCAAAGCGTCGGCCTTCGCCGAGTATTGCAAAATGCGGGCGCTGGCGCTGGAGCAGTTCGCGCGCCATAGCCGCATCCAGCCTCTATGGCGCGGCCTGACGGACGCAACCGACGGATTGTTGGCCGCCCATGCGCCCGCCAGTACGTGCGTGATCGCCGTGGGTGGCTACGGCAGGCGCGAACTTTTTCCGCATTCGGACGTAGATATTTTGCTGTTGGTGGCGCCCGATGCCCCGGCCTCGGCCACGGCCGCACTGATTTCCATGCTGCAGCAATTATGGGACATGCAAATACCCGTCAGCCACGCCGTGCGGCATCTGGACGAAACGATTTCTGCCGCCCGCGGCGACCACAGCATTGCCGCCGCACTGATGGACGCACGCCTCGTCAGCGGCGACAGGCGTGCATATCTTGTACTCAAAAAACGCCTCAAAGCGGAAGTGTTTGGGGCCGACAAGCGTACCTTCGTGGCCGACAAATTGCGCGACCGCGACGTGCGTCACCGCAAATGGGGCGATTCACGTTTCATGCTCGAGCCGAACATCAAGGACGGCAAAGGCGGTTTGCGCGATCTGCACACACTGAATTGGCTTGCGCGTTACTGCTACGGTGTGGCCAAGGCAAGCGAGCTGGTACGTACGGATTTGCTCAACCTGCAGGAATGGAAGCGCTATCGCGATGCTTACTTATTTTTCGCCACGCTGCGTGCGCATATGCACATGCTGCGCGGCCGGGCCGACGAGCGGCTGAGCTTCGATTTGCAAACGCAGATTGCAACTATTCTGAAATTTCGTGGCCGCACCGCACAGGAAAAAGCCGGTCGGCTGATGCTGCGCTATTTTCAGTTCGCGCGGGAAGTCGGCGCACTCACCCGTATTTTCTGTGCGATTCTGGAGGACGAAAACCACCGCACATTGGTGTCGCCGCTACAGGCGCAAAGCCTTGCAAACGCGCTGCCGCAAGGCTTTACGCTGGATGGCGGACGGCTGAATTTTAGCCCCGACACAAACCTTACGGCCATGCCTGCCGCCACCGTTACTATTTTTGCATTGGCGCAGCAACACGGGCTTGATATTCACCCGCGTGGTTACCTCGCGATCAGCCGGGCTTTGCCGCAATTGTCACGAAAACTGTCGTTCGAGGGCGAGGCGAATCGGCAACTGCAGAGTATCCTGCTCGCCCGCGCGCCCGATATAACACTCAGGCGTATGAGCGAGTGCGGATTGCTGGGCGCGCTATTGCCCGAATTCGGCCGCGTCGTGGGCATGATGCAATATGATGGCTACCACACCTACACGGTGGACGAACATACACTGGTGGCCGTCGGTAACCTGGCGAGCATCGAGGCTCACGAATGGACCGAACGCTTCCCGCTCACCAGCCAGGTCGCGGCGGAAATCATCGACCGCGGGGCGCTGTACCTGGCCATGCTGGGCCATGATCTGGCCAAAGGCACCGGCGGTGCGCACGCCGAAAAAGGCGAGGCGATTGTCGCGCGCATCGGGGCGCGATTGGGCTTAAATGTTGCCACCGCCGAGCTTGCCGGGTGGCTGGTGGCGCATCATTTAATTTTCAGCGACACCGCGTTTCGGCGCGACCTCGACGATCCACAAACCATCGCCGATTTTGTGGCGGTCGTGCAATCGCCCGAACGGCTGCGGTTGCTGCTGCTGATTACGGTTGCGGACATCAAGGCGGTTGGCCCCACCATTTGGAATGGCTGGAAAGGCGCACTCATGCGCGAGCTGTATCGCCGGGCGATGGTGCATATGGGTGTCGGCGACAGCGCCGACGACATTGCCACCGCGCAGCAAAAGCTGCTGGTTATGCTGCAGCCCACCCTGCAGCAAACTGCGCAGCAATTTTTTGCCCAGCGCATCCCCGCCGGGTGGTGGCTGCGCGAGCCCGACAAACAACTGGAAACGATTGAAGCTTACGCCGCATGGGTTAAAAATCCCACAGGCGTCGCCTTGCGCATCACGCATGACCGGTTTCGTGCCATCAGTGAACTCACCTGCTGCCTGAGCCACCAGCCGGGCCTGTTTCGGGTGCTGGCGGGGGTGATGGCGCTTTCCGGGGCCAGCATTGTCAGCGCCCGCATCATGGTGCTGGCCGATGGTGCGGCGATTGCAACCCTTGGCATTCAGGATATTCACGGCAACAGCTTTGCTGACGAGGAAAAGCGTGTTGCGGGATTGCCAGGAATGATTGCGCAGGCGCTGGCGGGGCGGCTCGACATCGCAGGCGAATTGCCCAATCGCGGACGGCTTTTGCCAGAGCGTCGGGTGGCGATTGAGCCGCAAATATTCATTGATAATCAGGTCAGTGCGCAGGCGAGCGTCGTCGAGATCAACGCGCCCGATCGCATCGGATTGCTGCATGACATTATTGCCGCGCTTGAGCAGTGCCAACTGCAAGTGATGACCGCCCATGCCGCCACCTATGGCGCGCGGGCGGTGGACGTGTTTTACGTCAAGGATAATTATGGATTTAAAATGGTGCATCAGGCCAAAATTGCTGCGGTACAGCAGGCGCTGATTCACGCCATCGCGGGAGCCAAAGATGAAGCCTGAATGGTTGCACGAAGATAGCCTGCAGCAGCTTTTTGCCGCTACTGAAAAAGCAGGCGGGCAGGCGCGCGTAGTGGGCGGCGCGGTGCGCGATTTTTTGATGGGGTGCGAGGGTAGCGATGTCGATATCGCGAGCACCCTGCTGCCCGAGCGCACCATGGAAATTGCGGCGCAACAGGGCTGGAAGGCGGTGCCCACCGGCATCGACCATGGCACGGTCACACTGGTACTGCCGGGCCGCGTGGTGGAAGTGACCACGCTGCGCCGCGATGTAGCCACCGATGGCCGCCACGCCACCGTCGCCTTCACCGACGATTGGCGCGAGGATGCGAGCCGGCGCGATTTTACCATCAACGCGCTGTCGATGGATGCGGCAGGCGAACTGTACGATTTCTTCGACGGACAAGCCGACATTGCCGCTGGGCGCGTGCGGTTCATTGGCGATGCGAACCACCGTATCGCGGAAGACGGCCTGCGCATTCTGCGGTTTTTTAGGTTTCTGGCCGGCCACGGCAAACCGCCCGCAGATGTCGAAGCGTTAGCGGCCTGCACGGCGAAAAAAGATATGATCGCGAAGCTGTCGGGCGAACGCATCGCCAATGAAATGCGCAAATTGCTGCAGGTGGAAAACCCGGCTTTCGCGCTGCGGCTGATGGCTGATAGCGGCGTCGCCGCGCATGTTTTTCTGGGCGACATTACCCCCTCCCGGATGATTCGGCTGGCGATGCTGGAAGCGCAGGCGGATTATCAAACCTCGGTGTGGGCGCGGGTTTTGTTGTTGCTTGGTGTACCCGCCAGCGCCGCACGCCCTCACCCTGAATTTTCTCAAAAGAAAATTCAGACCTCTCCCGAGGGAGAGGTCTCTGAGAGCCGAAGCGGTGCAACCTTCAAACCTCTCCCTCGGGAGAGGTCGAAATCACCCGTGGTGATTTCGGGTGAGGGCGTGCGGCCTATCGACAGGCTCATCGCCCGCTGGAAATTGTCGAGGCACGAAGCGCAGCAATTAAAGCTGCTGGAGGGCTTGCCGCCATTTGAGGCGAACGCCCCGCGCCATGTGCACACGCGTATTCTGCGTCTGCATGGCGCGCCCGCCTATCTCGACTGGCTGCTGATTCAAGCCGCGCTGCAGCCGGGGCTGAACATCGCGCCCTATGTGCACCTCGCGCATGATTTCACCCCACCGAAATTCCCCATTGCCGCCGCCGATTTGATGGCGCGTGGCATGAAGGAAGGAAAGGCGCTGGGCGAGGCATTGGCCATGCTGGAACAACGTTGGGAGGAGAGTGATTACACGCTGGGTAAGGAAGTGTTGTTGTCGGCGATTTCCGAGTAAGGCGGTGCGATAGGCGTGGGTTGTGGCATGGCAGTGGTGTCGCCCAGAAGCCCGGTGCTGCGCATGAACTCCAGCACTTTGAATGCCGTTTCGACGGGGTTGTAGTATTTTGGGTTTTCGCTTTTGCGCAATTCGCGAGTGAGGGTGGCAAGCGAAAGCCGCATCAGTTCGGCGGTTTGCAGGCGCATCTGTTCGAGCTGCAACTGCCGCGCCTGCGTTATGGCCGCCGCAAACGCCGGGAGCTGCCGCCAGCGCCAGAAGGTTTCGCGGGTGATGCCCACGGTTTCGGCGATGCAACGGAACGATTGGCCGCGTGCATAGAGATCAATGGCTTGAAGCTGTTGTGGGGTTAAATTGGTTGCAGAATGTTGCATCGGGGCGCTCCTTGGGTTTGTGGCCCAAGGGTAGTTGGATAAGCGGCTACCGGGCAGGCGTGGCCCGGCAACTTTCATCAAATCGTCATAAATAAGCGACTGCAAATCTGGTAAATTAGAACCGTACCTAAGATTTTCTGTTTCAGACTATCTTTTCAGATGCAGTTGCGTCTTCACGTCTAGGCTATGCCTTCCGCGATCTCACAATCGCTGCTGAATGATATTCTGTTTCAGATGCTTGAGGTACGTTTTCTCAAGGGGAATTGAAATGGAAGTTGCCAAACTCAAGAACGGTTCGGAAGAAGCACAGTCTCTCGTGCAAGTGGTCATGATGTCGCTTGCAACGTTGTGGGACCAAGGACTGCCGGGCGTTCTCGCTGTTTACGATCTGCGGGCGATCATCAATGATCGCAGTTACAAGTCGCACTATCTCGAGAAGCTCCAGTCTCTCGCGCTGGTCGGCCCTGACGGCTCTGTTCATGAGTCGATTCGCAACATCGTTCTCAGCGCCGTCGAAGGCGATGGGCTGGAAATGAAGCTCGGTTCGCCTCTGGCAGCCGCAGCATAACGCCTTTAAAAAACCATTTGGTTTCTCCCTTTCGCGCAAGCAGAAGGGAGTTTTTTTATGCCATGTAAATATTGCGGGAGATTAGGGGACGAGCCCGGGATGACGGGCTCACTTCTAAGCCTATTCTTCCGCCGCGTCCGGGTTGACGTAGTTTTCGCCGTCGGGGTTCTCTTCGAGCGCGTAGCCGGCGCTGCGGACGGTGCGGATGAGGTCGGGTTGTTTGCCGTCGTAATTGAGGGCTTTGCGCAAGCGGCGTACATGCACGTCGACGGTGCGCAGCTCGACATAAATATCGTGACCCCATACGGAATCGAGCAGCTGTTCGCGGCCGAATACGCGGCCGGGGTGCTCCATTAAATAGCGCAGCAAACCGAACTCGGTGGGCGATAAATGCACTTCCTTGCCGTCGCGGGTGACTTTGTGGCTGGTCAGGTCCATCACGATGCCGGAAAATTCAAGCACGCGCTCGCTAAGGCTTGGGCGAATGCGGCGGAATACGGCGTGGATGCGGGCGATGAGTTCGCTGGGGCTGAAGGGCTTCACCATGTAATCGTCGGCGCCGGAATCGAGGCCGCGGATGCGGTCGCCCTCTTCGCCGCGGGCGGAGAGCATGATGATGGGCGTGTTTTTCAAATC
Organism: Rickettsiales bacterium; assembly: GCA_046154225.1. Taxonomy (GTDB): domain Bacteria; phylum Pseudomonadota; class Alphaproteobacteria; order Rickettsiales; family UBA3002; genus QFOX01. The sequence goes on from JBJXEM010000002.1 coordinate 11,790, forward strand.
CTGGTTCCAGCGGATATGTTTACACACCTCTACGCCGGTCATGCCGGGCAGCATCCAGTCGAGCACGATGATATCGGGGCGGTGCTCTTTCACCAGGTTCACGGCTTCTTCGCCGTCGCCCGTCGCGATCACGGCAAAGCCCTCTTTTTCGAGGTTGTAGCGCAGCAGGGTAACGATCGCGACTTCGTCTTCGACGATCAGTACGCGGGTTTTGGCTTCACTTTTTGGAACGGCCATACGCAACTCTCCCAGTTTGTCTGCCTATCCAATGCCCGTGGCGCTTGCGCGTCAACGGAATTTGCGGCAGATAGCATAGGTAATACGAACAAAAAATTAAGCCATGGTTAAACCGCCACATGATTGCGCGTAAACTGCCCGCCGGACTGAAACTGCTGCTCGATTTCGCGCCGCTCGGCGTGTTTTTTGTGGCGTATCGGCTGGATGGGGTGGCGACGGCCACTATCAGCATCATTGCGGCCACGTTGCTGTCGCTGGGCATTATTTATTATGTCGAACGCAAAGTAGCGCTGGCGCCGCTGATTTCGGGTGTGCTGATTACCATCATGGGCGGGCTCGGCCTGTTTCTGGGCGACGAGCAATTTATCAAAATGAAGCCGACGCTGGTGAACGCCATTTTCGCGGCCATTTTACTGGTTGGGGTATACGGCATGAAGCGCGGGTTGCTGAGCTACGTGCTGGATATGGCGGTGCAGCTGACGCCCGAAGGCTGGATGAAACTCTCGCGCCGCTGGGGGTTTTTCTTTTTGTTTCTGGCGGTGCTGAACGAAGCGATCTGGCGCAATTTCTCGACGGATTTCTGGGTCGATTTTAAAGTGTTCGGCATGTTTAGCTTAACCATTCTGTTCGCCCTGTCGCAGTGGCGGTTGCTGAATGCTTACCGCGCCCCATAAACAGGGGGCGGGTAGCGGCGAGAACCCCGTATTGCGGCGCGACCTGTGGGTGGTTAGCGGCATCGTGTTTGTGCTACTCGCGGCCCTTTATCTCAGCACCCTGCACTGGCAATCGGGCTGGCTGCGTGAGGCGAGCGGCTATGTGGTGGGCCGCGATTTCCTGAATTTCTGGATGGCGGGGCGCGCCGCGTTCGAAGCAGAGCCCGGGCGTTATTATCAGCCGGAAACCTACACGGCGCTACTCGAGCAGATGCTGGGCGGGCGTTACATGCAGCAATGGTCGTACCCGCCGATGGTGCTGCTGTTTGCTGCACCCTTTGCTGCGCTGCCCTACCTTGCGGCCTATGCAGTGTGGACCGCGCTCGGCGTGGGGCTGTTGTGGTGCGCCGTGCGGTTGTATCGGCCTGCACCGGGCCTGACATGGACATTGATGCTGTCGCCTGCGGCGCTGCTGTGTTTTTACTGCGGGCAAAATGCGTTGCTAACGAGCGCGGCGTTGCTTGCGGCATTTCATTGGCGCGCGGCCCGACCATGGCTGGCGGGTTTACTCATCGGCCTGTTATGTGTGAAGCCGCAGGTGGCGATATTGCTGCCGGTGCTGCTGCTCGCCGAGCGCAACTGGCGCTGCATGGCGGCAGCTAGCATCACGGTGCTGGCCCTTATCGGCACGGTGACGGCGCTGTATGGGGTGGGGTTGCTGGAGAGCTACTGGCAGATTGGTATGCCTGCACAAGGTCAGGTTTTACGCGAACCGGCGGCAGTGATTGCCGCGCTGATGCCGACGGTGTTTATTCAATTCTGGTTGCTGGGGTTTAGCTATGCACCTGCCATGGCCTTGCAGTTTGGGTGCAGTGTGGCAGTAGTGCTGCTGGCATATCGGGCCTTTCGTCGCGAAGCTGCGCCCGAGGTGAAACTACTGTTGCTGGCGGTGGGGACAGTGCTCGCGACGCCGTATTTGCTCTCGTATGACGTGTTGCTGCTTGGTGCGGCCTGCTTGTTGTTTGCACAAACCACGCCCTTGCAGCGTGCAGAAAAATACAGCCTGTCGCTGGTTTTTTTTCTACCGTTCGTGCAGGTGATGGCGGTGTTGATCGGGGTGCCGGCCACTTTTTTGCCCGTGCTTTTACTAGGCAGGGCGGCGTGGCGACGGCTGGTTTAAGCCAGGGCTTTCGCGCCGATATCGCGGCGGCAGAAACCGTCGGGCCAATCGATTAAATCGACGGCTTCGTAGGCGTGGTAACGTGTCTGGCGCAGGCTGCCGCCGGTCGCGACCACATTCAGCACCCGCCCGCCGCGCGCCAGCCATTGTTCGCCCGCACGGATGGTGCCGGCATGTAAAATGCTGACGCCGGGCAATTCACCTGCGCGTTCGAGATTCTGGATGAGCGTGTTGCGCACATAGCTGCCGGGATAGCCACTTGCCGCCATCACGACGCACACGGCGGCTTCGTCGCTGAATTTCAGATGTTGCGGGGCGATTTTACCTTCGGCGCAGCTCATCAGCAGCAGCGCGAAATCGCCGGTGAAGCGGGCTAACATCGCCTGGGTTTCCGGGTCGCCGAAGCGGCAGTTATATTCGATGAGCTTGGGCCCCTCGGCCGTAATCATGATGCCCGCGAATAGCACGCCGGTATAGCTGATGAGCGATTTTTTCAGCCCCTCCATGGTGGGCGTGATGATTTCGCGCATGATGCGTTCGTCCATGCCGTTACGGGTAAACGGGGTGGGCGAATAGGTGCCCATGCCGCCGGTGTTGGGGCCTTTATCGTTGTCGTAAGCGCGTTTATGGTCTTGCGCGTCGGCGAAGGCGGTGGCGGTGGTGCCGTCGCACAGGGCGAAGAAGCTGATTTCGTCGCCCTCCATGAATTCCTCGACGACTACGCGCTGGCCGGAATTGCCGAATACGCCGTCGAAACATTCGGTGAGTGCTTTTTCTGCTTCCGCGAGTTCCATGGCGACGGTCACGCCTTTGCCGGCAGCCAACCCATCAGCCTTAATCACAATCGGCGCGCCATGTTTGCGTACATAGGCAAGTGCGGGTTTCAAGGCGTCAAAAGTCGCGTAGCGCGCGGTGGGGATACCGAATTGATCGCAGAGTTTTTTGGTAAAATCCTTGCTGGCTTCCAGCTGCGCACCCGCGGCGGATGGCCCGAACACCGCAATTTTTTCGGCGTGCAGGCGGTCGGCCAGCCCGTCGACCAGCGGCTGTTCGGGGCCTACCACCACGAGGTCGATTTTCTCGGACTGGCAGTAGCGCACAATGTCGGTATGGGCGAAAATATCAACGCAGGGTACGTCGAGCGCGATGGCGTCGCTGCCGGGGGCGCAGGCCACAAAATCGCTGCTCGGGCTCGCTTTCAGCGCCCGCACCAGCGCATGTTCGCGCCCACCTGAACCAATCACTAAAATTCGCATGCACCCTATATAGCGCGATTGCTTGGCCCTACGGAAACCCTTTTTACATTTTTGCGCGTTGGGGCTACATAAATCCCATGAGTGCGTTTAATCATAACCAGCCCGAGCGGTCGGTCAGCGAAATCACGGGTCAGGTGAAGGAGCTGATCGAGGAGCAATTCGGCCATGTGCGCGTGCGCGGCGAAATCGGGCGCGTGACGTTTCACCAGAATGGCCATTGTTACATTACCCTGAAGGATGATCAGGCGGTGCTCGACGCGGTGTGCTGGCGGGGCAATTTGTCGCGGCTGCAACATAAGCCCGAAATGGGCATGGACGTGATTGTCACCGGCAAACTAAGCGCCTACGCCAAAGGGAAATCGTCGTACCAGCTGATTATCGAATCGCTTGAATTGGCAGGCATCGGCGCGTTGATGGCCATGCTCGAGCAGCGCAAAAAACAATTCGCGGCCGAAGGGCTGTTCGATGCCAGTCGCAAACAGCCATTGCCGTTTCTACCCGAAGTGATTGGCATTGTGACGTCGCCGACCGGTGCGGTGATTCGTGACATTTTGCACCGCCTGGCCGACCGTTTTCCGCGCCACGTGTTGTTGTGGCCGGTGCCTGTACAAGGCGCGGGTGCGGCCGAGAAAATTGCCGAGGCGATTGCAGGGTTTAATACTATTGAAGGGGGGCTTACCCCCCCTTCGCAACCTACGGATGCTACCCCTGCCGCAGGCGGCTCACCTTCGGCTACGCACGATAAATTCCAAGGTTTGCGCCGCCCCGACCTCATCATCGTCGCGCGCGGGGGCGGCTCGGTCGAGGATTTATGGTGCTTCAACGAGGAAGTGGTGGTGCGTGCCGTCGCGGCGTCGCGCATTCCGGTGATTTCCGCTGTGGGCCACGAGACGGATACCACGCTTATCGACTATGTCGCCGACAAACGTGCGCCAACGCCGACGGCAGCGGCCGAACTGGCCGTGCCGGTGCGTAGCGAATTGCTGGCGCGCTTGGAAAGCTTGCAGCGCACGCAAACGACTGCCATGCAAAAAATGCTGCATTTCCACGGCGAGCGCATTGAAGGATTGGCGCGCGGCCTGCCGCGCCCGACGCAGCTGGTGGCGGGCATGGCGCAGATGCTGGACAGTATCGGTGAACGGCTGAGTGGTGCGCTGCCGCGCCTGGTGGCACGCAAAGCGGACATGCTAAAGCGTGCCGAAGCGGGTCTGTCGCCGCGCTATTTGCGCCAGTTGCTGGAAGGTCAGCAACAGCGCCTCGCGCACGCGAGCACATTGCTGGAATCGCTGAATGTGCTGGCGGTACTCAAGCGCGGGTTTGTGCTGGTGAAAGACAGCGCGGGGCAGGTGCTGAAAACCGCCGACGCGGTGAGCACCGGGGCCGAATTGCGGCTGCAATTTCACGATGGCGAGAAACAGGTGGTGGCGGGCGGCGCAAAGACAAAAAAGCCTGCGGCGAAACCCGCAGGCCAGGCGGGGCTGTTCGACGACGCGGTTTAGCTCGGGTTCGCCATATGGAAAATATGCACCAGTTTGCGCACAACGCGACGGGTTAACCACTGTGCTACTATTGCACCGACTACCGGCAGGCTGAGTAGTGGCGCGGTGTAGCCGACGATACTTGCTTCGGCCATGTGCGCGCGCCAATAGGTGAAGAGCTGACCGTAGACTTGCAGGATATACGCTGGATCGCCCCAGTGGGCGGCGAGCGTGGGTAATTGCGCGGGCGCGGCGCTGGCGTAAATCGCATAGCAGGCGGCAAAAAGCGCGATATACGGCGGCAGCAGCAGGCTGACGCAAAGCATCACCGGGGTTAAAAGCGCAATCGGGAATAGCAGGATGGGACTCATAGAAGCCTATTCTCGCTGCAACGCAGTAAAAATCAAGTAACTTGCATTAATTGGCGAAAAGCATCGAGTTTCAGGAGGCTGTCTGCGTCTTCGAAATGCAGCGCAACGGGCAGTATGGTGACCTCTGCGCGGTACTGCGCCGGAATTTTCACCGCATCCTTCGCGGTGGTGATGAGCGAGGCGTCAAGCCGTGCGGCTTCGGCCAATAGTTGGTCGAGATCGGCGGTGCTGTAAGGGTGGTGGTCGGCGAAATCGCGGGTGGCGGCAAGCGTTGCGCCTGCCTCGCGCAGCAGGGCATAAAATTTGTCGGGTCGGCCGATGCCCGCGAATGCCAGCCAGCGTTTTTCGCGCAGCATTTGTGGGTCGATGATAGGCATTAAATTCGCGCGGAAGATGGGTTTGGTGATGCGCGGCGAGAGTCGCTGGCTGTCGGGTCCAATCATCACGACGGCGTCGCAGCGGGCAAGTGCACTGTCTAGCCGCTCGCGCAATGGGCCAGCCGGTAACAACCGGCCATTGCCGATGCCGTAGGGGCCGTCGATCACCAAAAGACTTACATCGGGCGCCAGGGCGTAATGCTGCAACGCGTCGTCGGCGATGGCGAGGCTGGCACCATGTTGGACGGCGAGGGCGGCGGCGTCGAGGCGTTTTGGCGCGACCCAGGTGGGGGCGCAGGCGGCGAGTAGCAGCGCTTCGTCGCCCACGTCGCGCCAGTCGTCGGTGGCGGCAACGGCGCGGGCGTGGCGCGCGCTGCCGCCATAGCCGCGGCTGATGAAATGGGGGGTGAGGCCGTGCTGTTGTAGTAACGCGGCGAGGGCGAGGGCGGTGGGGGTTTTACCCGCGCCTCCGGCGGTGACGTTGCCGATGGCGATGACCGGCAACGTGGCGCGCTGCGCGCGGGTGAATCGCCGGTCGAGTGCGTTTCCCAATCCATAAAGTGCCGAGGCGGTTAGCAACGCAGTGCTGATCACATTCGGCGCGCTCCAGAAGCGGGGGGTTTTCATGGTGCGCGTCCCAACAGCTCGCCGCATTGCTGCACAATGGTGGCGCTCGCGCCTTGTGCTTGCTGCAGCAAAATATCGGCGCGTTCTGCCATGGCGTGGGCGGGTGTGGGGTCGGCAAGCCAACGGTTTAAAAGCTGCGCCAGATGCTGTTTATGCTGCACCACCTCGATGGCTTGCGCCTGCAGCATTTTTTGCATGATGGCGGTAAAGTTATGGGTGTGCGGGCCGGTGATAATCGCGCAGCCCAGACGTGCAGGTTCGAGCGGGTTATGGCCGCCATGCGCTACGAGCGAACCACCGAGAAACGCGATATTAGCAAAGCGATAGAAGCTGCCAAGTTCGCCCATTGTGTCGGCGAGGTAAATCTGCGTGTGCTGCGTAATCGGCTCGTTTTTGCTGCGCTGTGCGACGCTACAACCACGGCTGCGTAAATCCAGTGCAATGGCGTCGCCGCGGTTCGCGTGGCGGGGCACGATGATTGTGAGTAATGTGGGCAATTCTTTCAACAACTGCTGATGAATTTCGGCGATCTGCTGTTCTTCGTTGGCGTGGGTGGAGGCGGCCACCCAGCGCGGGCGGTCACCTGCGGCCGCTTCGAGTTGCGCGAGCAGTGCCGTGTCGACCCCGAGCGGTTCGGCATCGAATTTTAAATTACCGATGTCGTGCACGTTTTTGCCACCAAGTGCACTTGCGCGCGCTGCGTCGTCGCTTGAGCCTGCGTAAATGGTGCTGAAACATTGCAGCAGCGCGTGAATGATGCTGGGCCAGCGTTGCCAGCCCGCGTAGGAGCGCGCGGAAATGCGGGCGTTGATGAGCAGCAATGGAATGCGCCGCGCATGGGTTTGCCACAGCAATTGCGGCCAGAATTCCGACTCGACCCAGAGCGCTAAATCGGGTTGCCAATGCGCCAGAAAACGCCGCACCGCCGGATAGGTGTCGAGCGGGACGTATTGGTGCAATGTGCGTGGCAGATTTTGCTGCGCTACCAATTGGGCCGAAGTGACGGTGCCGGTGGTGATGAGCAAATGCAGCGCGGGGTGCGCCGCGAGCAAGGCCCGCACCAGCGTGAGCACCGATTGGGTTTCGCCGACGCTGGCCGCATGCAGCCAGATGAGTTTTCCCGCCGGGCGAGGGGTGCTCGCGCGGCCAAAACGTTCAGGCAAACGCGATGACTCTTCCTTGCCGCGCACAGTGCGGCGCTGCAGCCAAAGGCGCAACAGCGGCGTGATGGCAATGCCGGTGGCGCTATAGGCGGGCCGCAGCATTAAGCCACCGCCTCGGGTGCGGTGAGGTGGTGCATGTGGCGGTAAATTTCGCTGGTGGCCAGTAATTCGCTGTGAGTGCCACTCGCCTGAATGCGGCCGTCTTCGAGCACTAAAATGCGGTCGGCGTCGACAATGGTGCTGAGGCGGTGGGCGATGACGAGCGTAGTGCGCCCTTGCATGAGTGTGCCGAGCGCGTCCTGCACCGCGCGCTCCGAGGCGGTGTCGAGCGACGAGGTCGCTTCATCGAGCAGCAAAATCGGGGCGTCTTTTAAAATGGCGCGGGCGATCGACAAACGCTGGCGCTGCCCGCCTGAGAGCTTGACGCCCGCGGGGCCGATCAGGGTGTCGTAGCCCTCGGGCATCTGCGAAATAAATTCGTGGGCGTGGGCTTTTTGCGCGGCGGCGATGATTTCTGCTTCCGTCGCGTCGAGCTTGCCGTAGGCGATGTTCGCGCGCACCGAGTCGTTGAACAGCACGATGTCCTGGCTCACGAGCGCGAAGGCGTGGCGCAACGAGGCGAGGGTGAAGCTTCGCACATCGGTGCCGTCGATGGTGATGCGCCCGGCTTGCGGGTCGTAAAAGCGCAGCAGCAAATTCATGATGGTGGTTTTGCCGCTGCCGCTCGCACCCACTAGCGCCACGGTTTTTCCGGCAGGCACGGTAAAGCTTAAATCCTCGACCCCACCAGTACCTGCGCCGTAATGGAAGGTGAGCTGCTCGACGCCGATGCTGCCTTCGCGCACCGTAAGGGTTTGCGCGTCGGCTGCGTCGGCGATGCCGGGCGGGTGGTCGAGCACGGCGAAATAACGCCCGGCGGCGGCCATGCCTTCTTGCAGCAACGTGTTCAGCCCCGCGATGACTTTCACCGGTCGGTACGCCATCACCATGGCGGTAATGAACGACACCAATGCGCCGGGCGTGGAATCGCCCGCGATGATGCGGGTGCCGCCAATCCACACAATGGCTGCAATCGCGACACCGCCCAGCAAATTCATGATGGGTGCGGCGGCCGATTGAATGCGGCTGGCTTTGTAATAGAGTTTGAACAATTTGCGGATGGTGCTGCGTGCCCGTTCGGCTTCGAACGCTTCGCGGCCATAGGCTTTCACGACGCGCGCGCCTTGAAACGTGTCGTCGAGCTGGGCGGTGAAATCGGCGAGTTGCGACTGCGTGGCGTCGGCCACTTTGCGCATGCGTTTGCCGAGCTGGGCGATGGGCATCACCGCAAAAAACAGGATGGCGAAGGCGATCAGCGACAGCGAGAAACTTTGCAAAAACATAACGCTGATAAGGAAGATGAGCGTGCAACATTCCTTGATGAGACCGGTGAGCACTTGGGCGACCGACTGGCGCATGAGCATGATATCGCTGGTGAGGCGCGAAATGAGGCGGCCCGAAGACTGATCGTGGAACAGGCTGATGTCGGAATGCATGACATGCGCGAATAAATCGCCCTGCATGTCGGACACCACACGCTGCCCCACATATTTCAAGCTGAGCGAACTTCCGTAATCGGCGACGGCGTTGACGAGTGCCGAGAAGATGAGCGCGATGGGCACCAGCAGAAGCAGCCGTGCGTCTTTGTTCACGAACACGCCGTCGAACACGGGTTTCAGCAAATACGCGTTGAAACCGGTTGATGCTGCGACCAGCAGCATGCACACGCCGCCGATGACCAAGGTGCGTCGGTAGCGCCACACATAAGTACGCAGTAGGCGTTTATAGAGTTCGAACGCCGGGGTTTTCAGGCTGGAGGCGAGGGGTGCCGCGTTCATTGCGTCCCCGCGATGGTCATGTTCGGCACGGCGAGCGTGGGCACATTGCTGGCATAGCGAAACGCCAAATCATTCGCCGGAACCATCTCGCGAAAAATGTCGCGCAGATTGCCTGCGATGGTGACTTCGCTGACCGGAAACGCGCGCACACCGCCTTCAAGCCAGAAGCCGCTCGCGCCGACGGAATAATCGCCGGTGATGAGGTTAACGCCGTGGCCGATGGTTTCGGTGACGTAAAACCCGTCGCCGAGATTTTTGAATAATTCAGCGGGCGAGTGCGTGCCCGGCTGCACATACAGGTTGGTGGTGGCGGGGTGCGGTGCGCCGCTGAGGCCGCGGCTGGCGTGGCCCGTCGTGGCAAGGCCCAGTTGTGCGGCCGAACGGGTGTCGAGCAGCCAGCTGGTGAGCACGCCCTGCGCGATAAAATCGCGGCGCGTTCCTGCCACGCCTTCACCGTCGAACGGGCGCGAGCCGAGGCCACGTGGGCGCAGCGGGTCGTCGGTGATGGTGATGCCGGGTGCGAAAATTTCGCGGCCCAAATCGCTTTTCAAAAATGAGGTGCCGCGCGCGATGGACTGGCCGGAAATGGCGCTGGCGAACGCGCCGAGCAAACTGCGGCCCACGCGCGGCTCGAAATAAATAATGGCGCGCTGCGACGGTAATTTGCGCGGGTGCATGCGGGTGAGTGTGCGCTCGGCGGCCATGCGGCCCAAGGTTGCGGCATCTGGTAGCGCATCGCGATGGGTGGTGGTAGCGTAATCGTAATCGCGCTGCATGGCGTCGCCCGTGCCTGCGATGAGTGACAGCGAGAGGCTATGGCGCGTGCCCGCATAGGAACCGGCAAAGCCGTGGCTGGTGGCGAGGGCGACGGCGTAATGGCTGGCGCTGGCGTCGGCCCCTTCGCTGTTGGTGATGCCGGGTGTGCTGCGCCCGGCTTCTTCGCAGTCGCGCGCCAATTGCTGCAGCTCGGCCATGGTGGGGATGGCACTGTCGGCGAGGTCGAGGTTGGGGATGGAGGTGGCGAGCCGATCGACGGGCGCAAGCGCCGCAAACGGGTCGGCAGGTGCGGCGCGGGCGATGGCGACGGCGTTTTGCGCGAGTTGGCGCAGTGCGTCGCGGTTGAAGTCCGACGTGGAAAGCGACGCGCTGGATTCGCCCACAAACACCCGCAGGCCAATGCCGGTCGATTCGGCGCTCTCGATGGTTTCGGGCTGGCCTGCACGGATGCCAGCGCTTAAATCGCGGCTTTGCACGCATATCGCGTCGGCGGCGGTGGCACCGGCGGCGCGGGCGAGGGCCAGTGCTTGTTCGGCGTGGGGAAGAAGCGGCGTGTCGGTCATGATGTGCGGCCCATAGCGATGGTGTAAAGCGCGATGGCGGCGGCGTT
>JBJXEM010000003.1:0-8870 GCA_046154225.1 Rickettsiales bacterium
AATCAAACTGGACATGTCAAGGCCTGGTAAGGTTCTTCGCGTTGCCTCGAATTAAACCACATGCTCCACCGCTTGTGCGGGTCCCCGTCAATTTCTTTGAGTTTTAACCTTGCGGCCGTACTCCCCAGGCGGGATGCTTAACGCGTTAGCTACGTCACTGAGAGGGAACCCCCCAACAACTAGCATCCATCGTTTACGGCGTGGACTACCAGGGTATCTAATCCTGTTTGATCCCCACGCTTTCGAGCCTCAGTGTCAATACTCAGCCAGGTAGCCGCCTTCGCCACCGGTGTTCCTCCAAATATCTACGGATTTCACCCCTACATTTGGAATTCCGCTACCCCCTCTGAGATTCCAGCTCGACAGTTTCAATGGCAGTTCCGAGGTTGAGCCCCGGGATTTCACCACTGACACATCGAGCCACCTACGCTCGCTTTACGCCCAGTAATTCCGAACAACGCTAGCCCCCTTCGTATTACCGCGGCTGCTGGCACGAAGTTAGCCGGGGCTTCTTCTCCGACTACCGTCATTATCTTCATCGGCGAAAGAACTTTACAACCCTAAAGCCTTCATCATTCACGCGGCATGGCTGGGTCAGACTTTCGTCCATTGCCCAATATTCCCCACTGCTGCCTCCCGTAGGAGTCTGGACCGTGTCTCAGTTCCAGTGTGGCTGATCATCCTCTCAGACCAGCTAGAGATCGTAGGCTTGGTAGGCCATTACCCCACCAACTACCTAATCTCACGCGGGCTGATCATTTAGCGATAAATCTTTCCCCCGAAGGGCGTATGCGGTATTAGCCAAAGTTTCCCTTGGTTATCCCCCACTAAATGGTACATTCCCACGCGTTACTCACCCGTGCGCCACTATGTATTGCTACATCGTTCGACTTGCATGTGTTAGGCCTGCCGCCAGCGTTCGTTCTGAGCCAGAATCAAACTCTCATGTTTTGATTCGTATCATAGGACGTTAAATCACTATGATGTTGACCTTGGATGAATCCAAGGTCGAAATTGAGTAGACTCACACAAACCATATCAACCAGAGGTTTTTGCCACAAGGGACTTACTAAACTTGGCGATACTTACTTGCGTTCTTTATGACGCCGCTTGGCAGCCTTCGCTGCGGCGTCGTCATAATAATTACTTGCATGTACGCAGATATGGTTTGTGGATAAAATGCTTATCCCCGAACCCACCTGCGCTTAAACGCTCTTCACAGTATCATTCAACAGAATGAAGTGGCTGCCGCGCCTTGGATGCGGCAATTTCATTCATCCATCCTACGCTTAAAAAGCTTCGGAGGACTTGACCCTTTTCAGGAACCGATTCAGTGCTAGGCACCGCGTCGGGAAGTGGGGTTTAGACAAACACCTGCCCCCCGTCAACAACAAAAGAAACTTTTTTTCAGAAAAAAGCGCGCACGCAAAAATCAGGGCTGAGTAAAGGTGCCCTGCTGGCTCGATACTTGAAAATTATTCATGAACAACAGAAAGCACGTTGGGCTGGTGTCGCCCTTAGTATACGTGGCGGATGCAGCGGTGTCCGAGCTGGTGCAGCTGACGCCATTGACTCCCAACTGCCAACTCTGCGCAAGGGTACGAATAGTGCCTGTAGGAGGCAACCCGTCATCTACTTTCGTGTCCAAAGCGAATGCTTCTTTGCCATACAAGGCGGGCCCGTGGATCCAGTCGTTGGCTACTCGCCCACCGTAAGCGAGGGTATTATCGTAATTGCCCTCATAAAAAGTTGTGCTTGCCGGCGAATATCCCCAACTATAATGCCAAAAACCAGTATTCGCAATCGCCCCTGAGGGCACATTGGTTTTGGGAATTGTGTCATAGTTGGTGTTTAGCGGGCCATTTAAACCGGTAAAACTACCTGTGATAAACCCGGCAAGCTGTAGCTGTCGCCACAACTGAAAGCTCTCACTCGAGGCACCTGCCGCCGAAGCAACACCGTTCATGATACCGTTCCCGTCACCATCGCAGACACCGCCTGTCGCATCCAATGAAGCGCTGGAATTCGTAACACAATCAGCGGTGGCTTTTAAGCGCCCCCACACTCGGGTTGCTTCGGGAAAATCTCCGGGCAGATAGGCGTATTTATCTTTGAATTGCTGTATTGCCGTGGCGTAGGTCTTCGCGTCGGTGAGCACTTGTGTGACTTGCGAGTTACGCAAGAGGCTTTGACCTGCGAAAACTGCCCCTACCAGCAAGCCAATAATAACCAGCACAATGGCCATTTCAACTAGCGTAAATGCCTTTTGGCTGTCGCGTGAAGTGCTCGTCTGCATGAACAGATGTTCTGCTTTTAGCACTTAAAAAGCAACAAAAAAGCTATTTTAGCCCCAGCAGCGCATAAAGCTCGGCCTTCGTGTCTACCACCGTATAAAAAGTACGATTGATCGGCTTGGCAAAGCTGGAGGCGATGATGTTGTCCATCAGCGCCAGCAGGTGGTTCCAGTAGCCGTTGTGGTTGAAGATAATCACCGATTTTTCGTGGATGCCGATTTGGCGCCAGGTAATGACTTCGAACATCTCGTCGAGTGTGCCGAAGCCGCCGGGCAAAATCACGAACACGTCGGCATGGTCGTACATGATCTGTTTGCGCTCGTGCATGCTGTCCACCATGTGCATGGTGGTGAGGCCCTTATGCTCCACTTCAATGCGCCCGAGTGAGCGCGGGAACACGCCAATCGCTTTGCCGCCACCCTCGAGCGTACCGTTAGCCACCGCGCCCATCAGCCCGCAATCGCCGCCACCATACACCAGTTGTTTGCCTGCACGTGCCATGTCGAGGCCCAGCTGGTGGGCCATGGTTTTATATTCTTCCGCTACCGCATTCTGCGCACCGCAGAACACGCAGATGGAGTTCATGTTCGAGAATTCTTCCTGCATAAATTCGTCGTTCGTTTCTTGTTATTGGTTCATTAAAAAGCGAGGCACCATAATGGTTTTTCCACGCAATGCAAGATGCAGTGCACAGCGTGTGCCGGGAAGTATGCGCCCGCCATTTTTGTAGCGTCATCCCGAACTGACTTCGGGATCCATCGAAGCGCCGTCTGGCGCGGATAAGCTGGAGAGTTTATAACGGCGTCCATCGCGCCTTCGATGGATCCTGAAACTAGTTCAGGATGACGCCGTTGACATACTTGCTGACCTCAAACCCCTTGCCTTCCCCTATTCTTGCGGCAACATAGCGGCATGGACGACGAATCACCGCATTACCTAGGCCACCGCGCCCGCCTGCGTGCTCGCTTTATCGAGGCGGGCGGGGACGCCCTGCCCGACTATGAGCTGCTTGAACTAATTTTATTCGCCGCCCGCCCACGGGGCGATGTGAAGCCACTGGCCAAGCGGCTGTTGAAGCAATTCGGAAGTTTTGCCGGTGTGATTTACGCCACCGACACCGAATTGCGCGCGGTGAATGAAGTGGGCGACGCGGCGATTGCGGCGCTCAAAACCATCCGTGTCAGCGCCCAACGGATGATTAAATCCGAGATCGGCGAACAGACGGTGATTCAAAGCTGGTCGGCCCTGATGGATTATTGCAAACTGGCCATGGGTAAAAATAAAATCGAGGAATTCCGTGTGCTATTCCTCAACCACCGCCACGCACTCATCGCCGATGAAGTAATGCAACGCGGCACCATCAACCACACGCCGGTCTATCCACGTGAAATCGTGAAACGCGCGCTGGAGCTGGGTGCGGCCGCCATTATTTTGCTGCACAACCACCCCAGCGGCGATGCGACACCCAGCAAAGCCGATATCGATGTCACCCAGAAAATCATTGAAGCCGCCGCGACCGTGAGCGTGAGCGTGCACGACCACGTCATCATCACCGAAACCGGGCATTATTCGTTCAAGAGTTTTGGGCTGATTTAGACGCTGTACGCCCTCACCCGAAAAACCCAGAAGGTTTTTCGACCTCTCCCAAGGGAGAGGTTTTTTCAATGCCATCGTTTATGTATAAAGCTGCCGCAGCATCACCTCTCCCTTGGGAGAGGTCTGAATTTGCGCCTTAGCAAATTCAGGGTGAGGGCGTGCGAGCGCGAGTACTGAAACATTGAAGCTGATTCACGCTTTTGAACGATTTCGCGTTTTATAAAGCGAGTAAACCACCCCTGCCACTAATAGCCCAACCGTCACGCCAAGCGACAGGCTGGGGGGAAATTTATCGAGGCCGAGCAGATCTTTCACGAACACTTTGCTGCCGATGAATACCAGCACCAGCGACAGCGAATATTTCAGGTATTCAAAGCGGTGGATCATGGCGCTGAGTGTGGAATACAAAGCGCGTAGGCCGAAAATGGCAAAAATGTTGCTGGTGTAGATAATGAACGAGTCGGTCGTGATGGCAAAAATCGCGGGCACGGAATCCACCGCGAAAACAAGGTCGAGACACTCGATGACGACGAGCGCGGCAAATAACGGCGTGGCGAAACGCTGCATGCGCCCGCCCTCACCCGGCGCCCGGATGAAAAATTTCTGGCCATGAAGCTGCGGCGTGACACGCACGAAGCGGCGCATGGTACGCAGGACGATATTATTCTCAATATCGGGATCGATCTCGGCGCCGCCAAGCATTTTTACCCCGGTGAACACCAGGAATGCACCAAAAAAATAGAGCGTCCATAAGAAATTTTCGACCAGCTCAGCACCGAGCACAATCATGATTCCACGCAGGATAATGACACCTAGAATGCCGTAAAACAGCACGCGGTACTGATATTCGCGCGGGATTTGGAAATAGGTAAAGACCAGCGACATGACAAACACGTTGTCCATCGAAAGCGTTTGCTCAACGATATACCCGGTGAGGTATTCCTTGCCAGATTGGGCTCCAAGCGTTGACCAGACAAACATTGAAAACAGCAGCGCCGCGACCATGTAAAATAATGTCATGTGCAGGCTTTGCCGCACGCTCAGCTCGCAGGATTTGCGATGTACCACACCCAAATCGAAAGCCAGCAGCACCAAGATACAGGAAAAAAATACAGCCCACATCCACAGTGGAGTACCAAGTAAAAGCGAATCCAACATCAGGCAGGCTCTTTCGGGGACATGGTTTTTTCGGGGCGTTGCAGGAAGGTTTTGGCAATGTCGATGGTACTATGTTTGCCGAGAGATTTTTTGTGATCGCGTAGCCAATTCTCCATTTGTTCGCGGCCCGCTTTGTTCAGCAATTGGAAAAATTCCCAGCTGGCGAACATTTTGGTGCTGGCGCTCATGGCGTGTAAATCCTCAGGCGGGAAAATGCAGTGCATGTGAATGTCAGTATGGCTTTTGTCTGAAAGCTTGCCCTCATGCATCATTTTTTTGACAAAATGTATCGCCCGCATTTCGGCCAAAAGGCTCGAGTTGAAGCTGATTTCATTCAAGCGGTTCATAATGTCGAGCATATGCTTGGGTGTGCCGCGACGATAGAGCGGGTTGATTTGCACCAGCATTAAATCCGGGCAGTCGGTTTTGTAAAACAATGGCCAGAGTGAAGGGTTACCCATGTAGCCGCCATCCCAGTACGGCACGCCTTCGATCTCGACCGCCTGGTATAAAAACGGCAGCGTGGCACTGGCCATCAGCGCATCGATCGAGACTTCTTCGTCCCTGAAAATACGCGCATGCCCGGTTTCCACGTTGGTCGCCGTCACGAACAAACGAATGCCGTGATGTAAATTTTCGCATTTCAGCGTGCCCGCCAGAATATCGCGCAACGGATTCAGGTTCAGCGGATTCATCTCGTACGGCGAAAGCATCCGCGACAGCATTTCCATTGGATTGAAAATGCCGAGCCAACCGAATTGTTCCATGCCGGGGATCGTGCTGATGGGCGCTTGCTGGCTGGCGGGAGCATACATCGCTGCCGCGACACTGATGGCGCGCCAGAATTCTTCAAGTTGCTCTTTTGCGCGTGCGCGCCCACCTTCGTTCATGCCCTCGACGAGCATGGCGGCATTCATGGCCCCGGCACTGGTGCCGCTGATGCCGACGATTTCGATATCCTCTTCCTCGAGCAGTCGGTCGAGCACGCCCCAGGTGAACGCGCCATGCGAACCACCGCCTTGCAGGGCAAGGTTAAGGCGCAGGGGCGCCGGCTTAACGCGGCGCTTTTTTGATTTCAGCGGGGCCATCGAACAATCCTTTGGCACTGCAACTAGCAGCGATCGGCAACCGTGGCAACGCTTACGCCGACTTAATGATTTCCAGGAAGTCGTTCACCTCGCGGTTGAGTTCTTCGGCCTGACGCGATAATTCCTGCGCCGCACTCAGCACTTCGCCAGCCGATGCTGTGGCGTCCTGCGAGTTTTCGCTCACCGTGTTCAGGTTCGAGGAAATCAAGCTGGTGCCCTGCGCCGCGCTTTGCATGTTGCGAGTGATTTCGTTGGTGGTGGCGGATTGCTCTTCCACCGCCGCCGCAATCGAGTTCGAGGCGATCGACACTTCTTCGACCGAATGCTTGATGTCCGACAGCGAACGGGTGATTTCGTCAGACGCCATGTCCATCCCTTCAATTACCCGGCCAATGTCTTCGAGCGACTGGTTGGTCTGGTTGGCCAGCACCTTTACTTCGCTGGCGACTACAGCAAATCCACGCCCAGCCTCGCCTGCACGCGCCGATTCAATGGTGGCGTTCAACGCCAGCAGGTTAATTTTGCTGGAAATGGTGGCAATCAGCGTTACTGCTTCACGCACTTTGCTGCTGGCGTCGGTAAGTGCCACGGCTTTTTGGTCGGCCGCGTTGGTTTTTGTTTGCGAATCGCGCACCAGTGTATTTGTCTTTTGCACCTGCGACGAAATCTCGCGCACCGAAGCCGCCAATTCCTCGGCCGCCGCCGCGACCGATTGCACATTGCCCGACGTTTCCGCCGCGTTGGTGACTGCCTGCGAGGTGTTGCTGGATGCTTGCTGCATGATTTTGGTCATTTGCTGCGCGGTATGCGACAACTCCGTCGCTGCGGCCGCCACCGTACTTACAATCCCCTGCACACGCGACTCGAACTGGCGTGTGGTGTTCTGAATGGTTTCGGCGCGTTTGGCATCCTTGGCCAACCGCGTATTTTCCATTACCCGCGCCTGCTCACGCTCCACTGCCGCCTGATGCAGCGCCACCAGCGATTCACTAAGCACGCCGATTTCGTCGTGGCGGTCAAGTTGCGGCACTTCAATCGCCAAATCTCCAGCCGTCAGGCGCCCCATCAGGCCTGCCATCATCCCTACTGGTTTGGTGATCGAGCGGATGATAATCAGGGCCAAAATAATGCCGATAACCGCCAGCACACCGGCAATTGAGAGGCTGCGAATCATTTCACCCTGCATTTTCGCGATACGCCCATTGATAAGTTGTTCGAACGTGGCGGTGCCCTGCGTGCGGTAGGCGTCGAGCGCAACGTTCATTTCTTCGGTCGCAGCCGTCACAGAATTCGGCTCACGCGTTTTAATGCTGGCCTCAAGCTTGGTGGTTGCGGTGTTGACCCGCACGGCCAGCGTTTCCAGTTGTGCTTTCACGATGCCATTGCTGTTTCCCGCCATGGATTTCGCGTTGTCGGTCTCGAAGTTGCCATCCGCAAAGGCGATTTTATATTCGTCGACGGCGAATTCATTATCGTCGGCTGCATTTAGCAATAATTTTTGCGTCGAATCTGCAAGGTCCTGCCCATAGAGATACAAGTTAGTGGTCTGGTTAATGAGTGCATCGCCCACATAGTAACTGTCGATATCGGGGTCGAGCGTAATGTTTGAGTTATCGGCAATCGTCGTAATCAAGTCCGCCGCCTGATCGGCCAAGACATGGACGTTGGGCGATTTTGCTTCCATCCCCGCCACTATGTTTTTCGTCTTTTCGGTAATAGCTAGCGTTCCGGCGTCGTGTAATTCAGCATCTTTTAATGCAGCGGCTGCTTTCGCTAACGCCAGCGGATTTGTCACGGGCGCCGTGATAGCGCGCACCGCCTCGTGCGCCGCGGAAAGATAGCGTGCGCCCGCGATTTCCTTTTTTGCGAAATCAATGGAGCTTTGTTTCTCCACAATGATGAAATAATTCAGTGCCACGCTCGGCAACAGCAGCATAATCATCACGTAGGCGAACTTGCGACTGATTGGCATGTTGTTGAACATTGAACCGATGCTCATGGCGAACTCCCTGTACGGATAACGCTTCTAATGAAGCTGTTAAAGCTTTTAGTCCTTTATTAATCCGACGCCAAGCTTTTCTATGGAAGCACTTCCTACACGCACTTAAGGTTCAAGGCCGCGATATATTACTGCCGTTGCAAAAATGCACAGCGCAAGCATGCTGTAATGCCACCTCTCATATGCCCAAAAGCCCGGCGCAACAGATTGTCGCGCCGGGCTCTGGCAAAGATTGCGTAATGAAAAAATTACGCGGCTTTATTTTTGTCGTTGGCAGTGAAAGCATCTTCCATGGCCTTGATTTTTTTCTCGGCATCTTCTTTGGCCAGGCCGTAATGTTCTTTCAGCTTGCCCAAGAACTGGTCGCGTTGACCGCTATACAAGGCCCTATCGCTGTCGGTCAGCTTGCCCCATGTTTCTTTGATTTTACCAGTAATTTGCTCGGCTTTGCCTTGCACTTGTTCCTTGTTCATAACGTCTCCTGTGAGTGAGTTGAAGCTGCGTGTGCAGCGAACCTAGTGATGGCAGTCAGACCATAAGGATACGATAGGGAGTGGTAGGCTTCGCCTAAGGAAGCCCTCACAAGGCAGCGCCTGCGTGGGTGCGTGGAATGGTGGCTCGGGGGTGATTTGAACACCCGACCAAGGGATTATGATACCGATACAGGCTTTATTTGCGTTTGTCGATTGCCGTTGAAAGAGCGACATAAGGCGCTGTTATTTCAATGTATTATTT
>JBJXEM010000004.1:0-67255 GCA_046154225.1 Rickettsiales bacterium
CGTGCCCGCCGATGGCTTCGACCACCACGTCAATGTCCGGGGCCACGGCCAGTGCCCGCGCGTCGGGCTCCATGCGGATGCCATTGAGGTTTACCTCACGCGCCTTGCTCACATCGCGCATGCTGACGGCAACGACTTGCACGACCCGCCCGGCACGCGCTGAAATGAGCTCTGCATTACCCTGCAGCAATTGTAGCGTTCCCTGCCCCACGGTGCCAAGGCCCGCAATACCAATGCGAAGAGTGCTGCTCATATTTTATTCTGTCATCCCGGTTTGCGCAGCAACACCGGGATCTAAAATAAGCTGGAATATAAATCGGCCCATGCAGAATTCATTTCTTTGATGGCGGTTATTTTTTTGGCGCGAGTCCATCGCTTGATTGATTTCTCGCGTCGGATTGCCTGTTCAACTTCGTCGTGTATTTCATAATATACAAGTAGTTTCACGTGGTATTTTTTAGTGAATCCGTCTGCCATCCCGCGTTTATGTTGGTAAATCCTGCCTATCAGATCGCTGGTGACCCCTACATAAA
Organism: Rickettsiales bacterium; assembly: GCA_046154225.1. GTDB lineage: Bacteria > Pseudomonadota > Alphaproteobacteria > Rickettsiales > UBA3002 > QFOX01. Next base: position 534 of record JBJXEM010000004.1, read on the forward strand.
ATACACCGTCTTTTTTTGAGGCGAGAATGTAGGTGTAGTAGGCCATCATGGCTCCCCAGATCCCGGCGCTCACTACGTTCGGCCGGGATGACAGTGGTGGTTATTGGGCCTCGAGGAATTCTTTTTTCAGTTTCTCGGCATCCTTTGCCAAAAATGCTTTGATGTTGCGCGCGGCCTGGCGCAGGCGTTGTTTGTTCTCCACGAGCGCGATGCGCACATGGGTGTCGCCATATTCGCCGAAACCGATGCCCGGGGCGACCGCGACCTCGGCCTGGTCGAGCAGCAGCTTGCTGAACGCGAACGAGCCGAGTTCGGCGTATTGCGCCGGAAGTTTCGCCCAGATGAACATGCTGGCTTTGGGCGACTCCACCGGCCAGCCGGCGTCGCGCAGGCCCTTTACCAGCACGTCGCGGCGCTCTTTGTAAAGTTTACGCACGTCATCGACGCATTCCTGCGGGCCGTTGAGCGCCGCTGTCGCCGCCACCTGAATGGGCGTGAACGTGCCGTAATCGAGGTAGGATTTAATACGCGTGAGCGCGTGAATGAGGGTTTTGTTGCCCGCCCCAAAGCCCACGCGCCAGCCCGCCATCGAATAGGTCTTTGATAATGTGGTAAACTCGATCGCGATGTCTTTCGCGCCGGGAATTTGCAGCACCGATGGCGGCGGGTTGCCGTCGAAATAAATTTCGCAATAGGCAAGGTCGGAAATGATGTAGACGCCGTATTGCTTGCACAGCGCCACGAGCTTTTCGTAGAAAGCAAGATCGACCACTTCCGCCGTCGGGTTGCAGGGGTAATTGACAATGACGGCGACCGGCTGCGGCTGCACGTTTTTAATCGCGCGCTCGAGCTGTTCGAGGAAATTAGCGCCCTCGGTCATCGTTAAATATCGCACCGACGCGCCGGAGATAACGGGGCCGTACGCGTGAATGGGATAGCACGGATTCGGGGTGACGATGACATCGGCGGGGCCGGTGATGGCCTGCACTAAATTGGCAATGCCCTCTTTGCTGCCGATGGTCGAAATCACTTCCGTTTCCGGGTCGAGCGTGACACCGAAGCGACGTTTATAATAAGCGGCCTGCGCTTTGCGTAAACCCTGAATGCCGCGGCTGATGGAATAGCCGTGCGCGGTTTCATCGAGCGCGACGGAACGCAGTTTTTCGACAATATGTTTCGGCGTTGGCGAATCGGGGTTGCCCATGCCAAGGTCGATAATGTCGCGGCCCGACGCGCGGTGCGCCGCCTTGATCTTGTTGACCTCGGCGAACACGTAAGGCGGCAGGCGTTGCAGGCGGTAAAATTCACTCATGATGCGGCGCACTGTAACGGGGCCGCACGCCCTGTCAATCGGCGTCGCGCAGAATCAACGCGTGTAGCGCGAGCTGGGCAGGAACCCCGCACCCGATGCGTAAGAACGCGACGGGTCGCCCGAAGCATTGGGGTTAAACCCACCGCCCGCAGGCATCGCCCCCGACGGCGCATATTCCGGTGGCGCTTCGAATCGGCGAGGTGCCGCGGCCGCCGCTACCGGCGAACCCACGGGCGGGCGCAGTATAATTGGCTCGAGCCCAGCCACGCTGGGTGCGGGCGCGACTTGAATGGGTGGCGCAGCATTTGCCGGATTACCCGGCGCATATGCATAGCCACTGCCCACTGATGGTGGTGGCGGCGCAGGCATCAGTGGCACCGGCGCGATGAAGTTGTTGGAGACGGGGGCAGGTGCTGCAGTTGGTGGCGGCGAATAGGTGGGTTGCGAAGGCGCATTCCCGAGCGGCGCGAGCGGCACCGCAGGTGCAACGGGCACTGGCGTTGAACCCGGGTCCCTCAGCAGCGAGGGCTCGGCCGCCGCATCGGTCGCGAGCTGGCCATGTGCCGCTTGGGCTGCGGCCCGGTCGCGCTCGAGTTGTGCGCGCACCTGATTCAGTTGCGTTTCGGCGCTGGCATCTCCGTTCATGACGGGCCGTGGCGGAACATCGGTGAAAGCCGGGGCATTGCCCGCCACCTGCACCGAGCCGTTTTCAAGCGGCACCTGACGCGCCGCAATCACTTCGCTGGCACGGGCGCGGGTGGTGGCATCCACCGGGGGGAATGCGGGGTTGTCCGTAACCTGTACGAGTGCGGGCGGTGGCACTTCGGCCACGGCCACCTCGGGCAGGGGTGCCGCATTTTGGCTTTCCTGCGGGTTGTTTTGCAACTGCTGTTGGTTCAGGGCAGGCACGTGGCGTTCGCCCTGCAGCGACGAGTAACGCGGGGCGCTGGGATTATCGGGGATGAAATAGGTGCAGCCCGCAAGCGCGAGAACCGCGACGCAGCAGAAAACTGAGGAAAAACGCATGGCTTGCCTGATATTTTGATGTTGTTTTTATTGATTGCGCTATGGCAATTTTTCTCACGCTATCGCCCACCGCGAAGTTTGTCCACGGGTTTTGTGATAGCATCCGCATTCAATTTACGCTAGATGCTGCGCCCATGAAAAAACGCCCCGCATCTGCTAAAAAACAATCGTCCACTCCAGCCGCGGATGCCGAAGTCGATTCGCAGGCCTTCGCCGAGAATATGGGGCGCGCCGGAGAATTATGGCAACGCATTGTGCAAACCTCGCTCGCCCACCGCATGGCCAACCCACTCACGCTTGGCTCAACCGACCCGATGAGCCTGATGAGCTCGATGATGGATTCGGCGAAAAACCTGACGATGGACCCGAACGCTTTGGCCACCGCACAGCTGGGCTACGTGAACGACCATTTGAAATTATGGCAGTGGTGGACGGGCAAGCTGCTCGGCAAAAACACCGAGCCGTTTGTCGAATCCGCCACCCGCGATAAACGCTTCGCCGACAGCGCGTGGGTGAATTCGGCGTGGTTCGACCTTATTAAGCAGCAATATCTCGTGAACGCCCGCCACTTGCAGGCCATGGTCGGCCAAATCGACGGCATCGACGACCACACGAAGCGCAAACTCAATTTCTTCACCCGCCAATATGTCGACGCGCTGTCGCCCAGCAACTATGTGTTCACCAACCCCGAAGTGATGCGCGTGATGTTGGAGACCAACGGCGATAGCATCGTGCAGGGCCTTACGCATTTACTGGGTGACCTGGAAAAAGGCGGCGGCGAACTGCGCATTTCCATGACCGACGAATCGGCCTTCGAGCTTGGCAAAAACATCGCCGCCACGCCCGGGCAGGTGATTTACGAAAATGAACTGATGCAACTGATTCAATACGCACCCGCGACCAAACAGGTGCATAAAATTCCGCTGCTACTCACGCCTGCCTGGATCAACAAATACTATATTTTCGACCTCACCGCCGAGCGTTCGTTCATTCACTGGATGACGGAACAAGGCTTCACCGTGTTCGTGATTTCATGGGTGAACCCCGACGAAAAACTCGGCCGTAAAAAGTTTGATGATTACTTGGCCGAAGGCCCACTCGCCGCGCTGGATGTCATCGAACGCATCACCGGCTCGAAGCAAACCGCTATGGTGGGCTATTGCCTCGGCGGCACACTCACCGCCATTACGCTGGCCTACCTGCGCGCCCATGGTGAGGAGCATCGTGTCGCATCGGCCACTTACCTCACCACACTGGTTGATTTCACCGAAGCGGGAGAATTGTCGATTTTCATCGACGATGGCCAGCTGGCCGCACTCGAAGAACGCATGAGCGAAAAGGGGTTTTTGGAAGCCGCCGAAATGGGGGCCACCTTCAACATGCTGCGCGCTAACGACCTCATCTGGTCGTTCGTGGTGAACAATTATTTGCTGGGCAAACAGCCGTTCCCGTTCGATCTGCTGTACTGGAATTCCGACTCGACCCGTATGCCCGCCGCCATGCACAGCTTTTATTTGCGCAACATGTACCAGCGCAACGAACTCATCAAACCCGGCGGCATTACGCTGCTCGACACCCCTATCAACCTCAGCAAAATCAAAACGCCGACCTATATTCTGGCGACGCGCGAAGACCATATCGCGCCGTGGATGTCGACCTATGCCGCCACGCAAGTGTATGATGGCGAGGTGATGTTCACCCTCGCCGATTCGGGCCATGTGGCAGGCGTCGTCAACCCGCCCGCTAAAAAGAAATACGGCTATTGGGCCAGCACCCACCTGCCACCGAAACCGGAAGAGTGGTTTAAAAGCGTGAAGGAACATCCCGGCTCGTGGTGGCCGCACTGGGCTTTATGGCAAGCCAAAAAATGTGGGCCAATGGTCGCCGCCCGCAAACCCGGCAACGCCCGCTACAAACCCATTGAACCCGCCCCGGGTAGATACGCGAAGGTTAAAGGCTAAGTTTCGCACGAGCCTCTAGGCGTACGTCATCCCGAATTCATTTCGGGATCCATCAAAGCGCCGTCTGGCGCGGAACAACCTATTACAGCAATTATACCGTCGCTGATCGCGCCTTGGATGGATCCTGAAACAAGTTCAGGATGACGCGGTGGCGAGATCATACGAAACATCCCGCCCACACCGTAAGGTGCGAACGGGATGTAACGGGTGTGATCATTGGCTTAATTGCAAGACACCTATGATTACACCGATAACGAGAGTGATAAACAGCCCGTAGACTGCTCCAAAAAACGCTTGGTTTACAGGTGGGTCGTACGACCATCGATTCCGCATAAACCAAGTGATGGCTAGGGCCGCCATGTTTCCGAAGATTGCCCCGACCATCATGTTTTGACCCAAAAGAACGATTAGCCCTCCTATCAAAAAGGGCAGAATCATTCCACCCCACTGCCACCAAAGTTGTGCCCATGTCAGCGGATATTTCCGCATCACATAGTCGACCCCTTCGACGCCAATCAAGTCATCGTTCATCGTTTTTCTCCTTACCTTCTGGGCGAGATTGCCCACAACACGACTTCGTAACGAAACATCCGAAGCCACATACTGTATGTCGCCCTTGGATTCATGGGTTCGAAAACACATGAAAAAAGGGCAGCAACGGCATCATTTTAACACACATAAGGGGGGGCAATATGAAGATTGGGTGACAAATGCACTTTAGGTGCGAGCTTTAGGCCTTACTCGTTAGCTTTGAACTTGTGCCTTGACACCAGCCCGTACGCCCACTAGAAAGCCCAGCCTTATTGCAAAAAACTAACAAAAAGAGTGCGTAATGAAAACGTTCTCGGCAAAGCCGAAAGACATTAAAAACGAGTGGGTTATGATCGATGCCGAAGGTATCGTTCTGGGCCGCCTTGCGAGCTACGTAGCCAAAGTGCTGCGCGGCAAACACAAGCCCATGTTCACCCCTCACATGAACACGGGCGACCATGTCGTCATCGTCAACGCGGGCAAGGTGAAGCTCACCGGCCGTAAGCGTGGCAAGAAGGTGTATTACTACCACACCGGCTACGCGGGCGGCATTAAAGAGCGTTCGGCCGAGCATATTCTGTCGGGCGAACACCCCGAGCGCGTGCTGCACAAAGCGATCGAGCGCATGATGCCCAAAGATTCGCCGCTCGCGCGCAGCCAAATGAAACAGCTGCATGTGTATAACGACGCCACCCACCCCCACGAAGCACAGAGCCCGAAAAAAGTGGACTTCGCTTCGTTCAACGAGAAAAACGCCCGCTAAGGAATCATGAACATGGCAAGCGCTGCTGATACCGCCGAAACCAAACAACCCAAACTCGACGCCAAAGGCCGCGCCTATGGCACTGGTCGCCGCAAAAACGCCATCGCCCGCGTGTGGCTGAAGCGTGGTTCGGGTAAAATCGAAATCAACGGCCGCGGCTTCGAGACCTATTTCGCACGCCCCGTGCTGCGCATGATCGTGAACCAGCCCTTCATCGATCTCGACATTCAAAACAAGTTCGACATCATGGTGACCGTAGTTGGCGGTGGCCTTTCCGGCCAAGCAGGCGCAGTGCGCCATGGCCTCAGCCGTGCACTTGATTTGTATGATCCCTCGTTCCGCCCGCAATTGCGCAAAGGCGGCTACCTCACCCGCGACAGCCGCGTGGTCGAGCGTAAGAAATACGGCAAAGCCAAAGCCCGCCGCAGCTTCCAGTTCAGCAAGCGCTAGTATTGGTTGCTTCGCGAGATCGCCTGCTGGCGATCGCTACGCGAAGCTGTGCTGGCTCATGGCTGGCTTGCCCTGCTCGCTCACGCATCACAAAACCTCGGAAATGCGAGAGCGCTTCCGGGGTTTTTTGTGGGCAAGCTGCTCCCAAAAACTCCGTCATTGCGAGGCATGAACAAACCATTCACTTGCACAAACAGTGAAAACCCAAAGCAATCCATCGGCAACACGGCGTTGCAGATGGATTGCTTCGGCTTTTCAATCTTGATTGGGCGGATAGCCTGTTCATGCCTCGCAATGACGACGCTTGTGTAGAAATGTTAGCCAATCACCAAGGATAGCGATAAGAGGAATTATGACCCAATCCATCTCCACCGTCATCCTAGGCGCATCGGGCTATACCGGTGCGGAATTGTTGCGGCTGCTGCGTGGGCACCCGGCGTTTAATATCGTGGCGCTGACGGGCGACAGCCAAGCGGGAAAACCCATCGAGCACGTCTATCCACATTTGCGCGGACAGAATTTGCCAACCCTCGTGAAGCACACGGAAGTCGACTTTACCGATGTGCAACTCGTGTTCTGCTGCCTGCCGCATGGCACTACGCAGGAGATTATCGCGGGCCTGCCTGCACATGTGCGCATTGTCGACCTGTCAGCCGATTTCCGGCTGCACGATGTGGCCGAATACGCCGCATGGTATGGCCACGAACACCGCGCGCCCCAGCTTCAGAATGACGCGGTGTACGGGCTTACTGAATTGAACAGAGAACGGATCAAGGCGTCACGCCTTGTGGCGAACCCTGGCTGTTACCCGACCAGCGTGCTGTTGCCCTTGGTACCGCTTACGCACGCCAAACTCATTGATCCCACCTGCTTGTTTATTGACTCACAATCCGGCGTCTCAGGCGCGGGCCGTAGCGTGAAGCAGGAGCTGTTATTCACCGAGCTCGAAGGCGGCGTTTCGGCCTACGGCATCGGCCACCACCGACACATGGCCGAGATGGAACAGGAGTTACGCGCCGCCAGCGGCGTGGCCGACCTCACCGTGTCGTTTACACCGCATTTGGTGCCCATCACCCGCGGCATGCTCAGCACGATTCATGTACGCCTTAGCGAAGGCGTGAGCGCCGACGATGCCCGCGCGCACCTGACACAACGCTTCGCGAACGAACCGTTTGTCACTGTCCTCACCACCGGTGCGGCCAGCACCCATCAGGTACGTGGCACCAACCAATGCGTAATGTCGGCGCATGTCGGGCGCACTGCGCGCGAACTGATACTCGTCTCGGTCATCGACAATCTCGTGAAGGGAGCATCCGGCCAAGCCCTGCAAAATGCGAATCTGATGTTCGGCTTACCCGAGACCACGAACCTCGAACTCACCGCGATTTTTCCGTGAGTGGTGAGTCGTGAGTTGTGAGTGGTGAAGAAATGCGATAATCACTACACACCACACACAACGCACCACTCACATGCATCAGCCACTCATCCTCCCCTATCACGGCATTCTGCCCACCATCCATCCGGATGCGTGGATCGCGCCGGGCGCGGTGGTGATTGGCGATGTGCATATCGGCGCGTTTTCCAATGTGTGGTTCGGCTGCGTGATTCGCGGTGATGTCAACACCATCCGCATCGGCGAACGGACGAATATCCAAGACGGCACTATCGTGCATGTCACCCGTAAAACGGGGCCCACCAGCATCGGTTCCGGCATCACTATCGGCCATCAGGCCCTCATTCACGCAGCCACGTTGATGGACGATTGTTTCATCGGCATGGGCGCGACCATCATCGACGGGGTGGTGGTGGAATCCGGCGCTTTTGTAGCCGCAGGGGCCGTCGTCACCCCCCATAAACGCGTGCCCACGGGCCAAATGTGGGGCGGCAACCCCGCTAAATACATGCGCGACCTGAAGCCCGAGGAAGCCGCGTTCATCTCCGTCAGCGCCCAGAATTATGTTGATTTATCTAGGGAATATAGGGTATAGGGTTTAGGGTATAGGGTATATAGTATAGGGTATTATTTATATAGTTTGGCCTCAATATAAAGCCATTTCTAAACCCTAAACCCTAAACCCTAACCCCTATCTTCACCAAACCTTCACACTCCGCACCCGCTTAACCGGCTAGAATTAACGTGGATAATTCTTATGGGGACGCATGCCGTTCGTGGATGACATTGGTGGATTTTTGCGCTGGCTGAAAGCCTATGCACTGGGCCGCGGCTTGCTGTCGACTGCGACGCTGGTTGCAACCGGCATCAGCGCAGCGCTCGGCTTTGGCATTATCATCCCGGCGGCAGTGGTGGCGGGCGGCGGTGCGGTGCTCAGCATTTTCAGCCGCATGACGCGCCAGAGCATTTACGAAGACCAGATGGTCGAACTCTACCGCGACGACATCGCGCTCGAGCTGGGCAAAGCCCCCGCCGACATCACCCGTGCGGATTTGAAAGAAGCCGCGAAAAGCAACGAAGTGCTCGAGCAGGCACTGGAGCGGCAGAAAAGCAAAACCCGCATTTCCATCGGCACGGCGCTGCTTTCGGCCGCCACTACCTTTGGCCTCGTCTATTTCTTCGGTGCAGCGGGTGGGCTGCACGACATGGCCGTGGGCGCGCTTGGCAAAGGTTTTGGGTTTGCGGCCAACCTTGTCGGCATCGGTACGGTGTCGGGCCTCACTAACCTTGTGCTGCATGACGGGCTACAAGCGGCCATCGGTTACAAAACCGGCGTCAGCAAGGCCGCGGCACACGACATGATTCTGGCCATCACCTACAATTTGCAGCGCGGCCATGGCGTCAGCGCCACACAGGTCTATGGTGTGCTGGTGGCAGGCGATCCGGCGCTCCGCCGCCGCATTGCGCAGCAATTCGGGCGCGACTACGCCAGCCTGCCGCCCTCCGTGCAGAGCAAAGTATTGGAGAAAATTGGCGTCGACGAAGTAATGCAGCAACTGGCCGACGACATCAACCACGGGGCCAGCCCCGGCCACCTCGCCTACCTCATCGGCGAGACTTTTCACGCGGCACGCCCCGTGGCCAGTAATGATGAAGAACCTACCCGCACCAGCTTTGTCGAGCGGCTGGGCCTCGCGCCCCGCCACGCAACCACGCATGCCGAGCGGACGGATGCCGCGCGCAGCAACGCACAAACCGCTGCGGGCATTGTCTGATTATTCAGTAAACTTAAAACCCATGCCACCCAAAAATGCCTCGACGCCGCGGGCTTCGTGGCCAAGCGGCATGATGCATTGGCGGTAGAGCACGCGGCGGCCATGGGCGGTGGTGAATTCACCCTCATCGAGCACCGGCATCTGGGTTTCCATCACCCGCACGAATCGGCCTGAAAGCATGCTCGCGTTGGTGCTGACCAAAAAGCTTGAGCAATCATCGAGCTGGTTATCGCGGTAGGCGTCGACGATGGTTTTACCAAGATAGGTGAAATTGTAATCCGTCGTGTTGGCCAAGTCACGTGTTTGCAGCACAAAGCAGCGTTCCCAGTCGGCACCCAGCACGTCGGGGTCGATGTCGTTTTCCTCGGGCATGGCGCGCTCGCCGCGGCATTCGTGCCAATAGCGCAGCAGGCGCTGCGCAAGGCGGCGCTCACCGTAGGGGTAGCGTTGGGAATTCTGAACAGTCATCATCACGGTGTGACGGGCCGACTGCGATGCGTCAAGTACCCGCTTAGGCTTTAGTGCGCACCGTTGCCATGCACCAGACGCAAGACCGCCCTGTTTCGAGCGGGAGCACAAAATTGTAGCGCCTACAGGCTGATGTGCTATTGCCTAGGCGAATTTGCATAAACCCCGTTTGAAAGTGCGCGCAATGTTGCTGCAAAGACTCCTCCCCCAGGACAAAGTGTTCAACCAGAGCCTGTTCGAGATGGCGAAAATCGCCCATCAGAGCTGCCTGTCGCTGAGAACGTTGTTCGTCACCCGCGACGAGGCCGAAATCGCCCTACATTCGAAAAATATCCTTGAGGCGAAAAACCGCTCCAAACAAACCTTCGAAGCGATGACCACGGCGCTGTGCAACAGTTTCATCACGCCTTACGACCGCGAGGACATGCAGGAATTGGCCACCACGCTCTATAAAATCCCCAAACGCGCCAACAAAATCAAAAGCCGTGTCCTCGCCTACGATATCGCCCAGCACCGCGACAGTTTCCTGGTGTTTGTCGACATCGCACTGGAACAGGCAGCCGCGCTCAACCAGGTGGTCGAGGATTTCAACCAGCACCGCATGATGCGCGTGAACGAGGTGTGCCAGCGTATCCACGACCTCGAGGACAAAAGCGACGAGCTGCTCGCGCATCACCTCACTGCGCTGTCGGACGAGCAGATTGCGGTCAAGGATTTCATCCTGATGAAAAATATTTTCGACCTGCTGGAAAAAATGACCGACGCCTTCCGCGACGCCAGCGATGTCGCGCTGCGTATCATCCTAAAACACTCATAGGCCATGCTGGAACCCGCTTTCATCCTGCTGGTGGTCGTGGTCGTGCTGGCGTTGGTGTTCGATTTCGTCAATGGCTTCCACGATGCCGCAAATGCCATCGCGACGGTGGTCGCCACCCGTGCGCTGAGCACGCGCAACGCCGTTATCTTTGGGGCAACGCTGAATTTCGTTGGCGCCCTGCTCGGCACTGAAGTCGCCGCCACGATCGGTAGCGGGCTCGTGGAACAGACGCAGGTAACGATGCCGATTGTGGTGTGCACGCTCGTTTCGGCCATCGGCTGGAATCTGTTCACCTGGTATAAGGGACTACCAAGTAGCTCATCGCACGCCTTGATTGGCTCGCTGCTCGGTGCGGCGTATTTCGGCGATGCGGCGGGCAGTGGCGCGGTGCAATGGCATAATTTCTGGACGAAAGTGGTCGAGCCCATGCTGTTCTCGCCCGTCATCGGCTTCGTCTTCGCGTTTGCGCTGATGTTCGGCCTCACCTGGCTGGTGCATCGTATGGCAGTCACGCGCATCAACCGCATTTTCGGTAAGCTGCAGATTTTCTCGGCCGGGGTCATGGCGCTAAGCCACGGCCATAACGACGCCCAGAAATCGATGGGCATCATCGCGCTGGCGCTCGTCGTCTATCATCCGCAGGAAGTCTTTTCCGTGCCGCTATGGGTGATTGTATGCTGCGCGGTCGCCATGGCGCTCGGCACCATGATGGGCGGCTGGCGGATCATCCGCACGCTCGGCACCAAAATGCTGACACTCAGGCCCATCCATGGTTTTGCCGCCGAAACCACGTCGGCAGCGCTTATCATGGGTGCTTCGCAATTCGGTATTCCGCTCTCCACCACACAGGTCATCACCTCCACCATCATGGGCGTTGGGGCAACGAAGCGCTTGTCAGCCGTGCGCTGGCCGGTCGTGATTCAGATTGTCTGGGCATGGCTGCTCACGCTGCCCGTGACCTTTGCACTGGCAGGGTTTATCGCCTATGTCGCACGGGTGGCGCTGTAAGCCGCCACGGCTTCAACTCTCGTAAATCGGCAGGAACACGGTGAATTGCGTGCCCTCGCCCACCACGGAATCGACCACAATCGCGCCCCGGTGGCGCTGGATGATGCCCTTCACGATGGCGAGGCCCAGCCCCGTGCCACCCACTTGTCGCGTGCGGGCGGAATCGACGCGGTAGAAACGCTCCATCAGGCGCGGCAAATGTTGTTTGGGAATGCCCTCGCCCTGGTCGCGCACGGAAAACGCGACCACGCGCGTGAGGTTGCGCATGTTCAAATCCTGCGGCAGATCGGTGCTGATTTTGAGCGACACCGTCACATCGGAATCGGCGTAGCCGTATTTAATCGCGTTGCTGATGAGGTTGTGCGCGACTTGCGCCAGCTCGTTGCCCTCGCCCTTCACCTGCGGTAAATTGTCGTGGCTGTTCAGCACCAGCCGAACGTTTTTCTCACCCGCCATGCGTTTGAAATTCTCGACTTCACGCGCCACCACGCGGCCTAAATCCACCGGCTCGGTCGGCACGGCGTGCACGTTCATTTCAATTTTGCTCAAGCTCAATAAGTCGCCGATGAGCTGCTGCATACGGTCGGATTGTTCGAGCATGATTTTTAAAAACTCGATGCGTGCCGGTTCGTCGTCGCGCGCGGGCCCAAGCAGCGTTTCGACAAACCCCTTAATGCTGGCCAGCGGCGTGCGCAGTTCGTGGCTGGCGTTGGCCACGAAGTCGGCGCGCATTTGCTCCACCGATTTCAGCTCGGTAATGTCGTTCATGGTAATGACGGTGGAAATACCCCCCGCCGTCGGCACCGGAAACCGCTCGATGATGGCCAGAAAATCGCGCACTACCGGGTCTTCGATGCGAAATTCCACCTCGCGGCCCTTCAAATCCTGAATCACCGAACCCAGCGCATCGAGCAGCGAGGGACTCGCGATGACTTCTTTCAGTTGCCGCCCCGCAAGGTTCTGACCAAAAATGGCCCGCGCGGCGCGGTTGGTGCGCACCACTTTTTTCTCGTCATTCACCATGATGAGAATGTCGGGCAGCGTATCGACCAGAATTTCGCGCTCGGTGATGATGGTTTCCATCTGTTTCTTTTTCACGTCCCAGCTCGACTGCAGGCGCTTCAACGCTTCCGACAATTCCGCTGCCGAACCGATGAAACTAAGGTCGGGCGCCGCCACCCGCTTATCCTGCGCGATTTCATTCACGTAATGCGTCAGCGTCGAAACGTTTGACAAAAATGGGTAAATCAGCAGCCCCGAAGCCACAAAAATAATCGCGAACGCATACAGCATTTGCGACAGGCTGAGCATGCCTAAAATGACATACACACTGAGCACCAGCAGCACCGGGCTGGTGACCACCAGCACCGACTTGAGCAACGTATTAAACGGCACAGCAGTTTTTTGCATGGCACTGATTGAGCGGAATTACCGCGCGATTGCAAGTAATGAACGCACTATCTATGGGCACACCCGTCATCCTGAATTTATTTCAGGATCCATCGAAGCGCCGTCTGGCGCTGATAGTCTTCTAATAGGTTATTCGGCAAAGACTTGCCGGGATGGATCCTGAAACAAGTTCAGGATGACGCCGAAGCATAGTTTTTCCCCAAGAAACTGCCGTTTAGCACCCGTTATGTTTACTATTGACAGGGGCCGGGCCTTAAGTATAGTCCCGCCTCCTTTTTAACCAGAACAAAAAGAGTACATCATGTACGCAGTAGTAGTTACCGGTGGCAAGCAATACCGGGTCACCGCGGGTGACACGATTGAAGTTGAAAAACTCGAAGGCGCAGCCGGCGACAGCGTGAAGCTGGAACAAGTGTTGGCCGTAACCGGCGACCGCCCGATGATTGGCACCCCGCATGTTTCAGGCGCTTTTGTGGAAGCCCAGATTGTGGCCCAAGGCAAAGGCGATAAAGTTCTGATTTTCAAGAAAAAACGCCGTCACAACTACCGCCGCAAAAACGGCCACCGCCAGATGATCACTACCTTGTTCATCACCGGCGTGTCGCTTGGCGGTAAGTCGCTCGCCGCGGCCACCCCGAAAACGCTGACCGCGAAAGCGGCCGCACCCGTGGTGAAAGCCCCGGCGAAAAAAGCAGCTGCCCCGAAAGCGGCGGCTGAAAAGAAAACCGCAACGAAGAGACCTGCGGCGAAGAAGGCCGCGAAATAGTTATTCGTTGTTCGTTGCTCGTTGTCCGCAGGACAGAACGAATAACGAACAACCAGAAACGAGAAACGGAGTTTAGTCATGGCACATAAAAAAGCAGGCGGATCATCGCGCAACGGTCGCGACTCAGCGGGTCAGCGCCTCGGCGTGAAAAAATTCGGTGGCGAGCAAGTGGTGGCCGGTAACATCATCATTCGTCAGCGTGGCACCACCTATCACCCGGGCCTCGGCGTGGGTTTGGGCCGCGATTACACCATCTTCGCCGTGATCGACGGCGTGGTGAAGTTCAGCAAAAAAGCCGGCGACAAAAATGTCGTGAGCGTGGTTGCTGCGGCGTAGACCTGCCATCCCCGCGCAGGCGGGGATCCAGCCCTAAGCGTATCTCGCGGCGCCGACGCGCCGTACTGGATTCCCGCCTGCGCGGGAATGACAAAAAACGAAAAGCCGCTTTACGCGGCTTTTTTTCTACCCGCGAGAAACGCCGTCGTCGCCTGCATGACGGTATCCACCGCAAGCGACTGCATCATATTCGCTTCCGGCTCACGTACCCGCCGCGCCACCAGCTCCTGATGGCTCTCCGGCGTGCGCACCACCACACTATGCTCGCCCCACGGCGCATACACCGCCTCATTCCCCGGCCCGAATAGGCCCACCGTTGGCGTGCCCATGGCCCCGGCCAAATGCATCAGGCCCGAATCGTTGCCCACGAATAACTGGCAGCGCCTGATGCAGGCCGCCGCCACCAGCATGTCGTGGCCCAGCGTGTCGAGGGTGCGTTCGGGCGGCAGTTTGGTGAGTAACGCCATCACTTTTTCACGCTCGTGCGGGGCGGCGATGACCAGCACGCAACCGCCCGCCAATGGGCCGCTCGGGGCTGTCAGGCGCTCGGCCAGTTCGGCGAATTTTTCAATCGGCCATTCTTTGCCTGCCCAGTTGGCAATCGGCCCCATGGCGACAATCGGGCGGCCCTCGGCGCGGGCCAGAAGCTGCGCGGCCGCCCCTTCCGCCGCCGCATCCAGCCAGATGCGCGGGGTGGGCGGCATGTGGGCCAGCCCCAGACACGCCGCGTTATCGACGATTTTATGCCGCCCCGAAGGCGGTTGCAAAAAGGCCCGCCGCCGCGCGCGAATGAGTCGCGAAACGGCACTGTTGCGCAGATCGACCACCATGTCCCAGCGCGTGCCCACGGTCATTTTCCACAAATCGACCCAGTGGCCTTTGCGGCGTTTTTTCTTGAGGACGATAAGGCGCGCGAGCCGCGGCACGGCGCGGAATAAATCACGGGCTGCAGGCCCGCACACCACGGTAAACTGTGCCTCGGGCCGCGTATCAACCAAATGCGCCAGCACGCCCGCCGACATCACCGCATCGCCAATACTGTTGCTGGTGATAAAGAGAATACGCTGTGTGCGAGCTGTAGCCATCAGCCAAAACCTAACCGCGAACGGCGCGAAGTTCAAGCGACGGCTGCAGCGTAAGCTCCCGCAAACAAAATAACGCAAAAGGGAGCCGCAGCACTCCCTTTTTATTATCTTACACGCAGCCCATTTCCAGTGCCGGTAACTAAATCTACAAATGTAGCTTCTTGCTCTACAGGTTGGCGTTTATTTTGCTCTACCACCGGAATCTTGTCCTTCTCATTTGGCGTAAGTGCATTCACGCATAAAATAAGGTCGTTCAGCGTGCCAAACGTCACTGCATGCTCATCGACTGTAGGCACTTTAGTCAGCTCATCGCGATGGAGTGCTAATCCTGCTCCAGCAATCGCGCCAAGTACACGTTCGCGGCGACCTGTTAATTCTTGATTGGCTTCAACGTTTTTATAGAGCAGTTCGCCTTTGCTGTTAATGATAGGTAGAGTGCCACCTGTAACACTAACTTGAACATCACCTTCACGCGTACCCACAATGCTGATGGCCCCGGAATGCCCATCATAGCCGAATGTAAAATTATCAAAACACGCGCTGCCCGAGGGATCTATTTCATTAGCAATTGCAATAATGCGATCATGAAGTTCACGACGAAGTTCTCTAGGAATCATTGCTTCCGCATCGTGAGCAGAAATGAATTTTCGCTTTTCGCCTGATTCAGTTTCTGATGTCATAAGGCACTCCTATGCTGGTAATTCATTTTACCCATAGAACATATATTTGTGTTTGAATGTGACGATTATGTGACATCTGTTGGCATCTGGGGCGCTTTACCCTTTTGTTTTCCCTTATTTTCCTCTATGCAGCGCCCATGAAATTCATCGACGAAGCAAAAATCTACGTGAAATCGGGTGACGGCGGCGAGGGCTGCATTTCGTTCCGGCGCGAAAAATTCATCCCCGAGGGCGGGCCCGATGGCGGCGATGGCGGGCGCGGCGGCAGCATTATCATGAAGGCGGTGTCTGGCCTCAACACCCTCGTCGATTACCGCTTCCAGCAACATTTTAAGGGCAAGCGTGGCGGCCACGGCATGGGTAGCCAGCGTTACGGCAAATCAGCCGAAGACATGCTACTGCTGGTGCCCGTCGGCACCCAGATTTTCGACGAAGACCGGGAAAGTTTGCTGGCCGACCTCACCAAAGCGGGCGACGAAGTGACCCTCGCCAAAGGCGGTCGCGGCGGCTTGGGCAACATCCATTTCAAATCCAGCACCAACCAGGCCCCGCGCCAAAGCGTGCCCGCCGGCAAAGGCGAGGAACGCACGCTGTGGCTCAAATTGAAATTGCTGTCCGACGCCGGGCTACTCGGCCTGCCTAACGCCGGAAAATCGACATTTCTGGGCGCCGTGAGCGCTGCGCGGCCTAAAATCGCCGACTATCCGTTCACCACCTTGCACCCGCAACTGGGTGTGGTGGGCGTGGGCGACGCCGAATTTGTGCTCGCCGACATTCCGGGCCTCATCGAGGGTGCCGCCGATGGCAAAGGGCTCGGCCTTAAATTTCTGGGTCATGTGGAACGCTGCGGCGTATTGCTGCATTTGATCGACGGCACCGCCGACGATGTGGCGGCCGCCTACCAGACCGTGCGCCATGAAATTGAAACCTTCGACGCGGAACTGGCCGACAAACCCGAACTGGTCGCGCTGAATAAATGCGACGCCCTCACCCCCGCCGAAATCAAAAAGAAAAAAGCGGCGCTGAAAAAAGCGAGCGGCAAAAAAGACATCTACACTATTTCCGCCGCCGCGCGCACCGACCTCGAGCCGCTGCTCGTCGACATGCTGCGTACCATCACCGACTACCGCGAAGAGCAAGCTCCCCCCGGTCTGCCCGACTATTTGCGCGGCCGCGACCCGGCGGAATAGATTCGCACTTTCGCCGCCTTGCGCTTTCGCTTATAGCCATTGCATGCACCCCACTCCTTCCATTTCTGCCGCCAAACGTGTTGTCATCAAAATCGGCTCGAGCCTGATTGCCGATAGCACGAGTGCGCAACTACGCACCGCGTGGCTGGCCACCATGGCCGAAGACATTGCGCAGTTACATGCGGCGGGCAAGGAAGTGATTCTGGTATCGTCCGGCGCAGTGGCGCTGGGGCGACCACGGGTTGGGCTGGGACTTGGTGCGCTCAGCCTCGAAGAAAAACAAGCCGCCGCTGCTGCGGGCCAGCCTTTGCTGATTCAGGCATGGCAGCGCGCGTTCGACGCGCACGGCATCAATGTCGCGCAGCTATTGTTGACACTCGACGATACCGAACGCCGCCGCCGTTACCTGAACGGCCGCGCGACGTTTGCCACCTTGCTATCGCACCGGCTTATTCCCATCGTGAACGAGAACGACACGGTGGCGACGGCCGAGCTGAAATTCGGAGACAACGACCGCCTCGCCGCGCGCGTCGCGGCCATGGCCGGGGCCGACCTGCTGGTGCTGTTTTCCGACATCGAAGGGCTGTATGACAAAAACCCGCACACCCATGCCGACGCCAAACACATCCCCCGCATCGAGTCGCTAACACCCGACATGCTCGCCATGGCGGAAGGGCCCGCGACCGCCTTCAGTAACGGCGGCATGAAAACCAAACTCGAGGCCGCAAAAATCGCACTCGATGCGGGCTGCCACATGGCCATCGCGAGCGGCCTGGCCGACCATGCGTTGCAGCAATTGCACGCAGGTGGAAAAGCCAGTTGGTTCGTGGCGGGCACCAAGCCTCAGTTGGCGCGTAAACATTGGATTGCTAGTGCCATGCATCTGCCGGGCAGCGTGGTGATCGACGACGGCGCGGCGAAAGCATTAGCCCAAGGCAAAAGCCTGCTGCCTGCTGGTGTAAAACGCATCGAGGGACGGTTCGACCGTGGCGACACGGTGGGGGTGAAAAGCGAAACGGACACATTGCTGGCCAAAGGCATCAGCGGCTTTACCTCGGAAGAAGCGACCGCCATCGCCGGAAAAAAGACCGATGCACTCGCATCGATTTTAGGTTATGCATGCCGTGACACTCTTATTCATCGTGACGATCTGGTGATGCTATGACCCCTCGCTTTCAGTATGCCGGACGGTTGGAACGCCTGTTCGCCAACCTGCTCGACACGTTGTTTCTGATGGCGCCGAATCTGCTGCTGGTGAAGTTTTTCGGCGATGGCGGGGTGTCGCTCGTCGCCGGGTTTTTATGCTACGCGGCCTACTACACTTTTTTTACCGCGTCGGACTGGCAAGCGACGCCGGGCAAGCGGCTGCTGAATATTTTCGTCATCATGCGCAACGGCCGTAAGCCGGATATGACCGAATCGTTCGAGCGTTTTATCGTCTACCTGTTGCCCACGCTGCCGCTTTACACCAGCGTGCTGTCACCCTGGATGGCGCAAACCTTGTTTGTGTGGATGAGCATTTTCTGGTTCGCGCCCATTCTCACCACCCCCGAACGCCGCGGCATCCACGACACACTGGTGGGCACGCGGGTGATGGCCGGACGCGCAGGAGGCACGCAATGAGTATCGTTGGCCAAATGGCAGAAATAGGGGCTGCCGCACGAGCCGCCAGCCGCGTGCTGGCGCAGGCACCCACCGCACAAAAAAACCGCGCACTGGTGAGTGCTGCCGACGCCATTCGTGCGCGCCGCGCTGAAATTCTCACCGCCAATAAAATGGACATGAATGAGGCCGACGCGTTAAGCCAGCCCATGCGCGACCGGCTGCTATTGAACGACGCGCGCATCGAGGCCATGGCCGCAGGTGTCGCGCGCGTGGCCGAACTGCCCGACCCCGTGGGCCGCGTGCTCGAAAGCTGGAACGTAAGCAGCAACGGGCTGCATTTTGAAAAAGTGGCGATTCCGCTCGGCGTCATCGGCATGATTTACGAATCGCGCCCGAACGTAACCGCCGACGCGGCAGCGATTGCCCTGAAAAGCGGCAACGCCGTTATCCTGCGCGGCGGGTCGGAGAGCCTGGCCTCCAACCGCGTCATCCTCGCCGCTATGCGCGACGGTTTTCGCGACGCGGGTTTGCCGGAAACAGCCGCGCAACTGGTACCCACCGTCGACCGCGCCGCGGTAGAAATCATGCTGCAGATGCACGACGTGCTCGACGTGCTGATTCCGCGCGGCGGCAAATCGCTCACCGAACGCGTGCAGCGCGACGCCCGCGTGCCGACATTGCTGCATCTTGATGGCAACTGCCATATTTACCTGCACGGCAATGCCGACGCAGCGAAAGCCCGCAGCATTGTGCTCAACGCCAAAATGCGCCGCACGGGTGTCTGCGGCGCGCTTGAGTCGCTGCTCATCGACCGCGCGGCGTTGATAACCGCTCCGTCCGTACTGCGCGCGCTGCTTGAAGCGGGCTGCGAAATCCGTGGCGATGTGCCGACCCAGGCGTTCGACGCACGCATCGTGGCGGCAAGCGAAGAAGATTGGGGCACGGAATATTTGGCCCCCATTCTCTCCGTCAAAATCGTCGACGGGCTCGAAGCCGCGATCGCCCATATCAACCAATACGGTTCGCACCACACTGACGCCATCATCACCGAAGACGCGGCCGCCGGCGCGCAATTCACCCGCGAGGTGGATAGTACCATCGTGCTGGTCAATGCCAGCACCCAGTTTGCCGATGGTGGCGAGTTCGGTTTCGGGGCCGAAATCGGCATCGCCACGGGCCGTTTGCACGCACGCGGGCCGGTGGGCGTGGCGCAGCTTACCACCTATAAGTATATCGTCACCACCCGCCGCCCCGACGGCGCGATCCGGGCAGGCTGATGCGACGGATCGGCTTGCTCGGCGGCTCGTTCAACCCGGCCCATGCGGGACATCTGCATATCTCGCTCGAAGCCATGAAGCGCCTCGGCCTCGATGAAATCTGGTGGCTGGTGTCGCCGCAAAATCCGCTGAAATCATCAGCCGAACTGGGCGATTATGCGTTGCGGTTGGCGCATGCGCACTCACTCGCGAAGCACCCGCGCATTCATGTGCTCGACCTCGAAGCGCGCCATGGCTTGCGCTACAGCATCGACACGCTGCGCTTCTTGCAGGCTCATCATCCACGCACGCAATTTGTGTGGCTGATGGGAGCCGATAACCTGACAAATTTCCACCGCTGGCGCGATTGGCGCGCGATTGCGGCGCGCGTGCCTATTGCCGTGCTCGACCGCGCGCCTTATGGGCTGAAGGCGCTGCATGGCAAATTTGCCCTCTCGCATCGGCGCGCACGATTGCTGCAGCGCAATATGGCCGGAGTTGCAATGCAGGCTGTGGGTTGGATGTATCTGAGCATTCCCCGCCACCCGCTTTCGGCGACGTTTTTGCGGAAAACACTTGGAGCGAAAGCGTTTCTCGGCCATAATTAGCCTGTCTCATGGTGAAGGAGAGCCCCTATTCCAACCAAGCGCCCAACCAAATCCGCGCCCGCAAGCCGTTCAAAAGCTGCGGCGAAGCCCAAGGCCAAAAAATCTGCCGCTATTAAAGCGCCTGCTAAAAAAGTGGTCGCCAAAAAAACCGTAGCGAAAAAAGCTCCGGTGAAAAAAACCGCGACGAAAAAAGCACCGGTTGCTAAAAAGCAGGCCAGCGACGCCATCAGCCCGCTGTGCAAAACACTCGGCGCGATCCTCGACGACAACAAGGCCGAGGATATCACCATGCTGAACCTCAAGGACAAATGCAGCTTCGCCGACTTCATGATTGTGGCGTCAGGCCGCAGTTCACGCCACGTGTCGGCCCTCGCGCATTACGTAGTGGATGGCTTGAAAAAAGCAGGCCAGCAGCCCATGTCCGTCGAAGGCCGCGAAACCGGCGACTGGGTGTTGATCGATGCGGGCAACATTGTGGTGCATGTGTTCCGCCCGGAAATCCGACAGTTTTATAACATCGAAAAAATGTGGGCCCTGCCCGCTATTTCCGGCTAGTGCGCATTACCATCGCGGCTGTCGGCCGCGCCAAGCGCGGGCCGGAAGCGGAACTCATCGCCCATTACCTCAAGCAAATCCGCTGGGACGTAAGCGTCAAAGAAATCGCCGACGCACCTGCAAATCTATCGCCCGATAACCGCAAAGACCGCGAGGCAAAGACCATTTTAGCCCTTCTTGGCGCTACGGATTTACTGGTCGCGATGGACTCCACCGGTAAAAACCTGACCAGCCCCGAGCTGGCAACACTCATTCAAAAAGCGCAGAAGAACGCAACGAAACACATCGTCTTCGCCATCGGCGGGCAGGACGGATTAGCGCCGGAACTCTTACGCCGCGCCAAACACACGCTGGCATTCGGGGCCGCCACCTGGCCCCACCAGTTGCTGCGCGCCATGCTAATGGAGCAGCTTTTTCGTGCCTACAGCATTACGATTGGGCATCCGTATCATGTGGGGCATTGAGTTTTGCAGTGCGTGGTGAGTAGTGGGTAGTGGGTTGTGAAGCACAAAACCTCATGCTAGGCATTCCTCACCATCCACCATCCACCACTCACCACCCACCACTCACATGAAAAAACCCATCGTTCTTTGCATCCTCGACGGCTGGGGCGAAAGCGCCGAGCAGGCGCACAACGCCATTGCCCAAGCGCGCACGCCGCACTGGGATTCCTTGCGCGCACGCTGGCCGTTTGGGGTGCTTCACGCCTCGGAATCGCACGTGGGTCTACCTGCCGGGCAAATGGGCAATTCCGAAGTGGGCCACATGAATATCGGCGCGGGCCGCATCGTGATGCAGGATTTGCCGCGCATCGACGCGGCCATTGCCGATGGCACCCTCGCCCAGAATGCAGCGCTACTTGATTATATTGCGGCACTTAAACAATCCGGCGGCACATGCCATTTGCTGGGATTGCTGAGCGACGGCGGCGTGCATTCGCATATCCATCATGTCATGACGCTGGCGAATGTCGTAGCGGAAGCCGGTGTCGCCGTCGCCATTCACGCCTTCACCGACGGGCGCGACGTGGCCCCAAAATCAGCGCAGCAATTTTTCGAAATGCTGCAGCAAAATCTGCACAAAAATGCGCGCATCGTCACCATCAGCGGACGCTATTTCGCCATGGACCGTGACCAGCGTTGGGAGCGTGTCGAGCGGGCATTTCGTGCCATCGTCTGTCCGTCAGGTGAACATGCCGCAACCGCGCGTGACGCAGTGAACCAAGCCTACGCCGCAAACCTGACAGACGAATTTATCCGCCCCACGGTGATTGGCGATTATGCAGGTGTCAACACGGGCGACGGTCTGCTGATGGCGAACTTTCGTGCCGACCGCGCGCGGCAATTGCTGCACACGTTGCTCGATGCAACGTTCGACGGTTTTGCGCGAGAACACGCGCCCAAATGGGCGGCCACGCTGGGACTAGTGGAATACAGCGCGGCGCTCAATCCGCTCATTCCTTCCATGTTCCGACCGCAAGCGCTTGCCCATAATCTGGGTGAGTGGGTGGCGCAGCATGGGCTGCAGCAATTGCGCATTGCCGAAACAGAAAAATACGCGCATGTGACGTTCTTTTTCAATGGTGGGTGCGAGGAGCCGTTCGTGGGTGAATCGCGTATTTTAGTACCGAGCCCGAAAGTCGCGACCTATGATTTGCAGCCGGAAATGAGTGCGCCGGAAGTGACGGATAAACTTGTCGCGGCCATTGCATCCGGCCAGTTCGATTTCATCGTGGTGAATTACGCCAACACCGACATGGTGGGCCATAGCGGCGATTTAGCGGCGGCGATGCAAGCGGTCGAGGCAGTGGATGCGTGCCTAGGGCGTGTGAGCGACGCAGTGCTGAACGCAGGCGGCGCCATGCTGATTACCGCCGACCATGGCAACGCCGAATGCCTGCACGACGACGATTCCGGTCAGGCGCATACGGCGCACACGCTGAACCCTGTGCCGTGCGTTTTGGTCGGCGTCGATGGGCCGAAAAGCCTGCGTACCGGCATTCTGGCCGATATCGCGCCGACTTTGTGCCAGTTGCTGCACATCACCCCGCCGCCGGAAATGACCGGCAAAAGCCTGCGCGATGCGTAAGCGTGCCGCTGCGCTTGTACTTATGCTTGCAGCCTTGCCAGCCCTTGCCGCCAGCCCGCCGCGCGAACAACTGAATACCACGCTTGAGACTCTGGAATCGCGAAAACACGAAGCCGCGCAGCTGCAACAAAAAGCCGCCCTTAACCAGCAACAATTGGCTGAAACGCAGCAACGCGCGGCCAGCCTTGCCGAGCGGTTGCAAGTGAGCGAGCGTCGCGTCAGCAAGCAAGAAGACGCCCTCGCCGACACTACGCGCAAGCTGGCCGACACACAGGCGCAATTCGACACTCGTAAACAAGAATACGCTGCGACCGTCGTGAATTTGCTGCGCATGCATGCGGTGCCGCCCACGGCGGTATTTACCGACACGCGCGATATTCACGCTCTCATGCAGGCCGCTTCGGTGTTGCAAAACACCAACGGCGCACTGGCCAAACAGGCGCTGAAACTGAAGGCACAAATGCAGCAATTGCGCGATTTGCGACGCGAAGCCAGCACGCGCGAAGCTTCCACCCGCACCGAGCGCGCCGCCCTTCAGCTCGAGCAGCAAAAACTGGCGCAGGAAGTGAAATTGCGCCAGCAGGCCCAGGCGAAACTAAGCGCCGACCAGGCCGAGGCGGAAGCTGCCGTCGCCACCCTGTCGCGTGAATCGGCCAACTTGCAGGAGCTGATTGGCAAGCTGGAGGAGGAGCGCAAAAGCCGCCCCACGCCCGCAAAGCCCGCGCGCAAACCCACCGGCACGACAAGCGCCGGTGGTTTGCGCGCGGCGGTTGCGGGCGAGATCACCCACCGCTTCGGCGAACATAAAAACGCCAACGAAAACTGGCGCGGCGTGGTGGTGCGCACGCGTGCTAAAGCCACCGTAGTCTCGCCCGCCGATGGCGAAATTGTGTTCACCGGCCCTTTTCGCGACTATGGCACGATGGTACTTATTAAGCACCGCTCGGGGTTGATTTCGCTGATTGCGGGCCTGGGCGAAGTGCGCGCCAGCCTCAATCAGCAGGTATTGCGCGGCGAGCCGGTGGGCACGATGCCCGAAGGGCGCGCGCCCGAGGCTTACATCGAATTAAGGGATAGGGATTCCAAGCCTATTGACCCGGGCGGTGGGTTCGCTAATCTCGACGGCAATCACGCGTAGTGTTTTTGCCGCGCTTCACCTTTTATCCACGGATTGTTCATGCGCCATCGTTCCAGCTTCATCGCCCTCGCCCTGCTCACCAGTATGGCGTTTGTTGTGCCACCGGCGATGGCGAAAGACACGCCGCCCGCGCCCGCCAATTCCGGCAGCTCGACCTATGAACTGCTGAACCTGTTTGGCGAAGTGTTCGACCGCGTGCGCACCGACTATGTCGAGCCGGTGGCCGACGACAAACTGATTGAGTCGGCGTTGAACGGCATGCTCACTTCGCTCGACCCGCATTCGAGCTACATGAACGAAAAACAATTCGCCGACATGCGCATCACCACCAAAGGCGAATTCGGCGGCCTCGGCATCGAAGTGACGATGGAAAACGGGCTGGTGAAAGTGGTCTCGCCGATCGACGACACACCCGCGGCCAAAGCGGGCGTGAAGCCGAACGATTTCATCAGCGAAATCGACGGCACGCCGGTGATGGGCCTGTCGCTGTCGGACGCGGTAGAGAAAATGCGTGGGCCGGTTGGCACCACGGTGAAAATTTCCATCCTGCGCGAAGGCCTCAAGGAGCCTTTGAAAATCGCCCTCAAGCGCGACACGATTAAAATCCAGTCGGTGCGCAGCCGCTCGGAAAACGACGTGATTTACCTGCGCGTCAGCTCGTTCTCGGAGAATACGTCGGACGCGATGAAAGCGGCGTTTGAGAAAGAAAAGAAAAATATCGGCGCGAAACTGAAAGGCGTCGTGCTCGATTTGCGTAACAACCCGGGCGGCCTGCTCGACCAGGCGATTGCCGTGTCGGATGCATTCCTTGACCATGGCGAAATCGTCTCGACCCGCAGTCGCAAGCCCGACGATTCGCGCCGCTACAGCGCCACAAGCGGCGACATCGCCAATGGTTTGCCTATCGTGGTGCTCATCAACGAAGGCTCGGCGAGCGCTTCGGAAATTGTCGCAGGTGCCCTGAAAGACCATAAACGCGCTGTCGCACTTGGCACCAAAACCTTCGGTAAAGGCTCGGTGCAAACGGTGATCCCGATTGATGGGCACGGAGCGATTCGCCTGACCACGGCACGTTATTACACGCCGTCCGGCACCTCGATTCAGGCGACCGGCATTACCCCTGATATTCAGGTGCAGCAGGCGAAAGTGGAAGCGCTGAAAGGCGACCGCACCAGCTTCTCGGAAGCCAACCTGCCGGGTCATTTGAACAACGACCAGCAACCGGTGCCCGCAGGCGCTCCGGCGGCCGACGCCGACGTAACGCCCGATAGTAAAGACACCAAAAAAGACGGCAAAAAGGACGACAGCGCGAGCGACTACCAGCTTAGCCGCGCGCTCGACCTGATCCGTGCGGTGTCGATCTATCAGCGGGTGAATAGTGGCGACGACGGAGCTGCCGCGACGCCAGCGGCGGCGGACGGCAAAGCTGCGGCAGAAACACCGCAAATTGTGCCCGCCGAGAAGCCCAGCAGTTCGCGTAAGCCTAAAAAGTAAGGACAGACATGGTGCGGCTCCCCCACCTGCCAGCACTTCGCACACAAGGGCCTTGGCTTTGGCTGGGCTTGTGTGTGCTGTTGACGCTTGGACTCCTGAGCACCGTGATGGACCTCGCCGCCGTGCCCAACACCGAAACGCGACGCGCCAATGCCAGTGAACAGCGTGTGATTATCGACCCCGCCACGGGGGTGGTAGCCGGGCTGAGCGAGGGTGACACCCCCGGACCCGAGCAGCCGTTTGACGTGGTACCTGACGTTCCGGGCGAACCGCCCGAACCCAACGCCGAAACGCCTGCCGAGGCAACACCGCCCGAAGCTACGCCGGAAGCCAGCGGTCTGCCGGAAGGCCTGCCGCTGCTTCGCAGTACAGCACCCGCTAGCGCTTCTGCCACCATTGCCCGCGACCGCAACAGCCTGATCAGCGCCCCCGCACCGGAGGTCACGGAAAAACTCGCCGACGGCAGCAAACTACCCAAACGCGGCGATACCGATGCGACGCCCCTCTCGATTTATTCGCAGCCTTTCGTACGCAAACCCGAACAGCAGCGAGTCGCGATTGTGATACTCGATGCGGGACTCAATGCCAGCAGCCTGCCCCTGCTCACCAGCCTGCCCCGGCAGGTCAGCGTTGCGGTCTCGCCCTACACCCGCCACGCCGACGCGGTGATTACCCAACTGCGCAACCGTGGCCAGGAAACCTGGGCCATGCTGCCCGTCATGACCGAACGCTACCCCGAAGCCGATCCGGGCCCATTGGGCCTCATCGCCAACATGCCGCGCGACGAGCAATTGCGCCGCCTGCGCGCGGCCATGAGCGCCACGCTCGGCAGCGTCGGTTTCGTGCTACCGATGGATGAAAGCTACAGCCTGAAAAAAGAGGCCTTCGCCGCCACGCTGAAGGAAATCGACGCGCGGGGCATGGTGGTGCTGAGCACGAACGCAAGCCGCAGCGTCGAGCAACTCACGGCTGATAAAAACCTGCAATCCGTCATTCGCCGCGCCGATTTAGTGATCGACGCCACACCGAACGAAGCGGTGATTCGCAGCACGCTCGCGGGGTTGGCCGCCACCATCAAAGGTAAAAGCGACACGATTATTCTGGCCAGCGCCCGCCCGCAAACGCTGCTGATTCTCGATGAATGGCTGCAGCAAAACAGCTTAGCCCCCGCCGAACTGGCACCGCTGAGCGCCATTTACCTGCCCGACCCGGTGCCGGTGGAAGCCCCGGCCGAAAGCGGTGGCCATGGCGAAGCGCCCGCGCACGGGGCCGAAGCCGCCAAAGACGCCAAACCCGAAGCCCCTAAAGCAGCCGAAAAAGCCGAAAAACCGGCCGCTGCCGGGCACCATTAATGGGCCAGTTTTCGCACCTGCCCTTCCGCCGCGGCGTGGGTATCATGCTGTTTAACACAGAAGGCAAAGTGTTCGCGGCCAAGCGGCTCGACATGATTTCCGACGCCTGGCAAATGCCGCAAGGCGGTATCGACGACGACGAGCCGCCACGGGCGGCAGCGTTACGTGAATTACAGGAAGAAACCGGCATTCCAGCCGAAAGCGTCAGTTTCCTCGCCGAATATCCCGGCTGGCTGGATTACGATTTGCCGGATGACTTGCAGCCCCTCATCTGGAAAGGCAAGTTCCGCGGCCAGACGCAAAAATGGTTCGCCCTGCGCCTGAACGGCGGCGACGCCCTCATCAACATCAACGCCTACGAAACCCCCGAATTTTCGGAATGGAAATGGGTCGACATCCACGCATTGCCCGACCTCATCGTCCCCTTCAAACGCGCGCTGTATGCGAAGCTGGTGGCAGAGTTTGTTGATTGTGCCAATGGCTGAGTTATGCTAGCATTCTTACCTATGAGCCGACACCCGACACCCGATACCCGACACCCGCCTCGGCTTTAGCCTCGTCGAACTCTCCATTGTTTTGGTCATTCTTGGCCTGCTGACGGGCGGCATCCTCGCCGGCCAGTCGCTCATCCGCGCGGCACAACTACGATCTGTCAGTACAGAGTATTCACGTTATTACACTGCCACACAGACCTTCCGCGATAAATACATGGCCCTTCCTGGAGATATGACAAACGCTACGAAGTTTTGGGGGTTACAAGCTGGGTGTGCTGGTAACTGCCTTACGGTTCCATCAGGTACCGAGACATTCGACGGGAATGGCGACGGCACGATTCAGTGCATAGGTTGCGATTTAAGCACTACTGGTAATGAAACCTATCGTTTTTGGCAGCAACTTGCGAATGCGGGGCTTATTGAGGGCCAATATACAGGCGTACCTGCCGCCGCCCCGGCTTTACCAGAATGGGGGTGGGCATCAAAACTTGGTGTCAATGTCCCAACAAGTCGCTTCTCCAACTCGGGATGGAGCATTTTTTGGATCGCCCCCAAGGATATCTCTGATGTTAATTGGTTTGAAGGTGATTACGGTAATATGATGATTTTTGGTGGTGCGGACAGTACTGGACTGACATGGGTTCCGATGCTTACTCCTGAAGATGCATGGAACATCGATACCAAGTTAGATGATGGAAAGCCTGCAACTGGCCGGGTCGTGACCAATGAAAATCAAGGAGGCCAGTGTAGTGATTTAGCGGCCTCTGCTGCTGCATCGCTTGCCGCATCACAATATAAACTGACCAATGCTACTATCAGCTGCACACTCGTAATGAAAAGTTCCGCAAATTAAAATGCGTATCGTCAAAATGCGATTTCTACAGCCGAAGAATTGAACGTTAACGGCTCTGGCCCTACGCCCGAATCATCGTGCTTATGGTACTTTGTCATCCCGGCGCATGCCGGGATCCGCGCCCCATTAAATTATTTGCTCGTAGAGGTCGACCCAGTCCGGATTCATCCGGCAGATGGCCTGATATTTGATCGCACGACTCCACCGTTTAATGAGTTTTTCACGGCGTATTGCTTCGGTGATATCGGCATGCACTTCGTAATAGACGAGGGTTTTGATACCGTATTTCTTGGTGAAACCTTGAACCAGCCCCTGTTTATGCTCATAGACACGACGCACTAAGTCATTCGTCACGCCCACATAGAACGTGCCGTTGCGGCCTGTCGTTAAGATATAAACATAGTAGTTCATTTCAGGCGCGGGCCCCGGCATGCGCCGGGGTGACAGTTGGTGTTACAACGACAAACGCATGCTCTTTTTCTTTGGCGCAGACCCCGGCATCCGCCGGGGTGACATTTTCTTTTTCAACTAACCTTAAGCCCGAATCATCGTGCTCGCGCCGTGTTCGGTGAAGGTTTCAATGAGCAATACATGAGGGATGCGGCCGTCGAGGATGTGGGCTTGGCTCACGCCTGCTTTCAGGGCATGCACGCAGGTTTCGACCTTGGGGATCATACCGCCGGTGATGGTGCCGTCGGCAAGCAGCGCGTCGATTTCCGCCGCATCAATCGCGCTGATGAGTTGTTTGTCTTTGGTTAAAATCCCCGCCACGTCGGTCAGCATCATCAGCTTGGTCGCACCCAATGCGCTCGCGATGGCGCCGGCGGCGGTGTCGGCGTTGATATTATAAGTTTCGCCGTTCGGGCCCATGCCGATAGGGGCGATGACGGGGATCATGCCGCTCGCCATAATGTTTTGAATCGCCGCGGGGTTGATTTTGGTGGGCTCGCCCACGAAGCCTAAATCAAGCACACGCTCGATGTTGCTGTCGGGGTCCTTCTTGGTGCGGCGTAATTGCTGCGCCTCGATGAGGTTGCCGTCCTTGCCGGAAATACCAATCGCGGTGCCACCCATTTGGTTGATGGCGGTGACGATTTGTTTGTTGATGCTGCCAGATAATACCATCTCAACAATGTCGACCGCTTCTTCATCCGTCACGCGCAGTCCGTCGATAAATTCGGATTTGATTTTCAGCCGCTCGAGCATCGCGCCGATTTGCGGTCCGCCACCATGAACCACCACCGGGTTGATGCCCACGGTTTTTAAAATCACGATGTCGCGCGCGAAAGTTTCCGCCGTGCGGTCATTCCCCATGGCGTTGCCGCCGTATTTGATGACGAACGTGTGGCCCGCAAACCGCTGGATATAGGGCAGCGCTTCGCTCACCGTTTTGGCGGTGCGCAGTAGCAGTTCCTTGGTTTTTATTGTCTTTATTTCCATGAGGGTAGCCTACAGCTTACAGCCCACAGCTTACAGCTTAGCACAAGGGTGCTGTTGGCTGTCGGCTGTTGGCTACTTTCCTATCAACGCCTCAATAACAGCATCGCGTAATTCGTCAATGCCCTGCTTCGCGCTGGCGCTGGTGCTCACCAAGCCGGGGTGGGCCGCCGGGCGGGCACGGGCGGCCTCCAGCGTGCGGGCTTGCACTTGCGCCAGTTCGGCGGCGGTGACTTTGTCGATTTTGGTGAGTACGAACTGGTACGACACCGCCGCATCGTCGAGCATTTTGAACATTTCGTCGTCGGCTTTTTTCACGCCGTGGCGGGCGTCGACCAGTACAAACGCGCGCGCCAGCTGGCGGCGGCCACGCAGGTAATCGAACAGCAGTCCCTGCCATTTCGCCACGTCGGTTTTTGAAGCTTTGGCGTAGCCGTAGCCCGGCACGTCGACGAGGTGAAACATATCGCTGAGGTTGAAGAAATTCAGCTGCCGCGTGGCCCCCGGCGTCTGGCTGGTGCGCGCCAGCGAGCCGTGATTGACGAGCGCGTTGATGAGGCTGGATTTGCCCACATTGCTACGGCCAATCAGCGCCACTTCCGGCAGGTTGAGTTCGGGGAACTGTTCAAGCGTCGCCACCCCCGCCACGAAATGCACGGGCTTCAAAAACAAGGCGCGGGTGAGCTCGCGCGTTTCCATGCCGCTACCGCAAACCCTTCTTGGTCAGGCCGCGATTGATGTAGAGCTGTTGCAGGATGGTGAGCGTGTTGTTCCACGCCCAGTAAATCACGAGGCCCGCGGGGAAACCTGCGAACAGGAACAGGAACATGAACGGCATGTAGTTCATCACCATGGCCTGCACTTCGTCGGCCGGTTTGGGGTTGAGGCGCTGCTGGATGACCATGGTAACGCACATCACCATGGGCCAGATGCCTAAGTGCAGGAAATGCGGTGCGTCCCACGGAATCAGGCCGAATACGGTGAAAATATTGGTCGGGTCCGGCGCCGACAAATCATGAATCCAGCCAAAAAACGGCGCCTGGCGCATTTCGATGGTGACGAACAACACGCGGTAGAGCGCCAGAAACACCGGGATCTGCAGCAGCAGCGGCAGGCAGCCGGCGGCCGGGTTCACCTTCTCGCGCTTATACAGCGCCATGATTTCCTGGTTCATTTTCATTTTGTCTTTGCCGTAACGCTCGCGCAGTTCGGTGACTTTCGGCATCAGCTGCTTGGTGCGCGCCATGCTGGTGAGCGATTTGTTGGCCAGCGGAAACAAAACCAGCTTCACGCAGATGGTAAGCAGCAAAATAGCGATGCCGAAATTGCCAAACAGCGAGTGGAAGTAATTGAGCGCCAGAAAGAACGGCTTTGTTAGAAAGTACAATGAACCAAAATCCACCGCGCGATCAAACAGCGGGATGTTGAATTGTGCGCGGTACGCGTCGAGCAGTTTTACTTCCTTGGCGCCCGCGAACAGATGCATGGTGAAATCGGTGGTGGTGCCCGGTGCGATTTCCAGCGGTTCGCCGCGCAGGTCGCTTTGGTAGGCATCATGCTCGCCGCGCTTGAAATGCTTGAAGCCCGCGTCGAAACTTTCCTTCTCGGGAATAACGGCTGCCAGCCAGTATTTATCGGTCATGCCGATCCAGCCTGGCGTGTTCTCGAATTTCTGCGGGCCGTCTTCGCGCAATTTTTTGTAGGTGATGTCTTCCAGCGCATTACGCACCACGCCGAGCGGACCTTCATGCATGAAGTAGGTGTGTGAGCCCGTATCGGTGTAGTTACGGCTGACGAGTGCGTAGGGGTACAACGTCACCGCTTTCGCGCCCGTGTTTTTCACCGTGGTGGTGATGGTGAATAAATAATGCGTGTCGAGCGCGATTTTTTTCTCGAACGTCAGGCCCGCACCGTTATTCCAGCGGAGGGTGACGGGGCGCTCGGGCGTCAGTTCGGTGCTGTCGCTTTGCCATTGGGTGTTGGCATCCGGCACGCGCACGTCTGTGTCAGCGGGGAGCACGCCGATTTCACTGAAATACGCCGTGTCGGCCGTCGCCGGGCTGAGCAGGCGCACTTCGGGCGAAGCGGGCTCGGTGGTTTCGTGATACTGGGCGAGGGTTAAATCGTCGAACCGCGCGCCATGCAGGGCGATGCTGCCATGCAATGCCGCACTGTTGATGCGAATGCGCGGGCCGGTGGGTTCCGTGGCCGTATCGGTATGGGCGGGTGGCGCTACGGGCGTCACTTCCGCCTTGTGCGACGCTTCTAACTTGGCCGCGGCTTTCTGTGCAACGGCCACCGCCTGCAGGCGCGGGCGTTCGTAAAAATACTGCCAGCCGAGCATGATGATGGTGGCGGCACCAATCGCGATAATCAGGTTACGTAAATCGGGGGCATTGGGTGTTTGGGGCTGCATGGACTCACTTTTCGGGTAGCTTTTCGGGCACGGGATCGTGGCCCGAACCACCGCCGGGGCGGCAACGGGCAAGGCGTTTTAGGGTAAGCGCGCCGCCCGCGCAAGCCCCATGTCGGGCGATAGCTTCCACGGCATAATCCGAGCAGCTGGGCAGGTAGCGGCACGCGCGCGGCAGCCAGGGCGACAGCAGCAATTGATACGCGCGAATCAGCCCCAGTAGCACGGATGTGACCAGCCGTTTCACGGGTGCTTTCCCGCATAGTCCAGCGCTTCACGCATCGTGGTGCGCAACAGGTCGAACGGCACATGTTCCACCTGCGATTTCTCAAGCGCGATAAAAATGTAATCGTAGCCTGCACTTGCTAGCCCGGGGAACAGCTCGCGCACCAGCGCCCTCAGGCGCCGCTTGATGCGGTTGCGCACCACCGCATTGCCGCATTTAGTAGTAACGGTGTAACCCACACGCGCGCCGGGATTGGGTACATTCGAAGGTGCATAACGCAGGATAAAAAAAGGGCTGACAAATTTCCGCCCACGGCGCAGGCGCAGGAAGTCCGCGCGATTCTTAAGCGTTGTCAGGGGGATGCTGGGCGCGAGCGCCATGCGCTCAATTCGCGGCTAGGCGCTGAGGACCTTACGGCCCTTGGCGCGGCGCGAGGCGATAACCTTGCGGCCGCCGACGGTGGCCATACGGGCGCGGAAGCCATGACGGCGCTTGCGAACGATTTTGCTGGGCTGGTACGTGCGTTTCATCACGCGCTCCTTAGTGTTTTTGTAAAGAACGGGGCTTGTAAGCCCCCCGGGCGTGCCTGTCAAGCGCCGGATGCAAGAACGCCACGGGGGATGTATTCTGCAAGCCTTTGGCCTTGGGGCAAAGACATTGCTTTATCTTCACACGGTGCCCGAGTAATATCGCTTTATGTTCTCGTATTTACGCTATTTCGCGTTAATTAGCTTGCTGTTGGTGATCGTGGGATCGCTGACACTCAGTATCTATTTTCGCCAGGTAAAAGAGCGCGAATTGCTGGAACTTACCAGCGCGCAGGCCGTCGCCACCACCGCAAGCTACGCCAACACTGTCTGGGCGCGCTATGCGGGCGATTTACTCAGCGGCCGCATCGGGGCGATGGACCCGGCCTTCACCGGCGAAACGCAAAAATTCTTTCAGGGCCAGCCGATCAGTAAAATCACCATTTTTTCGCCCGACGTCACCCGGCTGTATTATGGCTCAACCGCCGTCAATGTCATGAGTGAGGGGATTCGCGTCGGCCTGTTCGATATCCAGAGCCTGAGTCAGGGCAAAGCGACCAGCCGGTTGCTCAAGGACGTGTATTTTGCCGCGGGTGAAAACGCCAGCGAACCGCGCGTGATGGTGCAGGTACTGGTTCCCATCCTGCATCCCGGCACCAAAACGCCGGACGCGGATGTCGAACTTTACGTTGATATCGGGCCACAATGGGATGAACTGCAATTCACCCAATACCTCATCATCGGCATTATGGTGGGCACGTTTGCGGTGCTGATTACGGTACTCACCTTCACCGCCAGCCGCGCCGAGGCCATCATCGCCAAGCAGCACGAAGTCAATCTCGAACTGATTGCAGCGGCCGCTCAGGCCGAGGCACAAAGCCGTGACAAGTCCCAGTTCCTCGCCAGCGTCAGCCACGAGCTGCGAACGCCACTGAACGCCATCATCGGATTTTCCGAAATCATCAAGGCCGAGGCGAAACAGAAGCTTGAGAAGGTGTATCAGGATTACATCGAGGATATTTATGCCTCGGGCAAGCACCTGCTCAGCTTGATCAACGACATTCTCGATTTCTCGAAGGCGGAAGCGGGCAAACTGCAAATCGAGTGGGCGGAAACCGACGCGAGCAAAGTCATTCGCAATAGCTTGCGCATGGTGCTGCCGCGCGCCGAGGCAGGCCAGATCACACTGGTTGAAGATATTCCAACGCAGCATTTGGTGATTGTCACCGATGCAAAAAAACTTAAGCAGGTGCTGCTCAATCTGCTCAGCAATGCGGTGAAATTTACCCCGGCCGGTGGCGAAGTGCGCTGCCACGCCTGGACCGATGTGGTAACGCACGCATTGGCGATTCAGGTGAAAGATACCGGCATCGGCATCGCACCCAAAGACATCAGCCGGGTGATGACGCCGTTCGGCCAGGTCGATTCCGCCTTGTCGCGCAAATATGAAGGCACCGGCCTGGGCTTGCCACTGGCCAAGAAATTCGTCGAGTCGATGGGCGGCACATTCATCATTGAATCCGAATTGCATGTTGGCACTTCGGTCACGATTATGATACCCAAAGCGCCCCCGAACTGGGGGCAGCAACCACAGGAGACCGCGCATGTCGCATCAGACAACACCGGCGACCAAGCCGCGTAGCATCCCCGAAATCCGCGCCGCCAAAGGCCGTGAGAAAATCGTCGTCCTCACCGCCTATACCGCGCCAATGGCCGAATTACTCGACGCGCATTGCGACATGCTGATGGTCGGCGATTCGCTCGGCATGGTGGTGTATGGGTTCGATTCCACCCTGCCCGTCACGCTCGAGCTGATGATCGCGCATGGCGCGGCAGTCGTCCGCCGCGCCCGCCACGCCGTGGTAATTGTGGATTTACCCTTTGGCTCGTATCAGGCTTCGCCGGAGCAAGCGTTTATGAGTGCCAGCCGGGTGCTGAAGGAAACCGGTGCCGCCTGTGTGAAGCTGGAGGGCGGGGCCGAAATGGCCGACACCATCGCCTATCTCAGCGCGCGCGGCATTCCCGTGATGGCCCATGTGGGGTTGATGCCGCAGCATTTTAACCAGCAAGGCGGCTTCAAAACCCAGGGGCGCGAGTTATCTAGCCACGCCCGCATCCTGAAAGACGCGCGCGCCGTAGCCGAGGCGGGCGCATTCGCCGTGGTGCTTGAAGGCGTGGTTGAATCGCTTGCAGCTGAAATCACCCGTACCATTTCCATCCCCACCATCGGCATTGGCGCTTCGGCCGAGTGCGACGGGCAGGTGCTCGTGGTCGACGACATGCTGGGCATGTTCGAACGCAGCCCGCGCTTTGTGAAACAGTATGCGAATCTGCGTGAAACCATCTCCGACGCTGCGGCGCGTTACGCCGCCGAAGTGCGCACAGGCGTATTCCCGGGTGAGGCGCACACCTACGGCACGGCGAAAAAATCGAGCGCGTAGGCTATTGAGGAATGCCCGGAGCAGTCGGCGCGCCCACATCCGACGGCGGGCCGTTTGGGCGTTCGACATCCGGCTTGGTTGCTTTTTCGGCGGCGATGGCGTCGAGTTCTTTTTGTACCTTGTCGAGCTTGCCTAAGCGTTCGTCGATAAAGTAGCGCATGAAGTTCAGCTCACCCTTGGAGTAGGTTTCGGGGTGCTTTACGATGTCTTCGATGATGCCGAGCGCATCGCCGAACTCGCCGCGCTCTTCGTGAATGAAGGCAGGCATTTGCTGCGCCCAGATGGGAATATCGCGCTGGCCCACGAGTCGCTGCGAAAGCGCAAGCGCGCGATCGAGGTCGTGCATTTTATGCTGCGCCAAATAAATGGCCTGCACCACCCACCACCATTTCTCGCGTCCACGGCCATCGGTATATTCGTCGAGAAAATCGACCACATAGCGCACGTCGGCGGGGTTTTGTGTCTGGCTGAAATAATAGCTCGCCATGGCCGGCAGGTAATTCGACTGGTCGTCGAGCCGGGTGAGCAAATGAAACCAGTGATAGAGTTTATTGAAATCGTATTTATACAGCGCCGTGAATCGGCCGAACGTATCGCCGAAGGTTTGGATGTTCAGCGACAGCAGGCGGAAAAACGCTTCTTCGTCGCCGAACGACAACGCGCGCACGGTGCGTTCGCCCGGCACGTCGGCCACAATGCCCATTTGCGGCATCACGTCGCGGCTGTGGTTCCAGAAGAGGCCTTGCAGTCCTAGAAACAATGCGAACACGCCGATGGCGGCGCGAAATCCGGGACGGCTACCTATGGAAGTGGCCGTCGCCATGTCAGAACTGCTTGCGCTGAAAATCGATCACCGAAGCGGCGACCAGTAACGGGATGAACACCGCCGATTGCAGCAGGAACAGGTTCAAATCGTCAAACGACTTGGCACCGTAAATCAGCCAGTTGCTTTTGGCGTAAAAGTCGAGGCGCGGCACGACGACGGAGATAATTTTCATCGCCCAGCGGGCGCCGAAGTTAATTTCGGCGGATTGAAACAGACTGCCGGTATTGGTCGTGGCGATAAAAAATCCCATCATCCGCGACAGGGTGTAAATCGCCAGCGACGACAGCACCGTGCCCACCCCACTGCGCATGGTAAGTGCTGCAAACAACGCGATGGAGACCACCAGCCACGACTCGAGCAGCAAGCTGACACTCCACAAATAAAACCCGGTGGTGTTCAACGTGCCAAGGATGGCGACCAGTATCACCGTGGGCAGCACCAGCAACGTGGCGACGGCCGCGAACCCGAACCAATAAGACAGCACCAGCGTGGTGCGCGAAATCGGACGCGACAGTAGCACGTCGATCTCACGCGCGTCGAACGCGTTGCGCATGTGAAAGCCGATAAACACAATCATCCCGACCATGAGGATGACCCGGGCCGATGCGGCGGTGAACGACAGCGTCATCTGCTCCGGCTCGAGCATGGCGGTCGAACCCAGCACGCTCGAGATATACGCCGCCGCAAGCACCCCCACCACCAGCCCGAAGAACAGCCGGTCGCGGGTGGCGGTCAACAGGACGTAGCGAATATTGCTGAGCATAGTTCGGGCTTACTTTTTCGGGAAAATGGGGCGCGGGTCGGTACTGTATTTTTGATAGATTGCACGGTCAACCGCTGTGGCGCTGCCATCGGGATTGACGATGGTGGCTTTGATGAACACAATCAGCTCCGACTTACGGGAGTTTTCACTGCGGGCTTTGAACAAATTGCCAAATATTGGCGCTTCGGAAAGGCCGGGAACTCCGTCGTCCTGATTGCGGCTGGTATCTTCCATCAGGCCACCGATGACCATCACGCCGCCCGAACGTACCTTCATCACGGAATCAAGCTCGCGTACTTCAATCACCGGCACCGTAATATCGGGGATGGTAATGTTCGAAGTGGCTGCTGAGTTGGCAATCAGCGAGCGGATATAACCCGTTTCAGGATTGACCGCCGTGTCGACCTGGCGGGTAAGCGTAGGCCGCACACTTAAAGTAATCTCCTGCGTGTCGAGATTCACCGACGGCAGGATACTCAGAATAATGCCGATCGGCACCGTGTTCTGGTTACAGTCCACTGTCGGTTGCGTATCCACAGTGCTGTTGCCGCCCGTACCTACACTTTGCTGCGTGGGCGGTGTGGCGGTACAGTTAAAGAATACCACGTTACGGGCAAAAGTGAGTACTGCCTGCTGGTTATTAATGGCCGACAAACGCGGGCTGGACAGGGTGCGGGTAGTGCCAAAGCGTTGGGTGAGCGACAGCACGGCATCGAGATCGCCGCCTTCGAGGCCGAACGAGATGGCGTTGCTCGAGTCCGATCCGCCATTAATCCCGGTGGCGCTAAGCGCCAGTGTTTCAAGGCCAAGCGGCTGGAAATTGCCCAAACGCAAACGGTTTCCGCCGACGTCGCCGATCAGTTTGGACCAGTTGATGCCCGACAAAAACTGGTCCGATAGCGCCACCTCAACAATTTTTGCTTCAATCAACACTTGCGCCGAGGAGTTGCGGCTCATCAACGACAGGAAGCGCTTGATCATTTCATGCTGGCGCTCGGTAGCGTTCACCGACAAAACACCCGCCTGACGGTTGATGACGAGGCCTGAAGACGCACCGCCTGCCCCCGCCGCACCTGCTGCACCTACTGCGCCTGTAGCACCAACCGCGGCTGCAGCAGGCGCACCCGCTGCCCCTGACGCGCTCGCAGTAGCAGCGCCGCCGGTTTGGGCCAGAATTTCGCTCACCGATGCTTCAAGGGACGACCACAAGTCGCTCTCTGCTTGGCTCGTGATATTGCTGCTCGAGTTGGAGGTTCCCACCCCGCCGCCACCGCCGCCACCTGCAGCTCCACCAGCCGCACCGCCGCCACCAGCCGCACCGCCGCCAGCAGCTGCGCCGCCACCGCCGCCACCACCACCGCCACCACCGCCCGACAGAATCCCGGTCTGGAGCGAGTAGGTTGAGGTGCTGGAGCGCACCAGATTCAGAAAGTCGAGCGAGTAGTTTTTAATATAGGGGGTGTCGCGCTCAACACGGATGGAATCGCCCTTCACGCTGTAGCGCAAACCGCCGAGATCGGCGATGCGCTCAATCACTTCGTTGAATGGCTGGTCCGTCGCGCGCAGATTGATGCCGGTTTTATCGAGCCCACTGCCAACCTCAATGTCTACCTTGGCCAAACGGCCCAGCTCGAACAGCACATCGCGCAAGGGCACATCTTCGGTTACAGCGAGGGTGACGAGTTTGGCATTTGCAACCTTCGGCGGTCGCGGGGCGGCGAGGACTTGGGCCAGATCTGGCAGCGGCGGGGCGCCCAATACGGCGGTGGTTTTTACCGGCGCTTTTTCGTCGAGCAGTTTATCGGCGTTGTTCAGGTCACGGAAATCATCGGTGGTGAGGCCCTGTTGGCGGTCGATGACGTCACTTTTGGCATCTTTTTTCGGCACGAACGAGTCGAAAAATGAACAGGACGAAAGCGCCAAGGCGGCCACAGTCAGGACCATCATTTTCCCAACGTTCAGCGTCCGTCGCATTGATCCCCCATATGGCGTAACTATCTATTGGTGGTAACAACAACGCTTTGCCACCACAAGATGTTTGTCTCCGTCATCCACCGTCGCGTGCGATTTTCGCGCAGTGCAACTTTAACGCAACAGCCCATAAAGTTGCCAAAATCCTGCCGCAGTTTGTGGCGACACTACGCATAACAGGAGCGACGCGGCGAGTGCCGGACCGAACGGGAATCGTGCATTGTCGGTGAGCCGTTGCCACACCGTTCCAAAAACAATGCCCATGAGCCCGGAATAAAACAGGAACGGAATAAAATTTGCCGCACTGGCCAGCCAGACACCAGCGACAAAGAGAAATTTTACATCGCCGAGCCCCAGCCCGTCCTTGTTGCGTAAGTACAAAAAGCCATATTTTAACGTCAGCCCAATCGCCGCTCCAGCGCATGCGGCTATCGCCGCGTCGGCCGCATCCACATTGCGTGCATATCCATACAAAACACCAAACACGCCGATGCTGATTTGCACCTCGTCGAGGATGATGTAATTCTCGAGGTCGGTCACGGTGAGCGCCACGATCGACCACCATAACCCGGCGATAGCAAGCGCTTCCAGCGTCGGGCCATAATGGATGACGACGAATAGGCCACCCAGCGCGCAGGCCAACTCCGTCAGCGGATAACGGGCACTCACTTTTACCTGGCAATGCCGGCAACGACCGCGGGCAAGCACCCACGACAGCACCGGAAATAAATCGCGTACGCCCAGTGTGGTGAAGCAGGCCGGGCAGCGCGACCGCGTCATGCCCACCGGCTCGTCGCGCGGCAGGCGGTAAGTAATCAAGGTGATGAACGAGCCAATCGCGGCCCCCACGATCGTCACCAACCCATAGAGCAGCGGCGTCGGCATTTGCTGCAACATGCAGAGGATTCCTTAGGTTTGCGGTTGCTTTGCTTGGCCTTTCATGGCATGACACGCCTACCTTACTACTAGATGTAGTAGGTCGACGCTATCCAATAAGGTGGCGCGTGATGAAAAATGCATCGGTTGGGTTTGAATGAATGCAGTTGTGGCACTGGCGAACGACCATGCCGGCTTCGCGCTGAAAAACGCGCTGCTGGAAGTGGTGGCCGCGTGCGGCTTCACCCCGCTCGATTTAGGCACGAACCAGCCCGACGCCGTCGACTACCCCGATTACGGCCACCTCATCGCCAAAGCCGTGCACGATGGGCGCGCGCAATTCGGCATCGCCATCTGCGGCTCCGGCATCGGCATCTCCATCGCCGCCAACCGTCACGCCGGCATCCGCGCCGCTTTGTGCAGCAGCGGCCTTGCCGCCGAGCTGTCGCGCGCGCACAACAACGCGAATATTCTCTGCCTCGGTGCACGCCTCATCGGTGAGCTCGAAGCAAAAGAATGCGTGCAGCGGTTTTTAACCACCAAATTCGAAGGCGGGCGGCATGCCGCCCGTGTCGAGAAATTGGCATGAATCGTCATCCTGAACGAAGTGAAGGATCTCACGAAAAGAGATTCTTCGCTTCGCTGAGAATGACAAAATTGACTAACAACGAACAACCAACAACGAGTGACCAGAAATGACCAACACCGCCCGCAAAATTGAGGACATGATGAACACCGGATTTTTCACCACGCCGCTTGCGAACGCCGATCGCGAATTATTCGCCGCGATGGAGCATGAGCTGGCGCGCCAGCAACACCAAATCGAACTCATCGCGAGTGAAAACATCGTCAGCCGCGCGGTGCTGGAAGCCCAAGGTTCCGTGCTCACCAACAAATACGCCGAAGGCTACCCCGGCAAGCGCTATTACGGCGGCTGCGAATATGTCGACGTGGCCGAGCAACTGGCGATCGACCGCGCGAAAAAACTGTTCAACTGCGCCTATGTCAACGTGCAGCCCAACTCTGGCTCTCAGGCCAACCAAGGCGTGTTCAATGCTCTCATCAAACCCGGCGACACGATTCTGGGCCAGAGCCTCGCTTCCGGCGGCCACCTCACCCATGGCGCGTCCGTCAACCAGTCGGGCAAAATTTACAACGCCGTGCAATATGGCGTGCGCGAAGACACCCATTTGCTCGATTACGACGCAATTGAGCTACTCGCGAAAGAACACAAACCTAAACTCATCATCGCTGGTTTCAGCGCCTATCCGCGCGTGGTGGACTGGGCACGTTTCCGTGCGATTGCCGACGCGGTGGGCGCCTATTTGCTGGTCGACATGGCGCATGTGGCGGGCCTTGTGGCCGGTGGTTCCTACCCCTCGCCCCTGCCCCACGCGCATGTAGTAACGACCACGACGCACAAGACGCTGCGCGGTCCGCGCGGTGGCATGATCTTGTCCAACTGTCCCGAACTGATCGTCGGTAAAACCATGATGGGCAAAGACCAAACGCTCGAGATGGCCATCAACGGCGCGATTTTCCCGGGCATTCAAGGCGGCCCGCTGATGCATGTGATTGCGGGTAAAGCCACCGCGTTCAAGGAAGCGCTCGAGCCCGGCTTCAAAATTTACGCGCAGGCCGTGGTTGATAACGCACGCGCGCTGGCGGCAGTATTGAAAGCACGCGGCCTGAATATCGTATCGGGCGGCACCGACAATCACCTCGTGCTGGTCGATTTGCGCCCCAAAAACCTCACCGGTAAAGCGGCGGAAGCGAGCCTCGAGCGCGCGGGCCTCACCTGCAACAAAAACGCCATTCCGTTTGACCCCGCAAGCCCGTTCGTAACCAGCGGCGTGCGTCTCGGCACGCCCGCCGGCACCACGCGCGGCTTCGGCACAAGCGAGTTCGAAACCGTCGGCCAACTCATCGGCGACGTGCTCGATGGTCTTTCAAAAAACCCGGAAGATGTCGCCGCGAATGCTGCGGTTGAAGCCACCACCAAAGCGAAAGTCCGCGCGCTGACGGACCAGTTTCCGATTTATAGCTAACAGCAGATAGGCCGCAGATGAGAGCTTTAGAAACTATGCTTATCACACTGTCATGCCAGCGAATGCTGGCATCCAGCTTCTTTAAAAAATCTTGCGATGCAGACGCATCGCACTGGATGCCAGCATTCGCTGGCATGACAAAACTGGTTTTTCTGACAACGCTTAAACCTGAAACCTGTAACCTATAGGCTCTCATGCATTGTCCTTTCTGTAATCACGAAGACACGCAAGTGAAAGACAGCCGTCCGAGTGAGGACGGTTCGTCGATTCGACGTCGGCGTTTTTGTCCCGAGTGCAACTCGCGTTTCACCACGTTCGAGCGTGTGCAGTTGCGCGAACTCACGGTAGTGAAATCGACTGGCGAGAAAAAACTGTTCGACCGCGAGAAAATCGCCAAATCGATGGCGATTGCCCTGCGCAAACGCCCGGTGGATGCCGACATGGTGGAAATGGCCATCAACCGCATTGTGCAAAAACTGGAAAGCGAAGGCGAGTCCGACATCCCCACGCAACGCATCGGTTCGCTGGTGATGGCCGAGCTGAAAAAACTCGATGCCGTCGGCTACATCCGCTACGCCAGCGTCTACCGCGCCTTCTCGGATGCTGAGGATTTCGAGAAGTTCGTAGATAAACTTTAAGTGCACCTGCGGTGCGATGGGGGCACAAGTCCCCCCATGCCCCCTCGCTTCGCTAACGCTCGCGGCTCGCGCCGTAAAGCGCTACGCACCGATAGTACGATCACTCTGAAATAGGCATGACCCAGACAACCGACCATCGCTTCCTTCTCCACGCGCAACGCATGGCCAGCCGCGGCCTTGGCCGCACATGGCCCAATCCATCGGTCGGCTGCGTGCTAGTGAAAAACGGAGTGGTGATTGCCGTCGCCCACACGGCGGACGGCGGCCGCCCCCATGCGGAAACGCAGACGCTCGCACTCGCGGGCGATGCGGCACGCGGGGCCACGGCTTATGTCACGCTTGAACCCTGCGCCCATCACGGCCACACCCCGCCTTGCGCGCAGGCGCTGATTGATGCAGGTGTGACGCGGGTCGTGTTTGGGTACGAGGACCCCGACCTGCGTGTTAACGGTCGCGGCGCGGCGATGCTAAAAGCAGCGGGTGTGGAAACTACACCACCCACCACCCACCACTCACCACTCACATCTCTCTATCGCGGTTTCTTCCGCCGCGTGCGCCATGGCTTGCCGGAAGTGTCGCTGAAAATCGCGACCTCGCGCGATAACCATATTGCCGACCCTGCTGGAGTGCATCGCTGGCTGACCGGCGAACAAGCGCGCGCCCATGGGCACATGCTGCGTGCCACGCATGATGCGGTGGTCACCGGCATCGGCACCGTGCTCGCTGACGACCCGCTTTACACCGTGCGGTTACTGGGCATCACGCGCCCCAACCTCATACGCGTTGTCGTCGATCGCAATCTGCAACTGCCGCTACATTGCCAACTCGTGCGCACGGCGGAACAACATCCGCTCTGGTTGCTCACCACCGCCGAGGCGGTGGAGCACAACGCCAGCCACGCCACCGAACTTCGCGAACGCGGCGTGGTGCTCCAGGTGGTGGAAACCTTGGCTGACCCGCGCGCCATCCTCACCTTACTCGCAGCACAAGGCCTCAACCGTGTGCTGGTTGAAGCCGGGGCAGCACTCACGGCGGCATTCATGGGGGCGCGCTGTGTCGACACGCTGCATTGGTACCGCGCGCCGATGCGTTTTGGAAATACTGGCCAAGCCGCGCCGATTGCACTAGATACGGCGCTGCAAGCGGTTCAGCCTTTGGGTTTGGTGCATCACCAGCCCCTCGGCTCCGATATGTATGAACGTTACGAGTTAAAATCATGTTTACCGGACTAATCCGCACCCAGGGCGAAATCCGCCGCGTCGACCAACGCGGCGACCGCATTTTTGCGATTGCCATGGCCGAGCCGTTTGCAGTTGAAATTGGCGACTCCATCGCCTGCAACGGCATTTGCCTGACGGCCATCAAACTCGCGGGCCACGAATTTAAAGTCAGCGTGTCGGAAGAAACCCTGCGCTGCAGTAACGCGGGTGATTGGAAAGTGGGCACACGCCTCAACCTTGAGCCGTCACTGAAAATCGGCGATTCGCTCGGCGGCCATTTTGTTTCGGGCCATGTTGACGGGCTGGCGCGCGCCGCTGCCCAAGCGCCCGAAGGCGATTCGGTGCGCTGGGATTTTGAAGTGCCCCCGGGCCTCGCCAAATTCATCGCGCCCAAAGGCTCGGTCACGCTTGAT
Source organism: Rickettsiales bacterium (assembly GCA_046154225.1). Taxonomy (GTDB): domain Bacteria; phylum Pseudomonadota; class Alphaproteobacteria; order Rickettsiales; family UBA3002; genus QFOX01. Next base: position 44,747 of record JBJXEM010000004.1, read on the forward strand.
GGTGTGTCGCTCACGGTGAATCAAGTGACGATGAACCGCTTCAGCGTGAACATCATTCCCCACACCCAGAAGGAAACCGGCTTCAGCCAACTGCAAGTGGGCGAGCGGGTCAATCTCGAAGTCGATTTGCTAGCACGCTATGTGGCGCGGCTGACGGAGAAAACCGCGTGACAGAGCTTTCGCCCATCGAGGACATCATCGCCGATGCGAAGCTAGGCCGCATGGTCGTGCTGGTCGATGACGAAGACCGCGAGAACGAGGGCGACCTTGTAATCCCCGCCCAGTTCGCCGACGCAGATGCGGTGAATTTCATGGCGAAATTCGCACGTGGATTAATTTGCCTCGCGCTCGAAAAATCGCAGGTTGAGCGCCTCGGCCTGCCCCCGATGGCGCGCCACAACGCGAGCCGCCACGCCACGGCTTTCACCGTGTCGATCGAAGCGCGCGAAGGCGTTACCACCGGCATTTCCGCCGCCGACCGCGCGCGCACCATTGCAGCCGCCAGCAACCCCACCGCGCTTGCGTCGGACATCGGCAGCCCAGGACATATTTTTCCACTCGAAGCACGCGCGGGCGGCGTGCTGGTACGCGCCGGGCATACCGAAGCGGCGGTGGATATTGCGCGGCTTGCGGGCCTGACCCCTGCGGGCGTGATTTGCGAAATCATGAACGACGACGGCACCATGGCGCGCCTGCCGGATTTGTTGCAATTCGCAGCCGAGCACGATCTCAAAATCGGCACGATCGCCGACCTCATCAGCTACCGCCGCCGCGCCGAAAAGCTGGTGACCCGCATCGTGGAGAGCACACTCTCCACCCGCCACGCCGGCGATTGGCACTGCATCGCCTACGCGCAGAGCCCGGGCTACGCCGAGCATTTAGCACTCATCAAAAACACTATTGGGGCCGAGGGCCCTGCCCTGGTGCGCATGCATGCGATGGATGTGTTGCACGATGTGCTGGGCGATATTTCGCATGGGCGTGGCGGCGTGCTGCATCAGGCAATGCGAATGATTGATCGCGCCGGTTCCGGCGTGGTGGTGCTGCTGCGCGAACCGCGTGCGACGGCGGCGTCCGACGGACTGAAGCTCAAGCGCGGTGAACCGCCATCGTCGCCCATTTTACGCGATTACGGCATTGGCGCACAAATTCTGGTCGATCTCGGCGTGCGCGACATGACATTGCTGACGAATACGCCAAAAATGATTGTCGGTTTGGAAGCCTATGGGCTACAGATCGCCGGGCATATTCCCATCGAGGTGGCATGAAACCGATTCTACTCGTCGTCGCGCCTTATTATCAGGCGATCACCGAAACGCTGGTGAGCGGTGCGACGGCTGCGATTTACGCGGCGGGCTTTACGGCAGAAATGATTACCGTGCCCGGCTGCTTTGAAATTCCGGGCGCCATTTCCATGGCCGCAACGGCCGAACGCTACAGCGCTTACGTGGCGCTCGGCTGCGTGATTCGCGGCGAGACCTCGCACTACGATTATGTCTGCGGCGAATCGGCGCGCGGGTTGCAGGACCTCGCCGTACAAAAACATCTCGCCATCGGTTACGGCATTCTCACCTGCGAAACGCTTGAACAGGCGCAACTGCGTGCTGATTTGGCGCAAGGCAACAAGGGCGGCGAGGCTGCAAGCGCGGCCCTGCGCATGCTGGAACTGCGCCGCGCTTTTGCATTGGAAACCACATGAACACCACCGCCGCCCCCCGCACTTCGCTGCTACGCAAACGCGCTTCGCGCTTAGCCGCCGCCCAGGCCCTGTATTCCGAAGCGTTGATGGAGCAAAAAACCATTCCGGCCATTTTGGCGCAACGCCTGCTGCAAAGCTGGGCCGACAGCCGTGCCAATCAGGTCGATGATTTGCCGAACGTGATTCAGCCCGAGCAGGCGCTGCTCAACGCCCTCATCGAATCGGCGCAGGAACATGCCGAGCGGATTGAAACCGTGATCGACACCATGATTTTACCGCACTGGAAAAAGTCGCGCATGAGTTTGCCGCTGCTTTCTACCTTACGCGCCTGCGCGGCGGAGTCACTCGCCTACCCCACCCGCAAACGCGCCACGCTGGTCGAGGAATATACCGAAGTCGCCGCCCAAATCACCACCGACGAAGAAGTGGCCTACGCGCACAAAGCCTTCAACCTGCTGCTCGACGCGCTGCATGGCTGAGCGGGCGCGCATCGCGCGTTACTTCGCGCCGCTCACGGCAGGCGAACCCGGAAGTTTCCATTTGCACGACGACGCGGCTGCGCTCGATGTCCCACCCGGCAAAAAACTCATCGTCACTACCGACAGCGTTATCGTCGGCACGCATATTGTAGCCGGGGCGAAGCCCACGCAAATTGCTACAAAACTGATGCGCCGCAATTTGTCGGACCTTGCCGCCATGGGAGCAGCACCGTGGCGCTATACCCTGAACGCCCACACCATCCCCGGCCTGCCGGATGCGTGGTTTGCAGATTTTGCGGCAGCGCTCGCGGTGGAACAATCGCGCTACGGGCTGGTGCTGGTGGGCGGCGATTCGACCAGTGGCCCCGGCCCCATTCACATGGGCATGACCTGTTTTGGTCTCGCCGAGAAAATTCTGCTGCAAAGCGGTGCGCGGATGGGCGATGCACTCTATGTCAGTGGCACCATTGGCGACGCTTCGCTGGCATTCCATCATGGCAAACTTGCGAACGGTTTTCTCAGCGAGCGTTATTTTGCGCCCGAGCCGCGGCTGGCGCTGGGCCAAGCACTGCACGGCGTCGCCTCCGCCGCCATCGACATTTCTGACGGACTGTTTGCCGACGCGGTGCAACTGGCGGGTAACAGCGACGTGGCGCTTGAAATATCCGCCGAGGCTATTCCGCTATCAGCCGAAGCAATGCCCTACCGCGACCACCCGGATTTTTGGAATCACCTCGGCGGCGGCGACGATTACGAGCTGCTGTTCACCGCCCCTAAGGACGCCGAACAAACGCTGCAGCAACTATCGCAAAATCTGGGTGTCGCTATTTCACGCATTGGGCACGTGACAGTAGGTTCTGGCGTCACGCTACGCGACGCCGCGGGGGCCATGATGCCGTTGCCCGCCGGCTTCGAGCACGCTTAGCGGCCTAAATCGCGCGGGTCGATGCCGCGGCCAGGGGTGCCGAAGCGGCCGAAATTGCCCAGCAGCTGTTCGAAAAAGCCCAGATGCTGCCCCTCACTCGGCGTTTCTTTGTTCACGATCTGCACTTCCTTGCCGTCTTCCCGCGTGTACTCTTTCACTTCCGCCACGGTTTTTTTATCGTCGAAACGAATTTCCGTCACATGCTGTTCGGTCACTTCGACCGCGAGAACGCCCCGCCGCTCTTTCTTCTGCGTGATATAGTACCACGTAGGGTCGCCAAAACTCGATTGGGCGCTGGGGCTGCCAAACAGCGCACGCACGTCGTCTTGCTGGGTTTGGCCGGGAATTACCTGGCTGAAATCGGCGTCTTCGGTACCGTGGCCACGCACATCGACAATCGGCGAGCAGCTTGCGAGGCAGGCCGCAATGCTGCTAAGAAGAAGGCAACGAACGAAAGAAGGCACCATGCTCCGCGCACTAAAAAAATTGTTACCCGCCGCCCCTAATCCGGCCGCGTCCGTCACCTATATAGCATTGGTGGCGCAGGCGCGACATCCCTTTTTCTATGAAACATTAGCGGTGCCCGATACGCTCGATGGCCGCTTTGAAATGATCGTGCTGCATTTGTTTTTGCTGCAATACCGCCTGCGGCTCGACGCGCCGGAATTTGCGCGGGGTCTAAGCGAAATTTTCATTGCCGACATGGACCGCAGTTTGCGCGAAATCGGCGTGTCGGACACCGGCGTGAGCAAGCGCATGAAAGCGATGGGCCGCGCCTATCATGGGCGCTTGCAGGCTTACAGCCTCGTGACTGAGCGGGTGGCACTCGAAGCCGCACTCGCGCGCAACCTGTATGGCACGGTGGCTGACGGCAACGTGGCGCACTTAAAAACCATGGCTAATTATGTGGAAGCGATGAAAACAACGCTGGCTGAAATCCCTGCTCCCGAACTCACCAGCGGCGCTTATGTGTGGGTGTCGCCGGAAACACTGGCGCGATAAAACTGCGCTTTCAGTTTCACCAGCGAATAAAGCGCGTTGAGATACGGCGTTGATTCCTCCATCCACTTGCCGATTTCGCGCACGGCGCCCACGATGGCTTCAATTTCGCACGCGCGCCCCTGTTCTAAATCCACCAGCATCGAGGTTTTGTGACCGCGCATTTTGGCGGCGGCAGCCACCCGGCTTTTGGTGGTTTGCGCAAGTGTAATGCCCAGTTTATCGGCGATGTTGCGCGCTTCGTTCATCACCGAAGTGAGCAGGTCGATGTCGTTGTAGTCCTCGGCGAGTTGGTCGATGGTACCATGCGTGAGGGCGCTGATGGGGTTGAACGCGATGTTGCCCCATAATTTATGCCACATCGGCTCGCGGATGTTGGGCGTAACCACGGGGGCAAACCCCGCATCGCCAAGCATCGCCGCCAGGCGCTCAACGCGTGCACTCGTGGTGCCGTCAATTTCGCCCAGCGCTAAACGCCGCTCGAGCTCGGGCACGTAATGCACGTAGCCCGGGCGAATCAACGTGCCCGCGAGGTAATTGACACAACCGACGATATGATGCGGTGCGATCGCTGCCGCGATGGCGCCAGTGGGGTCGAGGCTTTCCAGCCGCCGCCCGTCAAACTCACCGCCATGATTCTGAAAGTACCACCATGGCAAGCCATTCACCGCGGGCACCACCATTGTGTCGGGCCCGAGTAACGGCGCTAGAAGCGGCATCATGCCTTCCAGCTGGTTGGCTTTGCAGGTCAGAATCACCGTGTCCTGAGCCCCAAGCGATGCCGTATCACCCGTCGCACTCACGGGGCCTTGCCAGCGCTCGTTGGGGCTTTCTAGTGTCAGCCCGCTTTGCTGCAGCGCCGCCAACTGCGCGCCGCGCGCCACGAATGTGACGGGGTGGCCTGCCGCCACCATGCGCCCGCCAATCAGGCAACCCATAGCGCCCGCACCTAGAATCGTGATTTTCATGAAACGCATTTAGCGTGAATCGGCAGACAAACGCAATGCGCTTAGCGCCTTAACCAACCACGAACAGGTTGGTCGCCGGCCCGTCATTGCGGATATTGGCGATGCGGTAGGCTTCGGGCCCGGTGGAATCGGCAAGGCCGGGTTTACGCACTACATTATTCACGCGCGGTGCGGGCGAAAGCAGCGAAGCGGGCGATGGTGCCGCAGGTTGCGACAGCGCGGCGGTGTTGATACGAATCGGCTGCGCGGCCAAGGATGCCGGGCTGGGTGCGGCAGGCGGCGTCGCGGCAGGCGTGGTGTTGTTTGCCGGAGAAGGCGCATCGCCCCGGGCCTGGCGCAGCGTGTCGATGAATGCTCTTGCTTCGCTTTCAGGCGCGGGTGGTGGCGGTGGCGGTGGGTTGAAAATGGCAAGCGTTTCGTCGTCATTCGCGGCGTCCTGCGCAATAAACTGCGCGGCAAGCGGGCTCGCGGCTGCGTTCGTGGCACCACGAATCACCGGTTTGGGTGGCTGTGCAATGTTGGCGGAAAAAGCTTGGCTGGCGACCGGGCCCGTCACGGCCTGTGGCAGAATCAATCGGGCGACAGAGACATTTTGCCCCGGCAGCGCCGTCGACGCGGCTGCAGGCGCGGCCTGTGGCAGGCTGCTGGCCGTGTTGACGGGCAGTCCGGTGGCAAGAATCGCCATAAATCATCTAGCTCAAACGTTTTTTATTTTCGCGAATTGTAACATGAAACCGAGGCATTGCCTAGTGTTTTTAAGAATGCTTAACGTCTGTTAAAGAAGTTGTCATCGTAGTTTCATTTTACTTGGAGCGCAGACGGGTCTAGCAGCAGCGCATGAACAAAATTCTTGGCTCGTGGATTTTCTCGGTACTCGCCCTTGTGGTGCTGGTCGCGTGGATTGGCAGCGGCTCGCTGCACCGTAACACCGACCAGGGCGAGCGCGGGCTGTTCGATACAAGCTTTAGCCTGCAATCGGCAAAAGGCCCCGTCACCGAAAAAAACTATGCGGGCAAATATATGCTGGTCTATTTCGGCTTCACGCACTGCCCCGACATTTGCCCAACCACCTTGCTGCTGGTGCAAAATGTGCTGGGCATGATGGACGATAAAGCCGCGCGCGTGGTGCCCATCTTCATCACCGTCGACCCCGAGCGCGACACGCCCAAAATCATGGCCGACTACGCGGCGCATTTTGGCCCGGGCGTGGTGGGCCTCAGTGGCACCCCCGCACAAATTAAAACCGCAGCCGACCATTACAAAGTCTATTACAGCAAGGTCGAAGACAAAAAATCGGCGCTGGGTTACAGCATGGACCATTCCGGCTTCCTCTACCTCGTCGCGCCCGATGGCACCTACCTCACCCATTTCGGCGCGAACATCACCGAGCAAGCATTACTCGAAGGGCTGAATAACTATGTCAAATAAGCTGCGCATGTGTACCGTGTTGCTACTGGCACTGCTTGTCAGTAACGCAGCCGTTGCCCGCGTTACCATCACGCAAGCGTGGTCGCCCGTGCGCCCCACTAGCACGGGTGTCGCGTACTTTACCGCCGTCAGCGACCGCGACGATGCCATTATTTCTGCCAGTTCGGATTGCTGCGCCGCTGTGGAGTTGCACGAGCATACCATGGACGGCGACGTGATGCGCATGCGGCAAGTCGAGGCGGTAGAGCTGCCCGCAGGCAAGCCCGTCACCTTCGCGCCGCACGGGTTGCATGTCATGCTGATCGGCATGAAAACCACGCCCGCGATTGGCGACACCATCCCGGTGACGCTCACGTTTAAGCACGCCGCAGCGCAGCAGATTCGCATCACGGTGCGCAAGTAATCCACGGCCTCCCGCCCAAGCCTACAAAAAATACTACCACTCGGCGCGCTGCTGCTTTACCCTCCCTGCATGAATGACCTGTCGATACGCGGGGCCCGGCGTGGGCTGATGTTTGTGCTGTCTTCACCTTCGGGTGCGGGCAAAACCACCATGTCGCGCAAATTACTGGCGGCCGAGAAAAACGTGGCGATGTCGGTGTCCGTCACCACCCGCCCCATGCGCCCGGGCGAAGTCGAGGGCGTCGATTACCATTTTATCGACGAGGCAGAATTCCAGCGATTGGTCGCGGCCGGCGAATTGCTCGAACATGCGACCGTGTTCGACCATCATTACGGCACCCCAAAAACCGCCGTCATGCAGGCGCTTGAATCCGGCCGCGACGTCCTGTTCGACATCGACTGGCAGGGCACGCGCCAGTTGGCGCAACGCTGCCGCGATGATTTAGTGAGCGTGTTTATTTTGCCGCCCACACTCGACGAGCTGGAGCGCCGCCTGCGTTCGCGCGCGCAGGACAGCGACGCCGTGGTGCGCGCCCGCATGGCAAAAGCCACCCAGGAAATTTCGCACTGGGAGGAATATGACTACGTGGTCATCAACCAGGACCTCGACGCGGCCATCACCCACATCCAAAAAATCCTGCATGCTGAACGCTTTCGCCGCATCCGCCAACGCGAACTCGGCCAGTTCGTGCGCGTGCTATGCGGAGATTAATATTGTTTTGCTTGCGCCATCGGCATACCGCCTAACCCTGCGCGCCACTTCATGGGCTTAAGGCTAGCTCGCCCGGCTCGCGGCTACAGCAGCTACTCCTTTTGTAGCTTAATGAACTCCCGCGTCAGGCGTGCGAACATGGCCAAATCGCATTGTTCGGCGCGGTGGGTTTCGGGGATGTTCGTCGCGGCACAAAGCGCAATCGCATCGACCCCGAGCGACTTCAGCGACTGGCGTAGCATTTTTCGGCGGTTATTGAACGCCGCCGCCACCACACGCTCGAGCATGCGCAGCGGCACATCTTCGCGTGGGCGTTGTAAAACCCGCGCGTGCAATACGGCCGACGTCACCTTTGGCGGTGGCGAAAACGCACTGGCTGGCACTTCAAACATCAAACTCGCGTCGGTAAATTGGTGCAGCAAAATCGACAGCCGCCCATAGGCCGAATCTCCCACTTGCGCCGTCATGCGCTCGGCCACTTCTTTTTGCAGCAACACGGTGAAACTCTGTAACAGTCCGGCTCCATGTTGCGCAATTTGTTGCACCCATTCAACCACCATGGCCGTGCCCACATTATAGGGCAGGTTGGCGATAATGCTGCGCGGCGCCTGTCCCATCGCGGCGAGGTCAAGCCCCAGCGCATCGCGTTCAATGACCGAAAAATGCTGCGGGTAGATTTGCTGCAATGAGGCCAGTGCCGCAATGCAGCGCGCGTCTTTCTCGATGGCGATTAAATGGCGTGGCCCCGCCGCCAGAATCGCCCGTGTGAGCCCGCCGGGGCCGGGGCCGATTTCAATAATCTGTTGTGCGCTGATGTCGCCTGCCGCGCGCACAATGCGTGCCAGTAAATTCCCATCAAGCAGGAAATGCTGCCCCAGCGATTTTTTAGGCGCGAGGCCGAAGGTCGCGATCACCTCGCTAAGCGGCGGCAGCGTGTCAGGATTTATCATCGGTCTTGATGTCGATAAAGGCGTCACGCTTCAAATCGCGCAGTAATTTTTGCGCTTCGAGCTCCAGTTTCTCGGTGTAAAGCTGCTGGCGCACGGTCTCGGCGTCGGGCAAGTTGCCGGCGGGCTCGATTTTCTCACAGAGCAGCACCAGTTGCACCGACTGGGGTGCAAAAATTGGGTCGCTCACATCGCCTACGTCCAGATGCCCGATGATCGCGCGTTGTTGCGGCGACAGCAGCCCCACTTTGGTGCGGGCATATTTTACTTCCGCCTTAATCGGTGTCGGAGCCAGCACTTCGTCGGTGCAATTACCGGGATTTTTTTGCAGCGTGGCCACGCTGTTCTGCAGCTTTACCAACGCCTCTTTATCGCGTGCATCGGGCACATTAATCGCGATTTGCTTCAAAGCGATTTCCGTGTTCTCGGGCGGCATTTTGACAATTTGCCGATCGAGTAGCTGAACAATCTGAATGCTGGTGGCGCTACGCAGCGGCGGCGTGATTTCGCCGGGCTTTAGTGCGTGTACCGCCTGTTGCAACTGCGGCGACAATGTTTCTTCCGCAAGCCACGAAGGTGGGTTGAACTGCGCCAGCTTTTGCGTTGCAACATCGTTGGCGACCTGAATAGCGCTGATGCCCTGTTTTAGTTGCTGCACGATTTCATCGGCAAACTTACTGGCTTGCGCCGCTTTTGATGGATCGGCAATCGGCACGAGAAAAGCCGCGATACGAATTTCCGAGGTTCCGGGTCCGGTGGCAACCGCAAGCTGTGCGCGGGCGATTTCGTCTTGCGAGATACTCACGTTGCGCCGCAATTTATGCTGCACCACTTTATTCCAGGCGAGCTGCGCGCGCAGCTGATTTTCGAGTGAATGTATGGACAGGTTTTTATCGCGCACGCTTTGGCGCAACGAACCCGGTGCACCACCACGCGTGGCCGACATGGTAGACAATGCCTTTTCCAGTTCGTCATCGGACACCACCTGCGATTGGCGTTTTGCCTCTTGCAGTTCCAGCTGTTCCTCGATCAGCGCTTGCAGCGCGCGGGCCGATACTTTTTCAACATTCTCAGGCGTCGGGGGTAAATTGTTCATGGTCATGACCAGGTCGCGCCGGTCGGCCACGTCGCCGCTGGTGATCGCGTCGTCGTTCACCACGGCCGCAATACCCACGCGCGCGGCCTGTGCCATAGTCGCACTCGCCAGCAGCAGGCCCAGCACCAGCAGGCCATTGCGCAGGTTAGCGCCCACCGAATTCTCCCAGGTTTTTAAATCCGACCGTCACGGTATACGCGGTGCTAGGCTGCAAATCGCGGTCGATGGAGAAGATGCGGGAAGTATCGAACATCAGGTTGAAACACTCATTTTTATAGATAATGCCGCCGCGGGCATAGGTCATCCGGTTAAGCACGAAATCGCGACGTGCGCCCCCATAGATACTCCAGCTATCCGAGAACGGCAGCACGCCATTGATAACCCCCTCTTCGCTATTGGTCAAATAGCGGTTATTGTCCAGTGAGCGATAGGCAATGTCGAGCACATAACCACCTGTATTGGCGTACGTCGCCCCCAGTTCGGTGCGGTTGAGGTTGAGGTTGCGATTGTCGAGCGCAAAGCGGTACGTCAAGGTGAGTGGCGCCACGCGATACGCCAAGCGTCCGATGTAATCCGAGAAATTGCCGCCGGGGGTTGTGGAATTTGGAAACGGCGTGTTGCCCGTGAAGTTATAATTCTGGCCGAACAACAGATCGATGGAACTGCTGTCGGCAAATAAATACTGGCTGCGCAGGCCGTAGGCCACTCGGCTGCCGCTATCGACCTGGTCGAGCCCGGGTTGGCGCTCAAGGCTGAACAGGTTGCTGTCGGTGAGTTCGATCAGTCGGTTGTCTTCGTTGGAGATGGTTTGCGGGTTATTGCCGTTGGTTTGGCCAACGACGAGGGCCATGGGCTCCACCGTCCATGCATCGGTGCCCAGCTGATTGATCAGCGGGTAGCGCCACTCCAGCGCCAGTTGCGGCAGCGCACGATACGTATCGCCGCTGAAATTGCGCGTTCCGTTATCGATCAGAATATCTTCGGTGTGGTAAATATCCTGGCGCAGGTTGGCCGTGGCGGTGACGACCACGCCGCTCTCGTCGACATACGGAATACTGGCACCGAAGCTGCCCGAGAAGCGCTGCTGGTTCACGCCCTGATCGCGCGTGAGCGACTGGGCATCGGCGCTCGCATGGAAGCGCAGGCCGGAATCTAGCGGGTCGGTCTCGTAATAGCCGCGCAGCGATGGCAGTACTAGCGGCGTGGTGGCGGGGTCGTCGGTGAGACGCAGGCCCTGAATCGCGAGCGCCTGCACAAGCGCAAAATTGCGGTTTTGTGCCGCTTCGAAATAGGCGCGGCTGAATAACGCTTGCTGGTCGCCAAAGCGATAGCGTCGCAGGTAGGTATCGTCGGTCGAGCGCTGGATTTTGAAACCGATGCGACTATAATCGGTAAGATTCTCCACTCCGTCGGCGAACACATGCCCGCGGAAATCGTTGCCCGAAATCCGGTTGCCATTCGCGTCGAGCTGGGTAGGGTCCGTGCCCGAACCTCTGAAATGGTACTCACCGCTATCGGTGAACTGGCGGTAATCAAGCTCGAGCAGCGGCCCCAAATTATTGCCCACATACCAAGGCGTAATGCGTAAATCTTTGTCGGGGGCAATGCGCCAGTAGTAGGGCACTTTCACCAACGTCCCTAGGTTGCCGTCATTGCTGTATTGGGGCGTCAGGAAGCCGCTTTTTGCCACCGTGTCGGAAAGGGGATGAACGAGGAACGGCGTATAGGCGACCGGCACGCCCAGGATGTCGAGGGTTGCATTATCGTAGCTGACTTCGTTATCGATCGTATTGAGCGTGATGCTATCGGCGTTGAGCTGCCAGAAGGGATGCGTGTATTGACACAACGAGCAAGGCGTATACGACGCATCGTCGAGCTTGGTGACTGCCGCATTCAGTCGTCTGCCTTGCGAACTGACCAGCACCGAATTATCGGCCAGGCGGATTTTCAGGGCTTCCGCCGTACCGCGCTTGAACGATTGCTGCAGCGTAATGGTGTCGGCGAAATACACGTCGCCGCTGGGCTCGAGAATGCTCACATTGCCCTCGGCCACGACCAGGTCGCTTTTCTGGTAATAGGTGAGCTGGTCGGCGGTTAGAATCGTCGCCGATTGCAGCAGTTGCACATGGCCGCGCGCCACCACAATGGCATGGTCCTGGTCGTAGCCCACTTCGTCGGCTTCGAGGGTTACCGGGTCGTCGGACGAGCGCTTCACTTCGCGGCCCACCACCGCACCGGGGTCGTCGAGATAGAGGCCCGGGCGATTTTTTTGCAGCGCCGCTGCCTGCAGCCCCACGAGTGGGCACAGACACGCGCATGCAAGAATAAAAAACCGCGTGCGCATTAGCCATCTTCCAAATGCAACAGGGCGGCGGCCGCGAACATCGTCACCACCAGCGAGGGAGCCCAGGCAGCAAGCACTACCGGCAGGCTGCCCGACGCACCTAGCGTGTAAATCACGTTCGCGGCGAAATAGAAGAGGTAACCCGCCACCATGCCCACCACCACGATCGCACCCGTGCGACCGCGACGCGCGCTGCGCATCGAGAACACCGCCGAAAGCATGAGCATACCCGCCAACAGCACCGGCAGGGCCATCAGGCTGTGGAAATGCAACTTGTGCTGCAGTGCCGAGAACCCCGCTTTTTCGAGCACCTCGATAAAGGCAGGCAATTGCCAGAACGAAAACGTCTCCGGTGCCGAGAAACTGTCTTGAATCTGGCTAAGCGTGAGCTGCGTTGTCATCACGTATTCCGGCACCGATTGTGGCACCATTTCGGGTGCCGACAATACTGCGTTATGCACTGTCCAGCGGCCGGTGGAGAGATTGGCGGTCGGCGCATCGATGCGCACGAGAAAACGGTGATTCGCATCGAACAGGAAAATAATCACCTGGTCGAGCTCAAGGCTTGACTGGTCCATGCGCATGGCGTGCAGGATGTATTCCGGCGCGTTCGTGCCATGAAAGCTGATGCCTTTTTCACCCACCTGCCGCAACCACAGGCCCGAGGGTGAAATCGACAGCAGGCTTGCCTTGCCGGTGATGTATTTGCCCTCGACCTTGTCATATTGCGACACCATGCTGGCCGCGATGGGGTTGATGATCGTGACGATGACCACGCCGATTGCGAGGGCCATCACGATACCCGGCATCAGGAACTGCCACACCGACACCCCGGCGGCGCGCATGATCACCAGCTCGCTGTTGCGGGTGAGTTTGGTCAGCGCCACCATGCCGCCAATCAGGAACGCGAACGGATAAATTTTTTCCGCGTCGGTGGGCAGCTTCAGCAGCGCCAGTTCAATCACCACGTAAAACGGCACGCCTTTGGCCACCGACGACGCACGCCGAATCAGCTCCAGTAAATCAACGAGTCCTAAAATAAGCAGCATGACAAGCCCGCTGATCAGCACCGCGAACAAAAACTGGCGGCCGATGTAAAGCGACAGAATGAGCGGCAGGCGCATCAGGCAGCCCCCTTCATCCGTAAAGGTCGCCGCGCTATCAAGCGACGGCCATGCAACACCAAAAAGGCCGCCGCAAGCGGCCCCAGCACCGCCAAATAAATCAGCGGCGTGAGCCACGCAAATTTCATGCTCAGGTTGCGCAAGCCGAAATAAACCATCACCAGCAGCGCCATGCCGATGCCGGCACTCGTGATGCGCCGCCATTGCCCACGGCGATTAAACTCACTCGAGAATAAAATGGAAAGCGCCGCCAGCGGCAAAGCGAGGCAGAATAACGGCCAGCTCAGGCGCTGGTGCCCCTCAGCCCGGAAGGCCGCACGTTGCTTGGGCGTGCCGGATTCGGGGTGGAATAATTGCGGCAGCGTCATTTCATCGGGGTCGGGCGTACGCGGGGCGTCCTGCCCGTAGAACGCGATGTCGATGGCGTAATCGTCGAACGCCAGCCAGCTGACGCGGCCTTTCTCAAGCGTCTGACGCACGCCTTGCTGCAGGTAAAAGCGTGGGCCCGATGCGGTTTGTTCCACCCGGCCGCGATCGGCCATCATGGTGATGGTCTGTTTTTCGTCGCGGCTGTCATGCAGCAAAATGCCTGACAAATTATTGCGGTCGTCGCGCTCGCGAATGAACACTGTCATGCCGTCCACGGGATTGTTGAACACCTGTTCTTCAAGCAGCACCGACGCATATTTGTCGCGAAAAAAGCTACGAATATCGCGGAATTTATGGTTGGCCAGCGGCATCAGGTACAGCGCCAGCAGGTAGCACACCAGCGTGCAGGCCACCCCCATCACCAGCGCCGGCCGCGCCAGTTGCCAACGGCTCACGCCGACGGCCGACAGCACCACCAGTTCGCTCTCCAGCGTGAGTTTGTTGTAGCTGAACAGCACCGCAATCGTGAGGCTGATGGGAATGAGGATGAGCAGCATGCTGGGGAGCAGCAGGCCGGTGAGGTACAAAAAGTCGCCAAGCCCAAGGCCGCGATTGAGCACGAAATCGAGAAAGCGCAACGCTTGCGTCAACCACACAATGCCGGTCAGGCTCGCGGTCACCAATACGGTAGGCCACAGCAAATTGGTCAGCAGGTAGCGTTCGTATTGGCGCATGGGCCCGTTATATGCTCGCGCGCGCGAGGGCGCAACATTCGGCGGCGGCCTACCCCCAAGCAAACGCCGCATTTTGCCGTGGGCGTGAATCTTGCCACACGCCGCCACTTGTGCCACCGTGTGGCGCCCGCTATATCCCATGCATCCACCCACGCGATGAGGTCTCCATGATTACCGTCAGCTTTACCCCTGCCACCACCGCCAAAGCCGGAAGCGGCGTTGCCCTTTTGGTCGGCGACGACCTCACGTTCGACAAAGCCGCACTCGGTGGCGCGAGCGCCTACGTGACGCAAGCCATCGCCGCCGCGCATTTCACCGGCAAAAAAGGCGCGACGCTTAACCTCATTTACCCCGGAAAAACGGCGCAGCATTTGTTCGTCATCGGCACGGGCCCTGCGAAAAACTTCACATCACTCATCGCCGAAGAAAGCGGTGCGCTGGCGGTTGCTGCAGCCTTTGCAGCAAAAGTGACGCATCTCGACATCGTCGCCCACGCCGGAAAAGCCAAGCTGGATGGGGCAGAACTGGCCGCCCATCTGGGTTATGGCGCACGCCTGCGCGCCTACCGTTTCGACAAATACCGCACCAAAGAAAAAGCCGAAGACAAACCGAAATTGAAAAGCGTGTCAGTCATCAGCCGCGCCGCCGATAAAGCAAAAAAACTGTTCACGCCGCTTTTGGGCATCGCCGATTCGGTGCATTTCAGCCGTGATCTGGTGAGCGAACCGGCAAACATCATCTACCCTGAAACCCTTGCCGCCGAGTGCAAAAAACTCGCCAAGCTCGGGGTGAAAGTCGAAGTGCTGGGCGAAGCGGCGATGAAAAAACTTGGGCTAGGGGCGCTGCTCGGCGTCGGCCAAGGAAGCGTCCGCGAAAGCCAACTCGTGGTGATGCAATGGTACGGCGGCAAAGCCGGGCAAAAACCCGTGGCACTCGTAGGCAAAGGCGTCACGTTCGACACGGGCGGCATCAGCATCAAACCCGCAAACGGCATGGAGGAAATGAAGTGGGACATGGGGGGTTCGGCCGCTGTCATCGGCACCATGCGCGCACTCGCCGCGCGTAACGCAAAAGTGAATGTGGTCGGCATCGTCGGCCTCGTGGAAAACATGCCCGACGGCAACGCACAACGCCCGGGCGATGTGGTGAAATCCATGTCCGGCCAAACCATCGAAGTCATCAATACCGATGCGGAAGGCCGCCTCGTGCTGGCCGATGCATTGTGGTACTGCCAAGACCGTTTCAAGCCGCAATGCATGGTCGATCTCGCCACGCTGACCGGCGCGATTATTGTCTCGCTCGGTTCGCACCGCGCAGGCCTGTTCAGCAATAGCGACGCGATGGCCAAAGCGCTCGACGACGCGGGCGAACGTACGGGTGAACGCTTATGGCGCATGCCACTCGGGCCCGAGTACGACAAAATGATCAATTGCGACATCGCCGACATGCAGAATGTGGGCGAAGGCCGCGAAGCAGGCTCAACGACCGCCGCACAATTCCTGCAGCGTTTCGTGAACGACACCCCGTGGGTGCATCTCGACATCGCAGGCGTAGCGTGGGCCAACAAACCGCATTCGCCACTCTACCCCAAGGGAGCGGTAGGCTGGGGCGTGCGGTTGCTGAATGATTGGATTAAAACTAACTATGAAAAATAGCCGACAGCCGACAGCCGACAGCCTAGAGCTGTTAGCTGTTAGCTGTCAGCTCTAGGCTGACATGACCACGATCCAATTCTACCACTTGCTCTCCACCACGCCGGAACGGGCGGTGCCGAAATTAATGGAAAAGGCGCTGGCCGGGAATCACCGCGTAGTCATGCTGCTGCGCGACGCCGAGGCGCTCAAACGCATGAGCGATACGTTGTGGAGTGCCGACGCATCGAGCTTTTTACCCCATGGTAGCTCCAAAGAAGGTCGCGCAGCCGACCAGCCGATTTATCTCACCACGGCGGATGAAAATCCCAACCACGCCGACCTGCTATGCATCCTGAACGCCAGCGCACCCGCGGGTCTTGTCGAGTATGCGCGGGTGCTCGACATGTTCGATGGCAGCAACGAGTCCGAAGTGGCCCTCGCCCGCGAACGCTGGAGCGCGCACAAAGCAGCGGGCCACACGCTGCAATACATCAAGCAACAACCCGGCGGCGGCTGGAAAATCGAGGCCGAAGCGGCTTAGTTTTTAAATGCTCCGCACATCGGCATACTGCCTAGTGCTTCGCGCCGCTTCGCGGGCTCATGGCTGGCTCGGCCTGCTTGCCTCGCATATCACTGCATTCTTCACTTCAACCGCGCCACTGTCAGCCCCTCAGGCGTCGGCAATAACACGCTTTCAAACCGCTCGGCGTTCGCGAGTGCAGCATTAAATTGCTGCATGGATTGCTGCGCAGCATTTTTGGGTTCCTGCATGGTCGCGAGCTCACCGAACAGCAGCGTGTTATCGCCGATGATCCAACCGCGTGGAGTGAGCAACGGCAGCGCCGCATCAAGATAGCGTGCGTAGCCCGCCTTCTCGGCGTCGATAAACACCATGTCGAACTGCGGAGTTTGTGGCTGTGCGGCGAGCCACGCATGGGCATCGGTATGGTGCACGGTGATACGCGCTGCATGTGGTGATTGCGCGAAATGCTGCTGCGCTTGTGCGGCATGGTCGGCCGCGAACTCAAGCGCTGTGATGTGCCCGCTCTCGGTTAAGCCGTCAGCCATCCACAAAGTCGAGCAACCCATGAACGTGCCGATTTCCAGAATGCGCCGTGCGCCACTGACACTCACTAGCCAGCGCAATAAATGCCCTTCATACGGCGACACCTGCATGCCCGGGTGGCGGC
This sequence comes from Rickettsiales bacterium, assembly GCA_046154225.1. Taxonomy (GTDB): domain Bacteria; phylum Pseudomonadota; class Alphaproteobacteria; order Rickettsiales; family UBA3002; genus QFOX01. Next base: position 61,797 of record JBJXEM010000004.1, read on the forward strand.
GTTCGCCTTCGGCGCGGGCGCTTGAAAGCCAGTCCGGTTCGCGCACAAAAGTGCGTTGGATATAGTCGAGTGTGGGGCCTGCGGCGCGGCTTTGCATCAGAATAGCTCCAGTTGGCTGGGCTGCGTGAGGCGCAGCATGGGCCCGTTTTCCTCGAACAATACTCCGCGTGCCCGTACATGGCTGCCTTCTTTCAAGCCCTCAAGCGCCGTAATCGCCCGACGGCTGCGGCCCACAATGCTGATGGAAAAATCGGTTTTCCAGTCGTCCCCGAAATTCACGTAGGTGGCGTTGCGCGCGCGGTAGATGCGGCGCACGGTGCCTTCAACGACATGAAATTCCTGAAGATGCTGCGCGGTCTGTTCAGGTGTCAGCACAAAGTCCGGGTTCGCCCATACGCCGCGTTTGGCCGCGCGGGCCTGCGCTTCAGCGTTTAGTAGCGCGGCTTGCATGGGGCCTTCGCCGTAAGCCACGGCCACGCCGTCACGCAACAATGCAGCTTCGATGTCGGCAGTAATTAGCGTGCGACCATAACGGTCGGTGCCACGTGGAGTGAAAGTAAGTGTTTGCTGCAATAGGTGCGCAGCGAGCCAGTTTTGGGCGAGTTCGGCGTCGGAGAAATAGCTGCGGGCCAGCACGGCTTGACCGGTTTGCGTGAGCGTGATTGTCTGGTCGGCGGCGATGGCCACGACTTGCTCTTGCCCCAATTCGGCGGGGGCGGCTGTGACGGCGGGCGCACAAAAAATAAGCAAAAGCGCCGCGAATCGGCGGAGAATACGAAAACCGTTGCAGCGGCGCGTGAATCTGTTCATATGGCGCTAATGAATCAAATTTTTGAAGGACACGCCATGCGTATTTTCGCCGCCGCCGCTGCCGCCACACTTGCCCTCAGCACGCCAGCCTTTGCGGGCGATCTTGCGGTGTATGGCGGCCAGTTCTCGATTTTCGACAATTCCGGGCAGGACGGCACCGAAATGTTCGGCCTCGAATATCGCGTGAAAGACCAGTTCAACGGCCTGCGCCCTACGGTGGGTGGGTTTTATACCACTAACGGCGGCTACTTTGCCTATGCCGGCGCCTACTGGGATTTACCGCTGAACACCGCGCCGTTTGTCATCACCCCCGGCTTCGCGGCGGGCTATTACAGCCGTGGCGGCGGTAAGGAACTGGGCTATGACCTCGAGTTCCGCTCGACGTTTGAGGTGAGCTACCAGTTCGATAACGGTCAGCGTTTGGGTGCGCAAATCAGCCATCTCAGCAACGCCAGCCTCGGCACCGACAATCCCGGCGTGGAGACCATTCAGGCCGTGTACAGCCACCCGTTCTAGTCGTTACTTCCCGAGCACTTCATACGCCGGAAGCGTCAGGAATTCGCTGTAGTTCGGATCGAGGGTGAGTTGCATCAGCAGCGTTTCAGCTTGAGTGTACGGCGTGGCCGCAAAGGTTTCATGGCCCACGGAGTCGCGGATTTTGTGCATTTCCTCGGCGCTTAGTTTCGCTAATAACGGCGGATCAATAAGACGCCCATCATCCAGCTTCGCGTTGTGATGCAGCCATTGCCATAATTGCGAGCGCGAGATTTCAGCGGTCGCCGCGTCTTCCATCAGGTTGAACAGCGGTACGCAACCAAGGCCATTCAGCCATTGCGCGGTGTATTGAATCGCCACGCTGATATTGTTGCGCAAACCCGCTTCGGTGATGCTGCCGGTGGGTAGGCTCACCAATTCCGCCGCGCTCACCCGCACATCTTCGCGCTTATTGTCACGCTGGTTGGGCGTGGGCATCAGCCGGTCGAACACTTCCATCGCAACAGGAATGAGGCCTGGATGCGCCACCCATGTGCCGTCATGGCCGTTGCCGGCTTCGCGTTCCTTGTCGGCGCGTACGCTAGCGAAGGCTTTGTCGTTCGCAGCCGCGTCGTTTTTTACTGGAATGAACGCCGACATGCCGCCCATCGCGAACGCATTGCGCTTATGGCAGGTTTGGATGAGTAGTTGCGAATACGCGCTAAGAAACGGTGTCGCCATGGTAATCTGCGAACGGTCGGGCAACATGCAGTCAGGTCGCGCATGAAATTTCTTGATGACCGAGAAAATATAATCCCAGCGGCCGCAATTTAAGCCCACCGCGTAATCCTTCAGCGCGTGCAGAATTTCATGCATTTCAAACGTCGCGGTAATCACTTCGATCAGCACGGTCGCCTTGATACTACCATGCGCGATGCCCAAATATTCTTCGCTGAAGGCAAACACATCGGCCCAGAGTTGCGCTTCCTGGTGGCTTTCGGTTTTGGGTAAATAGAAATAGGGGCCGGTGCCGCGTTTGATGCGTTCGGCGGCGCTGTGGAAAAAATACAGGCCGAAATCAAGCAGCGCGCCGGGAATCGGTTTGCCGTTGTAGGTGACGTGACGCTCGGGCAAATGCCAGCCGCGCGGGCGCACGATGAGCACAGCGAGGTTTTTATCGTTCAGTTTATAGTCCTTGCCCTCGGGGCTGGTAAACGCAAGCGTGCCACGCGACGCATCGTAGAGCGCTTTTTGCCCTTCCATCAGCGCGTCCCAGGTGGGGCTGAGCGCGTCTTCAAGGTCGGCCATGAACACTTTAGCACCGGAGTTGAGCGCGTTGATGATCATTTTCGGTTCTGTAGGTCCGGTGATTTCCACCCGCCGGTCGAGCAAATCGTTAGGCACGGGCGCTACCGTCCAGTCGCCCTCGCGAATCGCTTTGGTTTCGGGCAAAAAGTCGGGCTTCGCGCCAGCGTCGAATTCTTTTTGCCGCACCGCGCGCTGGGCCAAAAGCGCATCACGTCGAGGCCCGAATTTCTCCACCAATGCGCCGACGAATTTCAGCGCCTCGGGGCTGAGCAGGAATTCGCACTCGGCCGACGTGTGGGCGTGCAGTTGCAAATGCGTCGTCGGGTTTGAGGGGGCGAGCTGGGCCATGGTATCATCTCCTTCTGTGCGTGTTCAATAACAAAGCTACGCCCGAAAGTCACGGCCTCTTGCGGCGTTCGATACTGCGCGCTACGATACTGGCATGATTCGCCCCACACAACGCCTCGCCTCGCTTTTCTACCGTGCCGCCCGCGCTATGGGCGAGCATCACGGCAGCGAAATGGCCGGGCACCTCACCTTCCTGTCGTTGCTGGCGCTGTTTCCCTACATGGTGCTGGTGGTGGCACTCATGGGCGTCATGGGCCAGGGCGAAAGCGGGCGGCAATTCGTCAATTTCATCCTCACGCAGTTACCACCGGAAGCGGTGGTGAGCGTGCGCTCGCGCATTATTGAAATCATCTCGGGCCCGCCTTCGGGGCTGCTCACCTTCGCCGCCGTTGGCGCGTTATGGACATCGTCGTCGGCCGTCGATGCGTTGCGCGCCGTGCTGAACCGCGCGAACGAAGTGCGCCGCTCGCGCCCCTATTTTTCGCGACGGCTGTGGTCGGTGGTGCAGCTGCTTGTTTTCACCTTGCTTATATTAGTGGTGATGCTGGTGCTGGTGTTCACGCCGGTCGCCATTCATGCCGTCACGCAGTTCACGGGCATTGTGGTGCCATTGCATCTTGAACATTTTCTGGTGCACTCATTCAAATATTTCGCAGCGCTGGCGCTTTTTTTAGTGGTGGCGAGTTTTTATTACTGGCTGCCCAATTTGCGCCAGTCGTTCATGGGCGTGGTGCCGGGGGCGGCGCTGGTGGTGGTAGCGTGGATTGGCGGCGCCTCGGGCGTGGGTTATTACCTCACCCATCTCAGCCAACTCACGCCCATTTACGGCTCGCTGTCCGGCTTCATCGGCACGCTGATTTTTTTCTACGTGATGATCCTGATTTTTATTTTCGGTGCTGAGTTCAATCACCAGCTGGCCCTCGCCCGAGGCGTTCGCATCGTCGAACGCGAACATCCCGAGGGGGAAACACTCCACTAGTCGAACAAATCCGTATGCGTGCCCAGACGCACGAGATAGACTGCATCGGCGCGCACTTCGTAGACCAAGAGCCAATCCGGCTCGATATGGCATTCCCAGTTTGGCACCCAAATACCTTTCAATGGATGTGGCCGATGGCGCGCGGCAAGTGGCGCTCCATTGGCTAGCAGTTCGACAATTACCGCCAATTTATGAAGAGGCTTGTTGCGTTTTTTTGCTTTTTTCAGATCGCGCAGAAAGGCGTTCGTCTGAACGACATCGCGCATTGGCTAGCTATTTCCCAGCGACTTTTTGAAGGCCGCGACGGACTGACGTTTCAACCCTTTGCCTGATTTAACCTGACGCAAGGCTTTCGTGCTTTCAGCGTTTGGCATGCGTACGTCAAACGGCAGCCCACGATGCAGCTCCACTTGTTTAAAAAATAAGCGGATGGCGTCCGTCGAACTTAAACCCAGTGCCGCGAATATCTCCTCCGCTGCATGTTTTAACTGCGGCGTCATGCGAGCGTGAATGACCTGTGTTTTAGCTTCCATCCACGTAATGTATCACATGTGTGATACAAACGTCAAGGCGGCGTTACAGCCCCGGCACCCCGTGCGTCGCCAGCAAATAGGAAAACCCTCCCGCAATGGCAAGACCGTAAGGCACAGGCTGTTTGCGTACGAGCAGGCGAGGCATATTCATCGTGGGCCGCAATTTAAACAATATCGGCGGCAGAATTGCGCGTGCCAGCAGCACCACAACCACCAGCGCACCGCCAAACAGGGCGGTGAGCACGAGGAAATTTACCGTGGCCATGCTCCAGCCGGTCCATAGTGCCAGCACCGCGAGCAGCTTCACGTCGCCCCCGCCCATGAGGCCAAGGGCAAACATGCCAAGCCCGACCAGCAGCACCGCCGACGCAGCCCCGAGCGCCGAGAGTGCGACGCCCGGCGGGATAGGCAGCACAAATACCGCGATAAAATAGAGTATCAAGACGGCCAGATTCAGGTTGTTGGGGATAATATAGCGCGCCGCGTCAAACAGGATGACCGCCAGCATGAAAATCGCCAGCAACACGATAAAAACGGTGGCAATCATGTGCGATTCATCCTTGTCAGCGAGGCGTGTCTGGGCTAACTTAGCCGCTACCACAAAAACCATACGTTCCGGTTATGCAACAGGCAAGCTCCAGTTCCGATTCATCCCCCGTCCAGCGCGGCCATATTATTGTCATCGGCAATGAAAAAGGCGGCTCGGGGAAAACCACGACCTGCATGCACCTGATTGTCGGCTTGTTACGGCTTGGGTTCAAAGTCGGCACCATGGATATCGACGCGCGGCAGCGCTCGCTTTCGCGCTACATCGACAACCGCAAACAAACCATGGCGCAGGAAAACACCACCCTGCCGATGCCGGCGCATGTGGTCATCAACAAAAGCCCGTTCAACATTCAGGCCGACGCCGAGGCCGACGAGCGTGAACGCTTCACGCGTGCGCTGGCCCGCCTGCTGGTGAATTGCGATTTCGTGGTGATCGATTCACCGGGCAACGACACGTA
>JBJXEM010000005.1:0-41465 GCA_046154225.1 Rickettsiales bacterium
CGCGCCGAAACCGGCTCGGTGCTGTGGAGCGATACGCTACGCAGCGGCGGACGCACCCGGGCCGACGCGGTGTTCAGCGGCATCGACGCCGACCCCATCGTGCAGGACGGGGTAGTGGTGGTCGCGAGCGCCAGCGGGCCCATGCAGGCCAGCGCCCTCACCAATGGCCGCCCGTTATGGCAGGCCAAACTCGGCTCACACCGCACGCCCTGGTCGGCGGGCAACGCGCTGTTTGTACTCACCGACAATAACGATCTGGTGGCGCTGTTCAAACGCTCGGGCGCCGTGCGCTGGTCGACGCCGCTGGCCCAGCACGACGACCGCGACAAAACCCGCGACACCACCCCGCCGCTCTACGGCCCCATCCTCGCCGGTAACGCGCTGCTGGTCGTCAACCGCCGAGGCGAACTGATGAGTTTCAAAACGGAAGACGGCACCCCAATCGGCAGCACCGACCTCGCCAGCGGGCTCGCCAGCCCCCCGGTCGTGGTGGGTGGCGCACTGTACCTCGTGACGCAGGACGGGGTGTTGAAGAAGTATTATTAGTGCGTGGTGAGTGGTGGTTGTGAGTCGTGAAGATTCAGGGTAATACGCACCACTCACCACTCACCACCCACCACCCACAAATTTATGACCCTCCCCCTCATCGCCATTATTGGCCGCCCGAATGTTGGCAAGTCGACGTTGTTCAATCGCCTCGCGGGCAAGAAACTCGCGTTGGTCGACGACCAGCCGGGCGTCACGCGTGACCGGCGTTATGCCGACGGATCGCTCGCGGATTTGCGCTTTCGGTTGATTGACACGGCGGGCATGGACGAGGCCGAAAAATCCGGCCTCGAATCGCGCATGCTCGAGCAAACCCGCGCCGCCATCATGGAGGCCGACCTTGTGCTGTTCGTGGTCGATGTGCGCATGGGCGTCACGCCGATGGACGAGCATTTCGCCCGCGAAATCCGCCAGAGCGGCAAGCCCACCATATTAATCGCCAACAAAGCCGAATCGGCCCGCACCAACGCCGGCGCGGGCGATGTATATAGCCTGGGGTTCGAGCCCAGCGTGTTCCTCTCGGCCGAGCATGGCGAAGGCATGGGCGATTTGTTCGATGCGCTGGTGGGACAGGAAGGATTCGGCATTCAGGATTCGGGATTCGGGGCAGAAAAAAAGAAAAAACCCAACAAACGGGCAGAGAAAAAATCAGCCGAACGAGGTGAAGTCTCAGAAGGCCCTTCCCTGAATCCCGAATCCCGAATCCCGAATCCAGGCAAACCCATCAACCTCGTCATCCTCGGCCGCCCGAATGCGGGTAAATCCACCCTGGTCAATGCGCTGCTGGGCGAAAACCGCCTGCTCACGGGGCCTGAAGCGGGCATCACCCGCGACACCATCGCCATTCCATTCGACTACCAGGGCATGCGGTTTATGCTGCACGATACGGCCGGCATGCGCAAACGCGCCAATGTACAGGGTAAGCTGGAGAAGCTTGCAGTTTCCGACGCCATCCGCGCCCTCACGTTTGCCGAAGTGGTAGTGATTCTTCTCGACGCCATGGCGCCGCTGGAAAAGCAGGACGCGGCACTCGCGGCACTCGTCGAACGCGAAGGACGCGCCTGCGTCATCGGCCTCAATAAATGGGATCTGGTGAAGGGCGACAAAAAAGCGTGGCTTGAAGAGATTCATTACCTGCTGAATAAAAACGTGTCGCAACTGGCGGGCGTGCATGTGGTGCCGCTGTCGGCGGCGCGTGGGCAAGGGCTCGACAAGCTGCTAAGTGCCTGTTTAAGTGCACGCGAAGTGTGGAACCAGCGTGTCGGCACGGCCGAACTCAACCGCTGGTTAGAGACCACCATCCAGCATCACAGCCCGCCGCTGGTACGCGGTCGCCGCCTGAAGGTAAAATACATCGCGCAAGTGAAAGCCCGTCCGCCCACCTTCCAGCTGGCCTGCAACATGGCGAAGGAATTCCCCGAAGCGTATCTGCGCTACCTCACCAGCCATTTGCGCACCAGTTTCAAGCTTGAGGGCACCCCCATCCGCCTGCTGCTGCAAGAGAGCAGCAACCCGTTCGACAAGAAAAAACGCCGCGTGAACCAAAAATCGGCGCACCTGCGGCCGGAGAAGAAATAGCAGTATAAATTTCACGAAACTGTCATATTTCTCAGCGTTTCGTCTGCTAAGTTGCTCGCCTGATAATCAGGAGCAGGCAATGAAAACAGCGGCAGAACTAAAGCGCATGGGTTTCCGCGAAGGCGAAATTCACGTGGTGCAGCAAATGGCGACGAGCGAAGCGGAAGGTGCCGCATTGCTGCGATATAAGCTGGTGGAAAGCAGTGTCGATACGGGCCAGCAGATTGTGCTCAAGTTGGCGATTCCGGAGAATTTGAAGCTCGAACCCTACGTCGCTGATGAAGGGCATAACGTCAATGAACCTAAGCATTGGGCTTATCGCAAGCTTGATGCGATTTTCCCGCCTTCACAGCGTGATTACCAAACGGGTGATGTCGACCCCGAAAGCCGCACTATCTCGGTGACACTCACCGGCAATGCGGCGGAGCGCTATCGCACCATGATGCACGATCTCGACCAGACCGAAGCCCGCATCGCCCGTCAAAGTGCACTGCAGGTTTAAGCGCTGGTAATTGCCACGCGCGCGACTATATTGCGCGCATGATCGCCCCCGCCATTCACATCGAAAATCTCAAGAAAACATAACGCGACCGGAAATCGGGCGAGGAGAAGGTGGCGTTGCATGGGATTGACCTGACCATTCCGCGCGGGTCGTTCTTTGGGCTGCTGGGGCCGAATGGGGCCGGGAAATCGACGCTCATCAATATTTTGGCGGGTACGGTGCTGAAAACTTCCGGCACGGTGAATGTGTGTGGCCACGACCTTGATTCGGCCACGCGTGCGGCGAAAATGTCGCTCGGCATCGTGCCGCAGGAACTGGTGCTCGACACGTTTTTCACGGTGCGTCAGGCGCTCGAAATCACCGCCGGTTATTACGGCATCCCAAAAGACAAACGCCGCACCGACGAAATCATCGACGCCATGGGTCTGCGCGACAAGGCCGACCAGCCGAGCCGCCGCCTGTCGGGCGGTATGCGCCGCCGGTTGCTGATCGGCAAGGCGCTGGTGCACACCCCGCCCGTGCTGATTCTCGACGAGCCGACCGCCGGGGTGGATGTGGAATTACGCCGCAGCCTGTGGGAATATGTGCGCAAGCTGAATGCGCAAGGCACCACCATCCTGCTCACCACCCACTACCTCGAGGAAGCGGAAGAACTCTGCGACGAAATCGCCATTATCCATAAAGGTGCCATCATCAAGCGCGACCGCAAAGACAGTTTGATGCGCGGCGTGGACAGCAAAGAAGTGACCTTCACGCTCGAAACTCCGCTTGAAACGTTGCCCGCCGGGTTCGACGATTTGCAGGCCAGCTTGCGCGGCGGGGAGCTGGTCGTGAAATACCAGCCGAGCAAAGCGCACATGAATGAAATTTTGCTGCGCCTTCAGGGCGCGGGCCTCACCATTCGCGACATTTCAACCGATGAGGTTGAGCTCGAGGATCTGTTCCTTGCGCTGACGAGCGATAAGGCTGCCTGAGGCATCGCCAGCCTCGGCATCGCGCCGGATGATTTGCTGCAGGTTGCTACGGATGCGTGACAAATAGTGCAGAAATTGTCGGTGTTCATCGGCGCTGAACCCCGCCACCAGCTCTTCGCGAAAACGCAGTGTTTCGGCCTGCATTTGCTGCATGGTGTCGATGACTTTGTCCGTCAGGAATACTTGATTCGCACGGCGGTCGTGCGGGTCGGGCTGGCGACGCACCCAGCCTTCGCGCTCCATGCGCTCCAACTGTCGGCTGAGGGTAATGGGTTCGACTTCCATCATCTCCGCCGCGCGTGCCTGCGCAATGCCGGGATAGCGCCTCAGCACACTCAGCAAATGCCACTGCGCGCGGGTGAGTTCCAACGGTTCGACGCGGTGGTCGTAGGCAATACCGATGGGGCGCGACAGCTCGAACAGGATCAGCGCTTCGTTGCTGCGGTCGTCGGCTGTGAGGAACGGTGTCATGAGGCAATTCATTAGAATCATTGCAATCATAACACCAGTTACGAATGGGTAAGGTTTTGTGCCAGGCCCAGTGTCGATTTTTAAGCCATTCACTTTAATTGATTAAATCATCCATATCTTATTGGTAAGGAAACGCGTTGCGCGAATTTTACATAAGGAGATACAACTTCGCCGCGACGGCTTTTTATAACCGCGCGGCATGCTAGTTCGCATTCTCAGCGCTGTAGCGGGCGATGAGTCCGCTGCGCAGCGCGCGTTTATATACCCGGACGAAAAATAGAACTGCGAGCAACACGTAGCTCACAGCAAGACCTATTCCGATGCCGAAACCGCCCATGTCGAATGGCTGACCCGCCACACCCGCGCGCAAGCCTTCAAACACATAGGCTGGCGGTAGCGCGTGTGACACGAATTGCATCCAGTGCGGCAACGTTGCAATGGGATAATAGACCCCGACGAACGGCGTCATCAGCGCCGGAATGGGCCAGATAAACCATTCCGACGACGGCCCGCGCGCCAGCACCACCGCGCAACCGAAAATGCCCAGTGCAATACCGAAAACATAAAGGATCAACAGAAACGGCAGCAGCGCCGGACCGTAGGTGAGCGGCGAAAACCCGAACAACGCAGCCGCCGTGCCGAATGCGAGTAACAGCCCAAAACTGCTGGTTACGAGACCGCAGGCAATCAGTCCCGCGAGATATTCGCGAATGGTGAGCGGGCTTGCAAAAATATTCAGGAAGTTGCGCGCCCACATATCCTCGAAAAACGTCATGTTGATGTTCAACATCACCCGCGCAAAGAAATTCGATAGCAGCACCGCGCCCAAAAACACCGTGATAGCGTTGAAGCCACCCGGCACAATGCGGTCGAGATAGCGGCTGATGAATCCCCACAATACCATGTCGATCAGCATCCAGATATAGAGACCCAAAATACGGTCGGGGCTGCTTTTCAGCACGCAGCCATAGCGGTAGACGATGGCAAAAATGCGGCGCGGGTTCATGCGGCCCCCAGCGATAAGGGTTCGCGGGCGACGGCGATGAAAAGTTCTTCAAGGTTCGCTTTGCCGTGAATCGCCGGCAGGGTTTTGGGCTCACCCTCGAGCAGGATTTTGCCGTGCGCCATGAACAATACGCGGTCGCACACTTCGGTCACTTCCGCCATGTTGTGCGAAGTCCATAGCACGCCGGTCTGGTTGGCGGTCGCGTGCTGGCGAATTGTGCAGCGCAGCTCTTGTGCCGTGGCGGGGTCAAGGCTGGCGGTCGGCTCGTCGAGCAGCAGCAGCGGCGGTTGGTTCAGCATGGCTTTCGCCAGCGCCACGCGGGTTTGTTCGCCCGACGACAGCAGCCCGCATTTGGTGTGGCGAAAGCGGGCTAAATCATAGGTGGCAAGCACCGCCTCGATGCGCGCGCGCAACTGCTTCACATCATACATCAACCCGAACACGCGCAGATTTTGCTGCACCGTTAAGTTACCCGGCAGTGGTGCATAGACGGCCGCGAAATTCGTGGCACTGCGCGCCGCACTTGGCTGTTGGTCCGCGGCAATGCCGTTGATGGTGATCTGCCCTGCATCCGGTGTCAGCACGCCCAGCACCATGTTGACTGTGGTGGTTTTGCCTGCGCCGTTGGGCCCGAGCAGCCCGACGATTTCGCCCGGCGCGACGGTGAACGACACGTCGTCGACCGCTTTCTTGCCGCCGTAGGATTTGTGTAAATGGCTGACGTTTAGCATCGCGGCTCAGAAGCGCCCGTCGCGCACAAAGCGGCTGGCAGCGCCAATCACTTCGTCCGATAGCGGCATCACCATATGCCCGACGGGCAGCGTGATGCGCGTATGCGGCAGCTGCGCCGGCACGGCGGTTGCCAGCGGCACGACTCCGTCGGTCGGCCCGCTGGGCCACAGGCCGCTCCATGGCAATTGCCCGTTAATCACGCCGAGCTCCGCCCCCGGCGGCAAACCATGCTCGGGCATCGCTTGCGCGAGCGCCGCGCCCGCATCGCCCATCCAGTTTTTTACCCGCGCATTGCTGGCAAAAAATCCGGCCGCTTTCTGCCCGCCATAGGGCGTGCCGAGCGTGACGATGCGCCCGGCGCGCGGTGCGAGCTCCGGCCGTTCCGCCAGCGCCAGCGCCACCCGGCCACCAAGCGAATGGCCGATGAAATGCACCGGCCCGGAAGTGCCCTCAAGCCGGATTTTCAGCTTCGGCAGCAAATGTTCGGCGAGGGCTTCGACGCTCTCGCGCCGCGAGGGAAAGCCAAGATTGAGCACGCGGTAGCCCTCGCGCTCAAACGCCTGCGCCAAGCGCCACATGGTCACGCGGTGCGACAAAAACCCATGTAACAGCACTACGGATTCCTGCGTCATTGCACGCCTCTCTATATCGTTGGCGCACCCGAGAGGATTCGAACCTCCGACCTTTGCCTTCGGAGGGCAACGCTCTATCCAGCTGAGCTACGGGTGCGTGGCGCTTCGCTTACAGGAGCGTGAGGTTGCGGCCAAGCCTTTTATGGGCGCGAATGGCGACGACGCGGACGCGGATGCTGTGGGTAAGGATGTGGACGGAGCGCGAGGCTGGGGATGACGCCTCTAGCATTCTGAATCGCGAGCACTATTTAAATCGTACAACCCACAGGATATCCCGATTGACCCGCCATGGCGAAACGCTAGCTTAAGGTCAAGTGCGAATCCGTCGCCACAGGCAAATCACCGCTGATTTACCCGCGGCCATGGCCGAACTGCAACACTACATATAGTGTTTATATCACAGGTGTTTTTTGCCTAGTTTTGGCAGAGATAAAAAGTTGAGAGCATTTTTACTATTGATATTAAATGATAATTTACCGACACGCGGCGAAGATTGGAACGACAGATGATTTTCTTTCTGGACAGGGCAGACACAAGATGTAGTATCGGCAGTCCGCACTCAGGCAAAGGGGTTCAAACCACCGGCCGGGCGCATCATGGACCAAACAAAACCACAGGGGTGTGAGATGGCTGCTGCACAGATAACCGTCGATTACGGACGCGACAAATACCTCACCGATTTCGGGCGTGCGACGCTCGACGATCGCTATTTGCTGCCCGAGGAAAAATACCAGGATTTGTTCGCCCGCGTCGCCAGCTTTTATGGCGACGACGAAGCCCATGCCAGTCGCATCTACGACTACATCTCCAAAATGTGGTTCATGCCCGCCACGCCGATTCTCAGCAACGGCGGCACGGGGAAAGAAACCGGCAAATCGCGCGGCCTGCCCATTTCGTGCTTCCTGAACGAGACCGAAGATTCGCTCTCGGGCATCGTGGATTTGTGGAACGAAAATGTGTGGCTCGCGTCACTCGGCGGCGGCATTGGTTCCTATTGGGGCAATCTGCGCGCACTCGGTGAAAAAGTGGGCCGTAACGGCAAAACCTCGGGCGTGGTGCCGTTCGTGCGCGTGCAGGATTCGCTGACGCTGGCGATTTCGCAAGGCTCGCTGCGTCGCGGCTCATCCGCCGTATACCTCGATATTTCGCATCCCGAGATTGAAGAATTCATCGACATTCGCCGCCCGACCGGCGGCGACCCGAACCGCAAAGCGTTGAACCTGCATCACGGCGTGGCCGTGAGCGACGCGTTCATGCACGCCGTCGAGAAGGACGAAAAATGGGAGCTACTGAGCCCCAAAGACAAGCACGTGGTGGAAACCGTGAAGGCGCGCGATTTGTGGGCGAAACTGCTCACCACCCGCATCGAAACCGGCGAACCCTACATCATCTTCATTGACACCGTGAACAAGGCTATCCCTGAGCACCATAAGCAACTGGGCCTCACCGTGAAAATGAGCAATCTGTGCTCGGAAATCACGCTGCCGACGGGCTACGATCACCTCGGCAAAAGCCGCACGGCCGTGTGCTGCCTCAGCTCGCTGAACCTCGAATATTTCGACGAGTGGAAGTCGCACCCGACCATCATCGAAGACATTCTGCGTTTCCTCGACAACGTGCTGCAGGACTTTATTGATACTGCACCGGACTCGATGCACCGCGCCAAGTATTCGGCGATGCGTGAGCGCTCGGTGGGCCTTGGCGTCATGGGCTTCCACAGCTACCTGCAAAGCAAAATGATCCCGTTTGAATCCGTCATGGCGAAAGTGTGGAACAAGAAAATGTTCGAGCATATTCGTCGTGGGGCCGATGCGGCCAGCCTGAAATTGGGTGCCGAGCGTGGGCCCTGCCCCGACGCCGCCGAGTGCGGCTCGATGGAACGTTTCAGCAACAAAATGGCGATTGCACCCACCGCGAGCATTTCCATCATCACCGGCAACGCGAGCCCCGGCATCGAGCCCTACGCAGCGAATGTCTTTACACAAAAGACCCTTTCAGGGTCCTTTCCGGTGCGCAACAAATACCTGAAGCAACTGCTCGCCGAAAAGGGGCAGGACACGCCGGACGTGTGGTCGCTCATCACCACACAGGAAGGTTCGGTGCAGCATTTGTCGTTCCTCGACGAGAACGAGAAGCTGGTGTTCAAAACCGCCTACGAAATGGACCAGCGCTGGGTGGTCGAACATTCGGCCGACCGCGCGCCGTTTATTTGCCAAGCCAGCTCCATCAACCTGTTCCTGCCCGCCAACGTGCACAAGCGCGACTTGCACATGCTGCATTACACGGCGTGGAAAAAAGGCGTGAAGAGCTTATATTACTGCCGTTCGGCCAGCCTGCAACGCTCTGACAAAGTCTCGGAGAAAAAGCCCGAGATCCAGATGGAAATGTCGCTCAAGGCGAAGCAGGATAACCCGTACGAGGAATGCCTCGCCTGCCAGTAAAGGGTCGTTTAGTGTTTGGAATGCGCAATGGGGGAAGGTCGATGCTGTTATTTGCTGCATGCTTTTTTGTTGTCGCAACCGCGCACGCAGCGGTGATGGTGCGCAAAGCGTCGGAGCTTGATTCCGACGATTATGTGCAGTGGGCCACCTCGCGCTACCGCATCATGTCCTCGGCCTATGTGATTTACGATCAGTGCAGCAAAACATTGCCGACCCTCTCCGACGATGCGCCTTACGTGAAGGAGCAGCTGGTGAATGCCGAAGTAAAACTGCGCGAGGCCTATCACAATGCCTATGTGAAGCGCGTCGGCTATCCGCCCGACATGCCGATGGTGCAGGATTACGTCACGCGCATCCGCAAGGCGCAGCAGGTGGCGGTCAACAACACCGCACTGGCGATTCGTAAAGATGGCTGTTACGATTTTTCCGTAAAGAATATTATCGATTTCGTCACCAAACTCCGCCATCCGGCGCCCACCACTGAAGAGGAATAACGCCATGTCCCTACTCGACGCCAAACCGATCTACAAACCCTTCGCGTACCCTTGGGCGTACGAGGCATGGCACATGCAGCAGCGCATCCACTGGCTGCCCGAGGAAGTGCCGCTCGCCGACGACGTGCGCGACTGGAAAAAGAACCTCGCGCCCAGCGAAAAGAATTTGCTGACGCAGATTTTCCGCTTCTTCACGCAGGCCGATATCGAAGTGAATAACTGCTACATGAAGCATTACAGCCAGGTGTTCAAACCCACCGAAGTGCAAATGATGCTGAGCGCATTCAGCAACATGGAAACGGTGCATATCGCGGCCTACAGCCATCTGCTCGACACAATCGGCATGCCGGAGAGCGAATACACCGCCTTCATGAAATACAAGGAAATGAAGGACAAATACGACTACATGCAGCAATTCAACGTGAACAGCAAAGAGGACATCGCGACGACGCTCGCCGTGTTCGGTGCCTTCACCGAGGGGCTGCAACTGTTCGCCAGCTTCGCCATTTTGCTGAACTTCCCGCGCTGGGGAAAAATGAAGGGCATGGGCCAGATTGTGACCTGGAGCGCGCGCGACGAAACGCTGCATTGCAACAGCATCATCCGCCTGTTCAAAACATTTTGCGACGAGAACCCGGAAGTATGGACCGACGAATTGCGCAGCCGTTTATATGTCGCGTGCAACACCATCGTGACGCACGAAGACGCCTTCATCGACCTCGCCTTTGGCGTGGGCGAGGTGCAGGGGCTCACGCCGAACGAAGTGAAAAGCTACATCCGCTTCATCGCCGACCGGCGCTTAAGCCAGCTCGGCCTGCAGCCCATGTACATGATCGAGAAAAACCCGCTGCCGTGGCTGGATGATATGCTCAACGGTGTCGAGCACACCAACTTCTTCGAAAACCGCGTGACGGAATACGCCAAAGCCGCGACGCAGGGAACGTGGGACGATGCGTTTGTGATGCATGAGGTGGTGGGGGATGCGGCGTAATTAAGCCAGCACAGCCGTGTTTTTCGCAGGATCGCGCCACGGGTAGGTATCGAGCGCCTGGCGCGTGATGGAGAGCAGCTCCGGATCGATCTTGAGGTCGAGATTTCCCGCCATTTCCATCCACTCGCTGTTGAGGAAATGTTGCAGATTCTCGGTGATGGGTTGGCGAGTGCCATCCCGGTTCAGCAAGAATTCAGCCTGCGGTGCGGCGAGGAGAAAATTCACCGCATCGGGAAACTGGTTGTGCAGTGGCCAAATCTCGTCGTGGCTGTAGGTATCGCGGCTGAAGCGGGCATTGCTGACGGCCAGCTTCAGTAAGTCCTGCCCTCGGTAAAGCTTATAATGTGGCCATTCTTGTTCGATGGTGCCGCCCGCATGAAAGGTGGCGATGGTCTCTTGAATCCCGCCCAATGTTTCGCCGAGCGGATAAAGTTCTCGCATACATTCCCGCTCGGTGCGCTTCATGGATTCCGATAGGGGTGCAGGTTCACCGCCCATTCTAAAATAATCGAGCGCCAGCTGGATATCCGGGCCGGGCTTGTAATGGTGGGAATGCACGGTAAGTTTAATATGTTCTTCCAGATTAAGCGGCGGCTTTTGTTTCAACGCCGCATTGGCGACGATGCACAGCGCCGCGTACAACGATTGGCGTTCTGCATCCGAAAAATCTTTGCTGGTCCCTAGGAAACCCTCGGCTTTCTTCACGTGTGTCTGCATAAGGCTTTGCATCAAGCTTTCGTGATAGCCATCGGACACGGCGCGGTGCTGCTCAGCTTCAGCCTTGAGTTCGTGGTAACGTTCCGTTTCTGTGCCATGCGCTTCTTCCTCGTCTTCCATCGCATTGTCGCAGGCAATATAGGCATCCCATGCCGCATCGCCCTCTTCTTTAGAAATGCTGGGGACGGAAACAGGCGGCTCCTCAGGCATAGGTACCCCGGCCTCAATTTTTTCTAGCGCACCGGCTTCACTGAAACGGTAACGCTGACTGGTACCTTGAAGGATCGCCACCGCTTCTTTTAACGTTTCTGGTTTAAAACTACCCTCAGGAATGATCCCGCGTCGCCCGCTGGCCCAGCCTGCGGAAACAGGCAGCGGTCGGGACTCACTAAGCTGATGTGGATCGATAGCCATCCACCCACAATAGCCAATCAATTATGACAATAGTGTGAAGTTTGCGCCCTAATGCCTCGTCGCGCGCGCTTCATCCTCCGGCCCGTGTTTGAATGCCGGCAACTGACGGGGCAGGAAGCTGCTGGCGAACAGGCTGGCTTGCACGATGCGGCTGGCGTCGTCGGCGATGGTGTGGGTGCGCAGGCGCGGTTCGGCATTCATGGGCGGTAGAACGAATGATTCGGTAGAATACATGACGATCTCCTCGAACGTGGTGACGGCGTGGTGTTTCCACGCTCATGATCAGTATTTCGTAGATTGTTTAAGAAAAGGTTACTATCCACAGCATTGTTGCACTTAGCGTCCGAAGGCCTGCGCCTGTTTTTTCTCTGCGATGCAGTGATCGAGCGCTTCTGCATCCCAGCGCTGCAATGCGACGTCACGCACGGTTGGCTGCTCCAGTAGAAACAGGGGAAGTTGCCTTACTGCTTGCTGATTCTGGTGGATGGCAGCGATCGCGAGCGCGCATTTCAGCTCCATCTGTGACGGGCTATTGGTGCGTAAAGAAGGCGGCAAGTCCTCGAACCCCCAGCCATAGGCTGACACATAGGCAAGGGCGATATCAGGGTCGGCCTTCAATTCTCGGTCGAACCCGCGGTAGAGCGTATGGTTTTGCGCCAGCACTGCAAGCGCCTGCGCACGGTCACGGACCAATTCCTCGGGGGAGCGTTGCTCGGATCGCTGCAGATGGTGTGGAATATTAGCGGTCATGACCATGATTATGCTAGAGGTTGCTCTACAGAATGTAACTCCAATACGTTAATAGACTATGAATCATCCAGCAGAATTTACGCTACTGGCCGGAGCGAGCGCCTTCGGCGACGGCCAACACCCCACCACGCTTGGCATGCTGACGGCGCTTGGGGCGATCGACCCCCACGCCTTCACGCCGCGTGTGGCGCTGGATGTGGGCGCGGGCTCGGGCATCCTGAGTTTTGTGATTGCCCGGCAGTTCGGCTGCCCAGTTGTCGCCACCGATATTTCGGCACAAGCGATTGAAACATTGATAAAAAACGCCCAGGCCAATGGCTTCGAGAGGCACATCACTGCGCTGCAGGCCGACGGATTCGCCCACCCGGCCATTGCGCAAGGCGCGCCTTACGACCTTATTACCATGAATATTTTGGCCGAACCCCTGCTGCGGCTGGCCCACGACACGGCCGCCGCCCTCGCACCCGGTGGAGTGTTGCTGCTCAGTGGCATGCTGAGCTGGCAGGAACCCCAAATTCGCGATGCATATCAAAGCTTAGGGCTGGAACTGGCCACTCGCCTCGCCGTCGGCGATTGGGTGACGCTTGCTTTCAGCAAGCCGGCTTTATAAGCGCTTCGCGCCTGATGGGGGTATCACCCGTTAAACATGACATTGAGTCATGTTTAACCCCCCTCCGCACGCGGCTCGGCTGCGCCTACGCAACCGTATAACGACATTCAATATTAGTGGTGCGTAGCGCGGATGGCCCGCGCGAGCCGGAGCGTAGCGAACGAGGGGGAGCGAAGCGGGGGCGGCACGCCCCCACGCGGGCGCAGCCCGCCACTTAATATCTTCATCAAACCTTCACATTACTTTTTGGCAAATCCGTTAGGATGTATGTGTGGAGGAAGCCCCATTGGCCGACGCGAATAACAACGGAATTTTGGACGACGACGAAACCGCCGCGTATAAATCGCAGGCGGCGTCGGGTAAGTTCAAGCAGCAGCTTGCCTATGGCGTGGGTGCGGCCATGGTGTTCGGGCTATTTACCGCTATTTCGCAATCGCTATTTCGCAGCGCCTTTGGCGGCGCGGTTGTCGGGGCTGCTGAAACCACAGGTGCCGCAGTAACAGGTGCCGCTGCAATCAGTGTTTGGCCTATTGTAGGCTTGGTGGCAATTGCCGCGCTCGGCATCGGCTGCCTTTACCTCAGCGCGAAATTCCTCTCCGAGAATACGCTGCACGATCAAGAGTTGCAGGCCCGCCAGATTCAGGCGGTGCAAGGGCGCGCGCCTGGCATGGCCCCGGAAGTAGAAATACCGCAGCCGAGCTTCCCCTCGGCCCTTCCGGCAAATCTCGATCAGGTCTCAGACACACAATCCGAAGCGACACCCGAGAAAAAATGGACCGACAAATTCAGCCCATCGGCTTCGTCCGCTGCGATGCTCAGCAACGCCCGCGATGACGATAAAAGCTGGGGTGAGAAAGTAGCTGCTGCCAAAGCTGCCGCTGCCGATCCGGCCGTAACACAAACCTTATCCGCGTTATAGGAGGGGGAATGGTCACCGCCATTGAACCTGCCAAACGCGAACTCACCCTGCCGCGCGCCCCGACTGTCATCCCGCGCGCAGGCGAAGTCCATGCGCAGCCTCCTGTCGGTCACGATAGTTCGCCGGTGATGGGCAACCTGCCCGGCATCAACCCCTCGGATTTCGTGGGCGCCAACCGCATTCATGTCAAGCACGGCTCGCTGTTTGTCGATCCCTACCTCGTCATCCACCCGCGTGAGCTGGCCGAAACGCCCGAGGCGGAAGCGGCGCTGCGGCAAAAGCTGCGCCTCACCTACAGCATCAATAACCCGTCTTTCTTTGAAGCGCCTGACCGCTCGGCGATTGCGCTGAATCTGGGGCAGCTCATTCCCACCAGTTTCGCCGCCAAACGCTCGGGCCTGTTGGAGAAGGTGCAGGAATACAATAAAGAGGTCGATACCAAAACCGACACCGCCCTGGCCCAAGAAGCGAACGACAAACGCCACCCGTTTGCCGCCGTGGTGCGCGAGGCGGTGGAGAACCCGCAGGTTGACCCGGTAGGGCTGGAGCTACTGAAAAACGGCCTCGGCATTTACATGCTGATTCGCGAAAAACTGACGCAGATGGGCTTCAAAGACAGCCTGCCCAATTACGTGGTGCGCGAACAAACGCCCGATCAGGTGCTGGCAGACCTCGCCGATAAAATCGGCGTCGATCCACGCAGCATGCGCGAAGCGGCGCTTACCGGCGGGCTCGATGGCGTAGGCCGCGTACTCGGCCTCGATGCGCGCTATGTGAACGATGTGCGCAAACTGGTCGATTACGCGCAAACCCAGGATTTCGGCTATAACCTCGTGGAACACTGGCATCTGGGCCGCCAGCTGCTTGGCATCGACGCGCCCTTGCCGCAAAAACTCGATGTCGGGATTGACGCACGCATCACCGCCAAAATCGACGAATATCGCCGCCTCAAGCTGCATGACTACAACGTGCCCGCTCCCATTCAAACCGAAGAGGCGCGCATTGCCGATGCGCTGAATTTGGTCGAGCCGGTGCAGCGCGCGCTCATGTTCCGCCTCGGCTACGAGATTTGCTTCTCACCCGAAATGACGGCCGACGACATCGCCTATTACAAAGGCATTTACGGCCTGCACCGCAAAGCGGCGAATGATTTGTCCGATGTGCGCGGCACCTATCGCATTTATTTCTCGGGCCATGGCGATCTGAAAAAATCGTACCGCACCTTGTGCCACGAAATCGCGCATAATCTGTGGCCCAACCAGTTCAGCAAACAGGAAGCCGACCAGATTGACGGGCTGATTAACAGCGATGCCGAGCGGTTTACCCGCTGGCAAACCGTGATGGGCGACCCGGCGCATTTCGCCAAGTTCGAAAAATTCCTGAATGCCTACAAAGCCGGCGACGATGCCGAAAAAGCGGCGGTGATGGCCGAAACTAACGCATGGCTGGCGCATCATGGCGTGACGGCCGATGGCTTGCTGCCCTACCTGAACGACGCGCATGATTTCCAGTTCATGGTGAAGCACGCGCTCGACGTGCTGACCATCGACGGCAAGCTTTACACCAGCAGCGGCTACGACAGCTCGCCCGAGCGCTGCCGCGAAATTATCTCGCGCTTTGCCGAGCTGAAACAGGTGGAATATCGCGGCCAGCCGCAGCTATTGCACTTCCTCGCCCCCGGCCTCGACCAGATGTGGGAAGCGCATTACCTCCCTCACCTCAACCGCGTCTATCACGCCATCGGCCCGCAACCGGCGGAACAGGTGAAGCTCACGCCCATCAGCGCCACTGTGCCGACAGCGAGCGCAGGCACGCCCACGGATCCGATGGCACCGCTGCCGACTGCGGGGAACGATACCAAAATCGCGATAGTATCTGCCGAGCCCACGACTGCACCAAAAGTGGAAGAGCGCCCGACTACGCCCGCGCCAATTACGCTTGCGCCCACCGTAGCTACCAGCACCCCCAAAGTGGAAGAGCGCCCCGGCACGCCCATCACGGCCCCCGCCAATACGCACGCCCTCAGCGTCGACGGCGCGCCGCAACTGAGCATCGATGCTTCGACCATCGCCAGCAACAGCCGCGTCGTCGCCGCCCAAAACGCCCTCGACGCCATCCGTCGCGGAGGGTGAGAAATTCATGCCATATTGTAACGAAAATTTCACACAGTTTTTCTATTTAATGATTATGTTAAAGGAGAATTTCGGAGCCAACCATGACTGACAGTAACTTGGAACCCACGCATCTTGAGCTGGCAACTATCCCTCAACTAGGAACCTTCCTCGTTGAAAAAGGGATGCTGACGCTCGACGATCAGCAAAAATTATGGGGGGCATTGCGCACCAACCAGGGCAAATATGTTGGCCAGTTAATTGTGGAACTGCAACTCCAAAATACGCAGACGGGGCAGGCCTTTACCACTCAGGATATTAGCCAAGTACTGGTCGAGCAAACAGCCCTCAAAGCCAAAGCCGCGGCACGAGATATTGTCACAATTAAGGAAAAAGGCACCCAAGAAGCGCCGTCGTGGCTGAAAGCCAACTGGGGGAATAATGGTGTCAACGCTGCACCTGCTGAAATCACCCGCGCCGAGGGCATTTCGGCAGCCGCCAACATTGCCCAGAACCTGACGCTCTACGCGAACGCGCATCCGGAGTTAGCGCTCGGGTTTGAAACGGCGATCGTAAACGCAAATCGTTTGGTGGATGCACTCAGTCACGGCTACAGCGCAGCCGCTCCTAAAGAAAAGGTCGAAGAGTGGCTGGCAGGCATGACCCAAGCCCTTCAGCAGATACCGGATCCGCTCCCCTCGTCGCATAGCGAAACGCCGATTGCCATGAACAATTTTATCATCGAGCGTGGGAAAGAAATCCGCGGAGCATTGTTAGCGCTCGATCAAGACCTCAGTAAAGGACCTCCGGGGCTTGCCCTCTAGCGCAATCGCTCACACCTTCATCGGCATCACGATCAGATTGAGCCCTTTATTGTGCAGCTTTTTCTGCACCATGTAGGCGGTCTGGTTGTGCAGGATTTGGGTGATGAGGTTTTCGCGCTCGAAAATCAGTTTGGCGGCGAAGAACACGGCGCGCGGGAAATCGGCGGAGATGCGCTCGGTGAGGCGACTCAGGGTTTCCACCACGTCAGTGCCATAATCGTGATAATACGTAGCAGGCAGGCCGCGCTGGGTGCAGAAATCGACATATTGTTTCAGCATGCCTTTGGTGTCGCGGCGTAAGGCGTGCCAGCGTGCTTCGTCGGTGAATTCTTCGCTGTCGATTTCGCCGACCGAGGCAAAAATGAAGTTTTTGAACACGCCCGGGAATAGCCGCTGCACCCATAAAAACGTGTGCATGCCGCAGGCCGACGAATCGCCGACCAGAAACACCGCCGCAGGCTCGCGCGGGTCCATGCGCGGCTTTTCGAGAATCTCTTTCGGGGCGCTGCTGAACATGGCGGTGCCCAATTCTTCCTCAATTTGTTTCATGCGGATGCGCACGTTTTCGTAATGGCGGCGAATGCGCAGGCCGATAAAAATCACGATGCTGGTGATGAAGATGGTTTTCCATGCCCCGTGGGTGAACTTCTCGAGCGTGGTGGTGACAAGGATGGTGGCGCACACCAGAAAACCAAGCGCCACAATGAACAGTTTTCCCCAGGTTTTGGGGTCGCGACGCTGCCGCCAACGATAGCGCGTGAGCCCGGCAAGCGACAAACTGAAGGTGAGGAATACGTTGATCGAATACATCACGACCAACAGCCCCACTTCACCCCCGGTCATGAGCAGTGCGCCGACCGCCATCGCACCCATGAGGATGACACCGTTTTTGGTAACGAGGCGGCTTGAAAGCGCCGAGAACATATAGGGCAACCAGCGATCGACCGCCATCAGCGCCATCACGTTGGGGCCTGCAATAAACCCGGTATTCGCCGCTACAAACAGCAGCCCCGCTGCAAACAGCAATGCGATGCTGGTGAACCCACTGGAAATGTTGAAACCAAAAATTTCCCAGTTCGCCGTCACCATTTTGAACGCGGTGGCGTTGAGCGTTTCACCTTCCACTTTAGCCACGTCCCACAGCAGGTACATGGTGATGATACCCGCCGCCATGAAGGCGAGCGAAAACGCGATCGCCCACATGGTGGCCTTGCCGGTTTTTACCTTAGGCTCGGCGAGGTTGCCGACGGAATTGCTTACCGCCTCGAGCCCCGTATAGGTGCCACCGCCGAGCGAGAAAGCTTTGAAGAACAGCGACAGTACCGCAAACCAGCCGATGCTGGTGGCCATGGTGCTGGTTTCGTGCACGGCGTTGGGCACGATGGCGGCCACGCCGTCGGAGTGGCTGATGATGGCACCGAGCACCAAAATGGTGTGGGTGGCGATGAAGCCTAAAAATATCGGCAGCAGCACGCGGATCGATTCCTTCATGCCGCGTAAGTTCATGTAGGTGAGCCCACCCGCAACGACGAGTGCCGTGATGAGTTTGAAATCCTGAAACCCGATGGGAAACAGGGAGAACAGCGCGTCCACTCCGCTCGCGATGGAAATGGCGATGGTCAGCACGTAATCGATGAGCAACGCGCCGCCAGCGACGAGCCCGGTTTTGGGGCCGAGCAGCGTGGTCGCCACGCGGTAGCCGCCGCCGCCATGGGGGAAAAGTTCGATCACCTGCGTGTAGGCAGCCGCAATCAGGAACACGGTGAAGGCGGTCGCCATCGCGAGGAAAATCGCGAGGTACATATGGTCGCCGAGCGCCAGAAATGCTTCCTCGGGGCCGTAGTTAGCCGAAGACAGCCCATCAGCCCCGATGCCTACCCACGCGAAAAACGTAACCAGCGCCATGTGTTTGCGCGTGTCGTTACGAAAGGGGTCGAGCGGAGCGCCCAGCAACCGGTGTTTCAGCGTTGTGAAATTCCAGGCCATGTTTTGTTTCCTGCCACAGTGGGCCGCGCCGCAACAGCGGTAAAGCCCTGCAGGCGGGCCCATAGGCCTGTTTTTACGGCCCTGCAACATAAATCACTCAGGCAGTATGGCATTTCCCTCCCCCCATCGGGGGGAGGGAGGAGGGGGCAGCCTCGAGTGCTGAGTGTGTGTCAGCCCCCCTCCCAACCTCCCCCCGATGGGGGGAGGGGCTTAACGGAACGCTGTTTTCAATCGTAGTGGAATCCACTAGCACATGCCCATGGAAGCTACCGCACCTGTGCCCCTGACTGATACGCCGACGCACCATACTTCCGGCGCTGAGAGAAACATCCTCGTCATCGGGGGTGGCATTGCGGGGTGCAGTGTGGCGCGGGCGTTAGCCGAGCGAGGGTGGGACGTGATGCTGCTCACCCGCGCGGTGACGGATGGGGCTTCGGGGAATGCAGCCGCCGTGCTGTTTCCGCAATTGAGCAAACGCTGGCTGCCCTCGACCGCATGGAACTTCGCCGCCGAAGATTTTTCGCGACGCCTATATACTTCGTTACAAATTCTTGGTGCGCAAACGCTGATCGAAAGCCCCGGCATTTTACGCCTGCCACGCCACGAGGCGGAGGCGGCCGCGCTACGCCAGATCAACGACGCGCTGGGGCTCGATGCCGCAATCGTGCGCTGGGTGGAGGCGAATGAGGCGAGCGAACAGGCAGGCGTGGCGCTTACCACGGGTGCCGCGTTTTTGCCCCAAGGCAGCTGGGTGAACCCGGTGGCGCTGTGCGCGAACCTGCTGCAGCACCCGCGCATACAAGTGCGAGCGGGGGTTGCTGTCCGGCGACTCGTGCGCGAAGGTGCAGGCTGGCGGGCGCATGCGGTAAATGGCGAAGATTTTTACAGTGCACAGATGTGCCTCGCCAATGGTTTCGAGGCGGCGGCATTACTGCCTGTGCCACTTGCGCTGTCGGCGACGGCGGGCCAGGTCAGTACCCTTTCAGCCGATCAGGTGGCGGCACCGCTGCGCAGCATTCTGTGCCACAAAGGCTATGTCATTCCGCTCGGCACGGGTTACCTCATCGGCGCGACGTATGACCGCGAGGATTTATCGGGCCGGGTAACGGAAGAAAATCACCAGAAAAACGCCAGCGAAGTCGCGCAATTCTTGCCGGGCTGGATGACAGGGCCCGCCACTGAGGGCCGCACCTCCTTACGCGCCACCACGCCCGACCGGTTGCCCTATGTGGGCCAGCTGGAACCGGGATTGTGGTTGAGCCTCGGCCATGGTTCGCGCGGCATGATTTCGGCACCACTCGCGGCAGAAATCATTGCGAGCAAACTAAGCGGCGAAATGCCACCCGTCGGCCCCGAATTATACCGCGTGGTCGACCCCCAGCGGATGCTCACGCACCGTTAACGCGTCAAATCCCTCGCGGGCGAATACCGCCGCATACGCTTCGCGCTCGGCGGTGCTGGTGATGATGGCGGTGCTCGCCTCAGGCGCATGCGCGCTGCTAAAGCTCACCGCCCGACGGGCAATGGCGTCGGACGAATCGATCCATTCCACGTGCCATGGTGCCGCGTGTTGCAACGCATCGAGCAGCAACGGGTAATGCGTGCAGCCCAGCACCACGGCTTGCGTTTTTCCATGCGCGTCATTCACAAAGGCCGGGGCGATTTCGCGGGCGAGTGCGGCTTCGTCCACCGGCTCGCCCAGCAACGCGCGTTCGGCCATGCGGGCGAGGTTCGGGGCGGCAATGCGATCGACCACGCACCCGGCCGCGAATTGCGAAATCAGGTTTTTACTGTAATCGCTATCGACGGTGTTTGGCGTGCCGAGCAGCGTGAACCGCCGCGCTTGCGCCGCCGCCACTTTCACCGCTGGCACGGTGCCGACAAACGGGCAGGAAAAACGCGCCCGCAGGGGCTCGAGACAGAGGGTGGAAAGCGTATTGCAGGCCAGCACCACGCAACCGTAATTGCGCTCCACATCGAGCGCCGCTAGTAGCCCCACGGCGCGCGCCGTAATGTCGGCAGGCGCACGTGCACCATAGGGGAAGCCTGCAGTATCGGCGAGGTAATGCAACGGCCGATCGGGCGTGAGCTGCCGCAGCGCCCGCACCACCGAAATTCCCCCCAAGCCTGAATCCATCACCAGCATGCCGCCTTCCCTAGCGCCATTTGTGTGATTTGTTAAGCACTGGCTTGGGATGACTTGCTGCAATGGCAAGTAGTTACGCATGGTTCAGACAGTATTCGCTCCCCCCTTGAGGGGGAGCCAAATTTCCCCTTAGAAATTTGGTGGGGGGTCTCAGAGCCGCAACAAGCACCTGTTTTCGTGTAATGTTCCGTACCCCCCACCAAAACCCCCTCGGGGTTTTGGCTCCCCCTCAAGGGGGGAGCAAGCGTACAACAGCAAATTTTTTGAGCTGCATTAAATCAGATCAACCCGTTTACTAAAATGCCCTCGGTTGCCCGGTTGCAATGGGTGGGGGAATTGGGCATAGTGTTTAGGTAGTCAAGGGGATGGGCGTGAACGAAGCAGCGGCATTTTTCTCAATCTGGACGCAGGATTCGCCCTATTGGCTGGTGGTGGAAGGCGCATCGGATTTACCCTCGATGCAGCCGGTGCATCATAAATCGAACCTGCGTGCCGTAAAAACCGCGGCCGACTGGCGCGGGCCGTGGCGCGAACTGGCGGGCGATATCAAACGCCAGCACCCGGGGGGCCTTGGCCATCGCGGGGCGGTGATCGCGGGCGACGCGCTTCCAGGCCTGCAGGAAATTGAACTCAGCCTGCGCGAGTTTCGCGACATTGAAGCGATCGCCACGAATTTATGGCTGGTCGACGATGTGAACCATGGCCGCCTTGGCTGCTACATGCAGCGCGTACTCGACCGGCGCGATAAAATCGTCGGCTACGAAGCGTTCGCGCGCATGGAAGGCGCCGATGGCGGGGTGATCGGCGGCGGCGCTATTATGCAGGCGGCGACCGCCCTGCGCATGGAATTCCAGCTCGACCGGCTGCTGCACAAACAGGCGATTGAGAGCTTTGTCGAGGGCGACCTCGACGGCTATATCTTTATCAACTTCCTCACCGGCTTCATTCACCGGCCGGAAGTGTATCTCGATGGGCTGAGCCAGGCCGTGTCGCGTTTTGGCATGCGCGCCGGGTCGATTGTGCTCGATGTACCGATTGGCGACTACGCCCACGACCTCAAGAAACTGAAATCCATCGCCGAATACTGCCGTGCGCGGGGCTTTGCCCTCGCCCTCGACGATGTGCACACAGCCGACCATTTAAGCGGCCTGCTCGAACAGGTGCGCCCCGCGTTCGTGAAGCTCGACGGTAAAGCGAGCGTCAAGCTGACCGACCCCAAGCGCCTGGGCACCTTGCAGGAAATCGTGCGGCTCAGCCATGGCTGCGGCGCCAGTGTGCTGGCTGAAGGGGTCGAGAACAAACCCGTGCACGATGCGTATTTGTCAGCAGGGGTCGATATGTTTCAGGGCTACCATTTCGGCGCGCCCGAGCGTTTCCCTAAACTTGCCGAGCTGGCCGCACGCGCGCATTCATCGTAATTGATTGGGCTATGCTGTTTTGCATGAATACGCGCAGCTATCGCGTTAATAATCACACGATGTCATCCCGGGTTTATCCCGGGATCCAGCCAAGCCATACGCGGATGACGTTGCACGGCTAGATCCCGGCACAAGGCCGGGATGACAGGAGTGATGTCTGGTGTATAGCTGTCCCAAGTCAACGTGGGAGCAACTATACTCTGCAGGTTATGGCACGCGCCCCCGCCTGTGGATAAGCTGTGGCCGATGCGCCGCGTTTGAATAAAATTTAGTTTGTATTTCACTGTTTTAGTGAACATCGCTGGCGGAAACCATGTGCATTCGGGCATAGTCTGTGCTACACCAATAACGGATTTTATGCCGACACGTTCATGGATCGTTTTGGGTTTAGGGCTGGTCATCGCCATCGGTACGGCGCTGTCGCTGAAAAGCCGTATGCAGGAAAAACCGCAGCAAAACCTGAATCAGGTGCTAGTGGCGAGCGCCGACATTCCGGCTGGCAGTTTTGTGCGTAGCGATGTACAGCTTGCCTTCTCGGACTGGCCGGAAGCGAACATCACCCCCAGCATGTTCACCATCACCACCACCAAAACTGTGGATTTCAACGGCGCCGTCGCCCGCCGCACCGTGCAAAAAGGCGAGCCGATTTTGAAAAACCTGCTGGTGCGCTCGAACGAAGGCGGCTTCATGTCGGCGGTGCTCGACCCCGGTAAACGCGCGGTGTCGATCGCGGTCGACTCGACCACGGGCAATGCCGGGTTCATTTTCCCGGGCGACCATGTGGATTTAATCCTCACCCATTCGGTGAATAGCGATAATAAGGAATTGCGCGCTAGTGAAACTTTCATTCAGGATGCGCGGGTGCTCGCCGTCGACCAGAAAATCGACAACCCCGAGAATAAAGCCATGCTGGCCAAAACCGTGACGCTCGAAGTGACGCCCAAGCAGGCGGAAGAAATCAACCTCGCCAAGGATTTGGGCAAAATCAGCCTCAGCCTGCGCAGCCTCGCGCGTAAAAAGGATGTGGTCGAAGTGGCTCCACTGCCCGCCGATGGTGCAGCCCTGCCCCCTGAGAACCTCGACGATGTGTTAAAAGAGCAGCTGCCCGGCGCCGATACCACGCCTGTCGAAGCACCTGATTCGCACATGACCCGCGACACCGATATCAGCAAAATCATCACCCAGCAAAATGTTGGCGCGCGGGTACGCGTGATTCGCGGCAACGAAAAGCCTGAAGATATTCAATTCGGCCCCACGACGGTACTGCCCAATGCCAACCCATAATCGCCGCGTATCGCGCCCGCTCGGGCTGCTGCTACTCACTGCCCTGCTGGCGCTCACGCAGGCGCAGGCGGCGACGATTGTGAAGCCGAGTCAGGGTTTCATCAACGCCCTCGGCGGCGACGGGGTCATCACGGTGGAAATCAACAAAGGCACGCCGGTGCATCTGGCGGTGGCCGCCTCGTCGGTCGCGATTGCCGATCCCTCGATTGCCGACGTGCAGGTTATTTCGCCCAAGCTGATATTGGTGTCGGGCCGCGGCGTGGGCGAAACCAGCTTGATCGTCACCGACGCCCAGGAAAACGTGATTTTGCAAAGCACGGTGGATGTCACCCACAACCTCAGCCGCTTCAGCCGCGCGGTGAAGGAAATGATGCCGGATTCGCGCGTCACCGTGTCGTCGGCCGATAACGCGATTGTGCTGAAAGGCAAAGTCGACTCGCCGGTGATGGCCGAAAAAGTGCAGCGCCTCGCCGCCGGGTTTTTGTCGGGCACGAACCAGCATGTGATCAGCATGCTCGACACCAGCGACTCCGACCAAGTGATGCTGAAAGTGCGCGTGGTTGAACTCGCACGTTCCGAGCTCAAACGTTTCGGCATCAACTGGGAAAGCATCGTCAGTACCGGCAGCTTTGTGTTTGGGCTGGGTCAGGGGCGCGACTTCATTGGCAACACGCTGAACGCCGCCGGTGCCGCCAACACGTTCGACCGCAGCAGCGCCGGGGATAACAGTATTTTCGCCGGGGCGCGCACCAACCGCTTTAACATCAACACCGTGATCGACGCGCTGGAAACCGACGGGC
This sequence comes from Rickettsiales bacterium, assembly GCA_046154225.1. Classification (GTDB taxonomy): domain Bacteria; phylum Pseudomonadota; class Alphaproteobacteria; order Rickettsiales; family UBA3002; genus QFOX01. Next base: position 24,347 of record JBJXEM010000005.1, read on the forward strand.
TGGTAAGTGTGCTAGCCGAGCCGAACCTCACCACCCGCTCGGGCGAGAAAGCGAGCTTCCTCGCGGGCGGCGAAATCCCCATTCCGGTGCAGGGCCAAAACCAGCAGGTAACCATCGAATACCACCAGTTTGGTGTCAGCCTGCAGTTCCAACCCATCGTGCTGAGCAAAGACAAAATCTCGCTCACCGTGCTGCCTGAAGTGAGCGCTATTTCCGAAGATAACGGGGTGACGACGGCGACCGGCAACCTGCTGGCGCGTGCCTTCACCACCCGCCGCGCTTCCACCACGGTCGATATCGGCTCGGGCCAAACATTCGCCATCGCAGGCCTGTTGCGCAACGACACCAGCAACCAGATTTCCAAATATCCGTTTTTGGGCGACATTCCCGTGCTCGGCACCTTATTCCGCTCGAACGCGTTCCAAAACAGCCAGACCGAACTCGTCATTCTCGTCACGCCCTACATCGTGAAGCCGGTCGACGACCCGAACACACTCACCACCCCGCTCGACGGGCTGAAACGCCCGAGCGATTTCGATCGGATTGTGCTTGGCCGCATCAGCGGTGCGCCCGACGACGAAGCACCGGATTCACGCGCTAAAACCACCCCAAGCTCGGTGTTCTCGGGCGCGGGTGGTCAAGCCGGATTCTTGTTGCGATAATGGGAAAGGGAGCCCTCATGCGTTGCGGACTTATTTTGCTGAGCGTGCTGGCGCTGGCTGCCTGTCAGGACTACACTCCGCGCGAAAAAGCGGCCCAGTATGACCCCGCGAGTGGCAAACTCATCCCGCCCTATCCCTGCCCCGACTGGAGCAAAGGCACGGTCGTGAATTACGGCAACACCAACCACAGTAACTTCGGCTGCGCAACGGCGGGCAACCTGGCCGCCCAACTCGACCAGCCGAGCGACTTGTATTCGGGCCATGGTACACCGGGGCCGGATACCGAAATCACCGCCCACAAAATCGAACTTTTCCGCGCGGATAAAATTCCGGTCGAGCTGATTCCCCAACAATCCACTACCGGGCAATGACGGGGGGCGGAAAATCGGGCAGCCTCGGCGGCACGCAGCTGCTGGCCTTTGTCGGGGCCGCGCTGGCCGGCGCGGTGCGCGCCATGGGCCGCGACATGCATTATGCCAACGTGCTAGTGGAACCGGGCGACGTCGTGGCCGCCACCGAGTATTTAAAGGCGAACGCTTCGCCTGAAATATTACTCATCGAACTTTCCTCGGCCGAAGCGGCGCCCGCCCAGCTTGATGCGCTGGCCGATGTGGTGAACCCCACCACCAAAGTCATCGTCACCGGCAGCCTCGATAGCTATCGCTTTTACCACTGGTTGATGGATCTGGGCATCCATGAATATCTGTTGCAGCCCTTCACGCCGGAGCAGTTAAAAACCGCCATCGTCAAAGGCACCGCGCGCAAAGCCGCGGCCAGTGCCGACGCCCGGCCGCCATTGCAAAAAATGGTCGCCGTCATCGGCGCGCGCGGCGGGGTGGGCACCAGCACCATCGCCAGCAACCTCGCGGCCATTTTCGCGCGCGAACATGTGCTGAACACCGCCCTCGTCGACCTCGATTTTTATTTCGGCAGCACCGCACTTGGCTTCGACCTCGAACCCGTGCGCGGCATGCGCGACGCGCTGGAAAAGCCCGACCGGGTGGACGCCATTTTTCTCGAGCGGGTGATGGTGAAACCGTTCCCGCTGCTGTCGCTGCTTGCGGCCGAAGAACCGCTGCATGAAAATTTCACCGCGCAGCCCAATGCGGGCGAAATGATTTTCGGCGCGTTGAAAGAAAAATTCAGCATCATCGTGGTCGATATGCCGCGCCAAATGAACCCGCTCGCGCGTTATGTGCTGGCCCATGCCGATCAGGTGCTGCTCGTCACCGAACCGCTGCTGGTCGATTTCCGCGACGCACTACGCATCCGCGATTATCTCGTCGACCAATTGAAGCGCCCGGCACCCGCAATTGTTATGAACCGCGTCGGGTTTGCGGGCAAAGAAGAACTGCCAATGGGCGAGTTCAAAAAACATTATGGAACCGCCCCCGCATGCAAACTCGCCAATCTGCCGGAAGCATTTGCGGCTACCACGCAAGGCGAATTGCTGATAGATTACCCTAAGCTGAAAGGCGCACTGGCGCCCTTATATGCACTTGCCAGCGCGTTTGTCGGGGCCCACGAAGCCGACGACGACGCGCCCGAAAAACTTGGCGGTTCGTTACTGGGTCGTTTCAAAAAAACGAAGAAATAAATGTTCGGACGTAAACAGAGCGAAGAACCCACCGCCGCCCCGCTGCCGCCCCCGGTATCGGCCGTGCCGCTGCATTTGCAGGAGCAGGCGGCAGCCCCGACAGCAGGCGAACGCCTCGCCGAAAAACTGCAGCATGACCCTGACGCCGTGCATGCCGAGGACCCACTGCGCGCCACCAAAGAAAATATCTACGCGAAGCTGATGGAGCAAATCGACCTGCAAACCGCGAGCCGCCTGCCGGAAGACGAGTTACGCCGCCAGATTATCGACGTGATTGGCGAAATCGTGGCTGAGCAGAAACTCGCCATCAACCAGCTCGAACAGCAACTACTCGCCACCCAAATCGTCGACGACATGATTGGCTTGGGCCCGCTGGAACCGTTGCTGAAAGACGAACTCATCACCGACATCATGGTGAACGGGCCAGAGCAAATTTACGTCGAGCGCAAAGGCAAGCTCACCCTCACCGACATCCGTTTTCGCGACAACGAGCATGTGATGAACATCGCGCAACGCATCGTCACAGCCATCGGCCGCCGGGTCGATGAATCAAGCCCGATTTGCGATGCGCGCCTGAAAGACGGCTCGCGCGTCAACGTCATCGCCCCGCCGCTGTCGCTCAAGGGCTGCAGCATTTCGATTCGTAAATTTTCAAAGAAAAAAATCACGCTCGACATCATGGCGTCGCAGAACAATATTTCGCCCGAAGTGTGCAAACTGCTGAAAATTGCCGGTGCGGTGCGCCTCAACCTCATTATTTCGGGCGGTACGGGTTCGGGGAAAACCACGCTACTCAACGCCGTCAGCCGCATGATCGACCATGGCGAACGCGTGGTGACGATTGAGGACGCCGCCGAGCTGCAACTGCAGCAACCGCATGTGGTACCGCTGGAAACCCGCCCCGCTAACCTTGAAGGCGATGGCGAAATCAACATGCGCGATTTGGTGAAAAATGCGCTGCGGATGCGGCCCGACCGGATTATCCTGGGTGAAGTGCGTGGCGGCGAAGCGATGGATTTGCTGCAGGCCATGAATACCGGCCACGACGGCAGTATGGGCACGCTGCACGCCAACAACCCGCGCGAAGCACTCACGCGTTTGGAGAATATGGTGAACATGGGCGGCGTGAAACTGCCCAGCCACGCCATTCGCCACCAGATATCTTCGGCAGTGCAACTCATCATTCAAATCCAGCGCATGCGCGACGGCATTCGCCGCGTCACCCACGTTACCGAAGTGATCGGCATGGAAGGTGAAGTCATCATCACGCAAGACCTCTACACCTATGTGTTCCAGGGCGAAGACGAAAACGGCAAGCTGATCGGCGAGTTCAAATCGACCGGCCTGCGGCCCAATTTCACCAAGCAGGCCGCTTATTTCGGGCTCGATAAGGCGCTGCTGGAGCTGGTGTGATGGCGCAGTTGCTGTCGTCGTTCGAACTGTGGGTGGGTCTTGGGCTTCTGCTGCTGGTGGTGTGGCTCGCAACCCGTAAGGGCACCAGCAAAAAAACCAAATTACGCCTCGCACGCGTCACCCAAAAATCGCGCGTAACGGCGAGTGCCAGCATCCAGTCGCTACGCAAGCACGACCCCAACCAGGACAGTGCTATCGGGCAAGCATTATCGAGCATGCGCAGCATTTCGAAACTGAAAGCGCGGCTTGAAGTGGCGGGCATGAGCATTCTGCCCCACCAGTTTTTGGCGGTGATGGGCGGCATCGCGTTCGCAACAATTTTTGTACTTGTCGGCGTGATGCATAAGTCACTGGTGGTAGCGTTGCCCTTTGCCCTGCTGCTAGGCCTCGGCCTGCCACACATGGCCGTCAGCCGCAAAATCAAAAAACGGCAGTTGGCATTTTTGAAACTCTTCCCCGAAGCCATCGAGCTGATGGTGCGCGGTTTGCGTGCCGGGTTACCCATTGCCGAGTCGTTCCAGGTCGTCAGCCGCGAGCTGCCGCCACCCATGGGCGACACCTTCGCCGCCATCAGCCAGCAAACGACGCTGGGTGTGCCGATGGAAAAAGCCCTATCGGATGCAGCGAAAAAAATGAACCTCACCGAATTCAACTTCTTCGTGACCACCGTGATTTTGCAACGTGAAACCGGCGGTAATTTAGGTGAAATCCTGTTCAACCTCGCCGACATGCTGCGCGGGCGGCAGATGATGAAACTGAAAATCGGCGCGCTGTCGTCGGAGGCGCGCGCCAGTGCTTACATCGTCGGCTCGCTGCCATTTGTGGTGTTTTTGCTGCTTCAGGCCGTTTCGCCGCAATATCTGCGGCCGCTGTTCAATGATTTCCGTGGTAACATTGCGCTTGCAGGGGCTTGCGTCAGCATGTTTACGGGCGGTTTCATCATGAAGCAAATGACCAAGCTCGAAATCTAGCCGCGACCTTTACTCTGGCCGATTGACGCCTATATTCCCTCGATGAACCCGTCCGAACTTCCTATGCTGCAATCGCTGGCGCCTCATTTGCGCCGGGGCGACTCGCCGCCGTTTGTGTTGCATGCCGATTACGAGCCGGCGGGTGACCAGCCGCGGGCGGTGGCGCAATTGGTGGCGGGGCTTGAGGCTCACAAAAAAAATCAAGTGCTGCTCGGTGTCACGGGCTCGGGCAAAACTTTCACCATGGCGCAGGTGATTGAGAAAACGCAACGCCCGGCGATTATTCTGGCGCACAACAAAACACTCGCCGCGCAGCTTTATTCCGAGATGAAGCATTTCTTCCCCGAAAATGCGGTGGAATATTTTGTGTCGTATTACGACTATTACCAGCCCGAAGCCTACATCGCGCGCACCGACACGTTTATCGAAAAAGACTCGTCCATCAACGAACAGATCGACCGCATGCGCCATTCGGCCACGCGCTCGCTGCTCGAGCGGCGCGACGTGATTGTGGTGGCTTCCGTCAGTTGCATTTACGGTATCGGCTCGGTGGAGACTTATTCGAAAATGACACGCACCCTCACGCGTGGCGAGCAGGTCAGTCAGCAATCGCTCATGAAGGAATTCACCGATTTGCATTACAAGCGCAACGACATCGGCTTCGTGCGGGGCACCTTTCGCGTGCGCGGCGACACGGTGGATTTATTTCCGGCGCACCTTGAAGACCGCGCCTGGCGCCTCAGTTTTTTCGGCGATGAACTTGAGGACATGTATGAGTTCGACCCGCTGACCGGCGAAAAAGGGGCCGACATGCAGGAAGTGGTGGTGTTCGCCAACAGCCATTACGTGACGCCGAAGCCGACGCTCGAGCAAGCCATCAAACAAATCAAAGTCGATCTGAAGGAGCGCGTCGCGTGGTTCGAACGCGAAGGCAAATTGCTCGAAGCCCAGCGCCTCGGCCAGCGCACGGCGTTTGATATCGAAATGCTGGTCGAGACCGGCATGTGCCGCGGCATCGAGAATTACTCTCGTTATTTGGCCGGCAGCGAACCGGGTGAGCCACCGCCGACACTCTTCCAATATGTGCCCAAGGACGCGATTTTATTTGTCGATGAATCGCACGTCACCCTGTCGCAAGTGCGCGGCATGTATAACGGCGACCGTTCGCGCAAAATCGTGCTGAGCGACCACGGCTTCCGTCTGCCCGCCTGCATGGATAACCGTCCACTGAAGTTCGAGGAGTGGGACGCGCTGCGGCCGCAAACTGTGTGTGTGTCGGCGACACCTGCGCCGCTGGAGCTGAGCTGGACCGGCGGCGAATTCGCCGAACAGGTGATTCGCCCAACGGGCCTCATCGACCCGCCTTGCATCATTAAACCCGTGGCGACACAGGTCGATGATTTACTTGCCGAGTCGCATATCGCCATTAAAAAAGGCCTGCGCGTGCTGGTCACGACGCTGACCAAACGCATGGCGGAAGAACTCAGCGATTACATGAACGAAGCGGGCATCAAGGTGCGCTACTTGCATTCCGACATCGACACGCTCGAGCGCATTCAAATTATTCGCGACCTGCGGCTTGGCACGTTCGACGTGCTGATCGGCGTGAATCTGCTGCGCGAAGGACTCGACATTCCCGAATGCGGGCTGATGGCGATTCTCGACGCCGACAAGGAAGGTTTCCTGCGTTCGCAAACTGCGCTCATTCAAACCATCGGCCGCGCGGCGCGCAATGTCGATTCCAAGGTGATTCTCTATGCCGATAAAATGACCGATTCGCTGAAAGGCGCGCTCGCGGAAACCGACCGCCGCCGCACCATTCAGGTGGCGCATAACGAAGCACACGGCATCACCCCGCAATCGACCAAAGCGAAACTGTCGGACGTGCGCGATGAAGCAGGCGAAGCGGCACAAAAACTGGCCGACGAAGCGAAGGAATTCAACGTCACCACCGACGGCTCGCTTGAGACGCACATTCAGCGCCTGAAAAAACAAATGCTAAAAGCCGCCGAAGATCTAGAATTCGAAACCGCCGCCGGCTTACGCGACCAAATCCACAAAGCCGAAAAATTATTGATGGAGTTGCCTGCCGGCGCGGCATCACACCCTATCAGCAAGAAAACGAAGAAGTGATTGCGGTACGGCCGACCTTGCGATACCGCATGTACCATGTATCCGGCGCGCGCTCCTTTATGGTTTTCTGTTATACTGTCCTTGTTTGGCCTGTGGCTCACTTATGTATTATGGACGGTGATCGGCAGTGGTATCGCCTACAGGCCGCAGGCGGGCCTGCACCTGACGAACGGGCTTGATTTTCTCAATTACTGGGCGGGGCCGCGTATTGCCGCCCGCGACATACAGGCGCTGTTCGTCACCGACGCGTATCAGGCCGCGCTGCATCGATTATATGATGGGCAATTCGCGGTATTGAACTGGTCGTATCCGCTGCATCTGCTGTTTTACTGCGCACCGTTTTCGGCCCTGCCTTACCTGCCCGCCCTGCTGCTATGGAGTGTGTTCGGCCTCACACTTTACTTCACGACACTGCGCGCCGCGCTGCCCTCACCCGCATCACGCTGGGTGATCGCCGCTGCACTCATCGCCCCCGCTACCGTCGTGGAACTGCTCACTCGGCAGAACGGTTTTTTCACCGCGGCCGGGGCCCTTGGCACCTTAGTGCTGATGGCACAGGGGCGAACCATGCTTGCCGGCGTGCTGCTTGGCTGCCTCAGCGTTAAGCCGCAATTATTTGTGCTGTGGCCGTTGATGCTGATCGGGATCGGCGCATGGCGCGTGTTTTTCACCGCAACCCTGACCGTCGCCGCGTTGCTAGCCGCCTCGCTCTTGGTGCACGGACTCGCTGCATGGGAAACCTATCTCGCGGTCGTTCCCCCATTGCAGTGGCAGCAGCTGAGTGCCGAGGCTTTTGCCGCGAAACGGCTGTTGTCGCACCTGATGATGCCGGGAGTCACCGCTGCCATGCGGCTAGTGGTCGCGCCGGAAATATGGGTGCAGGGTATGCAGTGGCTCACCTCGCTGGGCGTGGCGATCACTGCACTGTGGGTACTACGCTGGCCGCTGACCATTGGCCAGCGCGCGTTACTGCTCGCCAGCGCCGGAATGCTGGTGAGCCCTTACGGTTTCAACTACGACCTCGCCTTCCTGTCGGCGGCCCTGCTGTTGCGCTGGAACGAGCGCGGCCACCCCTCGATGGTTTGCCTGCTGATCGAGAGCTTTGCCTTCCTGCTGCCCTTGCTCGTTTACCTATTTAACCTCGCCGAAATACCCCTCAGTCCGGTTATTTTGCTGCTTGTATTTTTTATCACCGTGCGTGAAGCTCGCGCACACCCCGCACCCACCGCCCGAGGCCCTGCATGAGCATCTCTTCCCCCACCGTCGGTTCCTTCCTGTTCGATTATCTGCGCGCTAAAGGTGTCGGCCATGTGTTCGGCATTCCGGGCGATTTTGCACTGCCGACATTCCGCTGGCTGCAGCAATCGGAATTGGAAATTATTACCCTCACGCATGAGCCCTCGGTCGGCTTCGCGGCGGATGGTTACGCGCGCGTGCATGGGCTTGGCGTCGCGCTGGTTACCTATTCGGTCGGCGCGCTCAACATGCTTAATTCCGTCGCCTGTGCGTATGCCGAAAAATCGCCGCTGCTGGTGATTTCCGGCGGTCCCTCGCCCGCCGACCGCAAAGCCGACGGGTTGCTGCACCACAAGGTGCGCACGTTCGACACGCAGCGGCGCATTTACGAAGAAGTCACCGTCGCAAACGCAGTGCTGAGCGACCCGGAAACCGCGCCCAGCGAAATCATCCGCGTAGTGGAGTCGGTGCTGGAACATTGCCGCCCGGGGTATTTGGAAATCCCCTACGACATTGTGGACATGCCGATTAAACTGCCCACGATCCCCAACCGCCCAGCACCAGAATCGGACGCGGAAAATTTGGCGGCCATGGTCGAAGATGCAGCGGCCATGATTGGTGGGGCGAAGCAGCCCGTGATCATCGCCGATGTGGAATTGCACCGCCATGGGCTGACGCATCTGGCCGTCGCCATCGCCGAGAAATTCAACATCCCGATTGCCTCCACGTTACTGTCTAAATCCATTATCTCGGAAAATCATCCGTTGTTTATCGGCGTGTATTCCGGGTCACTGTCCGACGCTGCGGTGCAGCGTTATGTCGAGGACTCCGACTGCATCATTATGCTCGGCGCGTTTATCACCGACGTGTTTTTGGGCATGAACACCGCGAAGATAAACCGCAAACATACCATTCTGGCCAACACCGAGAAAATGCGCATCGGCTATCGCAGTTACGAAGCCGTGCAGTTCAAGCATTTCCTCGAGGGGCTGGGCGGCGCAACACTCGCCAAAAAAACCACCGGCACGTTGCCGCAACCGGCCCCACCCCCCGTGCCACTGACCGATGCGGATCGCGCACGCCCGCTTTCCGTCGAGCAGTTCTTCCGCATTCTCGGCCTGCATGTCGACGATAACAGCACCGTGGTCTGCGATACCGGCGATGCGCTGCTGGGTGCCATGCGCCTGCGCACGGCGGGGGCCAGCGATTTTCTGTCGGACGCGTATTATCTGAGCATGGGCTTCGCCGTGCCCGCCGCCATTGGCGTGATGGCGGCGAAACCAAACGACCATGTGTTCGCGATTGTGGGCGACGGCGCGTTCCAGATGACCGGCATCGAACTTTCCACCGCCGCCAAATACGGCATGAAGCCGATTGTGTTCGTGCTGAACAACGACGGCTACGGCACCCAGCGCCATATTCTCGATGGCCCGTTCAACAACATCCTGATGTGGGACTACACGAAACTGGTGGACATGCTGCGCGTCGGCAAAAGCTGGAAAGTGGGCACCTGCGGCGAACTGGAAACCGCCATTCACGCCGCGCTCAAACACGACCAGCTCAGCCTCATCGAAGTCACCATCCCCCGCGACGATTGCAGCCCAAGCTTGCGGCGCATGGGCGAGGAACTGGGCAAATTGCGCGACAAAGAGAAGCGGCGTTAGGGATAGGCGTGGGCTTTGCATCACGTTATGAATGTAAATAAGGCCATACGGTATGAGTCACGATGCATTGCTTGCGATACTTCGCCATCGCATTACTCTGCGCTGAGTTTTTCATACAGGGGGTTTTTCATGCCGCATAAATATGGGTTTTATTTTGCTTTCGGTCTCATCGCAGCCACGAACGCCGCGTTCGCTGCCGATATCAAACTCAACATACCGGGCATGGCAAATATCCCCGGAATTTCCATTAATAACGGGGCCTCCGGGAATACCGCCTCGTACATGAACGCCAAAATGCCGGGCATGGATTTCAGCCATAAAAATCTGGCCGGAGCTATATTCCTCAACGCCGAGCTGATGAAAAGCTCGTTCGCAGGGTCGGTCCTTACCAAGGCAGATTTTACGAATGCACAGCTGCAAGGAGTCGATTTTTCTGGCGCCGACCTGCGCGGTGCGAATTTCCTGAATGCGGATTTGTCGGGGGCCAACCTCACCAACGCGAATTTCAGCGGCGCTTTGCTACTGAATGCGGTGCTGGATGGCGCTTTGGCAAACGGCACGCGCTTTGATGGCGCGGACCTGACCAATGTCGATATGAGTAAACTGGTTCGTACTTCAGCGGTTGTGGTGCCGGTTGCGGTGCCGGTGGCGCCCGCTCCCGTGGGTGTCGTGAATGCGCAAGCCATCGCCACTGCGCTGAAAGCGCCCCAGAAGAAAATCGACCTCACCATCAATTTCGATTTCAACTCCGACAAGCTAACGACGGATGGGGTGCGCCAGGTAGAGCAGGTTGCCAGCGCCTTGAAAGACGCTTCACTCACGCAATCACGTTTCATGATTGAAGGCCACACCGACAATGTGGGTAGCGATAGCTATAACAACGACCTGTCCTATCGCCGCGCGACGCGGGTACTGCGCACACTCACCGAGCAGTTCGGCATCGAGGCCCCGCGTCTGTCGTCTCAGGGCTTTGGCAAAACACGGCCCGTCGCCAGTAACGACTCCGAACTGGGCCGCGCCCAAAACCGGCGTGTGACCATTATCAATTTGGGTAACTAGGGGGTCTGCATGCATCGTCTAAGCGCTTATTTCGTAGCCCTGTCCCTCTTGTTTGCCAGCGCAGCATGGGCTGAAAAATCTATACCACCTTTGCCCGCCAACGCCAAAGTCGAACGCACCTCGACAACGACCTCAATCTTTTTCAAAGATGGCAGTTCGTTCTATCAAGGTCCCACCGATACTAACGTGGAGGGGCCTAAGGCAATTCGGTGGTTTCTCTCCACGCTCCGGGTTAACGAGCCACTCTTTGAAGTTTTTGATCCGAAGGATGTAAAATCATTTAAAGGTGATCCTGTGGGCGGCAAGATGACCTTTACCGATGGCTCAATGATTACTGTCGGGGCCGTAGATTCTTCCATCACCGGTGGTATGGCAGGACATTATAATAATCTTATGAACAAAAAATACGAAGAGCTCAAAGCGCAGGGCAAGTTGCATGATCCTGACGAGTCTGACTAGACGAATAGCCCAAAGCCTACATCATCCCTGCGCAAAAACGTTGCTTCCCACTACCGCGGTTAGGCGAAGAGTTTAAGGATTCTGCGCCGTATGGGCGAGGAGTTGGGGAAATTGCGGGATAAAGAGAAGCGAAGGTAAAAAGAAGGCCCCTTCCCACAGGGAGGAGCCTTGACCAGATAGGTCAGTTGTTACGCGTGAGCTTCGCTCATCGCATGGTCGACCAGCTGCCGCACTTTCCGATTATGGTGTTCACGGATGATGAAGCCCGGGGTGATTCATGATAATCCTGAATTGTTCGCGCCCATTTTTGTTATTTAGCCCTTTCCCCTTCCCTCACCCCACCCCTTGTGCTATGTTGCAGCGCACACGCACAACCTACTGATTTGTCGTTAACCTTTTGTTCAGCCTTATGGCGTATAGTGGAGGTAAGGGATGGTGAAGTACGTAGCCCCCGATAAGAAGAAAACACAAGGAGACGGCATGGCTTCGATATTTGAAAATTCCGGTTTGTATTCGCTCAAGGAAATGAGCAATGCGGGCCTCGCCCCCACCCGCATGATGGCGAATGCCGCGAAGCATATTTTTTCCAACCCCATGAACCCCATGGCCTATACCGGCATGGGCCGCCAAATGGCCGCGGCGGGCGAATTGGTCGAGCGGATTACGCAACATTACCCAAAACCCGAATTCGGCCTCACCTTCACCAACATCGACGGCAAACATGTCGATGTGTGGGAAGAAACGGTGATCGCCAAGCCGTTTTGTAAACTGAAACATTTCGCCCGCGCCGGCAAACGCAACGATGCAAAATTATTGATCGTCGCCCCCATGTCGGGCCATTTCGCCACGCTGCTGCGCGGTACGGTGGAAGCCATGCTGCCGCACCACGACGTGTACATCACCGACTGGCAGAGTGCGCGCGAAATACCGCTGTATAAGGGCGAATTCGACCTGAACACCTACATCGACTACATCATCGAATTCCTGCAAGCCATTGGCCCCGGCACCCACACCATGGCGGTGTGCCAGCCCTCAGTGCCCCTCACCGCCGCCGTCGCCCTCATGAACGACGCGAAAGACCCGTGCGCACCCGCCACCATGACGCTCATGGGCGGCCCCGTCGACACCCGCAAAGCGCCTACCAAAGTGAACCAGTTTTCCAAAGAACACCCGATGGATTGGTTCGAAAGCAACGTGATTACGCGCGTGCCGATCAACTATCCGGGCTTTATGCGCCGGGTGTATCCGGGCTTTTTGCAACTCGCCGGGTTCATGAGCATGAATTTCGAGCGCCATGCAGGCGAGCACATGAAATTGTTCAAACACATCACGCAGGGCGACGGCGAAGCCGCGCAAAGCCACCGCGACTTTTATAACGAGTATCTCGCGGTTGCCGATTTACCGGCCGAGTTCTATTTGCAGACGATCGAGGAAGTATTCCACAAACACTCGCTGCCCGACGGCCAGCTCTACCATTACGACCGCCGGGTGGACCCTAAAGCCATCACCAAAACCGCGATTCTGTGCGTTGAAGGGGAGCTCGACGACATCTCGGGCCTCGGCCAAACCAAAGCCGCGCTCGACATCACCAAAAACCTCGCCGAGAGCAAAAAGAAATACCTCATGGCCGCAGGCGTCGGCCATTACGGCATTTTCAACGGCCGCAAATACCGCGAACAAGTCCGCCCGGTGATCAGCGATTGGATTCGTAAGTTCGATTAGTATGTTCGCTGGCGCGAAAACAGCCGATATTTGGCAACAACTCCAAAACGCATACGAATTTGGCGATAGGGTTGCTTTTATCCGCCTCCTTTCAGCCAATGCAGACACCATCAAACACGACCATGACGAGCTAAGGCTGCTGTTCTTTGCGGGAAAGGAATTCGACGAACCCGCATACAAAGCCGTGCTCACCCTCATTTCCGACTGGCGTTGGATGGAAACTTCAGACGAAAAACGTTACCGCTGCGATTCTTATCTTTACGCCGTGCGGCATACACTTCCGCCCAAATTAGCGGCCGCGAAGCCCTATCTCATCCCCCTCTTTCTGGATGCTGCAAACTATCGGCAAACAAGCGACCCCGATACCCCGCCCCACGAACCGTTGGCGTGAAACATGCCGTCAGGAACACTTGGTGATTAACGTTTGTATTAAAGCGTATAATTGGGGTATAAGTCTTACATGAAACGTTCCGCCTTCTCGCTCGTAGAACTCTCCATCGTCCTCGTCATCCTCGGCTTGTTGACGGGCGGTATTCTGGCGGGGCAATCGCTCATCCGCGCGGCGGAGCTGCGCACGATTCCTACGCAATCCCAACAGTACCTCACTGCCGTGCAAACCTTTCGGGATAAATATTTCGCGCTTCCCGGGGATATGACGAATGCCACCGCCTTCTGGGGCACGGCGGCCAGCTGTCCCGGCGATGAAACCACGCCCAGTACGACCATTGCAACCTGTAACGGCAACGGCAACGGGGCGGTGGATGTGCTCACTTTATCCATTTCGGCTGAGAATTTTAGACTTTGGCAGCATATGGCAAACGCTGGCTTGATCGAAGGGCGATACACCGGGGTTCGTAATACAAGTTCGGGCGGCAATTTCGATCGCTCCTGCCTTCCCGGCGGCAACGTGCCCGCCAGTAAAATTTCTTCAGGGGGTTATGCGGTGGAGTATCTGGGTACACTGAACGCTGACACCTGGCGCTGGAACGGAACGTACAATAACGCGCTGATTTTCTCAAAAATGGACGGCATTAACGCACCCGGCGACTTGCCATTACTGAAGCCCGAGGAAGCGTGGAACATCGACACGAAAATGGATGACGGAAAGCCCGCCTCCGGCAGAGTGATGTCGTATCGGAAATTTGGTAACGCCATTAATTGCACCACCACGAACGTTGAAAGTACTACCGCCTACAACCTGACGGACAGTTCGACGGCCTGCCCATTATTCTTTCTGAACGGATTTTAGCCCTCGCTACCCCTTTGCCCTCCGCCTCAACCGCATAGCAGTAAATCATTTGAGGCTGGGCGCGGTAGAAGTGAAGCTCAAGGCTTTTTATGCTAGAATTTAGTTTCTAGTCTGTTGCCTTTCGGGTAGTATATTTCGAGTGTATATTGGGGGGTCAATTGCTCGACAGTCACGCAGCGAAGTCTGGGTTTTCTCTCGTCGAACTCTCCATTGTGCTGGTCATCCTCGGCCTTCTCACGGGCGGTATTCTCGCCGGCCAATCGCTCATCCGCGCGGCGGAGTTGCGGGCGGTCACTACGGAATATTCTCTATACATCACGGCCGTGCAGTCCTTCCGCGATAAGTATTTTGCCCTGCCCGGCGACATGACAAATGCCACCGCTTTCTGGGGTGACGATAACACGAATTGTGCCGATGCGGCCGTTACTAACGGCACGCCCGGAACGTGTAACGGGGATGGAAATGGCCAGGTGATCCAAGCCCCCGCCGCCAGCACGACGGGTGAAACGTTTCGTTTCTGGCAGCATCTTGCCCTTGCCGGGTTGATTGAGGGCACCTATACGGGGCAGGCAGGTGCGGGCACTTTAAATCCGGGTGCAGACAGTATTTTGGGGACGAACGTGCCGCGCTCCAAACTCAGCAATTCAGGCTGGGCATCTTTTTACTGGGGTAATTCTGCAGGCGACGCCAACACCTACGCGGGTGATTTTGGCAACCTGATGGTGATGGGCGCCGCTTTCTCGGGAAATTATCCAGTGAACGCGGCGTTGCGGCCTGAGGAGGCCTGGAACATTGACACGAAGGTCGATGATGGCAAGCCCGCCACCGGCAAAATGTGGGTGCGGGACTCTACCGGTTTTGGCACCGCCACCGCCTGCACCACTTCCGCCAATGCTACCGCCTACACGGGTCTTTATAACCTTACCAACACTGCAATTGCCTGCAGCCCTTGGTTTATCAAAGCCTATTAGTCGTCACTTGGCCAAAAAAAACCGGGCACGAAGGCCCGGCTAGTTTAACAGGGAGGCTGCCAGCCCTCAGGCTGGCGATTACATGCCCATAGGGCGATGCAAAGTGGGGGCTACTTAAGCCCTTAATCGGCTAAGTCAAGCTAAAAATTACTCTCCGCGATTTTCTGCGTCACGAAATTGCGGAACACGGCGATGCGTTTGCTGTTTTTCAGCTCGACCGGGTAGACATACCACGCTTCCGTCACGGGCCCGGCCACATCCGGCAGCACGCGGCTGATATGGCGGGTGCGGTGCATGAGGTAATCCGGCAGGGCCGCGATGCCCATGCCTTGCTTCACCGCCGTGCGCAGCGCCAGCAACGAGTTGGCGCGGAAGCTGGGATTGAGTGTCATGCCCCGCTCGCGGGCGAGGTCGTACAGCCAGTTCACCTGCGGATACGGAATGGTGCTGACGGAACCATCGAACCCCATCAGCTTGTGGTTTTTGAGATCAGCGAGCGTGGAGGGGATGCCGTGCTGGCGCAAATAATCGTTGCTGGCATACAGCGAATTGCGCAAACTGATGATGGGAATCTGCACCACATCGGGCTGTTTGCTGGGGTGGAAGCGGATTGCGGCATCGGCCTGGCGCAGGCTTAAATCCAGCTCGCGGTCTTCGCAAATAAGGGTCACGTCGATGTCGGGGTATAAATCGGTATATTCTTTCATTTGCGCCGCCAGCCATAACGTGCCGAAAGTGGCGGGTACGGTGATTTTGAACGGGCCTTTGGGTTTTAAGCTCGTTTCGGCCAGCGACACTTCCGTCGCCTGCAATTTCGTCACCATTTCAGACACGGTGCGAAACAAAATTTCGCCCTGCTCGGTGAGCACCAGCCCGCGCGCGTGGCGGTGAAAGAGCGGGATTTTCATTTTCTCTTCCAGCGCCGAAATCTGGCGGCTGACGGCGGATTGCGACAAGTTCAGCGCTTCGCCCGCCCGCGTCAGGCTTTTGCTGAGCGCAACTGTGTGAAACACCCGGAGTTTGTCCCAGTCCATGCCCGCGCCCCCTGCGTGAGCCATGCGTCTAGCGCAAAACACGGGCGTTGAAAAGGCTTAAATGCGCCACTGAAATGCATTGAACGCATATATAAACAACGTTCGATGTCATTAAACTGTCACCCGCCGCTGCTATAGTTGAGCTGTTTCTCTATGCGTGCATGGTTTTCCATCCGCTTAGTTTTGAGGTTTACCCCTCAGCCTGACCTATGGAGCCCCACACGTATGGAGCGACATTCTGCGAACACGTTGTGTGTTTCGCGAAGCATGGAGAAATGGCATGAAGAGACCGTTATTTATCTGGTTCATCGCGGCGTTGGCGATCATCGTCTTCGTCATCCTGGTGGCGCCGAAACCCGATAAAGATTTGGGGGAAGCAGCAAATCTCACCGCCGCAATGGAAAAAGTGTCCACGTTTGTTGACGACGCCATCGCGGAAGAGAGAGCGGCGAATTTCCGGGTCCAGTGGGACCTGAACGGCAAGCCGCAAATCCTACGGGCTGGCTATCTTGGCCGGTTCGACACACCCGAGGAGGCCAAAAAGGCTTCCGCGGTCGAATCGGCGGTGACCAGAGCACTCGGCAATGCCGACATGGTGTTCATCGCGACGGTCGGACGCAAGGGAGGGGATTCCAAAGATATCCTTATCCTCGGCGTTCGGGGTGGCCCAGACATGTTCTACGGCCTGCCCGCCCAACAGCAAGGCCCCATTGCCTAGGGCAATGGGCGCCATACTTTCAGGCCCCCTCCGCAAGGAGGGGGCCATTTTTTATGCCTGCTATCCGTCATTAAACTGTCATCATCGGCTGATATACTAAGTCCGTTGTTCTATGTCCGTTTTGCTATTGCATCCGGCCTTAGTGTTGAAGCGCGTTTGCTTCAGTCGTATCGATCGCACTCGGATAGAGGGCAACCCGTTTGAGCACACGGTTTCGTGCTCGGTTGTATA
>JBJXEM010000006.1:0-155115 GCA_046154225.1 Rickettsiales bacterium
CCCGCCAACCTCGACGCGCTGTGCAAGCGCTTCAGTATCGACACCAGCGCGCGCACCAAGCACGGCGCGCTGCTTGACGCTGAATTGCTGGCCGAAGTGTATCTGGAACTGCGCGGCGGCCGCCAAACCAGCATGGCCACGCTGATGGAAACGACGAATGCCCCGGCCGTTGCGGGCGAAGTGCAACTCGGCTTCACTGGCCATACCGACATTCCACTTCGCCAGTTTCCACCCACGCCCGATGAGATGGCGGCGCATAAAGCGATGCTCGAGAAACTAAAATCACCGCTTTGGATAGAAGTTTGATAGGCGGAGGTCTCTTGGTTAGAGAGACCCCACGCCCATGTTAGTGGATGCCGAGCCAGTTCATGACCGGCATCGCGATAATTAATGCCGCCAGCAAGAAAAAGACCCATTTCGTCGCGCCCGCCGCGTAGGCGAAGCTGTAGAAATGGCCGATATCCTTCTCTCTGGGAAAAAGGATACCCATGGCAAGCACCATGCCGACACAGCCTGCCACGAGGGCCGTCGAAACCGGGGCGCCGACGAGCAGCATGTAGCCCCCCACCAGCAGCCCGGCGAACGGCGCCGCGAAGAAGCCCTTCCAGAACGAAAATTGCTGGAGGGTGGCAAAGGAAGGAATGATCTGATCGAAACGTTGGGTATTTTGAACGTCTTCCATCGGTAGTCTCCTTGAGTCGCGGAAAATTCCGCAGATATTATCGTGACGCGGCTAACCAAACCCCGTCAACAAGCGCTGATTGGGTTGAATCAGGCAGCGCTAGATAACGGGGCGTTTATAGATCCTAAGAAAGACAGGTGCGTGAAGGTTGTGTGAAGATTGTGTGAAACGGGGTCGTGCATTGGGCTTGTAAAAACCCCTTGCCATCCGCGTGGCCGCCCCATAGATTCCCGCGCGCCAGAACCAAGGGGTATTGTTTGAGTCAGTCGCAGCATGCATCCATCGCCGTCGCCCGCCGCTACGCCCATGCGGCGTTTGCATTGGCCGTTGAGGCGAAAAAAGAAGCCGCGTTAGCCGATGAGATTTCGGTGCTCGCCCGCGCGATTGAAGGCGACGCGCCGTTGCGCGCCGCGCTTTCGAACCCGCTGATCGACCGCGCCACCAAAGAAAAACTGCTCGACGCGTTAATTGCCAAAGCCGACTCCATCACCCGTCGCACGGTGGCCGTGGTGGCAAGCGGCGGCCGCGCCGATTTGCTGCCCGCGATTGCCAGCGCGCTGCGTGCCATGTTGGTCGCCCATCGCGGCGAACTGGTCGCCGACATCACCAGCGCCCGCCCCCTTTCGGCCGCCATGCAAAAGCAGCTATCGGAAAGCTTGACCCGTGCCACCGGCAAAAAACTTCAAATGCAGTTACACGAAGACGCGCGCCTGATTGGTGGCGTGGTGATTCAACTCGGCTCATTGCGGCTCGACGCCAGCCTGAGCGGCGCGTTAAATGCCATGCGCGGCCAGTTACTCGGAGCCAGTGCATGAGGCATTTTTTCTTCACGGATCATCTATCATCGGATCATCGGATCATCACGGAGTAAACCATGGACATTCGCCCTTCAGAAATTTCGGACATTCTTAAATCGCACATCGCAGGCGCGAGCGACTCCGCACAGCTGGCCGAAGTGGGCCGCGTGGTGAGCGTGGGCGACGGCATCGCCACCATTTACGGGCTGGATAATGTGCAAGCGGGCGAGATGGTCGAGTTCGATGGCGGCCTCAAAGGCATGGCCCTCAACCTCAATACCGATTCCGTCGGCGTGGTGATTTTCGGCGACGACCGTGGTGTAAAAGAAGGTGCCACCGTAAAACGCACCAACACTATCGTGGACGTGCCGGTGGGCCCCGAGCTTCTCGGCCGCGTGGTCGACCCGCTGGGCAACCCGATCGACGGCAAAGGCCCGATTAACGCGAAACAGCGCAGCCGTGTTGAAACCAAAGCGCCGGGCATTGTATACCGCAAATCGGTGCACGAGCCGGTACAGACCGGCATTAAATCAATCGACGCCCTCATCCCCATCGGTCGCGGCCAGCGCGAGCTCATCATCGGCGACCGCCAGACCGGCAAAACCGCCATCGCGATCGACACCATCCTGAACCAAAAAGCCGCGCACGACGCGGGCGACAAAACCCGCCAGCTATTCTGCGTGTATGTGGCTATCGGCCAGAAACGCTCGACGGTGGCGCAAGTGGTGAAGAAGCTCGAAGAAACCGGCGCGATGAAATACACCATCGTGGTCGCCGCTACCGCGTCGGAGCCCGCCCCGCTGCAATATTTGGCCCCTTACGCTGGTGCCGCCATGGGCGAATATTTTCGCGATAATGGCATGCATGCATTGATTATCTACGACGATTTGTCGAAGCAGGCCGTGGCTTACCGCCAGATGTCGCTACTGCTGCGCCGTCCGCCGGGACGTGAAGCATACCCGGGCGACGTGTTCTACGTGCATAGCCGCCTGCTCGAGCGCGCCGCAAAAATGAGCGACGATAAAGGTGCCGGTTCCATGACCGCGCTGCCGGTGATTGAAACGCAGGCCGGTGACGTATCCGCCTACATCCCAACCAACGTGATTTCGATCACTGACGGGCAAATCTTCCTTGAAACCGAGCTGTTCTACAAAGGTGTTCGCCCGGCAGTGAATGTCGGTCTGTCAGTTTCGCGCGTGGGTTCGTCCGCGCAGGTGAAGGCGATGAAACAAGTGGCGGGCACCATCAAGCTCGACCTCGCGCAGTTCCGCGAAATGGAAGCCTTCGCGCAGTTCGGTTCCGACCTCGACGCCGCGACGCAAAAACTGCTCGGCCGCGGTGCGCGCCTGACGGAATTGCTGAAGCAACCGCAATATGCGCCGCTGCAGATGGAAGAGCAAGTCTGCGTGATTTACGCCGGCGTAAAAGGCCATCTCGACGACATTCCCGTGAACCAGGTGGGCATGTTCGAAGCCGAATTGCTGCGCGACCTGCGCGGCCGCGACAAAGCGCTGCTCGACACCATCAAAAAAGAAGAAAAACTCACCGATGACTCGGAAGCGAAACTGAAAGAGATCATCGCCACCGTTAAAAGCCGGATGGCGTAACCCCCGTCATTCCCGCGAAGGCGGGAATCTCACGGAGAAGCATACGAGAGAGAAAAAACAGTTTTATGTCTATATACTCACAGATAAGCCTTCGGGAGTTCTCTACATTGGCGTTACGTCGAATTTTATCCAGCGTATCCATCAACATAAAACAGATGCGGTCGATGGTTTCACGAAGCGCTACCATGTGCACCGACTTGTCTGGTACGAATTTCACGAAACGGCCGAATCTGCAATTCTGCGCGAGAAACGTCTAAAAAAATGGAACCGCGCGATGAAAATCGATTTGATCGAACAAACCAACCCACGGTGGGAAGACTTATACCCTTCCATCGTGCGGTGAAAATGGAAAGGTGAGATTCCCGCCTGCGCGGGAATGACAGGAATATATGCCTAGTTTGAAAGATTTAAAAGGCCGGATCAAAAGCGTCAAATCGACGCAGAAGATCACCAAGGCGATGAAGATGGTGGCAGCGGCCAAGCTGCGCCGGGCGCGTGAAGCGGCGGAGGCGGCGCATCCGTATGCCGTGGCGATGGAGGCGATGGTGGCGCGCTTAGCGGCGGGCACGGCGGGCAGGTCGAATCTGCCGGTGCTGCTGAGTGGCACAGGGCGCGAGCAGACGCATTTGCTGTTGGTGATGACGGCGGATCGTGGGCTTTCGGGTGCATTCAACTCGTCCATCGTGCGCGCGGCGCGCAAGCGCGTGCGTGAATTGCAGGCGGCGGGCAAAACGGTGAAAATCTACGCCATCGGCCGCAAGGCGCGCGATTTGCTTGCCGAGTATAAACCGCTGATGATCGGCAGCCGAATTGATGTAACCAAACACGCGACCTACGGCACCGCCGAAGCCATCGCGCAGGAAATTTTCGCCGTGCTCGAGCAGGAAAATATCGACGTGGTCACCCTGCTGTTCAACCATTTCAAATCGGTGATTTCGCAAGTCGTCACGTTCCAGCAGCTCATGCCTTTAGAAGTGGCCAGTAAAGAAAAAGAAGATTCTGGTCACTCGTCACCAGCCACTGGCCACTCCTATGATTACGAGCCGGGCGAAGAGGAAATCCTCGCCGATTTGCTGCCGCGCAATTTCAGCATGCAGATTTTCAAGGCGCTTCTCGAATCGACCGCCGGCTTCTATGGCGCGCAAATGTCTGCCATGGAAAACGCCACCAAAAACGCTGGCGAAATGATTAAAAAACTGACGCTGAAATATAACCGCACGCGTCAGGCAAACATCACCAAAGAGCTCATCGAGATTATCTCGGGTGCTGAAGCTATTTAAGAATAAAGGAGACCATCATGGCCGCATTGAAAAAAGTACAACCCGCCGAAAATACCGGCACGATTTCGCAAATCATCGGCCCGGTGGTCGACGTGGTGTTTGCCGGTGGGCAGCTACCCGCGATTCTGAACGCGCTTGAGACGACGCTCGATGGGCGCCGCCTGGTGTTCGAAGTGGCGCAGCATTTGGGTGAAAACGCCGTGCGCGCGATTGCGATGGACTCGACCGACGGCCTCACCCGTGGGCAGGAGTTGGTGGATACGGGCGCGGCCATTACGGTGCCGGTGGGCCCGGAAGTGCTCGGCCGCATCATGAACGTGATCGGCGAGCCGATCGACGAGCGTGGGCCGGTGAACACCAAAGCCTTCGCGCCCATTCACGCCGAAGCGCCGGCGTTTGTCGACCAGTCGACCGAGGACGAAGTGCTCGAGACCGGTATTAAAGTGATCGACCTGCTGGCGCCTTACGCTAAGGGCGGCAAAATCGGCCTGTTCGGTGGTGCGGGTGTGGGCAAAACCGTGTTGATCATGGAGCTCATCAACAACATCGCTAAAGGCCATGGCGGGTATTCGGTGTTCGCGGGCGTGGGTGAACGCACCCGCGAAGGCAATGATTTGTACCACGAGATGATTGAATCCGGCGTTATTAACCTCGAAGACCAATCGAAATCGAAAGTGGCGCTCGTTTACGGCCAGATGAACGAGCCCCCAGGAGCGCGCGCGCGCGTGGCCCTCACCGGCCTGACGCAAGCCGAATATTTCCGCGATGTGGCGGGACAAGACGTATTGTTCTTCGTCGACAACATTTTCCGCTTTACCCAAGCGGGTTCGGAAGTATCGGCGCTGCTCGGTCGTATTCCGTCGGCCGTGGGTTACCAGCCGACGCTTTCGACCGAAATGGGCCAGCTGCAGGAGCGTATTACCTCGACCAAAAAAGGCTCCATCACCTCGGTGCAAGCCGTGTATGTGCCGGCGGATGACTTGACCGACCCGGCGCCTGCAACTTCGTTTGCACACTTGGACGCGACGACGGTACTGAGCCGCCAGATTGCCGAGCTCGGCATTTACCCGGCGGTAGATCCGCTCGATTCGACTTCGCGTATGCTCAGCCCCGGCGTGGTGGGTGAGGAGCACTATAAAGTGGCGCGCGACGTGCAGCGCGTATTGCAAAGCTACAAATCGCTGCAGGACATCATCGCCATTCTCGGGATGGATGAGCTGAGCGAAGAAGATAAACTGACGGTGAGTCGGGCGCGAAAGATTCAGCGCTTCTTGTCGCAGCCGTTCCATGTGGCGGAAATCTTCACCGGCAAACCCGGCAAATACGTGAAGCTGAAGGACACGATTGCGTCGTTCAAAGCGATTGTTGCCGGTGAGTATGACGATTTGCCAGAAGCCGCGTTCTATCTCGTCGGCAGCATCGAAGAAGCTGTCGAGAAGGCTAAAGAGTTGAGCAAGGCGTAATGACGACAGAGGACCGCAATCTGTATGTGGATTTTGGTGCTTACCAAAATCAAAACGACGGAAATTCGGGCCGCTTCGGCAAACTGCAGGCTTTTCAGCCGCGCCTCGAGTTTTTTACTCAAAATCGTGAAGTACGCGACGCACTGAACGGGTATTTGGAAAGCAAAGGATTTGAAAAGGTTCCGCGTTATATGGATCACGACGCGCCCAATCAATTTTTTGAAGGAAGTGCAGCCGCAATCTGGGTTAATCTTGAAACCGACATGGTGGCAGATTTTGTAGCAGCGCTTCCCGAAGCGCTCTCCGTAAAGCTAATGGACCGAAAAGTAATTCAGCAAATAATAGATGAGAAGCCTAATGTCAGGGATTTCCATGCAGAAACTATAGATAGGCCGGCATTTATTGCAGACGAAATAGCGGCGCGGGCAAAAGAAGTGCTTTCGACCGCAAAGCGTAAATCCGTAGGGAGAGTTTAATGGCCGACGCATTCCACCTGCAAATCATCTCCCCCGCGAAAGTGGTGATCGACGCCTATGTGCCGATGGTCGAAGTGCCGGGCGTCGAGGGTGATTTCGGCGTACTGCCGGGCCACGCGCCGGTGTTTTCGATGCTGCGCCCGGGCGTGATTACGGTGCAGCTCGGCGACGGCGTGGAGCGTCGCTTTTTTGCCGCCACCGGCTATGCCGATGTCAGTCCGACGCAATGCACCGTGCTGTCGGACCATATCAGTGACCTGGCTGACATGACGATGGCCGAAGCGGAAGAAGCCTTGGTTGCTGCCCGCAAAGCACTGGCTGACGCCGACAACGATGCCGACCGTTTGGCCGCCGAACAGTTGGTCATGATCGGCGAATTACTGCTGGCCGCCTTGCAATAGGGCTAATGGCACGGGGATTGCATTGCTTTGCCCATGCAAGCAGGTGCCGGATATACAAAACTCGACATTCAGCCCGCGGAAATTCCGAAAGGATTTTTCGGCGGCGAGGACGGCTTGCCGACCTGGCGCGACGCGCTGGATGTTATCAACCCGCTGGAACATATCCCGTTTATTTCCGAACTGTTTGACCAATATACCGGCCATAAACCCAGCCCTGCCGCCCAAATAGCGGGCGGCGCCTTGTTCGGCGGGCCCATTGGGTTTATGGCGAGCGTCATTAATCTGGCGTTTGAAACGGAAACCGGCCACGGCATGGGCGAGTCGATGGTGGCAGCGCTGTTGGGTGAGGACACAGAAACCACCCAGCTTGCGGCAAATGACACCAGAACTCCCGAGCCCTTCGATGTAGCAAGCGTCGACGTTCCGGGTCAGGAAATTCTGCCGCCAATCGACGCAGCGCAAGCAGCTTCCCTCACCCCGGCTTCAGGCGTGAGTGTGGGGGCAGCAACGCAAGCCCGCGCCCAAAACCCCGTGCTCGAGCTTTACGGCAGCAGTGCGGCTTCGGCCCACCGCTCGTACCAGAACGCCCAATTGCGGCCTTACCTCAACGACGTTACACATAGCCTCGTGCTTTAGGTGTTTTGCCATAGGCCGCTAACGATTATTTACGAGGCTTTATGAAAATGCACCGCCCACGTCCGGGTTTTTTTGACTATCTCGCGTCACGCCTGTCGCGCTTCGCGGGCAAGCCCATCACGTTTTTTGTGGCACTTTCCATTGTATTCATTTGGGCGGTGACGGGGCCGGTGTTCGGCTATTCCGAAACATGGCAGCTGGTGATTAATACTGGCACCACCATCATTACGTTCCTGCTGCTATTCATTGTGCAAAACACCCAGAACCGCGACACAGCGGCGCTGCAGTTGAAGCTCGATGCGGTAATTTACGTGCTGACGGGCTGCGATAACGAACTCATCAAAGCCGAAGACATGACACTGAAGGAACTTGAAGCGCGCATCGCCGAATATAAGGGCCATGCGGGCGAAACCATTCCGGCGCAACGCAAGAAGCGCATGAAGGCATTACATGTCGAGCCCGAGGCAAAACGCAAAAAACGCTAGCTGCGCGGACCGAACAATGCGGTGCCGAGGCGCACCATGGTGGCACCGAAGCGTATGGCGGTTTCGAAATCATTGCTCATGCCCATGCTGCGTTCGGGCAAGCCATGGCGGTCGGCCAGTTTTTGTATTAGCGCGAAATAGGGGGCGGGGTTCGCGCCGTCCGGCGGCACGGCCATCAGCCCGCTGATGCTTAGGCCCAGCGTGGCGCAATGGGCGAGTAGTTCCGGCAACTGCGCCACCGCCACCCCGGCTTTTTGTGGCTCGTCGCCGATATTGACCTGCACCAATAATTGCGGCGCGCGTTTCTGGGCCTTCATTTCAGCCGCAATGGCGTCGGCGATTTTGGCGCGGTCGATGGTGTGAATGGCATCGAACAAAGAAACGGCCTGTGCGGCCTTGTTCGACTGTAGCGGGCCGATAAGGTGCAAGCGAATGGCCGGGTGCGCGGCTTTCAGCGCTGGCCATTTCTCGGCTGCTTCCTGCATCCGGTTCTCACCAAAATCCTTCACCCCCGCGCCGATGGCGGCTTCCAGCACGGGCACCGGCTGTGTTTTGCTGGCAGCGATGAGGGTCGTCGTTGTGTGGGTGCGTAGCGCGTTGCGCGAGCCGCGTGCGGCAGGGGTAGCGGCCTCAGGCCGCGAAGGGGGGGCAAGCCCCCCTTGCGCTAACAACATCCGCTGTTGCAGGGCTGCAAGGGGTGTGGCTATGGGGTCATAGGGGGGGTGGCTGGTCATAGAATGAAGCGATTACAATGCCTTAATCTTCAAGTCCAGCCCCATTTCGGGCCTGAGCGGACTTGTGGCAGATCTGCAACAGGCGAGTTAGAAACAGGGGATGGCAGGACGATTTTACTTGGGGCTGCTTGCTTGGGGCGGGCCGACTGGAATAAACAAGCCCCGTGGAATGCGAAGCACGTGCTTTGTGTTCATATCCGGTAACAATATGTGTTCCCCATGTGTTGTTGCTCTTTTTGTTTCATTAAAAAAGGAACTGATCATGAAAAAAATCCTTCTTGGTACCACTGGGCTCGTCGGCGCGGCATTGCTCGCATCGGCTGCTTCGGCGGAAACCCCGAAAGTAACCCTCGGCGGCTTCTCCGATTTCCAGGCCGGCTATGTTGACGATAACGGCGCCACGCAAAATGCGTACGGCTTCCGTAACGACAACGAAGTCATCATCAAAGTTGACGGCAAAACCGACGGCGGTCTGGGCTACGGCGCACAAATCGACCTCGAAGCAGACATCACTGCTGATGCCAACAACCAAGGTCTCAACGCTGCGCGCACCTTTACCTACCTCTCGGGTAACTGGGGCCGTGTAGAACTCGGCGGCAATAGATCCGCTGCTGCCACCACCCGCGTTGATGCTTCGTCGTTGGCTGTTGCCACCGGTGGTATCAATGGTGCGTGGAACTACTTCGTGTCGGGCGCTCCGACTGGCGGCGTAGGCTCGGGCTTCATCACCAACTCGAAACTGCCGGGTGAGCATGGCTCGACCTACACCCCGGGTGACGAGTCGACCTACAACGCGACCAAGTTCACCTACTACACCCCGAAATACGCTGGTTTCCAAATCGGCGTAAGCTACACCCCGCAACTGGCTGATCGTGGCCAGCTGCTGAACCGTAGCGACGCAACCGGCGTGAAAGACGTGGTAGATGCAGCCATCAGCTACGAGAACACCTTCTTCGGTGCGTGGAAATTTGCTGCCGCCGCAACGGGTGAATGGGCCTCGGGTAACGGCCAAGCTCAAGGTGCTACCGGTCCGGGCACGGTAAACGTTCCTTACGGCACGGACGACATCGCTGCCTACAACGTGGGTGCATTGGTTGGCTATAAAGGCTTCCAAATCGCCGGTTCGTACGGCGACTGGGATGAGTCGGGTATCGCTGGTGCCAGCGGTAACTACTACACCGGTGGCGTAGGTTACGAAACTGGCCCGATCGGCCTGTCGGCAACCTGGATCAACTCCAGCATCGACGAAGCTGCGGGTCGTACCAACAAGTTCAACAACATCGTGCTTGGTGCTGACTACAAACTGGCTCCTGGGCTGACCCCGTACGCCGAAGTAAGCTTCTTCGACTACGATAGCGGTCCGACCGGTGGTGCTGGTAACACCAACTACAACAACACCGGTACCTCGGTTATCCTGGGTACGCAGGTTGCGTTCTAGTTCGAACGACCAAACCTAAATGGAAAGGGCGGCTGGCAACAGTCGCCCTTTTTGTTTGCGGTCCTCCCTCCCCCTTAGGGGGAGGGTTGGGGAGGGGCCTTTATGGGCAGAGGCACTGCCAAATTCCGTCCCCCTCCATCCTTCGCCAAGGCTTCGGACGGCAGGCCTATCCTCCCCCTTACAGGGGGAGGTATGCCCGCTACGAAAGACCGTATTTGTTTTGGCCCGAACGGCCTTGCAAATTCCGCATCACTCGCTAGGTTCGGGCGCGCATTGTGCAACCCATTCTGGAACCGCCATGAACCATTCCGCCCGTGCCTGCCGCCTTGTATTCATTGCCATGGCGAGTCTGATGCTACTTTCCGCCTGCTCCATTTTCGACGATGGCGACACCACCAGCTATCCCAAAACCGATATAGACCGTCGCAGAGCACGAGTTGGCAAGCTCACCGGCGATGACGGGTTGGTGCTGAGCGGCAATTCTGACAGTAAAAAAGAAGCAGGCAAAAACCCCCTCGGCGTGAATAGTTTCCTGTGGCGCGCGACGCTCGACACCTTATCGTTCATGCCGCTCGCCAGCGCCGATCCGTTCGGCGGCACCATCCTCACCGACTGGTACGAAGACCCGAACGCGCCGGGCGAACGTTTCAAGGTGAACGCCCTTATCCTCGATCGCCAGCTGCGCGCCGATTCGCTCAAAGTGTCGGCATTCCGCCAAAAGCGCGACAAGTCCGGCGACTGGCAGGACGCCCCGGTCGATGCCACCATGGGCCGCAAACTGGAAGATGCGGTATTGACCCGCGCCCGCCAACTGCGCGTGAAGCAGTTGGGCTATTAATCGTGACGTGTGGCGAATGACAAATGACGAGTGAAAGAACAGAAGCAGGGCAAGGCGCGGCTGACATGCCCGCGCGCTACAACCCCGCCGTTGCCGAAGCTAAATGGCAGGCCGCGTGGGCCGAGCGCGGCGTGTTCCAAACGCCTGCTCCCAACGGCAAGCCCGATTATTTTGTGCTCGAGATGTTCCCCTACCCCTCGGGCAACATTCACATGGGCCATGTGCGAAACTACACGCTGGGCGACGTGGTGGCGCGGTTCAAACGCGCGCAGGGATTTAATGTGCTTTATCCCATGGGCTGGGACGCATTCGGCCTGCCCGCCGAAAACGCCGCCATTCAGCGTGGCGTTCACCCGAAAACCTGGACGTTGCAAAACATCAATAGCATGCGCGAGCAGATGAAATCCATCGGCCTGTCGTATGACTGGAGCCGCGAACTCACCACCTGCAAGCCCGAATATTATCAGCATGAGCAGCGATTTTTCCTTGAGTTCGTGAAGCGCGGATTGGCCTATCGCAAGCAGGCCGTCGTCAACTGGGACCCGGTCGACCACACGGTGCTCGCCAACGAGCAGGTGATTGACGGGCGCGGCTGGCGCTCGGGCGCGCCGGTCGAGCGGCGCACGCTGAACCAGTGGTTTTTGAAAATCACCGACTACGCGGAAGAACTCTTAAATGGGCTGTCTACCTTGGACCGCTGGCCTGATAAAGTGCGCACCATGCAGGAGCGCTGGATTGGCAAATCGAGCGGGGCGTTGGTGACGCTGGAGCTAGTTAAAGGGACGCGTAGCCCTCAGGGCGAGCCGCTTGCGGCGGGGGTCAGCGATAGCGTAGGGGGCAAAAAGCCCCCTTCAATAGAAATCTATACCACACGCCCCGATACGTTTTACGGCATGAGTTTTGTCGCCATCGCGCCCGACCATCCGCTGGCGAAAGACATGGCGCCGCATAACCCCGAAGCCGCCGCTTTCATAGCCGAATGCGCCAAGTCCGGCACCTCGGAAGCAGCGATTGAAAAAGCCGAAAAGATGGGCTTCGACACCGGGCTCACGGTGAAGAACCCCTTCACCGACACCGAGCACCCTCTCTACATCGCCAATTTCGTGCTGATGGATTACGGCACCGGCGCCGTGTTCGGCTGCCCGGCGCATGACGAACGCGATTTCGAATTTGCCACGAAATATAATTTGCCTATTTTGCCAGTCATTTCTCCCAATGGTGGCACCCTCAACGATAGAGGTGATGGCCTAGCAAGGGCTAAAGACCATATGGATGACAAAAGGCAACATGCAGAAATGACGCCTAAGAAAGAGCCAAAAATATCAAAGGCTATTTCTAGCGATGCACTGCCCTACACGGGTGATGGCACTCTTATCAATTCGCCATTATTTGATGGCTTGAGTGTGGCCGATGCCAAAGAAAAAGCGATTACTGAACTGGAGAAACGCGGTATCGGCAGCCGAAAAATAAACTACCGTCTGCGCGATTGGGGCATCAGCCGCCAGCGTTATTGGGGCTGCCCCATTCCGATGATTCATTGCGATGACTGCGGCCTGGTGCCAGTGCCCGACGACCAGTTGCCGGTCACCCTGCCCGACGACGTGACGTTCGACAAACCCGGCAACCCCCTCGCCCACCACCCCACCTGGAAACACGTGCCCTGCCCCACTTGCGGCAAACCCGCGACACGTGAAACCGACACGTTCGACACGTTTTTCGAATCGAGCTGGTATTACGCCTGCTACGCTTCAGGCGGCGGCGCGCATGGTATTACGGAAGAGGCCAAACGCTGGCTGCCCGTTGGGCAATATATCGGCGGGGTCGAACATGCGGTGCTGCATTTGCTGTACTCGCGTTTCTTCACCCGTGGCCTGCGCGATTGCGGCATCCTCGACCTCGCCGAGCCATTTGCGGGGCTGATGACACAGGGCATGGTGACGCATGCGACCTTCAAGGATATGGCCGGAAACTGGCTGTACCCCGTGGATGTGGAGCAGGGCGATAAAGGCGAGTGGCGGACTACCGAAAGTAAGGAACCCGCGACTCGCGGGCGCTCAGAGAAAATGAGCAAATCAAAACACAATACGGTCGATCCGCGCCATATCATTGACGCCTACGGGGCCGACACGGCGCGACTGTTCATGATGAGCGATTCGCCGCCTGAGCGCGACCTCGAATGGACCGAATCCGGGATCGACGGGGCGTGGCGGTATTTGCAGCGGCTCTACCGGTTGGTGCAAGAAGTCACCAGTCACCAGTCACCAGTCACCAGCAAGACAGCGGATGCAGAGGGCATAGTAGCACTAAAAAAACTTACCCATAAAAACATCGACGCAGTGACGAAAGATATCAATAACTTCCATTTCAATAAAGCGGTCGCACGCATCCGCGAGATGACGAACGCGCTTGAAAAAATCGTCAGCGACGAAAGTAAAAATACGGGCGACTGGCGATTGGCGACTGGCGACTCTCTCGAAGCGGTGATCCACTTGTTGGCCCCCTTTCTGCCGCATCTGGCCGAAGAGCTGTGGGCGATGGGTGGCCATACCGACCTCATCGCCACCCGTCCGTGGCCCAAGGCCAACCCCGCCTTGCTCGCTGAAGACACCGTGACGGTAGCGGTGCAAGTGAACGGCAAGCTGCGCACCACGCTTGAGCTGCCCAAAAATCTGCCCAACGCCGAGGCCGAAGCCATCGCGCTGGCTCACCCCAGTGTGGTGAGTGCAATTGAGGGCAAATCGGTGAAAAAAACCATCGTGGTACCGGGCCGCATTGTGAATGTGGTGGCGGCGTAGTTTCCGTCGTTGCGAGCGACCCTACAAAGGCGCTATGAATGGCACAACACACCGATGGAGAATGAGACGTGCGTAGCTGTAGGCGAGCCGCAACGCGGAAGGGGTTTAAATGTGACTCGATGTCACGTTTAAAGGGTGATGCCCCCATCAGGCGCGTAGCGCTCATCATCAGCATGCTTGCCCTGCAGGCATGCGGCTTCCATCCGCTCTATGCGAAAAGCTATCAGGACTCGCTCAGCGTCAACCTGTCACAGGTCGATATTGTCACCGACACCACCCGCATCGGACAATTGCTGAAGGCGGAAATTCGCGATCAGGTGAATCCCGCCATGGCGCACGACCCCATTCGCTACCGAATGAATATCAGCATTTCCGAGCTCGATATTCCGCTGTTCATCAACCGCGACGGCACATCAAGCCGCGGCGATTTGCGCTATACCTCCGTCTATAGCCTGACGCGCCTGGCCGACAGTAAGCTGGTGGCCCACGGCACCATCGAGCGCGTCGCCAGCTACAACTCGTCGCAGAACGCCGATTACGCCTCGTTCGTCTCGCTCGAAGATGCTAAAATTCGGGCCGCCACCGAGCTAGCGCAAGATTATAAATTACGCCTCGCTAACCTGTTGCCCACCCTGAACGACCCGCGCGCGGGCGAGGTGACGGTGCCGAAAGCGCCCGACCCCGCGCTTTCCACCATCCCTAAAGTGAACGACATCCATGAAAATCGCACCACGGGATTTTGAGCAATTCTGCCGTGCACCGGGTAGGCACGGGGCGCTGCTGGTCTATGGCAGCGACGCCGGTCAAGTGCGCCAGCGCGCCGAGTCGATGGCCGACGCATGGCTCGGCCCCTCGCCTGACCCGATGGCGCGCCTCGAACTCACCAGCGCCCAATTGGCCGACGACCCTGCATGCCTCGCCGATGAACTCGCCGCCCTGTCGCTGATGGCGCCTAAGCGCGTGGTGATGCTGCGCGAGCCCGACGACAAAGTGCTCGACGCCATTCGTGACGCCCTGCCCCACCGCAGCCGCGATAATTTTCTGGTGCTGTATGTCACCGAAGCCCTCGGGCGCGACAGCAAACTGCGCCACTGGGCGGAGTCGGCGGTCGAAGCCGCTGTGTTACCCTGCTACAAGGACGAAGGCGCCGGGCTCGAGCAATTCATTCGCGACACGTTGCGCGGCTATGGCCTGCGTGCGGCGGGCGACGTCACGCGCTACCTCGCGCATCAGCTTTCGGGCGACCGGCAAATTATCCTCAACGAACTCGAAAAACTCTCGCTCTATGTCGGCGACGAAGCCGAGGAAGTGAGCATGGACGACGCGGCGCAAAGCGTCGGCGAAAATAACGATCGCGGGTTCGACGAACTAAACGCTGCCATCGCGGCCGGCGACATGGTGGCACTGTGTGCCTTAAGCGACCGGTTGCTTGCCGAAGGCAATCACGGTCTGCTGCTGGTGCGCAGCCTCATGCGCTACCTGGGCCGCCTCGAGCAGATTGCCCTGAAATGCCAGGGCGGCACGAGCGTCGACGCCGCCATCGAGGGCCTGCGCCCGCCGGTGTTTTTCAAAGCCAAACCCCAGTTAAAAGCCCACGCGCAGCGCTGGAACCTCGACGCCATCGCCACGGCGCTGGCCCGCCTGCAAATACTCGAACTCGACTCCAAACGCTACGCCGACGACCGCCACACCCGCGTGACGCATGGGCTGATGGATGTAGCGGGGCTGGGTGGCCAAAAACGCGCAGCCTAGTTTTACGATGAGCGGTTATTAAATCCCGCCGCCCAGCCGGCGCAGAATATCATCGAGCTGGCTGAGGGATTCGTAGGTAATCACCACATCCCCCACCTGCCCGCCGCGGGTGTTGATGCTGACTTTCAGGCCCAGACTGTCGCACAGCATGCTCTCGAGCTGTAGCACGTCGTTGGATTTACCGCTGCTGCGTGCGTTGGTGTTACCACCATTTGCCCCCCTGCCCTCGCCACTTTTGGCGGTGCCCATGATGCCTGCCTCAATCGCTTCCACGTTGGTGCGGCCCTGCGCCAACTCTTCGGCCTGACGCACGCTCAGGCCCATCGCGATAATGGTTTTGGCGAGGATTTCCGGGTCTTTGGCCATCAGTACGGCGCGCGCGTGCCCCATGCTGAGCGTGCCTGCATCGATGTGTTTTTTCACGCCGTCCGGCAGTTTCAGCAGGCGCAGCAGATTGGCGATGTGGCTGCGGCTTTTGCCCACTACTTTCGACAGGCTTTCCTGCGTGTGTTTGAATTCCGCCATCAGCCGTTGATAGCCTTCGGCCTCCTCGAGCGGATTCAAATCGGCGCGTTGGATGTTTTCGATCAGCGCCAGTTCCAGCGCGTCGGCATCACCCACGTCGCGAATGATGACGGGCACCGTTTTCAATTCCGCCAGTTTGGCCGCGCGCCAGCGGCGCTCACCAGCGATGATTTCATATTTACCGTCCGCGACTGCACGCACCACGATGGGCTGCATGATGCCGTGTTTCTCGATGGAATCGGCCAGTTCGCTGAGATTTTCTTCACTAAAATGCCGCCGCGGCTGGTATTTTCCCGACATGAGGGTAGCTACCGGTAATTCGCGTACGCCCCCCCCTGCGCCTGCATCCGTCGCAGCAATTGCCATCGCTGGCTTCGCGGCGACGGGTTGCGGACGCTGGCTGTTCGGCATCGGACTTGAGCCCATTAATGCCGAGAGCCCTTTGCCGAGGCCTTTTTTTGCTGCTTCTGCCATAAAAACTCCTTTTAATGCTCCAAGCTGCGGCCTGCTGGCCTACGCGATGGAGCGCCGCTTCGCGGGTTCATGACTGGTTCGGACATCCTGTCCTCACCGAACGATTTCTTGTTACGCCGCGCTTTGGGTGGTGAATTGCCGCTCGCGTTGAATTAGCTCGCGCGCCAGTTTCAGGTAGGCCTGGCTGCCCGTGCATTTGAGGTCATACACCAGCGCAGGCTGGCCGTGGCTGGGCGCTTCCGACATGCGTACGTTACGTGGGATAACGGTTTTATAGACGTCGTCGCCCAAAAATCCGCGTACATCGGCTTCGATCTGTTCCGTCAGTTTATTGCGGCGATCATACATGGTGAGCACCACGCCGTGGATGGCGAGGTTTGGGTTTAGATTGCCCTGCACCAGTTGCACTGTTTTCAATAAATGGCTCAGCCCCTCGAGCGCGTAAAACTCGCATTGTAGTGGAATCAATACCGCATCGCTCGCGGTCAACGCGTTAATGGTAAGCAGGCCGAGCGACGGCGGGCAGTCAATGATGGCATAGTCCCAACGCTGCGGCATGTCGCGCAGCGCCATTTTGAGTTGATACTCGCGGTCCTGCATGCCCACCAGCTCAATTTCCGCACCGGTCAGGTCGATGGTCGCGGGGGCAACAAAAAGTCTTGGAATCAAAGTTTTTAGCGCGGCCTCTTCAAGCGTTACATGACCAATCAGAACGTCGTACGACGTTTTTTCGCGGGAAGCGTAATCGATGCCAAGCCCGGTTGAGGCATTGCCCTGCGGGTCGAGGTCGATCACCAAAACCCGCTTTCCAATGGCGGCAAGTGCCGTTGCCATGTTCACGGCAGTCGTGGTTTTACCCACGCCCCCTTTTTGGTTCACGACGGAAATAATGCGTGTCATCTAATGCCTTTAGGTTCTTTTAGTGATAATTTTGTGAGTGAGATTATACAGGACTTTTCATTCGTGATGCTGGGGTGCAGCTGGTAACTGAATTGCCAGTTACGTTGCGCCTCTTCTATCTCCCTAGCGAA
This sequence comes from Rickettsiales bacterium, assembly GCA_046154225.1. Taxonomy (GTDB): domain Bacteria; phylum Pseudomonadota; class Alphaproteobacteria; order Rickettsiales; family UBA3002; genus QFOX01. Next base: position 17,415 of record JBJXEM010000006.1, read on the forward strand.
ATCGGCGCCCTTTGGGAAGAGGCAAATTGTATTCACCCCCATCAGCGGCCATGCGAAGCCACATAATAGGTCGAGCGACGTCAGTGCCCGGGCGGTGATGATGTCGAACGTTTCATCGATGGTTTCTAATGATTTGGCGATCACTCTCACGCGCTTCAACCCCAGTTCCTGAGCGGCTTGTAATAAGAAAGCTGCCTTACGCTGGTCGCGCTCAACGAGAGTGATCGGGGCGTCTGGTAAGCAGCAGGCAATCACCAAGCCCGGCAGCCCTGCCCCGCTCCCCAAATCGGCGATGCGGGCAGTATCTGGGGTGATTAACCCCATTAATTGCAGAGAGTCAGCAATATGGCGGTCCCAGATATCGTCGACCGTGGCTCTGCCAATTAGGTTGATTGTGCCATTCCATTTTAATAATAGCGCGACATACTGCTCCAACCGTGAAGTTGTTTCACGTGAAACGTCGGGCTGGGTATTTAATGAAGGATGGCTCACGCCACCTTGCTAGACTGTCGCTTAAGGTGCGTCAAGATGGCAATCAGTGCCGCGGGTGTCATCCCGGGAATACGACCCGCAGCACCGATGGTGGAGGGTTTTACAGTTTTGAGCTTTAACTTCACTTCATTGGAGAGCGAGCCGACTACATCATAATCCAATCCATCAGGTAAGCTTACATGTTCGTCTTGCTTGAAGCTGTCAATGTCAGATTGTTGGCGTGCCAGGTAGCTGTGATAGACTGCTTCGATCTCAATTTGCTCACGCACATCCGCTCGCATATCCGAAAGTGTCGGCCAAAGTGAGGTGAGCTGGCTAAAGGTGATATTGGGGTGACTGATTAAGCTTAGGATGCTGCGTCTAATACCATCATTATTCAGGGAGATTCCTGCCAAGTTAGCTTTATTGGGAGTAATCGTTTCACGTGAAACAAATTCCATCGCAGTATCGAGCAAGGCTTTTTTCTCGGCAAATATCGCTCTGCGGCGCTCTCCGATGCTTGCTATATCAATGCCACGCTGCGTCAATCGCAAATCGGCATTGTCGGCCCGCAGGCTCAGGCGATACTCAGAGCGCGAAGTGAACATGCGGTAGGGTTCCTGGGTGCCGAGGGTAATCAAGTCATCGATCATTACCCCGATATAGGCCTCCGAGCGGTCGATGATAAAACTCGGCCTGCCGCAAGCCGCCAGAGCCGCATTCAGCCCGGCGACGATGCCTTGCCCGCCGGCTTCCTCATACCCCGTGGTGCCGTTGATTTGGCCCGCGAGATATAGCCCGGGTAGTTTTTTGGTCTCTAATGTGGGCTTGAGTTCACGTGGGTCGACGAAATCATATTCGATGGCATAGCCCGGACGAATCACCTGGGCGGATTCGAGCCCCGGGATCGTCGCAATCATAGCCAGCTGCACTTCGGCCGGGAGTGAGGTGGAGATACCGTTGGGGTAGACGGTGATGTCATCCAGCCCCTCGGGCTCGAGAAAAATCTGGTGACGCTCGCGATCAGAGAAGCGGACGACTTTGTCTTCGATTGATGGGCAATAGCGTGGACCAGTGGATTGGATTTGGCCGGAATACATGGGCGAGCGATGCAGGTTGGCGCGGATAATGTCGTGAGTAGCCGCCGTGGTGTGGGTAATGTAGCAGCTGATTTGCGGGACGGTTACTTTGTCCGTGAGGTACGAAAACGGGGTAGGCGGGTTGTCGCCGGGCTGGGGGGTGAGGGAAGCCCAGTCGATAGTGGTGCCATCAAGCCGGGCAGGGGTGCCGGTTTTGAGGCGACCCATGGAGAATCCGATGCGGTGGAGTGAATCAGCCAGCTTGACCGACGGTTTTTCATCGACACGGCCGGCTGGAATTTGGGTTTCGCCCTGATGGATGAGGCCGTTGAGGAAGGTGCCGGTAGTGAGCACGACGCGGGTAGTTTCATACACGGTGCCGGATGCACCGACGATACCGACGACACGGCCATCTTCGATGAGCAAGTCATCCGCCGCGTCTTCGACGATGGTGAGGTTTGGGTATTCAGCGAGGATGGATTGCACGGCTTCGCGGTAGAGTTTGCGGTCGGCCTGGGCACGGGGGCCGCGTACAGCCGGACCTTTACTGGCATTGAGCATGCGGTAATGAATGCCCGCGCGGTCGATGGCGCGGCCCATCACGCCGTCGAGTGCATCAATCTCGCGCACCAATGTACCCTTGGCGATGCCGCCGATGGCGGGGTTGCACGACATTTCACCGACGGTGGCGCGTTTATGGGTCAGCAGGCAGGTGGCAACACCTAGACGAGCGGCTGCCGCGGCCGCTTCTGTGCCCGCATGCCCACCGCCAATAACGATTACATCGAATTTCATAGCCTTACCAAAAACTCCCACAGTGATTGCTTCACGTGAAACAATCTTTTTAATTGCTTCGGATATCGCCATTCTGGCTAATCCTGCGCGCCGCTATCGCGGGCTGACGGCTCGCTCGCCCGGCTCGCGATATGTGCGTAGGGCTAGCGTGCGGGTCATTTCCCAATACAAAACCGGCTGAAGACGAGGTCCAGTACATCATCCACGGCGATTTTTCCAGTGATTTTGCCGATGGCGGTGGCGGCGTGGCGTAATTCCTCGCAGGCAAGTTCGAGCGGTAAATCCGGGCGGAATCGTGAGAGCGCATCGCGGGCGAGTGCCAGCGATTCACGGTGCCGGGCACGGGTGATGAGGGGCGAAGTGGCGGACTCCATTCGCAACGCGATCTCCGATTGAAGTCGGCTGATGAGTGCTTCCATCCCGTCGCCGGTGCTGGTGGAAATGATGCTGGCAGATTGGGTCATTTTGGGATGGGTGGCAAGGTCGGATTTGGTGAGTACAAGAAGAGTATTTTTATCGCTCATAAGCTTTTCTAAGCTGGACAGTTCCGTACTCGTAACGAGATCAACAAGGTGCAGTTTTAACTCGGCCCGTTCTGCTCTCGCGAGGGCTCGGCGAATGCCCTCGGCCTCGATGCCGGAAGTGGTTTCGCGCAGGCCCGCAGTGTCGATGAGGGTGACGGCATAGCCCCCGAGATCGAGCTGAACCTCCAGCAGGTCGCGCGTGGTTCCGGCTTCGGGAGAGACAATGGCAATGTCACGCCTCGCGAGGGCGTTCATGAGACTTGATTTGCCCGCGTTCGGCGCGCCGAGGATAATGATTTCAATGCCCTCACGGATTTTTTCGCCGATACCACGGTCGGCCAGCATGGCGTCGAGTTCGACGGCGAGTGCGGCGACGCCCGTCTGGGTTTGGGCCAATACGGAATCGGGAATTTCTTCATCAGGAAAGTCGATATACGCTTCGAGCAGAGCTAGCGGCTCAAGGATGCGGGCGCGCAGCGCTTCGACGCGGGCGGTGAGGCCGCCGCCGAGTTGGCGCAGGGCCTGTGCGTGCTGGCTGGCCGTGTCGGCGTCGATGAGGTCGGCGATGGCTTCGGCCTGGGCGAGGTCGAACTTGCCGTGATGGAACGCGCGGCGGGCGAATTCGCCGGGCTCGGCCAAGCGCAGGCCGGGGATGGTGGCCAGTGCATCAAGCAACAAGCGTGTCACGATGCGGCTGCCGTGGGTGTGCAGTTCCAGTACGTCTTCGCCGGTGAAGGAGTGGGGGGCCGGGAAGGTGAGGGCGAGGACGGTGTCGATTTTTCGGGGTTCGGGGTTCGGGGTTCGGGGCTCGTAAAGCGTAACCAACGTGGCCATGCGGGGCGCGAGCGGGGTTTTTACACCGAGGGCGGTGAGGGAGGAAAGGGCGCCGGGGCCACTGAGGCGAAACACGGCGACGCCGGACTTGCCGGGCGGGGTGGCAATCGCATAGATGGTGGTGGCGGGCTGCATGGCCGCGCATCTAGGAGGAAACCATGGTCGATGCAATCCAATTCGCGCGCACGGGCGGGCCGGATGTGCTGCAGCTGGCCGAGGTGACGCTGGCTGCGCCGGGCCCGGGGCAGGTGCGGTTGCGCCATACGGCGATTGGGTTGAATTTCATCGACACCTATCACCGCAGTGGATTGTATCCGGTGCCGCTACCGGCGACACCTGGTATGGAGGCGGCGGGTGTGGTCGAGGTCGTGGGCGAAGGGGTGAACCTCGCGATTGGCACGCGCGTAGTCTATGGGCGCGGGCCGATGGGGGCTTATGCCAGCGCCCGTTTGATCGCGGCGCGCGAATGCGTGGTGATACCCGAAGGGGTGAGTGACGCCGTGGCGGCGAGTGCGCTGTTGAAAGGCCTCACCGCATGGTATTTGCTGCACGAAACCTTTCCGGTGAAAAAAGGCGACACGATTTTGGTACATGCCGCCGCCGGTGGCGTGGGGCTGATTTTATGCCAATGGGCGAAACAGCTGGGCTGCCGGGTGATTGGCACGGCAGGCAGCGCGGAGAAAGCGTCGCTGGCGTGCGAACATGGCTGCGACGAGGTGATTTTATATCGCAACGAAAAGGTCGCCGAGCGGGTGCGCGCGCTGACTGGCGGCGAGGGTGTGCCGGTGGTGTATGACGCGGTGGGGGCGAGCACATTTATCGCCTCGCTCGACAGCCTGCAGCCGAAGGGCATGATGGTCAGTTACGGCCAGGCCTCGGGTGTGATTCCGCCGTTCGATTTGCGTGAGCTGGCGGGCCGTGGCTCGCTGTTTATTACTCGCCCCAGCCTGATGGATTATGTGCGCGACGACGCGACCTATCAGCGCGCCGCCACGGCGTTGCTCGCACGCATTGCCCGCGACGATATCCGCGTAGGCGCCGCGCAGCAATTTGCGTTGAAGGATGCGGCGAGCGCGCACCGCGCGCTGGAGGCGCGGGAAACGAAGGGCAGCACGGTGTTGGTGCCTGCTATGCCTGAGACAGGCTTTTGATCCGCTGGGTAATATCCTCGACCGAACTCGCCATTTTTTGCGTGTTGCCCGAGATTTCACGGTTCACGGCAGTTTGCTCCTCTACCGCACCGGCCACGCTCGTGACATAATGGCTCACCTGTTCGGCAGAGCTACCAATATTTTTAACATTCTGCGCTACGCTCACTGCTACCGCCTGCACATCGCTAATTTGCTTGGCGATATCGTCGGTCGCTTGGGTGGTTTGCGCTGCAAGATTTTTTACCTCCGCCGCAACCACGGCAAAACCGCGCCCAGCTTCGCCGGCGCGCGCGGCTTCAATGGTGGCGTTGAGTGCCAGCAAATTCACCTGGCTTGCAATGTTGCCAATCAATTTCACCACATTGCCCATCAGGTGCATGCTGTTGGTGAGCTGGTCGGCCGCGGCGCTGGATTGGGTGGCCTCTTGCAAAATTCCCAGTGCCGCATCGCGCGATTTGCTCATGTTGCTGCTGATTTCTTGTACCGAGGACGACATTTCTTCGATCGCTGCCGCAACATTTTGTACGTTGGCGGAGGCTTCTTCGGCGATGGCGCCTGTTTGAATCACGCGGGTAACATCGGTCGCATATTTTACGATTTTCACTATTCTTCCCGCGGTGTCGATGATCGGGTTATAGGAGGCCTGAAGCCAGATTTCACGCCCGCTTTTGGTGATGCGTTTATACACGCGCGAATCAAATTTACCGTTACGCAGCCGCTCCCAGAACTCTGTATAGGCGGTGCTATTCACTTCATCTTGCGCCACAAACATGCGGTGGTGCTTGCCCACGATCTCCTCCATCGTATAGCCCATGGCATTCAGAAAATTCTGGTTTGCCGTTACAATGTTGCCGTCCATCGTGAAGGCGATCGTGGCCTGTGAGCGATTCATCGCATCAATTTGCGAGGAAGATTCGAGGGCCTTTTCTTTCGTGGAGGTCACATCGCTTTGTATCGAAATAAACCGCTCGATTTTACCATCTTTGCCAACAATGGGGTTAATCGCGAGCGATACCCAGTAGACATCACCATTTTTGTGGTAATTCATAATCTCGGTGTAGACCGGTTTACCCTGATGAATGGTGGTGCGAATTTGATCCTTGGTGCTTTTACTGGTGAGCGGCCCCTGAAGAATGGTGCCAGGCTTTTTGCCCTTCACTTCTTCAAACGTGTAGCCCGTCATTTTTGTAAAGCCGGGATTGATGTATTCTATCCGCTCTTCGGCATCGGTGATAATGACCGAGTTGTTGGTCTCATTGGCCACCAGTGAAAGCATGGTCACTTCTTTGCGGCGGGCAACGTCTTTGGTAATATCAGTCGCTATTTTAACAACGCGAAGGACTCTTCCTTTCGAGTCTTTCACCGAGTTATACGATGCTTGAATCCAGATTTCGCTGCCCGATTTGGTGATGCGTTTATATTCGGCAGTTTGGGTTTCGCCGTTCCCCAGCATTCTCCAAAAATCAGCATATTCATTGGTGGTAACATAGCTGGGATCACAAAAAATTCGGTGATGTTTTCCCTTAATTTCCGCCAATGTGTAGCCCAGTGTTTTCAGGAAATTATCGTTGGCATCTAAAATGGTGCCATCCGGCGTGAAATGGATAATTGCTGAAACTAAGCCAATCGCCTCAACCAGCGCGCGTTCAACATTACCCGACTTTTGTGAAAGCATACTCTCTCCTGCGCTGCATGCGTTGGTCGTTATAATTGCTTGCATCAATAATTACACACAATCATTAATGCGTAACAAAATTTACATCGTAACTTTGCTCACAATAAACCAATAGTAGAAAGTCACCAACAACCCAAAGTTGTTGGGCGGAGGGGCAATTATTGCGGATGTGATATTTGTGCAGCGGCGAGCAATACTTTCGTGTAATTCTGTTGCGGCGCGTTGAAAATCTGTTCGGTTGCGCCTTGTTCGACCACATCGCCATGCTGCATCACCAGCACCTGGTGGGCGACAGCGCGGATGACGCGCAAATCGTGGCTGATGAACAAATAGGCGCAGTGGTGGCTGGCTTGCAGCGTTTTCAGTAATTCCAGCACGGTCGATTGCACCGACATGTCGAGCGCGCTGGTTGGCTCGTCGAGCACCACCAGTTTGGGCCGCAACACCATGGCGCGCGCAATGGCAATGCGCTGGCGCTGGCCGCCGCTGAAGGCATGTGGGTAGCGGTCTTTCATCTCGGGGCTGAGGCCGACTTGGGTGAGGATTGCGTCAACGGCTGCGTTGATCGCTAGAGGCGAGGCGGGGCATGCCTCCCCCTGTAAGGGGGAGGATAGGAGGGGGACGGAATGGGGCATGGGCTGCGCTTCCTCGCGGCCCCTCCCTAACCCTCCCCCTAAGGGGGAGGGAATGAGGCCGTGCAACATCAGCCCTTCTGAAATCAGTTCGCCCACCGTCAGGCGCGGGTTCAAACTGCTGAAGGGGTCTTGGAATACCGGTTGAAAATTGCGGCGCTCGGCGCGCAGGGCTTGGCCTTGCAACTGGTTGAGGCGGCGGCCTAAAAACACGATGGGCCCATCGGATTTCACGAGGCGCAAAATGGCGTTGGCGAGCGAAGTTTTGCCCGAGCCAGACTCACCAACGATGCCGAGCGTTTCGCCCGCATGCAGTGACAGCGACACGTCATTCGCGGCGCGCACAAAGCCCACCGTGCGACGCAATAGTGGCGTGGTGATGGGGAAATGCACGTTGAGTTTTTCGGTGCGTAAAATTTCGGCGGCAGCGGCAGGCAGCGGCACGGCGTGGCCGCGTGGTGCGGCATCCACCAGCAGGCGGGTGTAGGAGTGCTGGGGGGCGTTCAGCAGCGCGATGGGCCCCTGCTCGACGAGCTTGCCATGCTGCATGACGGCCACCCGCGTGGCGATGCGGCGCACGACACCCAAATCGTGGCTGATGAACAGCATGGCCATGCCGCGTTCGCGCTGCAATGTTTGCAGCAGTTCGAGGATTTGCACCTGCAGCGTGACGTCGAGCGCCGTCGTCGGTTCGTCGGCAATCAGCAGCGCCGGGTCGTTCGCGATGGCCATGGCAATCATCGCCCGCTGGCGTTCGCCGCCAGAAAGCTGGTGCGGGTAAAGCGTGCCGCGATGCGCCAGATGGTCGAGCCCGACAGCGGCGAGCAATTCCAGCAATTTCGTTTTTGCTTCAGCGCTGTGTCGCGACAATTTTTGATGCCAGCAGAAAGGCTCTATGATTTGGCGGCGCACATCGTGCAATGGATTAAGTGCACTTTGCGGCTCCTGGAAAATCATGCCGACGTGGTTGCCTCTGAGTGCGCGAATGGCTGCGGGCGTTGCGTTGTCGATGCGTTTGCCATCGAACGTGATGGCACCACTCACCGCTGCTTCCGGCGGCAATAGTTGCAAAATGGATTGCGCGGTGAGCGATTTACCCGAGCCGGACTCGCCGACAAGCGCCACAATTTCGCCGGGGTTTACTGCGAGGCTGACATCGTCGACCACGCGCGTGTGGCCGAAGCGGATGCTTAGGTTCTCGATGGAAAGCAGAGGTTGAGTCATGCCGCAGCCTCCTTGCTTGTCATGCCAGCACTAAGCTGGCATCCAGCCAAACAAAAAAACTGGATACCACATCGCTCGCTTCTCCAACCGATGCGTGAAGGGCGCATCGGAGAAAAGCGGCGTTTGGCATGACAGATTCGTAAGCTCACGCCTTGCCCCCAAAAACTTTCCTAGGATTAAACGCATCGCGCACGGCTTCGCCGACGAATAGCCAGAGCGACAGTAACAGCGCGAGCGTAAAAAACCCGACGAGCCCGAGCCACGGCGATTGCGGATTGTTTTTGCCCTGCGCCAGCAATTCGCCCAGTGACGCGGAACCGGCGGGCAAGCCAAAACCCAAAAAGTCCAAGGACGCGAGCGTGCCGATGGCGCCGGTGATAAGAAAGGGCAGGAAGGTGAATACCGACACTAGCGCATTGGGCAGCACATGGCGACGCAGGATGGTGAGTTCGGGCAACCCCAGTGCGCGGGCGGCTTTCACATAGTCAAAATTGCGCGCGCGCAGGAACTCGGCGCGCACTACGTCGATCAACGCCGTCCAGCTAAACAGCAGCATGAGGGCGAGGATGGAGAAGAATCCGGGCACGATGATGGACGATAAAATGATGAGCAAGAACAGCAACGGAATGCCGTGCCAGATTTCGATAAAACGCTGCGTGAATAAATCGAGCCGTCCGCCGAAATATCCGCTGAGCGCGCCAATGGTTATGCCGATGACGCTCGAGCCCGAAACCAGCAGCAGCGCAAAAATCATGCTGAGGCGGAAGCCGTACATCACGCGGGCCAGCACGTCGCGGGCCTGATCGTCGGTGCCTAGCAGGTTGGTGGTATCGGGCGCGGAGGGCGCGCGGGGGATGGAGAAATTGGTCGAGCGGTAGCTGTAGGGAATGGGCGCATGCAGCAGCCAGCCATGGGTGTTAATTTCGCCGATCACCCACGGGTCGGCATAGTCGGCTTCACTTTCGAGCTGACCGCCGAAGGTGCCCGCTTCGGTGTAGGTGTGGAAAATCGGCGTGAGCAACTGGCCTTTGTACGACACCAGCAAGGGCTTATCGTTGGCGATAAATTCGCTGCAAAGCGACAGCGCGAACAACACGCACAGCAGCTGGAACGCGCGATAGCCGCGACGGTTGCCGCGGAAGATGGCGAGGCGGCGCTGCGCAATAATATTCATCCGCGCGCCTCGAAATCGATGCGTGGATCGACCAGCATGTAGGTGATGTCGCCGATAAGTTTGAGCACGAGACCCACTAACGTATAGATAAACAGCGTGCCGAACATCACGGGGTAATCGCGGGCCAGCGCCGCTTCGAAGCCGAGCAGGCCCAACCCGTCGAGCGAGAAAATCACTTCGATAAGCAGGGCGCTGGTGAAGAAAATCGACAGGATGGCGGCGGGTAAACCTGCGATGACAATCAGCATGGCGTTGCGGAACACATGGCCGTACAGCACCCGCGTTTCGCTGATTCCTTTCGCGCGCGCCGTCATCACATATTGCTTCGAAATTTCTTCAAGGAAGGAGTTTTTGGTGAGCAGCGTGAGCGACGCAAAACCGCCCACCACCATGGCGGTGACGGGCAAAGCAAGGTGCCAGAAATAATCGCCGATTTTGCCGATAGCGCTTAGCTGCGCGAAATTGTCCGACGTTAAACCGCGCAGCGGAAACCACTGAAAATAACTGCCGCCCGCAAACAAAATGAGCAGTAAAATGGCGAACAGGAACGCCGGGATGGCCTGGCCGATGACGACGACGGCCGAGCTCCAGACATCGAAATTCGAGCCATCGCGTACGGCTTTGCGGATGCCGAGTGGAATGCTGACAAGATAGACTATGAGCGTCGACCATAGCCCGAGCGAAATCGACACGGGCAGCTTCGCCCAAATTAAATCGACGACCGGTGTGTCGCGGAAAAAACTATTGCCAAAATCGAACCGCGCATAGTGTTTTAGCATCAGCCAGAAACGTTCGCCCACGGGTTTGTCGTAGCCGAATTGTTTTTTGATGTCGGCGAGTAAATCCGGATCGATGCCCTGCGCGCCGCGATAGGCGCTTTGGCTCGCCGCGGCTTGCGAGGTGGCGTTGGCCGTGGAGGCACTGAGGTCGCCGCCGCCACCGAGGCGTGCTTCCGCACCGCCGCTGCCGGGTTGGGTTAACTTCACAACCAGTTGCTCCACCGGCCCCCCGGGCGCGGTTTGCACGATAGCGAAATTCAGCAGCAAAATGCCGAACAGGGTAGGGATCATAAGGGCGAGGCGCCGCAGGATGTAGCCGGTCATGGGGCCTCCGCAGAGCTGTCACCCCGTCGAACGACGGGGTCCCGCTTACGAAGGTTTAAGGTAAGCTGGACCCCGTGGTAAACACGGGGTGACAGATGATATGTGTGGCGGCTCATTGCTTGTGCTCCACAGTTTGTAACGCAGGCGCGCTCCACCAGCTTTCGATGGAAAGGCTGTAGGCGGGAGTGATTTTCGGGCGGCCGAACTGGTCCCAGTACGCCACGCGCCAAGCGTTGATGTTCCAGTGCGGAATGGCGTAATGTTCGTTTAGCAACACGCGGTCGAGTGCGCGGCCGGCAGGGATTAGCTGGTCTAAAGTTTTGGCCTGCAGGATGTTCTCGACGAGGAAATCAACCGCCGGGTTTTTCACGCCCGCTAAATTCTGGCTGCCTTTAATATCGGCTTGGCTCGAGTGCCAATAGGTTTGCTGTTCGGTGCCGGGGTAGAACAGGCCCTGGTTCCACCAGATGGAAATCATCTCGAACTGGCGGCTATCGACGCGCTGCTGGTATTGCGAGGCATCGACATAGCGGAAAGTGGAAGCGATGCCGAGCTTGTCGAGGTTATGGCGCATGATGCCGATGACGCGCTCGAACGTGCGTTGGGTCATTAGGAATTCGATCGCGAGCGCCTCGCCGGTTTTTGCGTTCACGCGTTTGCCGTCACGCATCACCCAGCCTGCGTCATTCAGCAGCGCCTGAGCGCGAACAAGGTTGTCTCGCGCGAAGCCAGAACCGTCGGTCGTGGGGACGGTGTAGGGGGTGATGAAAAGGGCGGGCGGCAGCTCGTCTGCGAATGGCTTCAGCAGTTTCAGCTCATCTGAGTCCGGCAAACCCTTTGCCTCGAAGTCGGTGTTGTTGAAGTAGCTGCTGTTGCGGGTGTAGGCGTTGTAAAACAACACGCGGTTCATCCACTCGAAATCGAGGGTGAGGCCGATCGCTTCGCGCACGCGCACATCGGAAAATTTGGGCAGGCGCGTGTTGAATAAAAATGCCTGCATGCCGCGCGGAATTTTATGTGGAATGAGGGTTTTGACGAGTTCGCCGGATTTCACTGCGGGGATGTTGTACGACGTGGCCCAGTTGCGGGCGATGAACTCTTCGTGAAAATCGAACTGGTGCGACTTGATGCCCTCGAGCGCTACCACGTCGTCGCGATACACGTCGTAGCGGATGGTATCGAAATTATAGAGACCACGCTGGCTAGGCAAATTGGCGCCCCAGTAATTCTTATCGCGCTTGTAAGTAATGGCGCGTCCGGCATCGACATGCGCGATGGTGTAGGGGCCAGAACCGATAGGTGGGGTGAGGGAGGTTTTGTCGAAAGGCTGGCAGCCATTCTCGCCACGGAGTGTCACCCCGGCCTTGTGCCGGGGTCCATCTTTTTCAGGAAGACGGACCCCGTCATGAAGACGGGGTGACAGCTCAGTGTTTGTATCGACTTCACCGCAAAACCCATGTTTCGGCAGCACCGGCAGCCCGGCGAGAATGAGGGGGAGTTCGCGGTGGGTGCGGTCGTTGAGGGTGAAGCGCACATGCTGGGCATCGAGGGCCACGGCGTCGCTCACGGGCTTGAGCAGGATTTTATAGAGCGGGTGGGCTTTGGCTTTCAGTGTGTCGAAACTGAACACCACGTCGGCACTGGTGATGGAGTTGCCGTCGCTCCAGCGCGCGGCTGGGTTCAGGGTGAAGGTTACCGTACTGCGGTCGGGCGCAACGTGGATGTCGCTCGCAAGGAGACCATAAAACGATTGCGGCTCATCGGCTGATTGGGTCATGAGGGTTTGGTAGACAAACCCCTGCAAGCCGGGTGCGGCCACGCCTTTGAGCAAAAACGGGTTCATGCTGTCGAATGCGGCGTTACTTTCCAGCTTCAGCGTGCCGCCCTTGGGGGCGGTGGGGTTGGTGTAGTCGAAATGGCTGAAGCCGGGTTGGTATTTTAGTGCGCCCCATAGGGCGATGCCTTGCGCTGCCTGCGCAGGCGAGAAGGTAAGCAACGAGAATGCTAACGCCAGCAATGCCGAGACGAGGGCGCGCGGCACCACGTTACTTTTTCGCAGGCGCTGGCGCTTTGGCATCCGCTTTCGCATCGGCCTTAGCGGCTGGTTTGGCGCTGGCTTTGGGCAGGGCCACGGGGCTGTCGGTCATGCCGGTCGCGAGGTAGGCGATGATGTTGGCGCGCTCCTGGTCTTTGGTGACGCCCGCAAAGCTCATCATGGTGCCGGGCACGTATTTGCTAGGGGACCACAGGAAGTGGTTCAGCTCATCGAAATTCCATTTTTTCCCGGCGCCATGGGTTTTGAAGGCGCTGGAGTAGCTGAAGTCGGCGATGCTGGCGATCGGGCGGTTGAACACGCCCCACAAATGCGGCCCGACTTTGTTGGCGCCGCCCTTGTCGATCGAATGGCAGGCGGTGCATTTTTTGCTGACGTAATCTTCGCCCGCTTTTACATCGGCGGTGGCGTAGAGGGCGCTGAGGTCGCCGGGGCCGGTGGGCAGGGCGGCTTCACCACCTTCGGCTACTTCGCTCACTTCGACCTTATAGCCGCGCGGGCCTTCTTCGTGGTGGCCGGGATGCTCGGGCCCGCCATCGTACAGGAATTCTGTGATTTTGCCGGTGAACATGGCGATGAGGCCTGCGCATAAAACGGCGGCGGCAATTTTGTTGTTGTTCAGGTTCGTGGACATGGATCACGCTCGTTGCGGTTGTTATTTCACACCATTGCGGCTAAGCGCGGGGGTAGCATAGCGCATCCGAGCCCGCAACCATAACATGCCAAGGAGCTGCATGAAGACGCTGATCGTGATTCCCGCGCGCTTAAAAGCCACGCGCCTGCCGAACAAACCACTCGCCATGGTGGGCGATGCGCCGATGATCGTGCAGGTCTGGCGGCGCGCCATGGAATCGGGCGTGGGCGAGGTGGTGGTGGCGTGCGACGGCGAGGAGATTGCTGGCGTTATTCGTGGTGTAGGCGGTGTCGCCATTATTACCGACCCCGACCACCCAAGCGGTTCCGACCGGATTTGGGAAGCGGTTGCTAGGATTCAGGATTCGGGATTTTGGATTCAGGGACGCGTAGGCGAAGCCGAGTCGCAAAGCGGCAGGGTCAGCGAAGCGAAGGGGGGTAAGCCCCCTTCAGATAATAACTACGACATTATCATCAACCTGCAAGGCGACGTGCCGACGCTGGAGCCGCGACTGTTGCGGGAACTGCTCGTGCCGCTTGCAAACCCGGCGGTGGATATTGCCACGTTGGCGGCAGAAATTACGCGAACGGAGGAGCACGAAAACCCCTCGGTGGTGAAGGCGATTCTCTCATTTCACTCCCCCCTTGCGGGGGAGTCGAAGAGCGCGCCGCGCGATTCGGTGGGGGGTACCGCGGCCCCAATCCCCCCACCAAATTCGAAGGCGAATTTGGCTCCCCCGCAAGGGGGGAGCGGGCAACTCGTGGCAACCGCCCGCGCGCTTTATTTCACCCGCGCAATCGCCCCAGCTAATGAGGGCCCGCGTTACCACCATATCGGCGTATATGCCTACCGCCGCGCGGCGCTTGAGAAATTTGTCTCGTTACCGCCTAGCCCCCTCGAACTACGCGAAAAACTCGAGCAATTGCGCGCTCTTGAAGCTGGCATGCGCATCGACGCGGTGGTGGTTGATACCGTGCCACTCGGGGTCGATACGCCCGAAGATCTGGCACGGGCGCAGGAGATTCTGGTGAGTGGTGGGTCGTGAGTCGTGTATAGTGAAAGGTTGATTATTTGAGCTTGAACCACTACGCACCACTCACCACCCACCACTCACAGGCGATTCTATGACACAAGCCAAACCCTACCATGTCGTCGCCATCGGCAACGCGATTGTTGATGTGTTGGCATTCGCCGACGATGCGTTCGTGGAAAAACAAGCCATGCGCAAAGGCACCATGTGCCTGATCGACGACGCGCGCGCCGAGCAGCTGTATGCCGCGATGGACCAGACGACGGAAGTCTCCGGCGGTTCGGCCGCCAACACGCTGGCCGGCATGGCGGCGTTGGGCGCCAAAACCGCGTTCATCGGCAAAGTGAACAACGATGCGCTGGGCAAACATTTCCATCACGACATGAATTCCGTCGGTGTGGAATTCCACACGCCCGAGCGTATCGACGGCAAACCCACCGCGCGTTGCCTGATCGTGGTGACGCCCGACGGCCAGCGTACCATGAACACTTACCTCGGTGCCGCCGGTGAAATCGACGTGGCGGATGTGGACCCGCAGCTGATTACGGATGCTGAAATCCTCTATGTCGAAGGCTATATGTGGGACCTCGACGTTACTAAACGCGCAGTGCGCCGGGCTTACGAGCTGGCACGCGCGGCGGGCACTAAAATCGCGTTTACGCTGTCGGACGTGTTTTGCGTCGAGCGTTCGCGCGCCGAGTACCTCACCATGATCCGCGATGATTTCGATATTTTGTTCTGCAACCACGAAGAAGCCATGGCGCTCTATCCCGGCAAAAGTTTCGACGAAGTGCTGGGCGCGTTGCAGGGCCAGTGCGAAGTGATTGCCATCACCTGCGGCTCGAAAGGCTCCATCATTTTAACGCCCAACGAACGCATCAATATCGAAGCAATCTGGGTCACCGAACTGGTCGATACCACCGGCGCGGGCGACCTGTATGCGGCGGGGTTCCTGTACGGCCTGACTCACGGTAAGTCGCTGGCGGAGTGTGGGAGAATTGGTTCGGCCTGTGCCTCAGACATCATCACTCATTTGGGTGCGCGGGCACAAAAACCGCTGAAGCGTTTGCTGGTGGCATAGGAGAGAAACATGTTCGACCGTTTGATGGATTTCCCAACCTCGTGCAATGCCAAAATGGCCTACGGTATTCTGTCGGCCTTTGTGGCGCGCGGCTTTGTGAATGAAGCGGTGCTGCACATGCAGGACGACCCGAAAACAGCCCTGATGTCGGGGCTGATGGCGGCGTTTATGGTGTATACGGTGGGCCTCGCACTGGCGCGATTTAACACGAATCGCCCGCTGTTCGAGCCGTTGCGCCGTCGCTAATGGGCGTGCGGCCATTCAATCCACAACTGCTTCTGCTTGGCTTTCTCGGCTTTTATTCGGGTTTGCCGCTCGCATTGACTGCCAGCACCCTCACGGCGTGGCTGGCCGATGCGAAAATCGACCGCGCGGCGATTGGGCTTTTTGCCGCCGTGGCCACCCCGTATGCGTTGAAATTTTTGTGGGCGCCGCTCATCGACGGATTGCATCTGCCATGGCTTTCGCGGCTGGGGCGGCGGCGTAGCTGGCTGCTGTTGGTGCAAGCCCTATTGGCGTTAGCATTGATTGCGATGGCGCACACGCAGCCTGAAATCACGCCGGGCCTAGTGGCACTGATGGCCGTGGTGATCGCGACCTTAAGTGCGACGCAGGACATTGTGATCGACGCCTACCGCGTCGAATTACTTGCGCCCGAGGAACAGGGCACGGGCGCGGCGTGGGCCACATTCGGCTACCGCATCGGCATGCTGGTGAGTGGTGCAGGCGCACTGGCCCTCGCCGACCGGTTTGGCTGGAGCAGTACTTATCTGCTGATGGCCGCCGTGATGGCGAGCGGCATGGCGGTGACCTTGTGGGCGAGGGAGTCACCAATCAGCGTCATTCCAGCGGAAGCTGGAATCCATCTGTCAGAAGCGAGCCAAGCAAAAAAATGGATTCCAGCTTCCGCTGGAATGACGAAATTTATTCGTCGTTATGTGCTGGAGCCGTTCGCCGAATTCGCCACACGCCCGCACTGGGTGTGGATTCTGGCCTTCGTGATTTTGTACAAACTCGGCGATGCGTTCATGGGGGTGATGTTCAACCCGTTTCTGCTCGACCTTGGCTTCACCAAAACGCAAATCGCGCAGATCGTGAAGCTTTACGGCTTGATCGCGACCATTCTTGGCACCTTCGCGGGCGGGGCGATGGTGGCGCGGCTTGGCACGTATCGCGCGCTTATTATGGGCGGGTTGTTGCACATGGCGACGAACCTGCTGCTGGTCGTGCAGGCGCAGTTGGGCGCCGAGCCGAACTTTTTGATTCTCAGCATCGTCACCGAGAATTTCACCGGCGGCATGTCGACGGCGGCGTTCATTGCCTATCTCAGCGCGCTATGCCGTCGCGATTATACGGCGACGCAATATGCGCTGCTCAGTTCGCTCGCGGCGTTTGGCCGTACCTGGCTGTCCACGCCCTCGGGCTGGCTGTCGCTCGTGCTCGGCTGGGAGTGGTTTTTTGCGCTGGCCAGCCTGATGGCGCTGCCGGGGCTTGTGTTGTTGCACTGGCTGGAGCGCAAGCGTCGCACTTACTGATTGCTTATGCATTGAGCCATGCTTTCCCATCGCGCCCTGATGCACGGCGCGTCATGAATGGGGTCGTTATTATTTTATCATGGAGAAGTACGATGAAAACCACTCACAAAACGGCCCTGATGTTGTTGGCTTCGCTAATCGCGCTCAGCGCCTGCGAAACCACCGAAGGTTTCGGTCGCGATACCAGTAAACTGGGCAACAACATCTCGGGTGCGGCTGATAAAAATACCCCGCGCCCCAGCAGCACCGGCAACTAGTTCACAACGATATTCCGGGGCTTGTGCGAAGCCCCGGAATATTTTATCACTAACCCCGACGCTAACGCCATAAGGGCGCAGCTATGATTACGGGGGAGTGACTATGCGCCAACTGACGAAAACAACCGCCACCTTGCTGGCGGCACTTGTGTTGATGAGTGCCTGCGAAACCATCGAGGGTTTCGGCCGCGACACCAGCAAACTGGGCAATAACATTGCCGGTGCCGCTGAGAGCGTGAAGAAGTAGTTTTTAAGTGGCTTCGCACATCGGCATTCTGCCTAGTGCTGCGCGCCGCTCGCGGGCTGATGCTGACTCAGGCCTGCTGGCCTTCGCCCTGCGGGTTGCTTCGCAATCCAAAACGCCTCCTGACGTTTTGTCGCTCGCCCGGCTCGCTTGGTGCAAGCGCTCTTTAAGCAGGTATTAGTTATTCCCACACCGCGACAGGCGGCAGCGACATTAAAATCGCCTGCGCGTTGCCGCCGGTCATGAGGCCGAAGCGGGTGCCGCGATCGTAGAGCAGATTATACTCGGCGTAGCGGCCACGGCGGCGCAACTGGTGCTGACGGTCGGCCTCCGTCCATGAGCGGTGCATATGGCGGCGGACGATTTTGGGATAGATGTCGAGGAACGTGCGGCCCACGGTTTGGGTGAAGGCCAGCCCCCCCGCCCAATCCAGCGGCGCATTGGCGGCGAGTTCCATGCCAGCGGCAGTAGCTTCTTTCCCCACGCCGCCACGGCCGAACTGGCCGGGGGTGATAACGGAAGTGTCGAGCCCGAAATGATTGAGGCCAAGGTAATCGTAAAAAATGCCGCCGACGCCGCGCAATTCGTTGCGGTGGGGCAAGAAGAAATATTCGTCGCACCAGGCGGCGAACGCGGCATAAAATCCTTCATCACAGCTATCGCACGCGGCCTTGAACGCGGCATGAAAATCCGCAGTATCGGTATCATTGGGAACCATCGGGTTCAAATCCGCCCCGCCGCCGAACCAGATTCTGTTGGCGCTGCGCGGCGGCTCGCCTTCGGCTACGCGGCCATTCCCGTTACCCACGCAGATCATTCGCGTGTTCATATGCACGGCGGGCACATGGGGGCTGGCCATGTGCGCGACGAGGGAAATGCCCGAAGCCCAAAAGCGAGGGTCACCCGCCGCGCCCGGAATTTCTTTGCGGAATTGTTCCGAAAATTCGCCATGCACGGTTGAGATATTCACCCCGACTTTTTCGAACACGCGGCCTTTCATCATCCCCATTTCGCCGCCGCCCCCTTGGGCATGCGACCAGGGGTTTATGGTGAATTTTTGAATGGTGGCTTCGCCACGGGGGGCGATGTCGCCCCCGCTACCGCTCCCCCTCGTTCGGCCTTCGGCCTCCGGCTCGCGGCGGCCATCGCCGCTACGCATGCCGCCATCGACGCATGGGGGCGTGGAGGCATATTCCGCTTCAATCGCTTCGAACTCGGCGCAAATCGTGTCGCGCAATTGTCGGAACCATGTTTGGGCGGTGGCTTGTTTTTCGGTGAGTGACAGAAGAACCCCTTATTCTGGCCAGGTGTTTCACGAGCCGGGCGAGCGAGCCATCAGCGCGCGCAGCGGCGCGTTAGACTAGGCAGTATGCCGATGTCTAACGCAACTAAAATCTCCAGCCTTGCTGGCGGGTGGCTTCAGCGACCAGCATGCCCGCGGCCATCGCCACATTCAGCGAGCGTGCGCCGGGCCGCATGGGAATGGTCAGCGTCGCGTCCATCAGCGCATACAAATCCTGTGGGGTACCCGCCGATTCGCGCCCGAGCATGACGTAATCGCTCGCCTCGAATTTCCAGGCGGTGTAGGGCACGGCGCCATCGGTCTCGAGTAGAATCAGGCGGCCCTGATGGGTCCGCCGGTAGGCTAAAAACGCCTCCCAGTCACGGTGGCGCACCAGCGCTGCCTGCTCGATATAATCCATGCCTGCGCGCTTGAGTTTTTTATCGTCGAGCGGGAAACCGCACGGCTCGATGACATGGAGCGTGCAGCCAAGGCAAGCGCTTAAGCGCAGGCACGCGCCAAGGTTTTGCGGGATGTCGGGCTGATAGAGGACTAAATTTATCATATGAGTGGTGTGTCGTGAGTGGTGTGTGGTGCAGAAAAATGCGCTGAAGTAAGATACAATACAACAGTGATTCACGACACACCACTCACAACGCACCACTCACGAGCGAATTCTTGACACCCTGCGCGTCACCCGGTAGCGAAGCAGAAACCCGCCCACAACGTCCGAGTTGCCCATGAGCCACCACCCGACCGCTGAACCCACCAATCCGCCGCGCCGCGATTTTATCCTGCTGATGGCGCAGGCGACGGGGGCCATTGGTGCAGCAGCACTCGTCTGGCCGTTTATCGATAGCATGAATCCGAGCGCTGATGTGTTGGCGCTGTCGAGTATCGAGCAGGATCTTTCCTCGGTCGCCGAAGGACAGGAAATTAAAGTGGTGTGGCGCGGCAAGCCGGTGTTCATTCGCCACCGCACTCCTAAAAATATCGAAGAAGCCAAAGCGGTTGACATCAGCGGCTTGCGCGACCCGGAAACGGACGCGGCACGCGTGAAAAAAGGCCATGAACAATGGCTGGTGATGGTGGGTGTGTGCACCCATCTGGGCTGCATTCCGCTGGGTAACGGTGCGGGTGAATATGACGGCTGGTTCTGCCCCTGTCACGGCTCGGCCTACGATTCGGTCGGCCGCATTCGCAAAGGCCCGGCCCCGAAAAATCTGGTAATTCCGCCCTACGAATTTGTGTCGGATACGAAAGTGAAAATTGGATAAATGAGGTGAGTGGTGGGTAGTGTGTGGTGAGTGGTAAAAAGCCACTTTTCACCACTCACGACCCACCACACACCACACACGGAGTAAAACATGGCACATGCCCCGCAAGTTGAAAAACCAGGCGTACTCGGCTGGATTGAATATCGCCTGCCGATTTTTTCTCTGCTGAACAGTTCGCTGGTGGAATATCCCACCCCGCGCAACCTGAACTATGCGTGGAATTTCGGCTCGATCGCGGGCATCATGCTGGTCAGCCAAATCCTCACCGGCATTTTCCTCGCCATGCATTACGCGGCCAACACCGGCCTTGCGTTCGACTCGGTCGAGCATATCATGCGCGACGTGAATTACGGCTGGCTGATGCGCTATCTGCACGCCGTGGGTGCCAGCATGTTCTTCATGGTCACCTACATTCATATTTTCCGCGGCCTGTATTATGGCTCCTACAAGCGCCCGCGAGAGCTTTTATGGTGGCTCGGCATCGTGATTTTGCTGTTGATGATGGCGACGGCGTTCATCGGCTACGTACTGCCGTGGGGGCAAATGAGCTTCTGGGGCGCCACGGTCATCACCAGTCTGTTCTCGGCTTTCCCGGTAGTAGGCGAGTGGATTGTGACGTTGCTGTGGGGTGGTTTCTCGGTTGATGATCCGACCTTGAATCGCTTTTTCGCACTGCATTTCCTGCTGCCGTTCGTGCTGATTGGCGTGGTGGTGCTGCACCTGGTCGCGCTGCATCAGCATGGCAGCAACAACCCGACGGGGCTCGACGCTACGGGCCCGCAGGATAAAATCCCCTTCCACCCTTATTATACGGTGAAAGACTTTTTCGGCTTCGGGGTATTCTTCCTGATTTTCGCGGCCTTCGTGTTTTTCGCACCGAACTATTTGGGCCACCCCGACAATTACATCCCGGCCAACCCGCTGGTGACGCCGGCGCACATCGTGCCGGAATGGTATTTCCTGCCATTCTACGCCATTTTGCGCGCCATCGTGTTCGATATTCCGTTGTGGCTTCCGGGCCTCGCGGTCATCGGCTTAGCGGTGAAACTACGCTATGTCGACACCGTGCGTGCACTGGTGCAGGGTTCGAAATTCCTCACCGTGCTGGCCTCGTTCCTGCCGAAAAAATCCATCGGCTTCGGGTTGTTTTCGGGCTTGCTGTCGCTTGGGCTCATCATGACCGCGAGTGGCTTGCTGGGCGGATTCATCCCCTCCAAACTAGCGGGCGTGCTGGCCATGTTCGGCTCGATTCTGGTGCTGTTCGCGTTACCGTGGCTCGATACCAGCCCGGTGCGCAGCGCCAATTACCGGCCCGTTTACAAGATCGCCTACTGGATTTTCGCTGTGGTCTGCATCGCACTTGGCTTTTTGGGTGCGGCGACCCCAGACGGGTGCAATTTTGGCACCGCTGAAAAATGTGGGCATCTGTGGAGTGCAGGCAATGCGGATATCGCCCTCGCGATGACGGCGTATTATTTCGCCCATTTCCTGGTGCTGATGCCGCTGATCGGCAAAATGGAAAAACCGCTGCCGCTGCCGAAATCCATTGGCGAAGCGGTCACAACACTCGCGCATCATTAGGAGCCTTCGATGAAACTGGCGTATGCATTTCTCATCGCGGCACTCGCGGCCACCCCGGCGTTAGCCAATAGCGGCGCACGCGAGCCTGAGCAGCAAAACTGGGCGTTCGACGGGGTGTTCGGCAAGTTCGACAAACCCTCCATCCAGCGTGGCTTGCAGGTGTATAAAGAAGTCTGCTCGTCGTGCCACAGCCTGAAACGCGTCGCGTTTCGGGACCTGACGCAAATCGGTTTTTCGGAAGCCGAAGTGAAAAGCTTCGCGGCCGGCTACAGCATCCATGATGGCCCGAATGATTCGGGCGAAATGTTCGACCGCCCCGGCCGCCCGTCGGACCGTTTCCCCGGCCCCTACGCTAACGACAATGCAGGCAAAGCCGCAAATGGCGGGGCCTTGCCGCCCGACCAAAGCCTGCTGATCAAAGCCCGCGAGGATGGCGCGAATTATATGTATTCGCTGCTGATTGGCTATGGCGAAACGCCGCCCGCCGACCACCCGGCACCGCTCGGCACCTACTACAATCCCTACTTTCCGGGCGGCTACCTGAAAATGGCGCAACCGCTGCGCGCCGATTCGGTGACCTATCAGGACGGCACGAAGGCCACCATCGAGCAGCAAGCGCACGATGTAGTGAATTTTCTGCAATGGGCGGCGGAGCCGGAAATGGAGCAGCGCAAGCGCATGGGCATTCACGTGATGCTGTTTTTGGGCATTATGACCACGTTCTTCTACCTCACCAAAAAACGCATCTG
The DNA here is from genome assembly GCA_046154225.1 of Rickettsiales bacterium. GTDB lineage: Bacteria > Pseudomonadota > Alphaproteobacteria > Rickettsiales > UBA3002 > QFOX01. Next base: position 39,800 of record JBJXEM010000006.1, read on the forward strand.
GGCAAATTTACACTAGGAGTGCGGTGATTGCGGAGCGCCTGCGTCGTCGCGTCCGTGCTCAGTCGGTCATGTACATTCCAGTACACTCCCTCCCTGCGCGCGGCCGCTCCTAGCATTCGCCCCACACTGACCGCACTTGGGAGAGATTGCAGGGTATGGACTATCTGAGCGCTGCGTTTTTAGGGATTGTTGAGGGGCTGACGGAGTTTATTCCCGTTTCCTCGACCGGGCACCTGATTCTGTTTGTTGATTTGCTGGGTTTTCAGGGGCCACCCGGGCATGTGTTCGAAGTGGTGATTCAGCTTGGGGCGATACTTGCAGTGCTGTGGGTATTCCGGCAGAAATTTCTGGATATTTTGCTGCACCTGAAATCGGCGCGCGCGCAGCATTTTATGCGCAATATTGTGTTGGCGTTTTTGCCCGCCATGGTGGTGGGTGCGCTGGTGCATGATTATTTGAAAGCGCATTTGTTTAACCCCACGGTGGTGGCATTGTCGCTGTTCCTCGGCGGTGTGGCGATTCTGGTGATTGAGCGGGTGAAATCCGCGCCACGCATTGTAAGCACCGAGGCGATGGGCTGGAAAACCGCCCTCGCCATTGGCGTGATGCAATGCGTGGCCATGATTCCGGGCGTTTCTCGCTCGGGCGCCACCATCATGGGCGCGCTGATGGTCGGGGTCGAGCGCAAGGCGGCCGCGGAGTTTTCGTTTTTCCTCGCGGTGCCCACCATGGCGGCGGCTACGGCGTATGATTTGTATAAAGCCCGGCATGATTTGAATGCCGACGGGTTGGATTTAATCGCCATCGGGTTCGCGGTGTCTTTTGTGGTGGCGCTGATCGTCATTCGCTGGCTGTTGCGGTTTGTGCAGACCCATAGTTTTGCGGCGTTCGCTTATTATCGCATGGCGCTGGGCACGATTATTTTGGCGGTGCTAGCGCTGCACTCCGCGTAAATCCTTCAGAATCGGCGGGGCGGCGAGTAGCACCAGCAGCAGCGCCAGCGGAATGGTGGTGACAAACCCGAGCTCCGGAAACGCAAATGCTCCCGCAATGCTGCCAGCCAAAAATGCGAGCATGAGAAACAGCGGAATATTCAGCCGCTCGGCATGCACCGGCACATGGGTGTGGCTGCAGGCGCGGTACAGGCGGCGGCCCAGCTCCACGCCGATATCCGTTGCAATGCCGGTGACGTGCGTGGTGCGAATTGTGGAATGTGAAATTTTGCTGATGAGCGCGTTTTGCAGCCCCATCAGGAAGCACAGCAGCACGATCGTGCCGGTGAGCGACAGGGTGGCGGCAGGAAACAGCCCGGTCGCGCTGACGCCGAACAGCAGCAGCAACAGGGCTTCCAGCATCAGGGCGCTGGCGAACTCGCTATGGTAATGCCGCGCCCGCGCTACATTCACGATGACCGATGATACGCCCGCACCGGTGATAAATGCACCCACAAACAACGCGGCCATTTTAGCGACGGCGTAGTCATGATCCTTGAGCGCCGGGCCGATGGACGAGACAATGCCGGTCATGTGCGAGGTGTAGCGCCCGACGGCCAAAAACCCGCCCGCGTTGATGGCCCCGGCGATGAAAGCGAGAATGACGCCGAGTTGCAAATCGGCGCGTTTGGTGCGCTCACGCGCGGTGGCGTTGCGCAACAAGGCGAGCCACATCAGCGGCGACTCCGGCGCAGCGCCATCAGCGCCTGCACGTCGTAGGCCTTCAGTGCCAGTACGGCCGCACCATAGGCCAATGCACCCGCCACAATCGTCACGCTGAGCGCGAACACTTTTTGCAGCGCGTGCTCGTTATAATCATTGGCAAAGAACGGAGTAATCGCTGCAAGCGCCAGCATCATGACGCCGCAGGCCAGCAGCATTTTCACGAGGCGTTTTTTCAGCAACGCATCGGGCGCGAACACGCCGCGGCGGTGCAGAATATAGCCCATCACGCCCACATTCACCCACCCGGCAATGGAAGTAGCGAGCGCCATACCCACAAACGCCAGATGCGCCACATACACCAGCATCAGGTTAAAAAACAAATTCACCACCACGCACAGCACCGCAATTTTAAAAGGCGTTTTGGTGTCGTGGTTGGCATAAAACCCCGGCGCGAAAATTTTGACGGCCAGGAAGGCGGGCAGGCCGAGCGTGAAGGCGAGCAATGTATTTTTGGTGGCGACCATGTTTTCGGCCGTGAAGGCACCATGCTGGTACAGCACGCGAATAATGGGCTCGGCAATCACCAGCAACGCCGCCGTAGCGGCAAGGCCAAACAGCAGCACCAGTTCCAGCGCACGGTTCATGCTGGTGCGCGCCGCGTCCAAGTCGCTCGAGCGAATTTGTTTGCTGAGCATGGGTAGCAGCACCGTGCCCACGGCGACGCCGATCATGCCGATGGGCAATTCGGTAATGCGATCGGCGTAGTAAAGATACGACACCGCGCCCGGCAGGTGGCTGGCGATTATCACGTCGATCAACAGATTCACCTGCTGCACCCCCGAGCCGATGGCAGCCGGGGCCATCAGCCCCAGCATGGTTTTCACCTGCCGCGTCAGGCGCGGGTGATGAAGTGCTGGCAGAGCATTCTGACGGTAGCAAATCATAACGAGCCAGCCCAGTTGCACGATGCCGGCAATGAACACACCATACGCCAACGCATGCGCCGGGGTAGGCGTGACGTGGCGAAGACCCAGCATGGCCGCGATCATGCACAGATTCAGCAAAATCGGGTTGGCGGCGGGGGCGGCGAATTTGCCCATACTGTTGAGCACCCCACCCAGCAACGACACCAGCGAAATGAACAAAATGTAGGGGAAAGTGATTTGGCTGAGCACCACCGTGAGGTCGAATTTCTCGGGCGTGTCGGCGAAACCGGGGGCGAACAGGGGGGTGATCCACGGCATGAAAATGAGGAAAATGGCGTTGAGTACCAGCAGCACCACCAGCAGCACGCTCATCACTTCGCCTGCAAATTTCAGCGCCGCCTCGCGGCCCTCGCCCGTCAGGATGCTGGAGAAACTGGGAATGAATGCGGCGTTGAAGGCCCCTTCGGCAAACAGGCGGCGAAAGAAATTGGGGAGCTTGAAGGCAACAAAAAACGCGTCCGACAACCAGCTGGCGCCGATGAGGTTCGCCATCAACACATCGCGCACGAACCCGCTGATGCGCGACAGCAGCGTGAAAAAACCAATAGTGAGCGTCGATTTGACGAGGGACATTTTTTTGCTTTCTTGCGCGCGTACTCTAATGCGTGGCGGTGCTATTTTACTTATGCGTCCCTAGCATTCTCCACGAAACAATACAAATAAAGTCGGGGCATTCCCATGAATCCGTGATTGCGGGGAGGCGCGCGACGTGGCAATCGGGGTGCATGCAGCTTATTCGCACTTTGCCCGAACGCTTCGACCACGCAACGGCGGTCGCCATCGGTAATTTCGATGGGGTGCATCGCGGCCATGGGGCGGTGTTGGCGGCGATGCTGGAAGCCTCGCAAGCAGCGGGGCTGGTGCCGAGCGTGCTGACCTTCGAGCCACACCCGCGGCGACTGTTTGCGCCGCAAGCCGCCATGTTCCGCCTTGAGCCACTCGCCAACAAGCTGCGCCGCCTGCGCGCGGCCGGGGTGGCGCGGGTGTATATGCCGCGTTTCACGGCGCGTTTCGCGCAAATCACGGCGGAGGCATTCATGCACGACGTGCTGGGCCAGTCGCTTGGCGCGAAGGTGGTGGTGACGGGCGAGAATTTTGCCTTCGGCCATGGGCGTGGCGGCAACGTGGCGTTATTGCGGCAATGGGGCACGGCGCAGGACGTGCGCATTATCACCGTGCCGCCCTTGCGGGTGGCGGGCGCGCCCTGTTCGTCGAGCGCCATACGCGCAGTACTCGCGGCGGGCGATGTAGCAACCGCAGGCGACATGCTTGGGCGGCACTATTGTATTGCAGGCCGCGTGCGGCATGGCGACGGAAGGGGCGCAGGGCTTGGCTTTGCAACGGCTAACCTGGCGTTGCCGCCGGCGTGTAAAGTGCCGGCTTATGGGGTGTATGCGGTGCGCGCGCGCCTTGGCAGCCACATTATGGATGGCGTCGCCAACCTCGGTGTGCGCCCCAGTGTGCACGCGAATGCGACGGCCAATCTCGAAGTTCACCTTTTCGACATGAACGCGATGCTGTATGGGGAGCGGATGGAAGTCGATTTCTATGCCCAGCTGCGCGGTGAACAAAAGTTCGCGTCGCTTGCCGAACTGACGGCACAAATCGCCCGCGACTGCGATGCAGCCAAAGCAGTGCTAGCCGCGCGCGTATGAGAAAACACCTCGAAAAATTCACCCCCTGGTCGCCGATTCTGGATGTGATTGTGCTCGACCAGTTCACCAAATGGTGGGTGGTTGAAAAAATCGGGATGGGCTACCGGCCGTCCCTCATCCTCAACGATTACATGGCGCTGGTGATGGTGTGGAACCGGGGCATCAGCTTTGGCATTCTCAATCACGAAACCATGTATATGCCCTATGTGCTGACAGCGCTTGCGGTGATTATCTCGGCAATTTTGTTGCGTTTTGCGCGACGCTCGAAGCTGTTGGTCGAGCGTTTTGCCTATGGGCTTGTCATTGGCGGGGCGCTCAGTAACGCCATCGACCGGCTGCGCGTGGGTGCGGTCGCCGACTTTTTCTATGTCCATTACGGGCAACTGGGTTGGCCGGCCTTCAACTTCGCCGACGCGATGATTTGCCTCGGGGTGGGATTGTTACTGATTATTCAGCTTAGAGTCGCAGCGCGTTCTTGAATTTTGCGGTGGCGGGTGTAGGGTTCACTCATGCGTCATTTTTATTGCCTTATGCTGTTGCCATTGTTGCTCGTAGCCTGCGGTGGCGGTGGTGTGCGCGAATCGCTGGGCCTGACCCGCGACGCACCCGATGAATTTACCGTTGTTTCGCGCCCGGCCTTGTCGGTGCCGCCTGATTTTGAACTCCGCCCGCCGCGTCCGGGCGAAGCGCCGCGCGGCATCAGCGCCGAGGATCGCGCGCGCGCGGCATTGCTGAGCACCGCGCCCAAAACGCCGCTTACACCCGAAACACTCGAGCTGCCCAAAACCGAAACGGCGGTGGTGCCCGTGATTACCAGCGACACACCAAGCACCGCGCAGGCGAATTTTATGAAGCAGGCCGGGGCGGGGGATGCGAAGGAAGATATTCGCCAGCAGTTGGGCAGCGATGTCGCCCAACCCGTCAACAATAAACCGGCAAAGTCGCTGTACGAGCAATTGGTGACGCCGGAAAACCCCGAGCCGGTGGTCGACCCGAAAAAAGAAGCCGAGCGCCTGCGTCAGAACAAGGACGACGGTAAGCCCCTGAACGAAGGCGAAGTGCCAGTCGAAGCGGTGAAACCGCCGACCGTCCTCGATAGTATTTTCTGATGCTGAAGCGGCTTTTTATTCCCATCGTGCTGCTACTCGTCGTGACTGCCGCGCTGGTGTTCTGGTTTCGCGGCGACCATGCCCCGCGCGACATTCGCCACGCCGTGCCGGTCGAGCATTTCACGCTCAACAACGGCCTCACGGTCGTGGTCATGCCGAACGATCGCATTGAAGCCGTGACGCAATTGCTGGTGGTAAAAGCAGGTGCGGGCGACGACCCCTACGGCAAATCAGGCCTCGCTCATTACCTCGAGCACCTCATGTTCACCGGTACCAAAAGCTACCCCGAGGGCGAATATGACCGCCGCATCGCGCGCGTGGGCGGCGAGCAAAATGCCTACACCGTCGCCGACTTTACGCTGTATTACGCCACCGTCGCCACCGAACAGTTGCCCATGCTGATGGCGATGGAAGCCGACCGTTTCCAGCATATTGAAATCACCCCCGAACATGCGGCGCGTGAGCTAAAGGTGATTACCGAAGAGCGCAATTTGCGGGTCGATAACCGGGCTGAAACGCAACTGAACGAACAGCTCGACGCGCTCACGTTTTTGAACCATCCCTACCACCACCCCACCATCGGCTGGGCTGAAGACATGGCAACGTTTACGCCTGCGGACGCACAGGCATTCTTCACGCAATATTATCGTGCGGGTAACATGGTGCTGGTGCTGGCGGGCGACATTACGGCGCGCGAGGCGCGGCGTTATGCGCAGCAATATTTCGGCGAAATGCCCGCCGGTGCCGCGCCCGCGCGCGTATGGCCGAAAGAGCCGCCGTTGCGCCTCAAAAGGCGCGGGGCCATGCAGGATGCGAAAGCGCACCAGTCGCGTTTGGTGCGGCAATATGTGGCCCCCAGTCTCGGCGCTGCCGACGCAGCAACGACGCCCGCATTACAGCTTTATGCGCAGGCGCTTGGTGGCGGCACGACTAGCCTTTTGTATGATGCGCTGGTGCGCCAGCAGAAGCTCGCAAGTAACGTCAGTGCGGGTTACGATCCACTGAATGTCGGCCCGTCTTTGCTGCGCATCGATGCCGTGCCGGCCGCCGGTGTCTCGCTCACTCAGCTTGAGGCGGCACTCGATGCGGTGTTGGCTTCATCGCTCGCCACACCGCTCGACGAAGCAACGCTTGCACGCGCCAAAACCCAGTTAAAAGCCCAGACTATTTTTGCGCAGGACGGCTTGCAGCCCCTCGCGCACCTCATCGGCGAGTTGTATGCGCTGGGCCAGAACGAGCAATATTTTTACGACTGGGCTTCGCGTATCGAGCAGGTGAGTGCCTCGCAAATTCAGGCGGCGGCGAAAGCGGTCGTGCAGGAAAATTACAGCGTGACTGGCACGCTTGAGCCCGCCATCGCTCCGGCTACGGAGGCACCGCATGCGCCGTAATCTCAGTTTTATCCTCGCAGTGATGCTGCTTTCCACCCCGGCTTTCGCCGCCATCGAGGTGGAAACGACGCGGCTCGGCCACGGCGTTTCGGTGTGGTACGCCGCCAACAACCGCGTGCCGGTGGTTGATGTGGTGCTGAGTTTCGAAGGTGCCGGATCGGCCAGCGACGCCGAAGGAAAAAGTGGCCGCGCCGCCTTCGCCGCCTCGTTGCTGAACGAGGGTGCTGGCGACCTCGACAGCGCCAGTTTTCAACGCACGCTTGAAGAACACGCGATTACCCTGCAAGCCAGCACCGACCACGACCGGCTGCAAGTGCATGTGCATTGCCTGCGCGAGGACGCGCCGCGCGCCGGTGAGTTGCTGGCGCTGGCACTCAGCCGCCCGCGCCTTGATCCCGCCGATCAGGCGCGCATCAAGGAAGAACTGGGCGGGTTACTACAGCGCCTGGACGAAAGTGCGGGCTATCAGGCACAGCGCCTGCTTGAGAAGCGCGCTTTCGCGGGGCATCCTTACGCCAGCCCGCCTTATGGCACGCCGGAATCCATTGCCGGACTCGACGGGCAGGATGTGCGCGATTTCATGAAAACCTACATCACGCGCGGCAACGTCACCGTCGCGGCGGCGGGCGATGTGGATTCGAGCCTGCTCGACCAGATGCTGGGGCCGGTGATCGAAGCGCTGCCGGAAAACGATGCGGGGGCGGTCGCAGTGACCCCCATCACGTTACAAGGTGGCGGTGAAAATTTGCAGCGTAGCATGCCGCTGCCGCAAAGTGTGGTGGTGTTTGCCGCACCCGCAATCGCGCGCGACGACAAACGTTTTTATGCGGCGTACTTGTTGAATCATATCCTCGGCGGCAGCGCGCTCGACTCGCGGCTAGCGCAGTTACGCCGGCAAAACGGGCTGGTCTATAACATCGATACCGACCTCGATATCCGTAGCGGCAGCGTGTTTTTCTATGGGTCGCTCGCAACGCGTAACCACAGTGTCGAGGCGGCGATTGCCCAAGCCAAAACCGTGCTCGGCACCCTGCGCGAAAAAGGCGTGACCACGCAGGAATGCGCCGATGCAAAAAGTTATGTGCTGGGCGCGCTGCCACGTCAGCTCGATTCCAGCAGTGCCGTCACCAGTATGCTGCTCACCATGCAAATCCAGCATCTCGGGCGTGAGTATCTCGACGAGCGCACCACGCTGTTCAATCGCGTGTCGTGCGGCGACATCAACACGCTGGCGGCGGAATTGCTTGCGCCCGAACATTTCCTTTTTGCCACGGTGGGCGGCACAGCCGATGGCCCGGCACCCATGGCGGACGTGCCCGCCGACGCACGATGAGCGCCGCCTGGCAGTGGCAGGATGCCGCCTGCTTTCAATCCTGCAGCGCCTCTACACAACAGCGCGCTGCGCAATGGTTGGCCGATGCGCCTGCACTGCAACAAAAGCTCGTGGCACTCGCCGCCGAACAGCCGCTACTTCACACCGCAAGCGACGCCACGATGCTGCAGCACATAGTGCAGCATGCGGCACAACTGGCGCAGCATAGTCAACAACTGGTGGTGGTGGGTACGGGCGGTGCATCGCTCGGCGCGCAGGCGCTGTGTGCGCTTTCGGCCGACCCCACGCGCGTGCGGTTTTTGGAGAATTGCGACCCGGAAACGGTCGCACGTTTTATGCAACTGCCTTGCGAGCACACCGCGTGGTTGATCATCAGTAAATCCGGCGAAACGGTGGAAACACTGGCCGCCGCCCTCAGCCTCATTGGTACGCACGGGCCAGCGCTTGCTTCGCGCCTGATGGTCATTACCGCCAACTCGGACAGCACGTTGGGCCAGCTTGCGAAGCAACAACATTGGCCTATTCTGACGCACCCCGCACGGCTGGGCGGGCGGTTTTCGGTGTTCTCGGTGGTGGGGCTTTTGCCGTGTGCCTATGCGGGCCTCGACATCATGGCCATCGCGCAGGCGGCGCAAAAAATGCTGCAACAATTGTTGCAGCAACCGGACGTTACCTTATGGCGCCACGCCAGCTGGATTGCGGCCACCATGGCAGAAAAACCGCAGCAATTATTGATGGCCTATGCCGACCGCCTGCGCCCAGCGACGCAATGGTGGAAGCAGCTTTGGGCCGAAAGCCTGGGCAAACAGGGCCGTGGCCAGACGCCCATTACCGCCATCGGGTCGATCGACCAACATAGCCAACTCCAGCTCTATCTCGACGGCCCGCACGACAAATTGGTAACGCTGTGGCTGCCCGATGCGGCTGGCCACGGCCCGATTCTGCCGACGATGACACTGCCCGGCCTGCACTATCTTGGTGGCCACACCATGGGCGACGTGATGCAGGCGACGGCCGAAGCCACAGTGAAAACCCTCACCGCCACTGGGGTGCCATTGCGCGTGTTGCGCGGCGAATTAAGCCCCGCCAGCATGGCCGAGTGGATGGTAGCGCGCATGCTCGAAACCCTCGCCGTGTCGGTCCTCATCGCGGTCGACCCCTTTTCGCAGCCAGCGGTGGAGGAGGGCAAAAAGCTGGCACGCGCGGCCCTTGGTGCGGCGTGACCATTCGCCGCCTACCGCAAACGCTGGTGAACCAGATTGCCGCCGGGGAAGTGATTGAGCGCCCGGCCTCGGTGGTGAAAGAACTGGTCGAGAACGCGATTGATGCGGGCGCGACCGACCTCGACATCGCGCTCGAGCAAGGCGGCGTGACCCTCATCCGCGTGCGCGATAATGGGCGCGGTATGGGGCCGGGCGAGCTGCCCCTCGCCATCGAGCGCCACGCCACCTCGAAACTGCCCGACGACGATTTACTGGCGATTCACCATCTCGGTTTTCGCGGCGAAGCGCTTCCTTCCATTGGCTCCGTCGCGCGCCTGACACTCAGTAGCCGCGCCCGTGGGGCCGCCGAGGCATGGAGCCTGAGCGTGGAAGGCGGCCACGTGCAGCCGCTGATGCCCACCGCCATGAGCGAAGGCACGCTGGTGGAAGTGCGCGATTTATTTTACGCGGTGCCGGCGCGGCTGAAATTTTTGAAATCGTCGCGCAGCGAAATCAATGCGGTCGTCGACATCATCGAGCGGCTCGCCATGGCTCACCCCGACATTCGCTTTCGCTTGAGCCACGATGGCCGCGCGTTGCGCGACTTTCCAGCCCTCACCCGCGATTTTTTAAGTGCGGGGCCCGAACGGCTGGAGAAAATCATCGGGCACGGATTCGCCGCCAATATCGCTAGCATCGACATGGAGCGCGAGGGCATTCGCCTGACGGGCTTTGCGGGCCTGCCCACGTTTCACCGCGCCACCTCGCAGTCGCAATATCTGTTCGTCAACCGCCGCCCGGTGCGCGACCGGCTGCTGCTCGGCGTCATTCGCGCGGCCTATCAGGATTACCTCGCGCGCGACCGCCACCCCGTCGCCGTATTGTTTTTGGAAGTGCCGGGCGAGCAGGTGGATGTGAATGTCCACCCCGCTAAATCCGAAGTGCGGTTTCGCGATGCGAATGTGGTGCGCGGCCTGATGATCACCGCCCTGCGCCATGCCATTGGTGCCACCGCCCAGCGCGCGAGCACCACGGTGGCCGATGCGGCGCTGCAGGCGTTTCGCAGTGAGGGTTTAGGGTCTAGGGTTTGGGGTATAGAAAATGGCGTGCGGCCCCAAGTACTTTCCAATTCAACAACAGAATTTGCTGCACCGAATGCTGCATTGTGGCGTGGTGAACAATTGCCACCGCAGCATCGTTCTGCTGAGTCAAAATCATCGCACACTAACCCCTATACCCTAAACCCTAGCCCCTCATTCCCCCTCGGCGCTGCCGTCGCGCAGTTGCACCACACCTACATTGTGGCACAAACCGCCGATGGGCTCGTCATCGTCGATCAACACGCGGCGCATGAACGGCTGATGTACGAGAAATTCAAGGCCGAACTGGCGGGCGAAGGAGTGCCGCGCCAAATGCTGCTGCTGCCTGAAGTGGTGGAGTTGAACGAGGCCGAAGCGCACCGCCTGCTTTCGCGGGCGGAGGAATGGGCGAAGCTGGGGCTGCTGCTGGAGCCATTCGGCGAGCGCACCGTGCTGGTGCGTGAAGTGCCCAGCATGTTTGGGGATGGCGACATTGCAGGGCTGGTGCGCGACCTCGCCGAAGAAGTAAGCCTCTATGCCGAAGGCCTTGCGCTGGCCGATAAACTTGAAGCCATTTTAAGCCGCATGGCCTGCCATGGCAGCGTGCGCGCCGGGCGGGTCCTGAACCTCAACGAAATGAACGCCCTGCTGCGGCAGATGGAAGCGACGCCCTTCAGTGGCCAATGCAACCACGGACGGCCGACTTACGTTTCGCTCGCGAAGGCGGATGTCGAAAAGCTGTTTGGGCGGCGATGAAACTAAAATAGCTTCCGATACGTGAGATTGCATTGTTTAGTGCTGTCGGTAAGCCGATAACTCGCCACCAAATCATTATTAGCGCTACTGCCATCATCCGCTGCGGCACAGGCATTGTTCCAATAGCGGGCAATAAGTTTGCCTGAAGCGGGCTTGCCATCATCCAGCTTGGTGTCGATATTCCACGCTTCTTCCGGCTTTAATGGTGGCCCCGATGGTCCTGAAAGCTCAATAAAATTACCATAATCGAGCGCATAGGCCGATGCATCACCAGGAAAATTTACGGCATGTGAAATATAATAGCCGCCATTCGTCAGTTTACTGCGCGGCGTTTCGGTTCCATAAGTGAAGGTGCCTGAAGCGTTGAGTAAGCCTGAATAGGTTCCCTCAATTAGCCCTGCCAAGATTAACTGTCTCCAGAATTGCAGACCCTCATCCGTGGCCCCGGCAACACCAGCAAAGTTTGTAGGTACTAACCCGTCACCATTGCCATCGCAGGTTCCGGCCGCCGAAGCGCCGCCGCACGCCGTGCTTTTACCCCAAAACGCCGTTGCGTTGGTCATATCGCCGGGGATGGCAAAATATTTATCACGAAACGTTTGGCTGGCGGTGTAAAAGCGTGAAAATTCCGTACTCACTGCTCGCAACTCCGCTGCGCGGATGAGTGATTGGCCAGCGAGAATACCTCCGGTGAGCAATCCAAGAATTACCAATACAATCGATAATTCAACGAGGCTGAACCCCAGTTTTAGCGGGGGGGGGGGGTAAATTCTGAATCGTTTTCATAAATAAATAATACATGTTATTTATCCCGCAATCAAGCTCAATGCCGAAAATGCCTCGTACACGTCATCAGCATGGCGATGCCGTGTTTCTTGGCAGCCGCGATGACTTCGGCGTCGCGCACTGAGCCGCCGGGCTGGATGAGGAGGGTGATGCCGGCAGCAGCGGCGAGCTCCACATTGTCGGCGAAGGGGAAAAATGCATCCGATGCTAAGGTCGCGCCGCGCGGGTCGTGCCCATGCTGGCGGGCTTTTTCGATGGCGATGCGCACGGAATCGACGCGCGACATTTGCCCGGCGCCAACGCCGATGGTGGCGCCGTTTTTCACCAGCACAATGGCGTTGGATTTGACGAATTTGACCACATGCCAGGCGAGGGCGGCATCGGCCATGGCGCTGGGATTAAGGGGGCCGCCGCTGGCTTGCGTCCATGCGCTGGCGGGGGTGGAAGTGCGGTCTTGCTGCTGTACCAAATACCCACCGCTGATGGCCTGAATCATCCACCCAGCTAATGGCGAAGCGTGGGTTTCAGGCTGGCACACGAGCAGGCGCAGGTTCTTTTTTGCGGCCAGTTTTTCGCGCGCTTCGGCGGTGAATTCCGGCGCGACGATGACTTCTAAAAACAAACTGCCAATGGCCTCGACTAGTGCCACATCCACCGGTTGGTTGACGGCAAGGATACCGCCGAAGGCGCTGACGGGGTCGGACGCTAGGGCTTTGATGAAGGCGTCCACGGCTTTCGCGGCGATGGCAACGCCGCACGGATTTGCATGTTTAATCAGCACGGCGATAGCAGTTTCGTTAGCGACAGCATAACTGCTGGCAATCGCCCACGCCGCATTGGCATCGGCGAGGTTGTTGTAGCTGAGTTCCTTGCCTTGCAGCTGCTGCGCGTTTGCGATGCCGCCTTTGGCATCGAGCCGGTTGTACAGGGCGGCCGACTGATGCGGGTTCTCGCCGTAGCGCAGGGGTTGGCCGAGTGCGGCGTCGAGCAAGTAGGCGGGGAAGACTCCTCCCCCCATCGGGGGGAGGTTGGGCCTGCCGTCCGAAGCCTTGGCGTAGGATGGTGGGGGGCTGCCATGAGGCGCAGAGCTTGGTTCAGCCCCCCACCTAGCCCCCCCCCGATGGGGGGAGGAATTACCGAGCCAACTACTAATCAGTGTGTCGTAGCTGGCGCAGCGGGCGAAGGCTTTGGCGGCGAATTTTTTGCGTTCGGTGAGGGGGACAGCACCGCCATTTTGCTGCAGCAATTGTTGCAGCATTTCGTAGTCGGCGACATCGACCACGACGGTGACAGATTCATGGTTTTTGGCGGCCGCGCGAATCATGGCGGGGCCACCGATATCGATGTTTTCGACCAAATGGTCGTAGTCGGTGGTGGCGTTCAGGGTGGTTTCGAACGGGTAGAGATTCACCACCAGTAAATCGATCATGCCGATATTGTGGGCGTTCGCAGATTGCATATGCGAGGGCTCGCTGCGCCGTGCCAGCAACCCGCCATGGATGGCGGGGTGCAGGGTTTTTACGCGCCCGTCCATCATCTCGGGGAACTGCGTCACCTCCGCCACATCGCGCACGGGGATGCCTGCTTCCGCGAGGGTTTTAGCGGTGCCGCCGGTGGAAAGCAGTTCGATGCCTTGTGCCACCAGAAAATGCGCAAACGGAATCAGCCCGGTTTTGTCGGAGACGGAAAGAAGCGCGCGGCGGATCATGCGGCGGCCTGCTCGGTTTCGGGTTGGTATTCTGCTACAATGCGCTTGAGTAGTTGGCGCATGGCTTGGGCGTCACCCTCGCGCGCGCGCTGCAGCAATTCGCGCAGGGCAGCGAGGATTTCAACGCGCGCTAAGGTGCGGGCACGGGCCAGGCGGATCGACTGGTGCGAAGTGGGCATTAAATTTTCCGCGTCGTGGAACAATTCCTCGAACAGTTTTTCGCCGGGGCGCAGGCCGGTGAAGGTGATGGGGATGTCGTCGTAAGGTTTCAGCCCGGCGAGGCGAATCATCTGGCAGGCCAGCTCTTCGATACGCACGGGGTTACCCATGTCGAGCACGTAAATCGGTGCGCGGTCGGCCTCGCGGCTGCCCAGTACCGCGGCCTGCAACACCAGCTGCACGGCCTCGGAAATGGTCATGAAATAACGCACCATGTCTTTGTGGGTGACGGTAACCGGGCCGCCGCGCGCGATTTGTTTTTGAAACAGCGGCACCACCGAACCCGCCGAATTTAGCACGTTGCCGAAACGGACGGTGATGAAGTGGGTTTTTGCGCCGTCCTGCGCCAGCATCTGGCCGTAAATTTCGGCGGCGCGTTTGCTGGCACCCATCACGCTCGTAGGGTTCACCGCCTTGTCGGTCGAGATTTGTACCATGGCGGCGACACCGTGCGCCACGCAGGCATCGGCCAGTTGCTTACTGCCCAGCACGTTGGTGAGCACCGCCTGATCGGGGTTCGATTCCGACAGCGGCACATGTTTGATGGCAGCGGCATGGAATACGATTTCGGGGCGGAACATGGTGAAGGCGCGGCCCAGCTGGTCGATGTCGCGCACATCGCCCAACACCGCGTATCGGCGAAGGGTGGGCACCAGTTCACCCAGCTCGTGGTCGATCTGGTAGAGATTATATTCCGACTGTTCGTAAAGCAGCATTTCCGATGGCTGCAGGGCTGCGACTTGACGCACCAGTTCGCTACCGATGGAACCGCCGGCACCGGTAATCAATACGCGTCGCCCGGTCACAAATTCACGCATGGCGGGGCGGTCGAGCTCGGCTTGCGGGCGACCTAAAATATCTTCCACCGCCACCGGGCGAATGTCGTGCAGCCGGTCGCCGCTTTTCAGTTCGCCCATGTTTGGCAGGCGTGAAAGCGGCAGTTGGTGCGCGTGGGCGACGGCCAGCAGTGCGTTGAACTGGGTGCGCGGATAGTCGCTGTCGGCGATGATGATGCGACGCGGGCTGCGGCCTTTGCGTGCCAGCTTGCGCAAAATGTAATCGACTTCGCCGCTATGGCCGTAAATGCGCACATGGTGGATTTCGCGGCCGTGCTGGCGCGGGTCGTCGTCGATGAGGCCGACGGCTGCGTAGGGGAAATCGGCGTTGCGCTCCGACTCGCGCAGGAACAGTTCGGCTTGCGCCGTGGCCCCCACCACCAGCACCGGCGTGCGGTTTGAGGGCCGCCCCATCAGGCGCGCCATCAGCGCCCGGTCATGCGCGAGGCGCCATAGCACGCGCCCGGCAGTCAGGCACAGCATCAGGGTCATCCAGTGAATGTAAGGCACCGAGCGCGGCAGGTTCTCAAGCCGGGTGAAGCCGAACATGCCGAGGTAGAATAGCAGTAGTGCCACGGTACCCGCGCGGGCGATAATCATCAGGTCCGACAGCGTGCAGTAGCGCCAGACATGGCGGTAGGTGCGGTAATACACCAGCACCACCAGCATCACGAGTGCGAAAGTGGCCGCCCCCTCGATACGGTAGCCTTGCGTATGCACCAGCGTGCGGTCGCCCAGGCGCAGGTAAAGCGCCAGCAGGAAACTCAGCGATGCCATCGCCATGTCGTGCAACAGGGCGAGCATATTGCCAGAGGGGCGTTTAAAGGGCAGGCGCATCAGAACTCACGACGGGTTTGCGGACGAGGCCACCTAGCACAACCACGAGATAAAAGCCAATAGAGAGACCCGCGCCCACAAACGCATGATGCGCGAGTGCCACCAGTATCAGCCAGCCGATGAGAAAGCCGTAGGGTTGGCGACACACGAGCCCGAGCGTTCCCGGGCCGGATTGCGCAAGTAGCACACCCACCAGCGGTGCTAGCAGCAGCAGCGCATCGAGCGCTAGGAAAGCAGGTGTTTCACCAAAGAGCGAACTTGCGGCCAATGGAAAAAGCATGAGCGTGGCGGCCAGACTACCCCCGCGCGGTGTGTTGGGAAGGCCTGTGGCCAAAAATGTGGTGAGCAGCCACATGGCCGCCGCACCGACATAGATGAGCCAAAGCGGGAGGCCCGAAATAGCGGGCAGATGCAGGGTGGTAAGGCCCAGCAGTACCGCGACGAGCGGCGCGGCGTATTGTATATAGGCAGGCAGCGGGTGTCGCATGGAATAACCGCCAACCAACACCAGCAGCAGCGAGGCGACCGCCAGCGTGGAAGGCATTGCTACAATAATGAGAAATCCGATGGCGCTGAGCACTGCAAACAGTCCCGTGGGAATGGCCGGCGCGCCAAGCATGGCCTCCAACCTGCGGCTGATACGCAGTGCAGCCCATGCGGCCAGTGCTGCCGAAAAAGCCAGAATGACAATATAGCTTGCGACCATAGGGACAGACTAGCGGGCCCGGCGTGGATTGTCATTAGCGACGGTGAGGCATGCCTACAGGGTGGTGACGCCTTGTACCTGGCGCAAGGCGACAATCAGCATCGGGTAGTCGAGGCTGGGCTGCATGCGTAGCTCGCCGATGAACTGTAAAAACCGCGCGAGCGGCCCGCTGAATTCTTCGGCCCACAGCGCCATCGGCTCGGCTTTTTTGTTGCCATAGCGGGCGAGCACGTCCTGTGTCAGGCGGCGCTGGGCGTGGTAGAGTTCGACGATCAGCGACTTCACCGCCAGTTCCTGCCAGTAATTATCGGCGACCAGTTCGCGTGCCGAGCGGCGCAGCCAGCCAAGTTTCAGCGTTGCACCCAGTTCGAAATAGAGGCGGCCCACCTGTTCGATGGTGAGTTTTCGCGCACGCGCGATGTCGGCGATGTCGCAGGCCGATGCCATGATTTCGAGCTTGGCGATGCGCACCGCGAGCGCTGCGGGCACTGCCTGTGCCAGCAATTCGTCGACCGCTAAATGGAAGGATTTACGCAGCGTTTCGCTCATCAGCGATTCTGCCTTTTTCTCGACCACCGCGATCGCATCGACGTAGGTGCTGAACACGCTGTCGAGCGCCATGGGTTGGGGCAGATGCGTTAAAAACCAGCGGCAGCTATGCTCGATGAAGCGGTTGACGCGCGAGAATAGCTGCGACTGCAACGCCGCACTGGTTTTGCCGTCGAGCGTCTCGATCATCGCCCAGAGCTCGCGCAGGCCGAACGCGTCGCGGGTGGCAACATAGGCCTGTGCTACGTCGATGGCGGCAAGGCCCGTATCGCGCATCAGGCTGTGGGCGAAAGCGAACCCGGCGCGGTTGACGATGGAGTTGGTAATCATGGTGGCGACAATTGAACGCCTGAGGCGATGCGCGCGGATTTCTCCCGCGTAGGATTTCTGCATGACTTTCGGGAAATAGCGCAGCAGGTCGGACTCGAAATACGGCCCGTCGAGCAATTCTGCGTCTTTCAGCCGGTTGTAAAAATCCATTTTGGCGTAGGCTTGCAGCACCGCAATTTCGGGCCGGGCAAGGCCGCGTTTGGCGGTGCGTAATTCACCGATTTGATGCGCCGAAGGCAACGCCTCGATGTCGCGATTCAAAAACCCGGTGGCTTCAAGCTGCGCCATGAGCTGTGCTGCGGGCTCCAGTGCTCCAGCCCCTTGCGCTTCGGCGATCGAGATGGCCTGGGTTTGCAGGCGGTTGTCGAGCAGCACCAGATCAGCCACTTCTTCGGTCATGGTTTTTAGCAGCGCATCGCGCTTTTTGGCATTCAGGCGTTTCGAATCAACGGCGAGGCGCAGCGCGATTTTGATGTTTACTTCGTGGTCCGAGCAATCGACGCCGCCGGAATTGTCGATGGCGTCGGTATTGATGCGCCCGCCGCGGCGCGCATATTCGATGCGGCCTGCCTGCGTGAAGCCAAGGTTGCCACCTTCACCCACGATTTTGCAGCGCAGATCGCCGCCATTGATGCGCAGCGCATTGTTGGTGCGATCGCCCACGTCGTCGTTGGTTTCAAACGCCGCTTTCACATAGGTGCCGATGCCGCCGTTCCAGAGTAAATCGACTGGGGCTTTGAGAATCAGGCGAATCAGTTCGTCGGGCGTGGCTTGGGTGACGCTTGTGTCGAGCGCTGCACGGATTTCGCTACTGAGCTTGATGGATTTAGCGGTGCGCTCGAACACCCCGCCGCCTTTGCTGATGAGCGCCGTGTTGTAGTCGTTCCAGCCCGAGCGCGGCAGGGCGAACAGGCGTGTGCGCTCGGCAAAACTGCTGGCCGCATCGGGCGTGGGGTCGATGAAAATATGGCGATGGTTGAAGGCAGCGATAAGGCGCATGTTGGCACTCAGCAGCGCGCCGTTGCCGAACACGTCGCCCGACATGTCGCCCACGCCGATGGCGGTGAATGTGTCGCGGCCAATGTCGCGCCCCATTTCGCGAAAATGGCGTTCGACCGATACCCAGCCGCCACGCGCGGTGATGGCCATGATTTTATGGTCGTACCCCGCCGAACCGCCGGAGGCGAACGCATCGCCCAGCCAGAACCCGTATTCGCCGGAGATGCCATTGGCAATGTCGGAAAAACTCGCGGTACCTTTGTCAGCGGCGACGACGAGGTAGGGGTCGTCGGCGTCGTGGCGCACCACGTGCGACGGCGGAATGATTTCGGTGCCCGCGAGATTGTCAGTAATGTCGAGCAAGCCGCGCAAAAAAATCTGGTAGCAGGCGATGCCCTCGGCCATCAGGGCGTCGCGCTCGGCGGGGGCGCGGCGCAGGATGAAACCGCCCTTAGCGCCTTGCGGCACGATGACGGCGTTTTTCACCATCTGGGTTTTCATCAGACCCAGAATTTCGGTGCGGAAATCCTCGGGCCGGTCGGACCAGCGAAGCCCACCGCGCGCCACCGGGCCGCCGCGCAGGTGAATGCCTTCGACCCGCATGGAGGTGACAAAAATTTCGGCATAAGGTACCGGCTGCGGCATCTCAGGCACCGCCGCTGAGCGCAGCTTAATCGAGAGATACGGCTTGGCATTGCCCGCCGCATCCGTCTGGAAGAAATTGGTGCGCAGGCTGGCTTGGATGAGGGCGAGGAACCGGCGGATAATGCGGTCTTCGGCGAGGTTGCTGACATTTTCAAGCGCCGCTTCAATGCGGGCCGTAATGGCGGCGGATTTTTCTTCGCGCCCGCGTATTTCAGGGTGGAAGCGGGCATGAAACAACGCCACTAAATCGTTCGCGGTGGCCGCATGGGCATTGAGTGCCGCCGCAATAAAACTTTGGCTATACGGGAAATCGAGCTGCTGCAAATAGCGGCTGTAAGCGCGCAGAATTTCAATGTCTCGCGCTGAAAGTTCAGCCGAAAACACGAGTGCGTTGAGCGTGTCGTTATCCACCAAGCCACGCCAAATCAGGCTGATGGCCGATTCAATGCGCGCCTTATGTTGCGCGAGGTTCAGGCTTTCGGCACCGGGCACACGCAGCGTGACATCGCGCAACAGAAGCGGCGAGAGGGGCGGCAGCGGCGACACCACATAGGGCGTGGCATCCACTACCGTGCAGCCCATATTCTCCAGCAGCGGAATGATGGTTGAGAGTTCAGAATTCACATCGCGCGTAAAACATTTCAGGTGCAGTTGGCCTTGCACGGCGGGCGCTTCGGCACGGAATAATTCGAGTGCCAGTCCGTCGCCGCGCAAACATTCCATGGCGCGGCGAATATCATGCACGGCTTGCGCCGCGCTGTGGGTGTTGATGTAGGGCAGGGTGAAGGCATTAGCGAAACTTTGTGCCAGTTCCGGCCCGTCTTCCTCACCGCTGGTGGTGAGGAGTGTTTCGTGCAGTGCTTCGGCCCATAAATTGGTGCGCCCGGCGATTTGTGCTTCGAGCGCCGTTTCGTCGACCACCGGCACGGCACCCGGCGTGGTTTCGATGAGTAGCGTGAGGCGCGCCAGCGGCGATTCACCCAGCTGCGTGCCGAAAGTGACGTAACGCCCGTGATAGGCGCGCTCGAGCAGGCGCACGATGGCTTCGCGCAGGTCGGACGAAAAGCGTTCGCGCGGGATGTACACCATGGCGCTGATGAAACGGTCGAACGGGTCGTGGCGTACGAAGAGTTTCACCTGCGGTTTGGCGTCGAGCGCGACGATGCCCATGGTCATGTGGAACAGGCGTTCCTCGTCCATTTGAAACAGCTCGTCGCGCGGCAGGAACTCGAGTGTGGCTTTCAGTGTTTTCCCCGAATGGCCGGACGCGGCGAAACCAGCGCGTTTCAAAATGGTGGCCGCGCGGCGGCGAATGAAGGGGATATGGTCGGTTTCGCGGTAATAGACGGTTGAAGTAAACAGTCCCAGAATGCGCGTTTCGCCGATGAGCGCGCCTTTCGTGTCGTAGCGGCGCACGGCGATGTAATCGAGCGGGGTGACACGGTGCACGAGGCTTAAATCCGACCCTTTAAACACGCTGACGGTTTCGCTGGCGGTGAAGCGCGGACCACGCTCGATGGCGTTTTCCACGTTTGCGGGCAAGCGGTAAATGCCGAGTGCGGATGGTGCGTCGAGCTGCAAATCGCCTTTGCTGTTGGCGCGGTAGTCGGCCATGCCCAAAAACACAAAATGTTTAGCGGCCAGCCAGTGCAGCAAATCATGCGCTTCGAGCGTATCTTCGGGGCTTACGTTTTTAATGGCGTGTTTAAAGGTCTGCGAGAGTGCGAGCGTTTGCTCATGCATGATTTTCCAGTCGGCCACCGCGTGCGCCACATGCTGCAACGTCAGCCGCATTTTTTCTTCCAGCTGGGCCGCCGATAGTTCAGCCGGCAGCGGCGACAACTCGGCGTAAATCAGGGATTCGGACTGTGTTTTGCCGGAAGCGTTGAGCGCACCTTTGCCGTCGCGGGCCATGTCGAGCACGGGGTGCAACACGCGGTGAATGCTGAGGCCGAGCGAGGTAAAAAGCCCCGAAAGCGAATCGACCAGAAACGGCATGTCGTCGTTTAGTACCAGTAACTGCGTGCGTCGCTGGTCGCGTTTCTTCTCGCGCACCGTGACTGGTGTGATTTCGATTTTGGGTCCGCTTTTGGGGCGCTGGGCCGCGAATGCTTGCGCCAGGCGCGCGATTTCGGTGGCGTGTTTGGGCTCCAATGCCGAAAGATCCTGCACCGTGGCGCTGCGATAGAAATAGGTAACGAATTCTTTTGCCGCACTGTTCGCGGCTTTGGGCAGCGCGGCCGTCATGGCAGCAATCAGTTGGCGGTGCAGCGACGAATAGTTGGGCGACATGCGCATTCCTTAGGCGAGTGCGCGCACGAGGGAAAGCAAAAAAGCTTGTGCGCTGCAGCGTGAATAATCGTTAGAGTGAGGCCTCAATCGTATCCCACACCTGCGCCGCGACGTTCACGCCGTAAAGCGCCCCCGCAGCGCGAAAGCCGGTGGGGGAGGTGACGTTGATTTCCGTGAGGTAATCGCCAATCACATCGACGCCGGCGATCAGCAACTTTTCGCGTTTTAAAAACGGCTTCAGCGCGGCGCAGATTTTTTCCTGCTTCGGTGTTAGCTCGGCCTTCACCGGCGTACCGCCGACGCGCATGTTAGCGCGGATGGAGCCGGATTCGGGTGTGCGGCCAAACACGCTGGCCACAACGCCATCGATCATTAAAATACGCCGGTCACCTTGCGCCACTTCAGGCAAAAACGCCTGCCACATCAGCGGTTCGCGGCTTTGTTCGCGCCACTGCTCGATGAGGGTGGCGATGTTGGGGTCGTCGCGGTTCAGCTTATACACCGCCCGCCCGCCAAAGCCGTAAAGCGGTTTCGCGATGATGGCCGTGTGCGCGTCGGCGAAGGCGGCAATCGCCTGCGGGTCGATGCTGATGAGCGTCGGTGGCAGAAATTCCGTGAGCGGCAGGATGGAAAGTTTTTCCGGCGCGTTGCGCACGCCTGCGGGGTCGTTCACGACGCGCACCGTGTCGACGATGCGCTCCAGCAAATGCGTGGCGGTGATGTAGCTCATGTCGAACGGTGGGTCTTGGCGCATCATCACCACGGCCATTTCGCGTAACGAGCGGCGTTTTGTTTCGCCCAGCGCCCATACCGGGTTGTGGCTGAAATCGAGCGTGATGGGGGTGAGTGGTGCGCTTACATCGCCCGCCTGCCAGCTCAGCATCGGCGCTTCGTAAAAATAGACTGTGTGACCGCGTTTTTGGGCCTCTTCAATCAGCGCAAAACTGGTATCGCCACGCGCGTTAAGCTTGGCCGGGTGGTCGAGCTGAAACGCGATTTCCACGGGCGTTAATATCCGCCGTTAGCGGTAACCGGCGGAATCGGCGAACTGTCGATCGGGTCGTTCGGCTGCACTACAGTGGCACGGCTGGCCGGTTGCGTCAGGTTCGCGCTTGGCGGGCTGGCGTTGCCGTTTTGCGTGTCGGGGTTAATTTGCAGGTGGCTGACCACGCGCTTCACGCCGCGGGTGGTGCGCGCTACGTTCAGTGCCCGGTTCAGCTCGGCTTGGTCGTGCACGCGGCCGATCATGTAGGCGGTGCCGTCCGTCACGTCGAGCGAGTAATTGATAATCCAGACATCTTTGGTGAAGAGCAAGCGGCTTTCAAGGTTGCGCTTGGTGAGTGAATCCTGCGCGATGGTGGCATAGCTGCGCTCAGGCGCGACCACCAGTTCGTTGATGACTTCGAGCACACCCCGCGCTTTCCAGCTGAGGGCTACGGCGCGCTGGGCATCGGCCTGACTGTCGATAAAGCCAGTCAGCATCACCCGGCCGTAGCGAATGTTGAACGTTACCTGCGTCAGCAATTCGCCCGCGTCGTTTTGCAGGAACACGTTGGTGAGGTCGGTGTAAATCACGGTATCGTCGACCTTGCGGCCCACCGAGCGGTTTTCGGCGAGGCTGACGCCGACTTCAGTACCGCCCGCCACGATTGCAGGAATGCAGCCGGACAGCAAAATTGGGACGAGGGCGAGGGCAGAGTAGCGACGCATGGAATTCTCCTTGAAGTAAAGCGACGCTAAGAAAACGCCGCCGGAAGATGACGCGGCCAGTTGTACCACGCGATCAGGCAAACGTCGAATCGAACCTGCAGCGAATCGTATCGCGGATGCGCGCGCAGAAAATACTGTGCCGCGCGCACCACACGCGCTTGGTTTTTGCTATGTACGGCTTCCGCCGCGTCGGCCATGCGCGCGCGGGCTTTGACTTCAATCACCGCCAGCGTTTTGCCGCGCCGCGCAATCAGGTCGATTTCGCCCACCGGGGTTTTATAGCGCATGGCGACTGGCCAGTAGCCCTTCAGCATCAGCCACGCGGCGGCCGCATATTCGGCGCGGATGCCGGCGCGATGACTGCGGGCGCGGTTACGCATCGCTCGCTTTTAAGGCCAGCGCGCGCGCATAAATATCGCTTTTGGCACGGCCGCTTAATGTGGCGACTTCGGCCACGGCTTCCTTCATTTTGGCGCGGGTAAGCGCATCGTGCAGCGCGGCGTCGATGGCGTCATCGTCCATAGTGATCGCCGCCGCACCCGCCACGACAATGACACACTCGCCGCGCGGTGCGTGGGCAGTAAAATGCGTCATTAATTCAGGCAGTGAACCGCGCACACATTCCTCGTGCAGCTTGGTGAGTTCGCGGGCGACGGCGGCGGGGCGGGGGCCCAGCCCTGCGTTCAATGCCGCGAGCGTTTCGCACAGCCGGTGCGGTGCTTCGTAAAACACCAGTGTGGCGGGCAGGTGGCTGAGGGCTGCAATGCGCGCGGCGCGTTCACCGGTTTTCGCACTTAAAAACCCGGCATAAAAAAATGTCTCGGCGGGCAGACCTGCAATGCTGATGGCGGCCAGCAGCGCACTCGCGCCGGGCAATGGCGTGACGCGGATACCTGCTTCGATGGCAGCGGCCACCAGCCGCGCTCCGGGGTCGGAAAGTAATGGCGTGCCCGCGTCGGAAATCAGCGCGATACGTCCGCCTGCCTGCAGGGCGGTTACCAGCGTGGCAGTAGCAGTAGCTTCGTTATGGTCGTGGTAGCTGGTGAGCGGGGTGCGGATGCCGTAATGCTGCATCAGCACGCCGCTGGTACGGGTGTCCTCGCAGGCGATGCGGTCGACGGATTTCAGCACTTCAAGCGCGCGCAGCGTGATGTCGCCCAGATTGCCAATCGGGGTCGCGACGACGAATAATTCGCCGGGTTGGTTTTTTTCTCGCATGCTGTTATGCTCCCCACTTAGCTATAATGAGGCCCGCCATGATCCGCTACCGAATTTGGCACCTGCTTGCCCTTTCGTCGCTCGTACTGGTTGCGGGCTGCAAACCATTGCCGCAAGACCAGGCCGATCGTAACCGCGTATTGCAGCAATCACCGAACATCAGCCACCCGCTGGCGATTGATGGGTCGGTCGCGGTGGCTGGGGCAGCCGAAGCGGCGGGCGACGTCCGCACGGTGAAAGTGGGTTTGCTGCTGCCGCTCACGGGCCGCAACGCTGAGCTTGGCAAAGCCATGCAGGACGCGGCGACGGTATCGCTGTTCGACAAATACGCGAGCCTCTCGGTGCGCCAGCAAAATATCCGCCTCGAATTATTGCCGCGTGACACGGGTGATTCGCCGCAGCAGGTAATGGCCGCCATGAATCAGGCCGTGGCCGATGGCGCGCAATTCATCATCGGGCCGCTGTTTTCCGACGCCACGGAAGCCATCGCCCCCATTGCCCAAGCCAAAAATATCAGTGTACTCAGCCTGTCGAGCAACCGGGCGCGGGCGCAGAATAATATTTACACGTTCGGGTTCGCCCCGCAGGAGCAAACGCGGCGAGTGGTGAGCTATGCGCTGCGCCACAATAAAACGCGCATCGCGGTGCTGGTGCCGGATTCGGCGCTCGGCAACACGGTACTGACCGCAGCGGTCGAAACCATTAAAGCCGCCGGGCAAAATGTGGTGGCACAGGCGAAATACCAGCCGCTCGGCACGGGCGTGGAAAGCGCCATGAGCCAGCTTATTCCGCCCGGCAGCAAACCGAATTTCGATGCGCTGCTCATCCCCGAAGGCGGCCCCGCGCTCGATGTATTGCTCCGCGCATTGCAATCACGCGGCGTCACGCCCGCCAACACCCAGTTTTTAGGCACCGGCCTGTGGGACGACGCGACGCTGCTGCGCCGGGTGGGCCTGAACGGTGCATGGCTGGCCTCAAGCCCGCCCACGCTCACCGCGCAGTTCGAAGACCGGTTCCGCACCACCTATCACTACACCCCGCCGCGCATCGCCAGCCTTTCGTATGACGCGGTGGCGCTGGCCGTCACGCTCATCACTTCGGGCCGTGGGTTCGAAGCGCGTTACCTCACCAACATCGGCGGTTTCAGCGGCCCGGCGAATGGCATTTTTCGACTCAAACCGAATGGGCTGGTTGAGCGTGGCTTAGCCGTGCTGCAAATCAATGGGCCCACACTCGAGGTGATTGAAAACCCACCGACGGGTTTTACCAACTAATCAACGCAGCACTTGTTCGATTAGGGCGTTGAGCAACAGGCTGCCGCGCGGGGTGGCACGCAGGCAATCGTTGGTTGCCTCCAGCAATCCCTCGTCCTGTAAGCGCTGCAGGCGACCATCGCGCCACAGGTTCTCAAGGTAAGCACGTTCGTCGGCGCGTAAACGGCCGAGGGCGATGCCCTCGTGCAGCCGCAATCCCATCAGCACCGTTTCCTCGGCGCGTTCGGCGACGCTGAGGGGTGTTTCCTCCTCCAGCCCGTGGCCCATTCGCTCCACCTGCTCCAACCAACGCTCGGGCGATTTCAAGTTGCGGGTGGCCAGTCTTTGCGGGGGACCGAGTAAGCCCGAAGCAGGAACGTCTACCCGCCCATGCGCCCCGGGGCCGATGCCGAGATAGGCTTCGCTGCGCCAGTAGCAAAGGTTGTGCTGACTTTCGTGCCCGGCGCGTGCGTGGTTCGAAATTTCGTAGGCGGGCAGCCCCGCTTCTTCCATCACCCGTTGCGTTAACGCATAAAATTCGGCGGCGAGTTCTTCGCTGGGCAGGGTGAAGGCTTTGTCGACATGGTAGGCGTGGTGGAACGCCGTGTTTTCCTCGATGGTGAGCTGGTAAAGCGACAGATGGTCGCGCGCGAGCTTAAGGGCGGCGCGCAATTCCTGCTCCCAGCCCTCCAGCGTTTGGCCGGGAAGGGCGTAAATCAGGTCGAACGTGTAGCGCGGGAATATTTTTTGCGCGAGGGCAATGGCGGCGCGTGCTTCGTCGGCCGAATGTTCGCGGCCTAAAAACGCGAGTGCTTCAGGCCGCAGTGACTGGATACCGAGCGACAGGCGATTCACCTCCGCCGCACGCAACTGCACGAATTTTTCGGCTTCGACCGAAGTAGGATTGGCCTCGAGCGTGATTTCCATCGCTTCGTCGTGCGACCATAATTGCTGCGCGCGGGCGATGAGTGCGGCGGCGGTTTCGGGCGCCATCAGGCTCGGCGTGCCGCCGCCGAAAAACAAGCTGTTCAGCTGAAAATCCGGCACGCGGGCATGCCAGTATTCCAGCTCGCGCACCAGCGCCGCCCGCCAGCGTGCATGGTCGACCCCCTCGCGCACATGCGAGTTAAAATCGCAATACGGGCATTTCTTTTTGCAAAACGGCCAGTGGATGTAGAGGGCGCTCATGGGCAGTAGGGTATAGGGTTTAGGGTATAGGGTATAGAGAAGAAACGTAGCTTCCCCTAGACCCTAAACCCTAAACCCTATACCCTGCGCAGCATGATCGACCATCAAAGCCAGTCTGCCATCATCGAGCTGATGCACGCGAAATACGAAAGCTTGCTGGCCATTGAAGCCGTGTGGGGCATTCGCCTGCATGAAGGCGACATGCGCCCGCGCATCGAGCATTTTCACGACGCGGTACGGGCCCTCACCTCCGGTTCGGCGAGCCTGTACGATAAAGACAGCCGCCTGTCGGTCGAGAACCTCGCCTATGATTTAAGCCAGCTGCGCGGCGTGGCCGATAGGCCGCTGGGCCACGTCAACCGCATCAACGAAAAATCCGTGGGCACCGCGATTGTGAAGCAGGGCGACGCAGGCGCCAGCGGCCCGCGCATGCCGCCCCAACCCGTGCGCCACCAGCTGGTGAGTGATTATCGCGACTACACGGTGTTTTTTGCCGCGTTATTCGCGCAGGCGGCCGACCGCAATTTCCAGTCGCGCGTTGATGAAATCGACAGCGCCGTTTCCGACATCGGCCTCATCGAGCAGGTGGTGAAGCAGTTGATTGCCGGTAAACTCACCAACGCGCAGGCCAGCGAACAGCTCATGCATGTCGAGCGCGACGATTTACGCGAACGCCTCCAGACCATGCTCGCACGCAAAACCATGAGCGCGCGCGAAAAGCAGGAAGTGCTGGCGCTGGTTGCGCAAATCGAGCGCGGCATGGCGAAAGAAAAAAAGAGCCTCGAACAGGCACATCTCAGCTACGCTACCGGTCAACTCGCCGTGTACGAAGACGCGAAGGAAACCGTGAAGCGCCTAGCTGCCGCGGGGCTGAACCTAGCTGGCAAATTCGTCGAAAACGCAGTACAGGCGGCCCAAGGCCAAGGCAAAGCGCGAGGAATTTAATTCCCTACCTTCGCCGCCCCCGTCATGCTTTGCAGAATTTGCTGGCTGATGTCGCTGACGGAGGCGGGCGAATGCGATAAAAACAGCGTGTTGGTTTTGTTGCTTTCGCCGATGGATTTCAGCGTGTCGAAATACTGGGTGACGAGCACGAGCTGCATGGTTTCCGCCGCCGACACGCCACCTACCACTTTTTGCAACCCCTCGATGGAATTTTGCAGCCCCTCGATAATCGCACGGCGCTGGTTGGCAATGCCCTGACCCTGCAGCGCCTTGCTTTCGGCTTCAGCTTCGGCCTTTTTCACGACCAGGATTTTATCGGCCTCCCCGCGTGCGGTGGCGGCGACTTGCTCGCGTTGCGCGGCGTTGATGTCGTTCATTGCCGATTTCACTTTTGAGTCGGGGATGATGTCGGTGACAAGCACGTTGACGATTTCGTAACCGAACTCGCTCATATCGACATCGAGTTCTTTTTTCACGGCGGCCGCAATGCCCGACTGGCTGGCGAACACTTCATCGAGGGTCATGCTCGGGACATGGCCCAAAATCACCTGCTCGACATAGGACTGGATTTGCGCGACGGGGTTGGCGAGCTTATAAAACGCGTCGTAGGCTTTTTCCTCACGTACGCGGGTTTGCACCGAAATTGGGATGGTGACGAAGACGTTGTCGCGGGTTTTGGTTTCCATGGTGAGGCTGATTTGCGTGACGCGCAGGCTGACGCGCCCGGCCACCATATCCACCAGCGGGATTTTGACATTCAGGCCCGGCTCGGCAAGGCGCAAAAATTTACCAAAGCGCTGGATCACGCCAATTTCGGCGGTACGCACGGTGAAGAAAATCAGCGGTGAGAACACTAAAACCAATACGAATAGGGCAATAAAAAGGGCCATATATATGTACTCCGGTTTGGGTCAACGTCATTGCGAGGCTTGCACCTGCATTTCAACCTACTCAAAGATGAAAGGCCGAAGCAATCCAGCTGCTACGCGGCGTTGAAAATGGATTGCCACGGCCTTTCATCGCAGTGCAAGCGGAGGGCGTATGCATGCCTCGCAATGACGATGTGGTGAGATTAGTACTTCCCCAGAAAGCTGCAAGTGCCATGTTCGCAAAATACTTACGCGTCGCGGCGATAGAGATGCAGGGCGGCTTTGCCGTATTCGCGGCTGTCGCACAAAGTGACGCCGATGAGTGTTGGTAGCTTGGTGCCGCGACGCATTTCGGCGACGAGCAATGCGCCGGGTGCAAACCATTGGCCGCGCTCCAGCGCGTCATAGGCGCTGGCTAAAATCGGGGTGTCGTAAGGCGCGTCGATCACCACCAGCTGGGCAGGCGTATGGGCCGGCGGCAGGCGGGTGGCATCGGCGGTGAGGAACTGGCAGAGCGGTAAGGTGCCGCAATGGGTGGCGTTGTCGCGGGCAAGCGCTATCGCGCGTTTATCCTTGTCGATAAACGTGGCCATGCGCGCGCCGCGCGACAAGGCTTCAAGCCCCAGCGCCCCGGTGCCGCAGCATAAATCCACCACGTGGCAACCGATAATATCGTCGCCGCCATACGCGCCGTGCATCAGTAAATTAAACAGCGATTCGCGCGTGCGATCGCCCGTCGGGCGAATGGCGTCGCCTTCGAATTCTTTCAGTTTGCGGCCTTTGAAGGCTCCGGCGATGATGCGCATAGCGTTTTACTGTGAGTGGTGAGTGGTGGGTAGTGAGTGGTTCAGCGTCACTACTCACTACCCACTACTCACCACTCACATCAAGTGATTGCATCAGCTTATTCACCTGCGCGTGGGGCACTTCGCGGGCATTGCCGGGTTTGAGGTCGGCGAGTTCAAACGGCCCGTAGGCGGTGCGGATGAGGCGGCTGACGGGGTAATCGAAATGCTCGAAAATACGGCGGATTTCGCGGTTCTTGCCTTCGGTGAGGGTGAGGGTGAGCCACTGGTTGCGGCCGTCTTTCTCGGCTTCGGCCACCACATGAATGGGCTGATAACGAACCCCCTCGATTTCCAGCCCGTTGCTGAGCATGTATAAATGTTTGTCGCTCGGCACGCCACGCACGCGCACGCGATAAACGCGCTCCAAGGCATTGTCGGGCAGTTCGAGCTGGCGCGCGAAGCCACCATCCGTCGTGAGCAGCAACAAGCCTTCGCTGCTGAGGTCGAGCCGCCCGACCGACACGACGCGTGGGAAGTTCGCGGGCAAATGGTCGAACACGGTGTCGCGGCCCTGTTCGTCACGGTGGCTGACGACGAGCCCCGCCGGTTTGTGATACACCCATAGGCGCGTGCGGGTGGGCGTCTGGCCGATCACTACGCCATCGACCTCGATGCGGTCAGCAGCAGTGACGAGGGTAGCGGGCGTGTCGAGCGTTTTGCCGTTCACCGCCACGCGACCTTGTCCAATCAACCGCTCGGCATCGCGCCGTGAGCACACTCCGGCTGCGGCGATGATTTTGGCGATGCGTTGGGGATTCGTGTCAGCGGTCATACGTGCGCCAGCCTTTCCACCACGTCATTGCGAGGCATGCACTGGCCTATCAGCAAACGCGGTGAGCGTTGGCCAAAGCAATCCATCTTCAGCACGGAGTTGCAGATGGATTGCTTCGGCCCCTCAACACTGTGTGCGCGGTTAGTGTAGCACTCGCCTCGCAATGACGATGGGGCGGGCGTAGAGTAAAATTTCATGGCTGTAGCTCGGCGGACATATCGTGCCAGAAAGGGTTGCGTGTTTCGATGATGTCTATCTTGCGTTGGCGGGAGCCGCCCTTAAGCTGTTTTTCACGCAGGATGGCAGACTCCATCGTTTCATGGACTTCGTACCACACCAGCAGCTTACAGCCATGCTTTTTCGTGAAGCCCTGAAGCATCCCGTGTTTATGTTGATAATCGCGCTGCACGAGGTTCGAAGTCACGCCTATATAAATTACCCCTCGAAACCGGTCAGCCATTATATAGACGGCGGGTAATTTATCGCGCCGCATACACGCGTGCAGCATCGACAAACGCGGCGAAAATTTTGGTGTCGCCGCTGGTGATGGAAAATTCCGGGTGCCACTGTACGCCGAGGCAGAACGGGTGCTCGGGATATTCGATGCCTTCGATCACGCCATCACTCGCGCGGGCGTTGACGACGGCGCCGGGGGCAGGGGTGGCTACCGCCTGGTGGTGCGCGCTGTTCACGGCCAACGTGGGTGCGCCCACAATGGAATAGAGCCGTGTGTTGGCAAGGATGGCTACTTCGTGCCCCGGCTCGTGGCGCGGGTTGGGTTGCTCGTGCGCGAGGGGTTTTTCTACCGAGTCGGGGATGTGCTGGATCAGCGTGCCGCCGAGAATGACGTTCAGCAATTGCTGCCCGCCGCAAATGCCGAGGATGGGCATGCGCCGCGCGAGTGCGCCTTTGGTGATAGCCCACTCGAACTGGCTGCGGCGGGGTTTGGTGCTCACGGTGTCGCTGGTGGTGGTTTGGCCATACATTTCCGGCGGCACGTCGAAATTCCCGCCGGTGATGACGAGCCCGTGCAGCGTGTCGAGGTAATGCTCTACCATCGCCACTTCATGCGGCAAAGCCAGTGGGGCCGCACCCTGCGCGCTGAGCGCCGTGCAGTAATTATCGCGCAACGCATACCACGGATATTTCGAATAGCCGCCCGCGGTTTCGTAATCGAGCGTGACGCCGATGAAAGGGGTAGGTGGAGTGTTCATGCCATCAGCTTAGCCGGATCGTCATTCCAGCGAAAGCTGGAATCCAACTTTTTATTGGCGATGGAATGGATTCCAGCTTTCGCTGGAATGACGAGCGCGAAATGGGTATGCTCAAATCACCACTCACCACTCACCACTCACGGTTCTATGTCACTCTCGTCATTACTGGGCGTTATTTTCGGGTTGGCCATGATTTTTTCGGCGATCCTGTTCGCCACCTCAAACCCGCTGCTTTATGTCGATGTATCGGCGTTGATGATCGTCGGCGGCGGCTCGATTGCGGCGGCGTTCATGGGCTATCATAGCCACGATGTGCGCAATGCCTTCCGCGCTATCGGCTGGATGTTGAAAAAACCCAAATCGACCCGCGAGGGGCTGAACACCGAAATCATGCGCCTTATTAAATGGGGCTACTTGGTACAACAGCGGGGCTTGCCGGCGCTTGAAAACGAAGTGAAAACCTTGGCCACGAACGACCCCGTGATCAAATACTGCATGGAGCTGGTGGTGACGAACCACACGCCCGCGCAACTGAAGGCGATGATGCTGACGGCGGTGGAATCGAGCTTCCAGCACAAAACCGCGCCGGTGGCGGTGCTGCGCAACATGGGGGCCAGCGCCCCCAGCTTCGGCATGATCGGCACGCTCGTCGGGCTGATTGCGATTTTAAGCCAGATGGGCAGTGGGGCCACCAACCTGCAACATGTCATCGGCACCGGCATGTCGCTGGCGCTGGTGGCCACGCTATACGGGGTGTTTTTTGCCCGCATGGTGTTCATTCCGGCGGCCAACAAATTGCTACAAAAGGAAGAAACCGAGCGCTTTCGTAACCTGATGGTGGTGGAGGGCTTAAGCATGCTGGCCGAGAAAAAATCGCCGCGTTTCATGCAGGACCGGCTAAATTCCTTCCTCGAGCCCAAGGACCATTTCGACATCGACCGCCAGATACGCATGAAGGTGATGAGCGTGACGCCCGATTCTGCGTCGAGGGCGTAGCCGATGGAGCCGGAAGAACTTCCCCTTTCCACCGAGGCGCTCAGCCGCATGCCGGAACTGCCCGAGGACGAAGGCTGGCTGATTACTTTCGCCGACATGTCGGCGCTGCTGATGTGCTTTTTCGTGCTGCTGTTTTCGCTGTCGAAGCCCGACGAAGGCCAGTTCAAAAAAGTCGCCGAAAGCCTGCGCAAACAAGGCTACGCCGTGGGTGACAACCCGATCGCCGACCCCTACGACCAGACCAAGCGCGAGCTCACCATGGCGCTCGGCCAAAGCGGCTACGACAAATTCACCGCCGTCAGCACCAGCAAACAGGGGGTCGATGTCGAGCTGTCCTCGACCTCGTTTTTCCAGGCGGGTCAGGCGAAATTCACCGCCGAGGCCATCCCCGTACTCATGCTTATTTCGAAACAGATTGCACCGCTCGCCAAGCAGGATGTGCTGGTTGTGGTTGAGGGCCATACGGATGACACGCCGGTTTCAAGCGCGCAATTCCCCAGCAACTGGGAGCTATCCACCGCGCGCGCCGCCAATGTGGTGCGTTACCTCATCGCGCAAGGTTTCCCGGCCAACAAATTACGCGTGACGGGCTTTGGAGACACCCAGCCCAAAGCCGTGAACCGTGACAGCGCCGGCAACCCCATCCCCGCCAACCAGGAACTCAACCGCCGCGTGGTGATCCGCATGGTGAAGGGGGATGATAATCTTTAGGCACGCGATTCGGGTTTGGATGCGCGCGCGACGTAATCGCTGACCACCCGGCGAATCATTGCCTGGTACGGCACCTTATGTTTTTTGGCCTGCGTTTTAAAAAACGCAATCGCGTCCGTATCCAGTGCCAGCGTCACTTTCGAAGTGCGCAACGATGCCGCCACTTCGGCGGGCGAGGGAATACCAAGTGCATCCAGCTGCGCTCGGGTGAGCGGCGGGCCCAGTTGGGGATTGGGGCCGAGGCCAAACGGATCCTCCTCGTAAAAATCATCGTCGTCGTCAGGCATTGATTTTTTCATAATACGCCCTTCCATAGCGCCAATAGCCGGCACCGATAATACGAATGATTCCACCGCGAAGCGTGAAGCGGACTGTCGCTACCCGATTGCCCACCAAGCCAAAACAATAAAACCGCTCCTCGGTGCAGCTATGGGCAGGATCTCCAATGACTACTTGCCTTGGGTCAACAAATGCCTCGGTTGCCTGAGTAAACGAAAGCCCATGCTTTTCCTGATTGGCGGAATCTTTAGCGGGATCCCACTCAAAATTATTATACTCACTATCATACATACTATCCACCATACTGTCAAGCGGCTCGCATGCCCAATATATGGCAAATGGCGCGGGTGAGTTCGGCGCGGTTGAGGGTGTAGAAATGGAATTCATTGACGCCCGCCAACATCAGCATGCGGCATTGTTCGGCGGCTACCATGGCGGCGATGGAATGGCGCAGTTCGGGGTTTTCATCGAGCCCGTCGAACAGGGTGGCAAGCCATGTTGGCACGGCGGTGCCGCACATGGCGGCGAAACTTTTGAGCTGTCCCACATGTGTCACCGGCAGAATGCCCGGCACGATTTCGGCAGTGATTCCCGCTGCCCGCGCGCGCTCGAGGAACCGCAAATACGTGTCCACATCGAAGAAAAACTGGGTGATGGCGCGGTTTGCCCCGGCATCGAGCTTGCGTTTCAAATGGTCGAGGTCGGCTTGCGCCGAAGCGGCCTCCGGGTGCGCTTCGGGGTAGGCGGCGACGGAAATTTCGAAATCGGCAATGCGTTTCAGGCCCGCTACCAGTGCGTCGGCATAGGCATAGCCGCCCGGGGTCGGCACATAGGCCCCGCCACCCGGCATATCGCCGCGCAGGGCGACCAGGTGGCGCACCCCGGCTTCCCAATAAGTGTGGGCGATGGACTCGATTTCGGCCTGCGTGGCATTCACGCAAGTAAGGTGTGCGGCGGGCAGAATGGGTGTATCGCGGCGAATGCGGGTGACGGTGGCGTGCGTGCGCTCGCGCGTGGTGCCACCCGCGCCGTAAGTCACCGAAACGAACCGGGGGTTAAGGGGCGCAAGTTCCGCAATGGTCTGCCATAATTTCTCCTCGCCCGCGTCGCTTTTGGGCGGGAAGAATTCGAACGAGACAGCTGGAGGGCGCTTGCCATAGAGTTCGCGCAACTCCTGCAGCAACGGGGCGCTGAAAGCGGCGCTAGAAGCGGATGTGGCGCGGTGGGGCATGCGAGCAACTCCTGTGGCAATTTAGCAACAATCGGCTAAATTCGCCCCTTTCTGTAAAAAAATCGATACCAAAGAAATCCGCGCAAACAAAGGTGAAAAGCCGCTTCCTGTCAACGGTGATCGGCGTGCATGACATATTTGTTAGTCTATTCTTTATACTTTATCGCTAGATTTCATGGAAGTGCTACGCTACTTGCGTGCTTGACGTAACTCGGCTATCGAACATGAAACTGAAGAATAACATATGGACAGTGGTATGAAAAAACTTTTGGGAATCGCAGCGTTGCTGGCATTCAGTGCCGTCATTACCCCTGCAAGCGCCGCCGTCAATGATTCCGCCCGGGCGGATGTGGTGAGCATCAACGACCCGTATGAATCCTATAACCGCTACATATTCAGCTTCAACCAAGGGGCCGATAAATATTTTCTGCGCCCCATAGCCAGCGGCTATCGCTACATTACGCCGGACCCGTTGCGTGAGCGCCTCGGCCATTTTTCCGACAATATGAACGAACCGCTCAGCATGGTGAACTCGTTCTTTCAGGGCGATTTCGAGCGCGGCATGAAAACCTTCTGGCGCTTCATGATTAACTCAACCTTCGGCATCGGCGGCCTGAACGACGTGGCGACCAGCGCCGGCATTCCCGCACAGGAAGAAGATTTCGGCCAGACGCTGGCGGTATGGGGCTTCAGTCAGGGCGATTATTTCGTGCTGCCGCTGTTTGGGCCCTCCACCGCGCGCGATGGCGTAGGCATCGTCGGTAACTGGCTGACAAACCCCGTCAGCTGGGCGCTGATTAACGAGGGCTTCGTGCAGTTCGGTATCGGCGTTGGCCAAGCCGTTATCGTGCGCGAACGCTTTCTCGACCCGATCGACGACATTAACGACAGTTCGCTCGATCCGTACATCACCTACCGCAGCATTTATCTGCAGCGTCGCGATGCGGAGATTCATAACCGCAACAGCGCCATGCCAGACTTTTAGGGGTGAGGCCATGCGTCGTTTTTACTCTCTGGCCGTTGCAGGCTTTTTAACGGCTGTAGTGTGCCAGTCCGCGCAAGCGGCTGACGCAAAAACCTTCGTCGATTCTGTCGCGAAGCAAGTGCTGGCCGTCGCGCAAACAGACGCGCCGATGGCGGACAAAGAGCAGAAAATCGAAGTGATTTTTTCGGACAAAATCGACATCGAATTCATCGCTAAATTCGTGCTGGCCAAACATTGGCGCACCGCAACACCGCAGCAGCAGGAAGCCTATCTCACCGCCTACAAGCCGTTTGTGCTGAAAAACTACGCCGGCAAACTCGCGAAATATTCCGGCCAGACCTATGAGCTTCGCAACGCCCGCTCCGATGGCGAAGCTTCCATCGTGACCATGGTCATTCACGATACTGGCAGAGACGTGCTGGTCGATTACCGCATCCAGAACGACAAAATCACCGATATCGTGGTTGAAAATGTCAGCCTGCTCACCACCCAACGTTCCGAGTTCAACTCGATCGTGGAAAGCCAGGGCCTCGACTACCTCATCGGCCGCCTGCAAAAAGCCGCGGCGAAGAACTAAGCGAATCTTCTCGGGTAGTGTCGGCTACGCTGCAAGCAACGACTTATAGCGAATGCGTTTAGGCTGCACGGAAGCTTCGCCGAGGCGTTTCTTTTTGTCTTCCTCGTAATCGGCGAAGTTGCCTTCGAACCACTCGACGTGGCTGTCGCCTTCGAACGCCAGAATATGCGTCGCGACACGGTCGAGGAACCAGCGGTCGTGGCTGATGACCACGGCGCAGCCGGGGAATTCCAGCAAGGCTTCTTCTAACGCGCGCAGGGTTTCCACGTCGAGGTCGTTGGTCGGTTCATCGAGCAACAGCACGTTAGCACCGCTTTTAAGCATTTTGGCGAGGTGCACCCGGTTGCGCTCGCCACCCGAAAGCATGCCGACGGTTTTCTGCTGGTCGGAGCCTTTGAAGTTAAAGCTCGAGCAATAGGCGCGGCTCTTCACGGTAATTTTGCCGAGTTCAATAATATCGGTGCCGCCGGAAATTTCCTCCCACACGGATTTTTTATCGTCGAGCGTGTCGCGCGACTGGTCGACATAGCCCAGCTTTACCGTGTCGCCCACTTTGAAGGTGCCGGCATCGGGCGTTTCCTGCCCGGTAATCATGCGAAACAGCGTGGTTTTCCCCGCACCGTTGGGGCCGATGATGCCGACAATGCCGCCGGGCGGCAGGCTGAAAGTGAGGTTGTCGATGAGCAACCGCTCGCCGAACACTTTTTTCAGCCCCTCCACCTCGATCACCTGATTGCCCAAACGCGGCGGGGCGGGAATGATGATTTGCGCGGTGGACGTGCGTTTATCTTGCTGCTGGCTGACCATTTCTTCGTAGGCTTTAAGCCGCGCCTTCGATTTTGCTTGGCGGGCTTTGGGCGAGCTGCGCACCCATTCCAATTCTTCCTTCATCGCTTTGGCGCGGGCGGATTCCTGGTTTTCTTCAGTCTGCAGCTGCTTCGATTTCTGGTCGAGCCAGCTTGAATAATTGCCCTCGAACGGGCGGCCCGCACCGTGGTCGAGTTCGAGCGTCCAGCCAGTGATGTTGTCGAGGAAGTAGCGGTCGTGGGTGACCATCACGACCGTGCCCGGATAATTGCGCAAGAAGTTTTCCAGCCACGCGACGGATTCGGCGTCAAGGTGGTTGGTCGGCTCATCAAGCAGCAGCATGTCAGGTTTTTCGAGCAGCAGTTTAGCCAGCGCAATGCGCCGCTTCTCACCGCCCGAGATTTTTTTGATGTCGGCATCCCCCGGCGGGCAGCGCAGTGCGTCCATCGCCACTTCAGCTTCGCGTTCTAAATCCCACGCACCTGCGTGGTCGATGGCGTCCTGCAGCTTGGCGGCTTCGTCCGCCACGTCGTCGGAATAATCGGCCATGATGGCGTTGTAGCGGTCGAGCAGGGCTTGTTTTTCCTTCAAGCCATCCATCACGTTTTCCAGCGCGTTTTTGCTTTCGTCGAGTTTGGGTTCCTGTTCGAGGAAGCCTATTTTGATGCCTTCGGCGGCCCACGCCTCGCCGTTAAATTCCTTGTCACGCCCGGCCATGATGCGCAGTAAGGTTGATTTCCCCGAGCCGTTATGCCCGACAATGCCGATTTTCGCGCCGGGGAAAAAGCTCAGCCAGATATCCTTCAGCACGGTTTTGCCGCCCGGATAGTTTTTGGTGAGGCCCTTCATTACATACACATACTGCGCCATACCGATTCTCCGCTGCATTTCTAGGGACGCCTAGGGCGTCGGAACCTTCGCGCCGTTGCTCATGTAGCGCTGCTACACTCCGCCCGTCGCGAAGAACCCTCCTACTATGCGCCTCCTATAAATGCAGCTATTTTGTGGGGTGTAAGCAAGAGAAAACGATCTGCGTGTAGTATCAATCGTCATCAAAACGTCACACTGGCGGTGGCCCGAATGCGCTATGATGCATCTGAATAGCCGGATCAACCGGCAAGGGAGCAAACCACGATGGATTTTCTTTTTGGCTGGGCCGAGTGGGCTTTTACGAAAGTAAAAAATTTCTTTTTTCCGGGCGACGAGCAGCATGTGCAAGCGGCCATGCAGACCGTATCGGAAAAAATATTTTCGAGTAAACAAGCACAGGAATGGCTGAAAAGCTCGGGCTGGAGCGCCTGCGAAAATGTGGTGGCCTCGATGCGCAACCCGGCCACCCGCGAAGCGGCGATTTTCGACGCGATCAACAGTTTCTACCAATGCAACGACAACGCGGCAAAAATTCAGGAACGCCTTGCGTGCCACGGGCTGAATGGCGGCACCACGACCCGCAGCTATCTGTTGAATTCCGGGCCCGGCAGTATCGGCCAGGGCAAAAGCAACCACCAGGCGATGCTACTGGTCGACGAAGGCGCCAGCCCCCCGCGCATTACACTGGCGTTCCGCGGCATGAACCCGTTTTCGGAATCGATTGGCGTGGGCGTGGGGCTCGCCCAAGCGGCGTTTGGCAACAAGGCGGAAGGATTCCAACGTGAAGCCGATTTATTCTGGCAAAGCGCCGGGCCGGAGGTGCAGCGCATTATCGCCGAGGTAAGTGCGCGCACCGGGGCGGCGCCCGAAATCACCGTGGCCGGGCACTCTTACGGCGCGGATGCAGCAGCGCGGATGATCCCGAAACTGGCGCAAATCATGCCGAAAACCCGGCTTCATTATATTGGCTATGGCGGCATCCAAAGCTTCACGCGCGCCGAGCGCGACCAAATTCAGGCCGCCTGTACCAGTGCGGTGCAATATATCGCGAGCAGTGATTTCGTCAAAGGTCTCGGTTTTGGCTACACGGTTGGCGAACAACGTAACATTCCCTCGAACGCTGGTCATGCCGATTACGGCCCGACCGGCAATGTGGCGTCCCTGATGGAAGCGCTGCAAGACATGATGCAGCGCGACCCCAAACATGTGGAAGCGCTGGCGAACAAAGTAGTGGCTGATTTCAAACGCGATAGCACCGCCACCATGAATGAACTGGCGGCGCTTGCCGCCCAAATTCCTCGTAGCGGTACGGTAAGCCAAACTTCCGTAAGCTAGCGCCGCGCGGCGAAAAAATCCGTCAGTAACTGGCCGCATTCGGTTGCCATCACGCCGCCCACTATTTCCGGCACATGGTGACAAGTGGGGTGCGAAAACACCCGTGCGCCGTGCTCGACGCCGCCGGATTTTGGGTCGTACGCCCCGAACACGATTTTCCTGATTTTGGCGAGGCTCGCCGCCTGCGCGCACATGGCGCAGGGCTCGAGCGTGACAAAAAGCGTGCACTCACTCAGATACTTAGAGCCAGTTATCCCCATCGCCGCGCGCAGCACCAGCAGCTCGGCATGCTGGGTGGCGTCGCTTTGCTGTTCCACCTGGTTATGGGCCTGCGCCAGTACCGTGCCGTCGCCCGCGACCACGCAGGCGGCGATTGGCACCTCGCCGCGTTCGGACGCGGCATGGGCGAGGGTGATTAGTTGGGACATTAATGTCATGAAAGCGTCATACTTCGCATGCACCAGAAATGCTAGTAATCCGGCAGAAAACACATCAGTAAACAGGCAAGCGACGTGCATTCAGACCCCATCGAGCCGCAGGATTGGCGGCAGTTAAGCGACCCGGTGCTACAAGAATATGCCGTAAGGGAGGCGCAGCTTCGCGCGCAGCACAAGGCGGGCCTGTTGCCCGGACCTATGGTGATGCCGAATGGGTATGTGGTGGATGGCGTGGATTTCGCTTCCTATGCAGGCGCGGCCAAAGAGCTGGCCCGCCGCCATCGGCGAAACGGCACATTGCCGCTGGTGATGCCGCGATTAAAAAAGCCGCTGCTTGACGGCGATATTTTTAAAAATGGCGAGCTGAATAGCCCGACCTACTACAAGCTGACCAATCAGGACGTGGAGCGCATTCGCACCCGGCTGCGGGATGTCACGTTGCCGCTACTTGAGCAGGCGGTTGCCAACCGCATTCATCAGCTGATCACGCAGCAGGAAAAATACACGCAGGCTGATGGCACAATCCCGCAGTCGGTTCAGCAGGCAACCGAAACGCTGTTGGCCGAATACCGGCCGATGCTCGAGAGAATTCGCCTTTGCCAAGCATTGAACAAGAAAGAAGTCAGGAAATATGTTAGCCACTTTGGCTACGATGTTGGCGGAAACATCGCGGCGGTGTTGAGCGTCAATAAGCCGTTCACGCTGGCAAAAACGCTGGCGGCCGTGAGAGAAAAACTGCCTGATATTCAAAAAGAGATACTTTATCAGCTGGTGCCGTGGAGCCGAAACGGGTTCGAAGGGCCGTCGCCCACGCCGCACCTGCAAGCGTTTTTCAAGCAGGATTTTCAGCAGGTGGTGGCGGCCATGATGCAGCCCGTGCTGGACGAATTGACTGAGGCGTATCTGGCAATTGAGCAGAAGAAACAGCATGCCGCTCGCAAGGCCTCGGGTGAACATTTGGTGCCGATTGATTTGGAGTTCCAGCAGGCCCTGCGCAGCGGCAGAAAAGCCATGCTGCACGAAGCTCGAAAACTTGCGCGCGAAGTGACCGAGGGCGCCACGGAATTTGAAATTGAGTTGTTGGCCGACACGTATCGGGCAAGCAAAGATGCCGCTTTTGCCTGGGCGGAAAAAGAACGCGTCCGTCGCCAATCGCCCTCCACCACCATCCAGCTGCCGGTCGCTCAGCCAGAATATTCGGTAGGGCAGCAGCTGCGGCAGACTATGAGCCCGGGCTTTGTGAAGGCGCAGCAAACGCAGATGCAGCAACGCTGGGGCGGGGTGAAGATGGACCGGCGCGACCCGCCGCAAGCGGCGCTTTCGCCGGTTAGCATGCAGGCATTGTCGATCGCGATTGATGCGCATCTGCCGCTTGCGCTGGCGGCCCATGGGTTTCCGCTGGCCTGTGCGCAAGCCGTTTCGTTTGAGTTCGTGGCTGATTTGCTGGCAGATGTGCGCGGGCTGGAGCGGGTGAAGTCATCCTATGGCTGCCCCTACCATGCCACGCTGACGATTGATAAGCCGCGCTTTGAGGCAGCAATGCAGCAAGCTGGCTTCAGCGATGATAAAAAAATAGCGCTGCGGCGCGACCTGCTGAAAACCATCGCCATGATCGCCAAAGAGGCCACCCACAGCCTGACCGATCGGCGCGGCGGGTGCATGAACGTGAAAGGGTATTCGGCCGATTACTTATTTGCCTCGGGCCATGGCGATAAAAAACGCAACGGCGATGGGCGCGACAGAGGCTCGCATTTCAGACACTTACAGAAATGCTATGACGAAAATGCCGATGGGAAAATGACCATCACGATGATTGGTGGGTGGTATTGCCGCATTTCGAATCCGTTTGAAGTGGCGGAGACGTTCAACCGCTTTTTCCATCAGGCAGGGTTGGACGGCGTGAATCTGGCGCCGTTGCGTCGTGAGGAAAAAGCGCGGCAGCAGGCGATGGCGACGCCCGAGGATATCCAGCGGCACTTTATGCATCTTCCCAGTTGCTACGATAATGCAAACCAACTCACGACAAGATTATTGGCTAAGCCGTATGGCTATTTAGACACCAATCAACGCTACAACACGATTAGCCGCGAGATCACTCAGGGAGTCGGCAATTTGTTTCAGCAAGGGACGCGGGCTTCCAGAGCGTCCCTGGCGGCACCACCCAAGCAGCAGCAACTGCCCGCCCGCTGACGGCCGCAGTCCGCACGAGGGTGAGCAGATTGGGCGGAAATGTCATGCAAGTGTAATACTAATACGCAATTTTATTGCTAGAATGCTTATCAATAATAGCTACATTAGAAGGCAATAATGGCCGACATCAAAGAAAAACTTCGTGAAATAGGACATAGTGGTTTTGATAAAGAGCCGCACCCCGAATTCACCTTCGATAAATCATTGCTTTCGTCGCGCGACCCGTTAACGCAGGCCGAGATTGATTATGTGAATATGCAGGTAGGCGATGCTGTCAGAAAACTGGCGGTTGAATATGGCTGCGAGCCCCAAGATGCAGACAAGATCGAAGCGCGTTACTGGTATAGCAAAAAGGGACACGGGTTTTTCGGAAACGATCACGTCTGGGGCATCTTTTACGATCGCGACCAAA
The DNA here is from genome assembly GCA_046154225.1 of Rickettsiales bacterium. Taxonomy (GTDB): domain Bacteria; phylum Pseudomonadota; class Alphaproteobacteria; order Rickettsiales; family UBA3002; genus QFOX01. The sequence goes on from JBJXEM010000006.1 coordinate 81,723, forward strand.
GCAATTTTGATGAGAAGCAGCTCGATGAACCGGTGCCGTACGCGATCAAAGATTTCATGCGTGAATTCGAACGCGCCATGGGCGAAGTCAATTTCAATAAAGGTAATACCACGCCTCTTGCAGAGGGCGGTCGTCGCGCCGTTGGCTTTTCACAACATGGATGGCACGGCAATTATGCTTTTATGCGCGGCGACTCACGCGATGTGCTTCTACCCATGGTAAGGTTAATTCAGCAGTTTGATCCCGAGTTCACGATCCGTTTCGATGTGCCCGAGCAATATACCTCTTGCTACGACGGGATCAGCGAAAAAGACCTGTCGGGCATGGCAAACGCGCATGCCTCCGTGTTCTGGATCGACCGCGAATGGGCGCAGGGCGAATTAGACAGACGTGCGCAGGGCGAGCGTTGGCGAATCATGCAAGAGCGTATCGACCATAGTCGGGTTGAAGCACAGGTGCTCGGTAAACCACAGCCCTTACTCACGCGCTTGAAAATAGCACTGTCTAGCAAACATGTGAACACGGTCGACCCCGAAATGCCGTATGGGGGGGCAGAACCGCTGAACCCTACCGCTTGCGGAACGCTTCGAGGGAGATAACTTTCTCGTCGTTCGCGGCTTTGGTTTCTTCGCTGGGGGCATCTTCTTCAAAGGCGGCCATGGAGGGTTTTTCGGAGCCGTTTTTGCCGGTGACGGGGCACGCGACGGGTTCTTCGGCATTGCCGTTTGAAGCCGTGGATTTTGCGCCGTTGTTTGTGTCGCTCGCGCCTGCCGGTTTTTTGCCGTGGAATTGCAGGCCGAATTTAATGCTGGGGTCGGCGAACGCCGTGAGTGCATCGAACGGCACCACCAGTTTTTCCGGGATGTTGTTGAAGCTGAGCATGATGGAAAACTGCGTGTCGGTAATTTTCAAATCCCAAAACTGGTGCTGCACCACGATGGTGATTTCCTCGGGGTAGCGCGCCTTTAACTGCGGCGAAATGCTGACGCCCGGGAAGTTGGTTTGAAACGAAATGAAGAAATGATGCTCGCCCGGCAGTCCGAATTTGTCGATATGCACTAACGCCTGGCGCACCACGCCGCGCATCGCCGAGTCGATCATGCCGGGATAATCTATTGTTTCTTGGCTCATGGGCTTCTTATACAGTGGTTAGAGTCGAGAGTCGAGAGTCGAGTGAAATTAACTAAAGTGTTTCAAGTGCCACCCGGGAGGCGACCGCCGACCCGCGAAAAATCATCCTACGCTAAAGCTACGGACGACGCTCCTTCGCCTAAGGCCGCCTTCGACCGGCGTAAGCCGTCCGAAGCCGGAGGCGAAGGGCGGTGGGGGGATTCTGTTGCCCAGCTCCCCCCGGGCTGCGTTTACGAGCTAGAGCTCGTCAAGCCACACTAAGCGGCGAGACGGGCTGCTACGACGTTGTTGTCGTTAGCTGCAACGAGTGCTACGTTGTCGTTGGCACTTGAAAAGTGATCCGATTATGGGAGATCACCCCAAGCAAAAGCAGCGCCTTTATTGCGGTTGTCGATGCTAATTCACCCCCACAAAGCCACCGCGTTGCGGTGGCTTTGTGGAGGTGCCGGGCTCTGCCCCCGGGTCCAATCCGACTATTCCACGATACGTTTATTGCTATAGCCACTTGCGTGACAGTTCTAAATATAAGGCAAAACGGCCGCGGGTTCAAGCCGCAACTGCGGTCAAAAATCGACAATCCGACACGCAACCTTCACGCAACCGTCATCAAACTGTCACATCTGTTTGGTAGGGTGAAGGCTAGGAGAAACCCATGGTCACTAAACCAGCTACTACTATCCCACTAACGGACGCAGCACGTTATGCTTCGGCACTGGCCCAGTTGGGGCGTCCGCTTAGCCAAACGGAAGTGGCGCTGTTGAACCCGCAAACCGGCAAGCTTGAAGTGGCGGATCTGAACGGGATTGCTTCTGCTCGCTTAGGCCAGTTGCGCACATTGCTACCCGCAGGCTATCAGGAGCAGTCGCGCCAGATTTCCCAGCTGCTCGAGAATTTCCAATCGACTTCGACCATTGAATTGCCCAATGGCCTAACATGGGAGGCAATCTTCGGTGCGGTTGGGTCTTACGTCAAAAAACCGGCAGGCGAAGCCTACACGCAGGCAGAAAAATTCATTGACGAGAATAAAGATAAAATCGAATTTTTGCGCGCGGCGGTTTCAGCCGGAACCAGCCTAAAAAACGGGGCCAGCAATACCGAAGCATTCTTTGCCAGCTGGAACAACGGCGCGAATGCGTCACAGAATTTTTTTGGGATTGGCCGTCAGCTCGATATCATTAAATCCACCATCGGTGCGCGCAAGCTAACCAAGGCACAATGCGATGCTGTCGCCGACACAATTGCGCTTGCCACCTACCAGTCGGTGCAAAGTAACGGCACCGCATCGGCCGCCCTTGCCGTGTCGCCGGGCGACGCAAAGCCTAATTTTATCGATAACGTATGGTCGCTCGGCCAACGGCTGGGATCGCTTTTGGTGCATGCGCTGCCCGCTGAATGGGGCCAGTATGTACTGCAATGGGCGAACTACGCCTATGGCGGCTTTAAAGATTGGGATGCGGCAGGCGTCGCAGCGAAACAGGCCTTGGCGAACGAACCGCAGGCCGTAAGTTGGGATACGCTTGCCAAACAAAGTGCGCAAGAACGCGTGCGCAAAGCACAGCTCAGCGCCACCACTCAAGGCCGTGCGGATGCGGCGGAAATGCTTGCCGGAGTGTCGTCAGTTGAAGGTGTTACGAATGTACCCGGCATTGCCAAGCTGGTAGCGGAAGGTGGGCCGTTCCGTGGCGCGCCCGAGAAAGACGCTAACGGCAAAACGGTTCAAAAACTCTACCTCGCACGCTATGTGAATGGCACGTTGCAAAAAGACCCGATTCTGGTGACGGGCCCGGATGGGAAACAACGGCAAATGACCGTGGCCGATGAACAGACCCAGGCCAGTGCCAATATGGCGCCTGTGCTCGATCGCGGCGTGACCCTCTTGAATTTGGCAAGCTACGCGGGCGGGGCAACGACGGATGCGGCGCTGACCTATGGCGGTGCCGCCCTGGCCATGACGACAGGTTACGGTATGCAGGAGGGCTTCCTGCGCCAGACACTGGGCGGCCATGCTGCGGCAGGACGTTCCGATCATCTTTATAACGGCAAATTAAAGCTCGGCAGCCAACACGCGTTGGAAGAAAAAGCCGAAGCCGCGACGAAGCGCGCCGATGCATTGAAAAACGGCGCACGTCGCTGGCCCTGGGAGCGTACGGAAGCGCAATACCGCGAACAGGCCGATGAGTTCACAAAGAAAGCCGCAAAAATTGAGGTTCGCAGTGACCATCAGCTGAAAGTGGCGATTGAGCGCAACGATCGATTCATCGACCCCAAAACGAGCTTCAGCCCACTGAATGCGCACGCTGAAGAGTCACTCATCAAGGGCAGCAGCTGGTTCGAAAAAGCCCGTAGCGCCGTGTGGAATTCGCCGCGCATCGTGGGCCGCTGGATGGGCGACGGGGCTGGAAAAGTTACCGATTTCGTAGCGTACCGCTCTGCGCAAGCGGGTCGCTTTGCAGTGGGCCTCGTTGAGAAATTACCCGGTGGCGAAAAAGCGACCGAAGCCGTGGCTTGGGGAGTTAGCAAAGTTGCACCAGCACTGGTGCCTGTAGCCGAAGTAGGGGGGCGTCTGGTTGCGCCGGTTGGGGCTGCCGTTGGCGTGGGTCAGGCCGGCTACGATGTTTACCACGGCGTCAGCACCGGTGAGAAACACCACACCATTAAAGGTGTCGCGAGCTTCGGTACGATCGGTGCATCGGCCATGGCCGGTTTCTGGATGGGGGCAGGCGGCGGGACGCTCGTGCTGCCTGTAATTGGCACGATTGGCGGCGGTGTGGTGGGCGCAATTGGCGGCGCAGCGACCGGGGCACTTGCTGCCTGGGGCGGCGGCATGGTCTATGATAAACTTGATGTTGGCTACCAGATGCGTGAAGCGGAGCGGAACGCACGCACGGCGGAAATGCTGGCCAAGCGTGAGAAGCTGGCGGCCGACCCGGGCATTGCGATTGCCGTGAGCGATGTCGATGCTAAAACCCAGGCAGCACAGGCGCAGGCAAAATTGGCCGCCGCAAAAGTGCACACCACAGGTCTTGGTTCGATGACCAGCGTTGAAAATTTGATGATGTTAAATCCCGTAACATTGCCGTTTGTTGCGGCCTCGAAAATGGCGGCGGGCATCACATCTTTCTTCACCGGAAAAGCCTAAGCGCATATATTTCTCTGCGAATAACTTACCCTTTCGCGTTGGCAGGGCGCTGCGCTGTTGCTACGGTCTTTGCATAACCGGGGGCAAATAATGGCGACAGCGGCAGCGATGAAAACCGAGCAAGACATTCCAAACAGCGAAACCCAGCCCACGAAACGGGCGACCAGCCCGGCGCTTGAGGAAATTCTCTACGACGCCATCCCCGTGCTCGACCACGGCTTCATCCGGGTGGTGGACTATATGGGCGACGACGCCGCAATTGTGCAGGCGGCGCGCGTGAGCTATGGCCGCGGCACCAAGCAGGTGAGCCAGGACAAAGGCCTCATCAACTACCTGATGCGCCACTGGCACAGCACCCCGTTTGAAATGTGCGAAATCAAATTCCACGTGAAATTGCCGATTTTCGTGGCACGCCAATGGATTCGCCACCGCACCGCCAACGTGAACGAATATTCGGCGCGCTACAGTATTATGGACAAGGAATTTTACATTCCCGAACCCAGCCAGCTCAGCCCGCAATCAAAGAAAAACCATCAGGGCCGCGGCACCGATACGCTTAGCCCCGCCGAGTCGGCGCGAGTGCTGGAAATTCTGAAGGGCGACTCCGAGCAGGTGTACGGCCATTACATGGAACTGATGGGGCAGGAAGACGAAACCCTCGCCTTCGACAACGACCGCCAGGGCATCGCTCGCGAGCTGGCGCGGATGAATTTAACGCTGAATTATTACACCCAGTGGTACTGGAAAATCGACCTGCATAACCTGATGCATTTTCTCATGCTGCGCGCCGACCCGCACGCGCAATATGAAATCCGCGTGTATGCCGACGCGATGCTCGACGTGGTGAAAAAATGGGTGCCGTTCGCCTACGAAGCGTTCGAAGAACACCGCCTACACGGCGTGCGTTTTTCGCGCTCGGGCGTTGGGGTGCTCAAGCGCATGCTGGCCGGTGAAACGGTTAGCCAAGAAACTTCCGGCCTTACCAAACGCGAGTGGGACGAGTTTCAGGCGGTATTGGCGAAGTAATTGGCAATGTCTATAAAGATTGCTGCACCACTCGCCACAGCATTTTTTGCAATATAATTCTCTCCCGCATCGGCGGCGCGGCCCATGTCGGGGTCGAGGGGGAGTTGGGCGAGAAGTTTGGTGTGGTGGCGCGCCGCCAATTCGGCCCCGCCGCCGCTGCCGAACGGCGTGGCGCGCGCGCCGCCGGGGAGTGCGAGGTAGCTCATATTTTCAATCACGCCCAAAAGTGGCACCCCCATTTTGGTGAACGCGACGGCGCATTTTTCGGCGTCGATGACGGCCAGTTGCTGCGGCGTGGTGACGAGCAGCACGCCATCCAGCGGCGCGTTCTGTGCGAGGCTGAGAGTGATGTCGCCAGTGCCGGGCGGCATATCGATGAGTAAAACATCCAGCGGTGCATCCGCCGTACCCCAGCGCACTTGCCGCAAGAATTGCACCAGCGCTTTCGTGATCATGGGCGCGCGCAGCACGGTCGCCTGATCGCCGGTAATCAGCGCCATCGACATCGCACGAATCGCGTGGGCGGTGGGCGGCACCATCAACCCGTCGGCGATTTCGGGCTTGAGGTAGGTGTCGAGCCCGAGCAGACGCGGGATGGAGGGGCCGTAAATATCGGCATCCAGAATACCCACGCGCTGACCCACGGCAGTGAGCGCATGCGCGAGGTTCGCCGTGACGGTGGATTTACCGACCCCCCCTTTGCCACTGGCCACCACAATGATGCGTGCGACATGAGGAAGCAGTCGGTGGTCGATCGTTGGCGGACGGAGTGGTTCTGGTGACATAGGCCTGATGTAGCGTATCCGTCATTCCAGCGAAAGCTGGAATCTATCGGCTTTTAAAAGTTGGATTCCAGCGCGCGCGGAGCTTGGCTGAAATGACGCACGAGTTGTACTTGATGCGGCGTGGCAAGCGCTCTATATCAAAACGACAAAAGCAAAACGAGGCATCGCATGGCGGAGATTAAAGGCCCGTGGGGCAAAGGCGGCGGGCGCGGGCCCACAGGCAGTGGGCCTACGGGTTCAGGCCCTTCGTCGCCATTTGGCGGCGGTAAAAATCCGTTCGAAAAAGCGATGCGCGATGCGCAAGGCAAACTGCGCGACATGAAAGGCGGTGGCGGCGAGCAAAAACTGGCCGGAATGATTTTAGCCGTTGTGTTGGGCCTGTGGCTGGTTTCCGGCTTCTACCGCGTGAATCCCGACGAGCTGGGCGTGGTGCTGCGCTTTGGCAAATATAACCACACCGAAACTTCGGGCCTCAACTACCACCTGCCCTACCCCATCGAGCAGGTGATTATCCCAAGCGTCACGACGGTGAATAAGGTCGAGATCGGCCACCGCGTGGGCGGGGCGGAAAACCCGAATATCCGGCGTGATAAACTGAAGGCCGTCGCCGTAGATGCAAGCGTGCCGCAAAACCACGAAGGGCAAATGCTGACGGGGGATCGCAACATCGTCGACATCGATTTCGAAGTGCAGTGGAAAATCGACGCGGCCGCGCCCGAGAAATTTTTGTTCAGCATGCGCGACCCAGCGGGCAACGTGAAAGCCGTCGCTGAATCGGCCATGCGCGAAGTGATCGGCCGCACCACGCTCGACGATGTGCTCACCGGCGCGCAAAGCCAGATCGCCGAAGACACCAAAGCCCTGATGCAACAAATGTTCGACGAGTACGATGCGGGCGTGGAAATCATCGCCGTGAACCTTAGTCGCCCGGACGTGCCAGCACCGGTGATCGACGAATTCCAGGACGTAAAACGCGCCGAGCAGGACAAGCAAACGGCCGAGTCCGTCGCCGAAGGCTACCGCAACCAGATTTTACCGCAAGCGCGCGGGGAAGCCGCGAAAATGATTCAGGACGCCGAAGCGTATAAAGCCCAAATCGTGGCCGACGCGCAAGGGAACGCGTCGCGCTTCAGCCAGATTTACACGCAATATGCACTGGCGAAAGATGTCACTAAGCGCCGCATGTATCTCGAGACGATGGAAACCGTACTGAAAGGCATGCCGAAAGTGATTGTGGGTGCGAGCAAAAATGGCGGGCCGTTGCCGGTGTTGCCGTTGCAGCTGCAATCGCCCGCTGCGGCTAAGCCCACCGCCACCACCACTACGGGAGGGCAATAGCATGATGCGCTCATGGATTCCGCTGGCCGTTACCGCAGCCTTATTACTGCTGATTTTAAACACCACGCTGTTCGTTGTGCCGCAGGCGAGCCAGGCGCTGGTGCTGCAGTTCGGCGAAATTGTGCGAGTGATCGAGCAGCCCGGCCTCAACGCCAAAATTCCGCTGATTCAAAGCGTGGTGCGTTTCGATAAACGCATTCTGGAATTCGAAGCGCAGCCTGCCGAATTCATCACCCGCAACCGCGCCAACGACGTGGACGAGCGCGTGGTGATTGATGCTTTCGTGCGCTACCGCATCACCGACCCGGTGCAGTTTTACAAGTCGGTGAAAAACGAATCGAACCTGAATAGCCGCTTAAACAGCATTGTGCTGTCGAGCATGCGCCGCGTGCTGTCGACCCATTCGCTGGGCGATTTGTTGTCGACGGAGCGCAGCTCCATCATGCAGGAAATCAAGTCGAACGTGAATGCACAGGCGCAGGGCGTCGAGGTGGAAGCCGGGGCGCGGCTGAAGCAGGGGTTTGGGATTGAAGTGGTGGATTTACGCATCGTGCGCGCCGATTTGCCGAGCGATATTTCGCAATCGACCTACGAGCGCATGCGTAAAAACTTCACCAAAGAAGCGCAACGTTTCCGCGCCGAGGGCGACCAGCAGGCGACGGAAACCCGCGCCAGCGCCGAGCGCGAACGTACCGAGCTGCTGGCGCAAGCCCGCAAAAAAGCCGAGACCACGCGGGGTGAAGGCGATGCAGCCGCCGCTAAAATCTACGCCGACGCGTTTGGCCGCGACCCCGAGTTTTTCAAATTCTATCGCAGCATGCAGGCCTACCGCAGTACTCTCTCTAAAGACGACACGACGATGGTCTTGACACCGGAGAGTGGCTTCCTAGATGAGATGAAACCGTAATGGCGAGGTCTTCTTGCACGTAGGATGAAGCGATTTAATACAGGCTTAAACCTTAAATTTGTCATTCCCGCGAAGGCGGGAATCCACTTTTTTCTTTAGGAGATTCCCGCCTTCGCGGGAATGACAACATGGATAGGTTGCTGCCAACAGAATAGACAGGGGGAATTATGCTGCGCCGTTTTTTTGCGATTGCTGTCACTTGGTCATGCGTCTCGTTATTACCTCTAGCAGCGTTGGCAGCCCCACCGGAATCCTTCGCACCGATCATCGAACCCTTGATGCCTGCGGTCGTGAACATCTCGACCACGCAAAAAGTAGCGCCACAGCAAACCATGCCCATGTTCGATTTCGACGGGCTGCCCGACACGCCGCAAACCCGCCAGTTCAAGCAGCTGTTCAAGCAGTTCGGCCAAGGGGGCGGCCAGCAGGCGCCAGCGCGCGAAGTCACGTCGCTCGGCTCAGGTTTCGTGATTGCGGCGGAAGGCTATGTCGTCACCAATAACCATGTGGTTGGCAACGCCGATAAAATCACCGTGATTTTTCACGACGACACGCGTTTAGCCGCCACCATCGTGGGCCGCGACCCGAAAACCGACCTCGCGTTGCTGAAGGTAAAAACCGATAAAAAACTGCCCTTCGTCAGCTTCGGCGATTCCGATGCCATGCATATCGGTGACTGGGTGATTGCGGTGGGCAACCCGTTCGGCCTTGGCGGCTCGGTGAGTGCGGGCATCGTGAGTGCGCGTGGGCGCAACATCAATGCCGGGCCGTTCGACGATTTCATCCAGACCGACGCGGCCATCAATCGTGGCAATTCCGGTGGGCCGCTGTTCAACGCCAAAGGCGAAGTGATTGGCATCAACTCGGCCATTTTCTCGCCCACAGGCGGCAATGTCGGCATCGGATTCGCGGTGCCAAGCGCCATGGCGAAAAGCGTGGTCGAACAATTACGCCAGTTCGGCACGATTCATCGCGGTTGGCTGGGTGTGAAAATCCAGCACGTGACCGATGAAATCGCGAATTCGCTAGGCTTTGGCAAACCGCGCGGCGCGCTGGTGATAGAAATCAGCAAAGGCAGCCCGGCCATTGGTTCGGGCCTGCAGCCGGGCGACATTGTCGTCGCCTTCGATGGCCGCGCGATCGACGAAATGCGCCAGTTGCCGCGCTATGTGGCCGACACCAAAGCGGGCAAGAAAGTGGAACTCACCGTGTGGCGTAAAGGCAAAACGGTGGCCATTCCGCTAACGGTGGGCGAACTGCCGGCCGACAAGGACAACCCCGATACGAATGATGGCAGCGGCGACGATACGCCCAAAGGCAAAACGGGCGCAATCACCCCGCAAAAAGACACGCTGGGCCTTGCCATCAGCCCGCTCACGCCTGCCACGCGTCAACAGTTCGAGGTCGATGCATCAATCAAATCCGGCGCGCTGGTGGTCGATCTCGACCCCGCAGGCGAAGGCGCAAAACGCGGCCTGCAGCCGGGCGATGTGGTGCTGGATATCAACCAGCAGGGAGTCGCAAGCGCGGCTGACGTAAAAAAAGCCCTCGCCGAAGCCCAAAAATCCGGCCACGATTATGCGCTGCTGCACATCGCCCGCGGTGGCGATACGGTGTTCGTGACGGTGGCGTTGTAATAAAACGGGCTACTGCGCCCAGTGTTTCGTCTCGATACCCTGCACATACAGCAGCGCGCTTAAATCGTTGAAATGGATGGCGGCGTGGGTGTGGGCGACCACGGCGGGTTTCGCGTGATAGGCCACGCCGAGGCCGGCGGTTTGCAGCATGGGTAAGTCGTTCGCGCCGTCGCCAATCGCTACGCATGCCGACAATGGAACGGCGCGTTGGCGGGCGAAGTGCAGCAATGCTTCGCGCTTGGCTTCGCGGCCCAGAATTGGCTCCACCACGCGACCGGTGAGCAACTCCCCTGCCATTTCCAGCCGGTTGGCCTCTTGCGCATCGAACCCAAGCGCTGCGGCTACGTGTGCGGTGAAAAAGGTGAACCCGCCCGATACCAACACCGTATACACCCCGCGCGATTTGAGGGTGGCGAGCAACGTGGCGGCACCTTGCATGGGCGTAATTTGTTCGTCATACACGCGCTGTAAGGTGCTGGTGGAAAGCCCCTTTAGCAGTCCCACGCGCTCGCGCAGGGCGGTGGCAAAATCCAGTTCGCCGTTCATGGCGCGCGCGGTGATGGCCGACACTTCGGCGCGCAAACCCACGCAGGCGGCCAGTTCGTCGATGCATTCCTGCTCGATGAGGGTCGAGTCCATGTCCGACACCAGCAGTTTTTTCTCGCGGGTGGCAAGCGGTTGCATCACGCAGTCGATGCGCTGCGCGTGCGCCGCGTCGCGAATTTTCTGCCACGCAATTTCCGGTAGCCGGTGCTCCAGTTCGACATCGCAGGCCACCCCTGGCTCCAGCCAGCGTATCGGCATGCCCGCCACGCTCGCCGTGAGGCGGGTGACAGTGGCGCCAAGGTCGATTAAGTTCGGTTGCGAAGCAATGAAGGTGATAACGTGGCGCATGCGAAATCCATAAGCGTTTTGATGGGACCGACCGGCTCGGGCAAGTCGGCGCTAGCGTTGCGCATAGCGCAGGCCGCGCCCACTGTCATCATCAATGCCGACGCGATGCAGCTGGTGGCCGATCTGCGCATCCTCACCGCGCGGCCAACGCGTGCGGATGAAGCGTTGGCCGAACATGCGCTGTATGGTGTGCTCGACGCGGGCGAACCCACTTCCGTCGCCCGTTGGTTGATGCTCGTGGAACCGGTGATCCGCACCGCGTGGGACGAGAATAAACAACCACTGCTGGTCGGCGGTACCGGCATGTATGTGCAGGCGTTGATGCAAGGGCTCGCCAGCATTCCGCCGATTCCAGAAGCAATTCGCGCCCCCCTGCGCGCCCTCACCGCACCCGAGCTTTATGCCCGCCTCAGCGCGCGCGATTCTGCTATGGCCGCAAGCCTCAAGCCCGGCGACACCCAGCGCCTCGCCCGCGCGCTTGAAGTTGTCGAAGCCACCGGCCAGAGTTTGGCGCACTGGCAGCAGCAAAAAGCGCAGCCGCTATTCCCGGATGCAACCTATCGCATTTTCGCCCTCACGCCCGATCGCGCGCAGCTGTATCCGCGCCTGAATGCGCGGTTTGAAGCTATGCTGGCGGCAGGCGCGATGGATGAAATCACGCGCCTGATGGCCCGCCAGTTACCGCCCGACACCCCCATCCTGCGTGCCCACGGCGTGCCGGAGCTGATGGCCCACGCCCGTGGCGAAATAACGCTGGAAGCCGCCACCACCCACGCCCAGCAGCTCACCCGCAACTACGCCAAGCGCCAGCTGACCTGGATACGCCAGCAGTTGCCAGAAGTACGCAAAGTGCAGCCGGACGAGAATCTTAACACATTCTTCACACTTTAGGCGGCGTTCCTCTGCTCTATGAGTGGCAGGAGATTATATGGGTACTGAACCATCAACAGAAATGCCAAGCGGCGAAGATTACGATGCCGTGCAACAATCGCTGCAAAAAGCTTTCAAAGTGGCCGATGAAAGCTTTGCTAAGCATTTTGCCGACTGGTGGTCGGCGATGGGTACGGATGCGATGAATAAACAATTAAGTGGCGAGATCGATATTCCGGACTCGCGCTTTTCGCGCCGTCGTCTGGTCAACGCCCTCGGTGAAAGCCGTAAGCGACTGGAAGCGCGAATGCAAAAAGTCAGCAATCAGAATGCTTTTATCGAAGAATGCTACGATTCGATTGAAGCGGAAATGGAAGAGCTGTTTTTTGTCACGAATAACCGTGCCGAAGCCAAAATGGTGCAGGATTATTTTTTACGCTTCCTGGCAGCAGCCTCGGGTGAGCTCGAATTATCCGGCCACATGGAAAAAGAAGTGGCGGAGTATTGTCAGGCATTCAAGGAATATTACGATATTGGTTTTGAGTCGTACGACGACCTGCGTGAGATTGTGCATGAAGTAAGCGGCGGCACCACTCACAGCATCGTTGCGCTGGCGATGTCTCAGCACGCATCGGATGAATCTTCCAAACGTGGGATCAGTAAACTGCCCAAGCTCTCGGAGCAGTCGCAACCCGCCCGGGATATGATCAAAGCCATGACCGTTCCTGCCTATAATGCGCTGCTGGCGAGCGAATATGGGCTCAGCTACGAACCTAACCAAGTATTTCACTACAGCACTCCTTGGATTTGTTATCAGGCGCGTGAACTTTCAGGGGCACAGTATGAACTTAATCTGCCGCGCCGTTTCAGCCGATCGCAGCAGCAAACCAATGCGATTGAAGGGGTGAAACTCGAGCGTGAATTGATGCGTCATGTCAGCGAATTGATTGCCAAAGAAGGAAACATATTCGGGCTGATTGATGCGTCCGTCATGTTTAATCATAAACGGGCCGAAGCCAATCAGGTACCGGAAGGGTTTCCGGACATGCTGCACGAAGCCTGTGCCCGGGCCGAACATATTGCGGCCGAGCAATTCAAAGAAATCTACAACAGTCATATTCAACGATGGGCCAGCCTGCCCGCCGCGAAAAGCCGCGAGCTTGGCAAAAACGCCTGGCCGCTGCTTGACACCTGGGACATGGATAACGGCGTCGCCAGAGATATCGGCCACTACCTGACGGAGGCCGTGATCAATGCCTCGTCGCCGTTGCGCGTGGCGCGTCGCGCCGAACAAATAGTGGATGAAATGGCCGCCGATGTCATGCTCGGCTGCGTCAGCCCGGTACAATTTCGCTATGCCGAACAATATCTGAAAACCCTGCGGCGCGAACTGGGGTCGCAACTGCACGATGTTGGTCAGTTCCAGGCAGAAGCGTTTGCGCCGTTACGTCAGTTAGAAGAAAAATGCCGTTATGCCTATGAGAGTGCAGAAGTGCTGCGCGAATGGGTACTTGACAGTACCGACCATAAATTCGACCGTCTGATGCAGGAACAATATTTGAAGCATGCGTTGAAAACCGGGCAGGCAATCCACCAGCTTAACCCGAATGAATGGGCCGACACCATCATGCCGAAAACGGCAAAATCATATCGGAAGTTGCTCAAAAATTCTGGGTTTTACCAGCGCGGCAAGGACCATGTGCTGCTACCCGTCATTGTGCGGCATGCGCGTCGGGTGGTCGATGCTGAGCTGGGGGCGGCACCTACATCTGAGGCAGGGGCTTCGAATGAGGAAATTACCGATTTTGAAACACGCTACTGGGAGCGCACGCGGGCATTAGTACAGGAAGCGCTCTCTGCCATGCCAGACCGTGATGCGCTGACGGGAAACAGTCATCGTCGCTATCCTTTTAGTGCCGAGGATATGCATGAAGCCATCACCGACCTTGATGGCAAAGCAGCGCTGTTGACGCATCGCGGTACGCGTCATTAAACCCCTCTAAACGATTTTAGCTCTTGATTGCGTTGTTTAGATAAACTAAACATAGCACATGGATTTTAAAGAGCGCATTATTACGAAATTCGGCGGCACCGGGGCGGTGGCGGAGATTTGTGACGTCACGCCCGGCGCGGTTTCGCAGTGGGACATGATTCCGGCGCGGCACCAGCGCACGCTGCTGGCCGAAGCGCGGGCGCGCAATATTCGCCTGAGCGCTGAGGATTTTATCGGCGCTGCGCCCGGCGCCCAACGCAAGACCGCACCCGCAAAAACGGCGACCGAGCGCGAGTTGACCGGCGCAGAAATCGTCATCCAGTCGATGCTCGATAACGGCACGGAAGTGGTGTTCGGCTACCCCGGTGGCGCGGTGCTGCCGGTGTATGACGCGCTGTTCAAGCAAAACAAACTGCGCCATATTCTGGTGCGTCATGAGCAGGGCGCAGGCCACGCGGCGGAAGGCTATGCGCGCTCGACCGGCAAAGTAGGCGTGCTGATGGTAACCAGCGGCCCGGGCGCGACCAATACCGTCACCGCGCTGTGCGACGCGTTGATGGATTCGATTCCGCTGGTATGCATCACGGGGCAGGTGCCCACGCATTTAATCGGCACCGACGCGTTTCAGGAAGCCGACATTGTGGGCATCACCCGCAGCGCCACCAAGCATAATTACTTGGTAAAAGACGTGAACGATCTGGGCCGCATTCTGCACGAAGCGTTTCATGTGGCCGTGACCGGCCGCCCGGGCCCGGTGCTGGTCGATATCCCCAAAGACATCATGAACGCGACGGGTATTTATCGTGGCGCCGAGGGCATTCGTCGCCAGAGTTACAACCCCGTGAAAAAGCCCGATGCGCGTATGGTCGAGCGCGCGGTCGAGCTGATGGCGCGCGCCAAGCGGCCGTTGTTTTACGTCGGCGGCGGGGTGGTGAATGCGGGCGACGCGGCCTGCGCAGGCCTCATTAAACTCGCGCACATGACTAAATTTCCGGTGACGACGACCCTCATGGGCCTCGGCGCGTTCCCGGGTGACGACCCGCAGTTTCTGGGTATGCCCGGCATGCACGGCTCGCTGGAAGCCAACATGTGCATGAGCGAGTGCGACGTGATGATCAATATCGGCGCGCGATTCGACGACCGAGTGACCGGACGGCTCGACGCGTTCAGCGTGAAAAGCAAAAAAATCCATGTCGATATCGACGCCAGTTCCATCAATAAAATCGTACCGGTCGATATTGCCATCAGCGGCGACGCGGGCGAAGTGATCGCCATGATGATTGCGCTGTGGCGCAAGAAAAAACTGGAGCCGCAACGCGACGCGCTTGTCAAATGGAACAAGCAGATAGCAGGCTGGCGGGCGCGCGATTCGTTTGGCTACAAACAGGTGGGCAAGCATATTAAACCGCAGCATGCGCTGCGCCGGCTGAATCATTTTCTCAAAGCCAAAGATTTTTTCGTGACGACCGATGTGGGCCAGCACCAGATGTGGGCGGCGCAGCACATCCTGTACAACAAGCCGAACCGGTGGATGACGTCGGGCGGGCTTGGCACCATGGGTTATGGGTTCCCGGCCGCTATCGGCGTGCAAATTGCGCACCCGAAAGCGCCCGTGGTGTGCGTTACGGGCGAGTCGAGCTTTATGATGAATATTCAGGAAATGAGCACCGCTGTGCAATATCGCCTGCCGGTGAAAATCATGATTCTGAACAACCAGTATATGGGCATGGTGCGCCAGTGGCAGGAGATGTTTTATTCCAGCCGCTATTCCGAATCCTACATGGACTCGCTGCCGGATTTCGTGAAATGCGCCGAGAGTTTCGGCATGAAAGGCATTCGCTGCAAAGACCCGGCGAAACTCGACGAATGCATCAAAGAAATGCTCGCACATCCGGGGCCGGTGCTGTTCGATTGCTGGGTCGACCCTAAGGAAAATGTGTATCCCATGATTCCGGCCGGTGCCGCGCACCATGAACTGGTGCTGGGCCCCGAAGAGCCGCAGCGCGTGCTGGATAAAAACCGGGTGTAGGAGGCAGATTATGACCACCGATGAAATGGAGCGCATGCCGCACAAACGGCCGGATGATGAATTGGCTAAAATTGTGGCAGAATTCGCACCGCGCACCCGCGAGTTCGTGGACTATGCCGATACGCTGGGTGAAGACGTGTTCGCAGACGACGAAGTGAAAACACGATTCCATGACTACCGTACCCAGTACGAGGCCGCGCTCGGCGAGCATTTCGACCGCTATGTCGCGCAGCATGAGCTTCCCGAGTCGGCCACGGAACAGGACAAGTTCAACGCACGTGAGTCATTCGCCGAGCAGAGCGCAGAGTATAACGAAAATGAAGCAGTCACCGAGCACATAGCCGCTAAAACCCAGGGTGACAGTGACGCTAAGCGTCACGCCCACCAGATGCGGCTTGAAACGCATTTTGGCACCTTGCGTAATGACTACCTTCGGGACAAGGCGGTGGCCGAGCGGCAGAACGAATCATGGGTGGCGTCCAGCACCAGACGCACACCGAGAGAGCAGGGTATGTAATGCAATGGCTGGCAGTATTAGCGCCTTAGCCAGCGGGATTGAGCCCTAGGCTGCTTTAAAGCCCGACAGATTACGCAGATGGCGTAACGCGTGACAATTTCGGCCATTGCCCGCCGGGGTTAGCTAAGCAAGGTCGCTGCTAAGCGCGAATTAAAGATTCCACGAAGCGCCGATGCCGAGCACTGGTCTTTCGAGGCTGCTGTTTTGAATCATGACGGGGTGGAAATGCACCTGGTATTGGTCGTAATCGCTGATCGGCCCACGCGGGGCGCTCCAAAACTGGATTTCGCCGATGACGAAGCCCGAGATGCCGGTCACCAGCGCGTCGTTCGTGCGGCCGATTTGTGAGATGACAATGCCCGATACAGCATTGAACCCAGCATTCGCCAAATGCGGCACGAGTTCATAAGGTTCGTGCGCGCGCTCGGCACTGTCGCGAAGTAACGACTCTTTGCGGTTGAGGCATTGCGCCGGACTGTCGAGGTCGCTGCATACCGTGTCGGCGTTGAAAGCGGGCAGGGGACGGAAAATCACATCGCCGACACCGACTAGGCTTTGCACGGCGTTCACAATGTTGCCGTTGCGTTTTTTGGCGTCATTCTCGCCCACAGACAGCGCGGTGGTGTAAATGAGGGCGGCGCCGTTAAAGCTACCCCAGCCATATTGCCAGTAATCGGCCTGCTTTTTTTGTTCGTTTAGCAGACGGGTGGTTTCGAAATAACGCGTGTCGAATTGTGGGCCGTTCACGCCTACTTTGGCCGAAGGTTCGGCCTGCGCTGAAACGGCGAAGCTGATGACAAGCGCCATGTGTAAAACGAGCTGGCGTAGATGCATACGGTATCTCCAAAGTTGTCCTGATCCGAGCGATCGATGCAGGCAAGGGCATAAAATTTCGAGGTAGAAAATACGACAATTCACATTTTTGTCCAGTTTTTACGTACAGTCAGCCCCTAAATGCCGCAGTATTGGGCTTGTAACGGGCCCGCAGCTGCGTTAAAACGCGCGCATGAGCCAAGAATCCCTCGATATCGTCTATGACATCCCCGATGACGTGGTCGTCGAAGACCGCCATATTCTGGCGGTGCTGGTCGATGACGAATTCGGCGTGCTGAACCGTGTGGTGGGGCTATTTTCGGCACGCGGCTATAACATTGAGTCGCTCACCGTGGCCGAAGTGGATGCGAAGAAAAACTATTCGCGCATCACTGTCGTCACCCGCGGGTCGGCTTCTAAAATCAAGCACATCATCGCCCTGCTCGAGCGCATGGTGCCGGTGCATAAGGTGCATGATTTAAGCGTCGAAGGCCCGTTCATCGAGCGCGAGCTGGCGCTGGTGAAAGTGGCCGGCACCGGCGACGAACGCGTGGAAGCCCTGCGCATCGCCGATATTTTTCGCGCTAAACCTGTAGACACCACTATCGAGAGTTTCGTGTTCGAAATCACCGGCACTACGGAAAAAGTCGACACCTTCATCGGCCTGATGAAACCTCTGGGTTTGGCAGAAGTATGCCGCACCGGGGTGGCCAGCGTGGCGCGCGGGCCGAAGGGCATATAGCTTTTGCTTTTTTTGTCGGGCCCAATCGGCTAAACTCGACCCATGACAGCAGCGACGATGGCAATGCCCAGGGGTGGCAATATTTTCACGGCGCGGCAGTGGCGCGGGCGGCCTTATCTTATCAGCCCCGTGGCCGATTTTCTGATGGTGGGCGGGCTGGCGCTGATTCTCATTGTGCTGATGGCTTTTTGGGTGCCGCGCGGCGTGATTAACGACGTGACGGCGCTGTCATTTTCACCGCTACTGGCGGCGCTGCTAACCTACCATATTTTCGCCATCAATTACCCGCATTTCGCCTATTCTTACCAGATTGCCTACCGGCGCATGCATTATATTCGCGCGGCAAGCGGCCTGCGGCGCATAATCCGCTGGCGCTATGCGTTTGCATTGGTGATTTTCCCCATTCTGTATGTGGCCTATTGCGCTTATGCGCTGGCGTTAAAGGAACATTCCGGACTAGTGCTGCTGGGGCTGCTCATCAACCTCATGTATTTCACCGTCGGCTGGCATTACTGCAAACAGAGCTTTGGTATTTTGTTGGTGCTGTCGGCCTTGAAGGGCCTGTATTTTACGTCGGGCGAGCGGCGTGTACTGTTAGTGCATGCAGTGCTGGCCTGGCTGATGGCGTGGCTGGGCGGGAATATCTACCTGTTTGGCGACCAGTTTTGGGGGTTGCCCTACCACTCGGCAGGCCTTAGCCGCTATGTGGCCGACTGGCAGCTCGAGACGTTCCACACATTGGGGGTGAACCTGACCTTCATGCTTGGGGTGCTGTGCGCTGTGATGCTAGTCCGCAGCGCCTATCGGGCCAGAAAATTCCCGTCGCTTACCGGGGCGCTCGGCTATTACATGATGTACCCGCTGATGCTGGTCTCGAGCGTGTTTCACCCCCTGTGGCTGTGGGTTTTACCCGCCATGCATTCGCTGCAATATTTGCTGTTCGTGTTCGCCTACCGGCGCGGCGAAGTGGTGCACATGCTGCCTGAACAAAACCACCCAAGCCCCGCGCCCAGCCTTCGCCTGCACGCCATCGCCGGTTTTGCAGCGCTTGGCGTGCTTATCGGCGCCATCCAGTTCAGCTGGCTGCCAAATTTGCTCGACGCGCTGGTCAACCCGGACAACAAACTCCACGTGCCCCTGTTGTTCATGGCGCTGTGCCAATTATTCGTGAATATTCATCACTACTTCATCGACAACGTCATCTGGCGGCGCGAAAACCCCGAAGTGGGGCGCTATTTGATGGGGCGGGGCTAACACAAAACCCTTCCAATTCTCAAAAAACCCGCTAAAAAGCTCGCTCGAAACGCGCGAGCCAGCAGGTCGCGCAAGCCATTAGCCCGCGAAAGCGGCGCGCCATTGGGAGGCCAGCAGGCCGAGCAGGGCGCAAAAGGAGCAAACGATGTCCACTGCCACCGCCATGAAAACCCCCGCCGTTAACCCGGCACCCCTGAATGTCTATTACGACAAGGATTGCGATCTGTCGCTGATTCAGGGCAAAAAAGTGGTGGTCGTCGGCTATGGCAGTCAGGGCCATGCGCATGCGCTGAACCTGAAGGATTCCGGAGTAAAAGAAGTGAAAATCGCGCTGAAAGCGGGCAGCAAAACCGCCGATAAAGCCCGCGCAGCTGGTTTTGACGTGCTCACCCCCACGGACGCCGCAAAATGGGCCGACGTGGTGATGGTGCTGACGCCCGACGAGTTCCAGTCCGAGCTGTATGCGCAGGATCTGGCCGACAACATGAAGCCCGGCGCCACGCTCGCCTTCGCCCATGGCCTCAACATTCATTTCGAACTCATCAAGCCCCGCGCCGATATCGACGTGGTGATGATCGCGCCCAAAGGCCCCGGCCACACCGTGCGTGGCGAATACAGCAAGGGCGGCGGCGTGCCGTGCCTGATTGCGGTGTACCAGGATAAAAGTGGCCATGCCAAAAAGCTGGCGCTCAGCTACGCCAGCGCCGTGGGTGGCGGCCGCAGCGGCATTATCGAAACGACGTTTAAGGACGAATGCGAAACCGATTTGTTCGGCGAGCAGGCCGTGCTGTGCGGCGGCGTCACCGCCCTCATCAATGCCGGGTTCGAAACGCTGGTGGAAGCAGGCTACCCGCCCGAAATGGCATATTTCGAGTGCCTGCACGAGATGAAGCTGATCGTCGATTTGCTGTATGAAGGCGGCATGGCCAACATGCGCTACAGCATTTCCAACACCGCTGAATATGGCGATTACACGGCGGGCCCACGCGTGATTACGGCGGAAACCAAAGCCGAAATGAAACGCATACTGGCCGATATTCAAAGCGGCAAATTCACCCGTGAATTCATGGGCGACCGCGCCAGCCAAGGCGCGCATAACCTTGAGAAATGGCGCGAAGCCACCAAGCAGCTGCCCATCGAAAAAACCGGCGAAAAAATGCGCGGCATGATGCCCTGGATCGGCAAAAATAAACTGGTCGATCAGGCGAAGAATTAGATTATGTGTCGTTATGCATCTTATTTTTTTCTAATTATTGTTCTCATATTTCCGACCCTAGCATCTGCGTTAAGTTGCGGTCCAGATCTGGAGGCAACGTTTAATGAGGCATTTAACGGCGCAGATATTATAGCCGTTGTCCAGCCTTTGGAGTCTTTCGATTCGGCAGTTGGCACTCTTACTGAAAACTGTGCAGGTTGTGCGTCCACCGCGAAGCTACAATTTCAGGTGCAGCGTTCTTATTTAGGTGTGCCTGCAGGCAAGAAAATAATGGTGCAAACCCCTTTCTATGAAACGCGTAAAGTTTACCAAGCGAAAGAGGGAGAATATTTTTTGGTCGCTAATTCCTACAATGATTCTTACATATTAGCACCTTGTGGCGGGCATATGTTATTTTCTATCGATACGCAGGATGTTAAAATGCTTGAGTTAGGAATGCGGGTGCAAAATCGTCTGGCGGCCGCAAAAACAAAACCCTAATCCCACTAGTTTCTTCCCTGCTAAAATGTACCGAACGCATTGCGAGTCGTTCGCGCTTTTGTTACGCAGCAAATCGGTATAAAAAAGGGGAAATCATCAGGAGATTTCCATGGCCTATTCGTTCGACACTAAACCCGTCATCGACACGTTAAACCGCATTCTCGAGGCCGAGCTTGCGGGCGTCGTGCGCTACATGCATTACTCGCTCATGGTGTTCGGTTATAACCGCATCCCCATTGTTTCGTGGTTGCGTGAACAGGCGACCGAATCGATGGGCCACGCGCAACAAGCGGGTGAGCTGATTACCCATTTCGGCGGCCACCCTTCGCTTGGCATTGGCGCGCTGCTGGAATCACACAACCACGATATTGGCGATATTCTGCGCGAGTCGCTGGCGCATGAGCAGGCGGGGCTGCAGCTCTATGTCGATCTGCTAGCGTTGGTTGAAGGCAAATCGGTGATGCTGGAGGAATACGCCCGCACGTTGATTCAGCAGGAAGAAATGCATCTGGGCGAAGTCGACAAAATGCTACGTAAACCCGGGGCGATTGATAAGTTTACGGAATAGTCCCGCTTTCGCGGGAAAGACAAACAGAGCTACTCCAAAATCGTGCAAGCAGTCAGTTAGGCCTGTAAATGCACTCAAGCAGTGTTATTCAAAGCTCTCCCAGTTTGTTACAAATAGATGACGAAAATGCGCGTGGTGAAAGGCAATATTTCACCAAATCGTCGCAATTTGGGACGTAGCCTGATGTATACTGGAGGCGAATCACAGGGCATCATGCTATGACTGAGTCGCCGGACAACGTAGTACAAGAAATAGAAATACATAAGCCAAAGCTTGTGATTTTCGAAGATGAAGCCACGCAGCTGGTAAAATTTCGCCAAACCTATGAAGCGATGGGGTTTGACGTAATCCCCGTGCTGGTGGCACAGCATTGTGATGACAAATATGTAAAAGACGGCCATATCAACGCGGACGCCGTGCGCCACGATACGATTAACATGCCCGAAGATTCGACATCGAACTTGCTTGATATGCGCGAGATTGATTTAGCGGTGCGCTCGAAATCGGAAGTGCGCGAACTTCTGGCGACCATCAAACCGGATTATGTTCTCTCGGATTTAGCGATGCGCATGCCACTGAACAGAGAGGCACCGGAAGAAGATAATATTGCGGATGACGATGTGGTGCGCGGCACGGATGTCATGGCCATCGTCAAGGAGTTGGCGCCTAAAACGCCGCGCGCCATTCACACGACCGATTTTAACGGCTTACTGTACGCAAACGTTCCCAACAATCCTGAAAGACAGGCGGCCATGCGCGAGTCCGGCCAAAACAAACTTCGTGCGGCACAGGAGCTCGGTCGTCGCGAAGGATATTTGATAATGCCTAAAGACCGCGACGATCACACCAGCACTGAGGCGATTGCCGAGCATTTTCGCAGCCAGCAGGAAAAAATAGTGCCACTAATGTAATATCGGTAAAACTTTTTAGGGCTTTCGTGAATCAACAGCCTTGCTGCGTCCCGTGTAAATCGCTATAAAACCCGGCCTAACTCCGGGGTTTTTATGGCAGACGACCGCATCATCATTTTCGACACCACACTTCGCGATGGAGAGCAGTCTCCGGGGATGTCAATGACGCGTGAGGAAAAACTCCTCGTGGCGGAACTGCTCGATTCCATGCAGGTCGACGTGATCGAAGCCGGGTTCGCCATGGCGAGCGATGGCGATTTCGAGGCGGTACATGCCATTGCGCAGCTTTGCAAAAACACCGTGGTCTGTTCGCTGGCGCGTGCCAAGGAAGCCGATATTCGCCGCGCGGCGGAAGCCATCAAACCCGCTCGTCGCGGCCGCATTCACACCTTCATGAGCACCAGCGAGATTCATCTGACGCACCAGTTTAAAATCAGTCAGGCGCAAGCGCTCGAAGTGATTGCCGATGCCGTAAAACTCGCCCGAAGCTTCACCGACAACGTGGAGTGGAGCGCGATGGACGCGACCCGCACGGAGCTGGATTACCTCGTCAAAGCCGTCGAGACTGCGATCGCCGCCGGGGCCACTACCATCAACCTGCCGGACACCGTGGGCTACGGTACGCCGGAAACCATCGCGCGCATGTTCACCCACGTGATGGGCAACGCCAAAAACGCTGATAAAGCCGTGTTCAGTTTCCACGGCCAGAATGATTTGGGCTTGGCAACGGCGAACTCGCTGGCGGCGGTGCAGGCGGGTGCGCGGCAAATTGAATGCACCATCAACGGCATTGGCGAGCGCGCCGGGAACACAAGCCTCGAGGAAGTGGTGATGGCGCTGAAAGTGCGGCGCGATGTGTTTGGCCTGACCTGCGATGTGAAAAGCGAATACCTCATGCGCGCCAGCCGTTTGGTGACGCAGGTGACCGGGCAAGCGGTGCAGGTGAACAAGGCGATTGTGGGCGCGAATGCGTTTGCGCATGAAAGCGGCATCCACCAAGACGGCATGCTGAAAAACCGGGACACGTATGAGATTATGACGCCGGAATCCGTCGGGGTGACGAAGACGAATCTGGTGATGGGCAAACACTCCGGGCGCGCCGCCTTTAAAGATAAACTCAGCGAATTGGGCCTCGTGCTCGGCGACAACCAACTGGAAGACGCATTCGTGCGTTTCAAAACCCTCGCCGATAAAAAGAAAGAAATTTTCGACGAAGATATTCTGGCCCTCGTCGAAACCGAAAGTGCGAACGAGCGTTATGCGTTCGCCAGCCTGAACATCGAGTGCGGCACCGAGGGCCCGCAAATGGCGCGGCTTGGCATGGTGATCGACGGCCATGTGCGCACCACCAAGAAAGAGGGCAATGGCCCGGTGGACGCCATGTTCAAAGCCATTAAATCGCTGGTGCTCGACATGGAAGATGCCGAGCTGAAACTGTATCAGGTGCACGGCATCACCGGCGGCACCGACGCGCAGGCGGAAGTCACCGTGCGCCTCGCCCGCGACGGCAAACTCGTGACGGGCCATGGTTCCGACGTTGATACGCTGGTGGCCAGCGCCAAAGCCTACATCAGCGCGCTGAACAAGCTTGAACGTTTCGAGCGGCGGCTGTTGCTGACGGATCAGGATGAGGGGGCGGCGACCCCTTCCAAAGCTTCCAGAAAAACCAAAGCGGCCAGTTAGCTGTCACCCCGGCGAATGCCGGGGGCCGCGCACTACGTAATAGCTGAAAGTGCACAGACCCCGTGATAAACACGGGGTGACATCGTCTGGGTTTCGTAAAGAATGAAGTGACCGCACATTCCCTGTTGGAGACTCGCACATTCCCCTTGCGTGGGGGTGGTGGCGGCCTAAGGTGAGGGTCAACACGCACGGAGTAGTATGTTCGGACTTGGAAAATTATTCGGCATGGCGGCCGAAGACATCGCCATCGACCTCGGCACGGCGAATACGCTGGTGTATGTGAAGGGGCGGGGGATTATCCTGAACGAGCCGTCGGTGGTGGTGCTGCGCGAGGAAAACGGGCGCAAAGTGCCGGTGTTTTTCGGCGCCGACGCGAAGGCCATGCTGGGCCGCACGCCTGAGAAAATGACCGCCATTCGCCCGCTGAAAGACGGGGTCATCGCCGATTTTCGCGCGGCCGAGGAAATGATCAAATATTTCATCAACAAGGTGAACACGCGCCGCAGTTTTTCCGGGCCGCTGATTATTATCTGCGTGCCGGCGGGTAGCACGCCGGTCGAGCGCCGGGCGATTCAGGAATCGGCCGAGCATGCGGGCGCGCGCGAAGTGTGGCTGATTGAGGAGCCGGTAGCAGCCGCTATTGGTGCGGGTTTGCCGGTGTCGGACCCGACCGGCAGCATGATCGTCGACATTGGCGGCGGCACCACGGAAGTGGCGGTGCTATCGCTGAACGGCATTGTCTATGCGCGTTCGGCCCGCGTCGGCGGCGACAAAATGGACGAGGCGATTATCAATTACATTCGCCGCTATCACAATTTGCTGATTGGCGAATCGACCGCTGAGCGCATCAAGAAAGAAGTGGGCGCCGCAGCCCCACCCGCCGACGGGCAGGGGCGGCTGATTGAAATCAAGGGCCGCGATTTGATGAACGGCGTGCCGAAAGAACTGGTGCTGAGCGAAGCGCAAATCGCTGAAGCACTCGCCGAACCCGTGCACCAGATTATCGAGGCGGTGAAAGTGGCGCTCGAATCCACCCCGCCGGAATTAAGCTCGGACATTGTCGATAAAGGCATCGTCATGTCGGGCGGCGGCTCGCTGCTGCGCTACCTCGACGTGGTGGTGAGCCACGCGACCGGGCTGCCGGTTTTTGTCGCCGAAGATTCCCTCAGCTGTGTCGCCATGGGCACCGGCCGCGTGCTTGAGAACATCGACACGCTGAAACACGTGCTTTTTAAGCAAGAGTGAGTGGTGGGTGGTGGGTAGTGTGTGGTGAGAGAAACCACGACTCACCACCCACTACCCACCACGCACTGTAATTCTTCTTGAGCTTGTCTCAAGCAGTGCCATAGTCGCGCCATGAGCAGGGATCGGTACAGTTATAGCTATGGCAGCAGCGCCGCGCCAAAATTGTGGTGGCAGCGGGTGGTGACGTGGGTGTTGGTGCTGGTGGCCGTGCTGCTGCTGGTGCTGGCGCGCCAGCCATTTACGAGCGGTATCCGCGAGCGGTTGCTGGCCACGCTTACCCCGGCTTTGTCGCTGGTGTCGCAGCCGGTGCATATGTTTCGTGGGCTGGTGGCCGACAAGGACGCGTTCTTTGCCGCGATCGACGAAAATAAAATGCTGCGCGAGGAAAATGAAACGCTGCGGCACTGGCAGGCAGTGGCACTGGCGCTGAAGGCCGAAAACGAATCACTGCGTGCTTTAAGCGGTTACCAGCCGGTCGAGAATGTGAAATACGTGACGGCACGCGTGGTGGGCCAAAGCGCGCGCGGCTATGGCGCCACGATCACCATCAACGCGGGCACAAGCGAAGGCATCGCGCCGTACCAGCCGGTGGTGGATAGCGAAGGGCTGATCGGGCGGATTACGACCGTGAGTGCCAATGCGGCACAGGTACTGCTATTGTCGGATGCCACAAGCCGCGTGCCGGTCATCACCGGCACCACGCGCCAGCATGCGCTGCTTTCGGGCACCGGCGAGGATTTGCTGCGCCTGACATTTCTCGAGGGTGATGCGCGCGCCATGACGCTAGGCGAGCCGGTCGCCACCACCGAGGAAGGGGCGCTGATTCCCGGCGGTATTTTAGTAGGGAAAATATTCCGTCGCGATGCGCAGGGGTTGCTCGTGAAACCGCCGCGCCCACTCGCTAGCGCCGAATATGTACGGGTGGTGGTGAGTAAATGAGACAGGATTCAGCATTCAGCATTCAGCATTCAGCACGAAGCCGCGCGAGCCTATTCTTGAGCCCTCAATCCCGAATCCCAAATCCCGAATCCTGATGCGCTCCGTCTCCGACATGCTGCTGCTTGCCGCGCCGACATTTATTGGGGTGCTGCTGCTGTTGTTGTTTGCGATGCCGCTGGAGAGTGTTCTGCCATTTTCCCTCGCGCCGAATGTGTGTTTTGTGATGACGCTGGTGGTAGCCACGTTTTGCCCGCCCGCCTGGCCGCGCGGGGTGGCGTTTGGGTTGGGCCTCGCGCAGGATGTCATTTCCGGCACGCCGCTCGGGGCGCAGGCGTTGCTCGGGTTGCTGCTGGTGGGCATGGTTGCCGCCAACGCACGTCGCCAGCAGCACCAGTTATTTCGGGTACGCTGGATGGAAGCGGCGGGTGTGTTTCTGGCCCTGCATTTTGTGTTGTGGCTGCTGGTACGCGCAACCACGGGTCAGGCCCCATCGCCTGAGGCGATGCTGAGTGCGGGCGTGGTGAGCGGTTTGTGGTATCCGCTGTTTTATGTGCTATTGCGGCCCTTTGCCGACGCGACAACAGGAGCGGCTTGATGCGCGGGTCGGCACTTGAACGCAGCGTCAGCCGCCGGGCGATGATTTTTGGCGGCATTCAGGGTGCTGCGGGCGTGGCGCTACTAAGCCGCCTTTATTTTTTGCAGTTCGTGCATGGGGCCGAATTCACCACGCTCGCCGAAGGCAACCGCATCAAGCTGCAATTATTGATTCCGGCGCGTGGCATCATCGCCGACCGTTTTGGCGTGCCGATGGCCGGTAACCAGGTGAATTATCGCCTCGTGCTGGAAGGCGACGACCGCCGTGCCGCGCGCGAAAGTTTGAAAATTTTGGCACCGCTGATGCAGTTGCGCGATGCAGAAATAAAGCAGCTCACCGACGCGATTCGCCGCGCGAAGGTGGGCATCCCGATTCTGGTGCGCGAGCATTTAAGCTGGGACGAAGTGGCGCGCATTCAGTTTCATTTGCCCGACTTGGCCGCCGCCTCGATCGACGAAGGCCAGTGGCGGAATTATCCGTTCGCCGACCATGCGAGCCACCTGATTGGCTATATCGGCAAACTGAGCGAAGACGAAATCGACGACGACGACCCGTTATCGAAACATCCCGACATGAAAATCGGTAAAAACGGCGTCGAGCAACTGTATGACGAGCAGCTACGCGGCATCGCCGGCAGCCGCCAGATCGAAGTGAACGCCACCGGCTCACCGGTGCGCGAACTGGGCAAAAAAGACGCCGAGCGTGGGGAAACTTTGCCACTCGCTATCGACAGCCGCCTGCAGGAATTCTGTGTCGCACGCTTGGGCGACGAATCGGGCGCGATTGTGGTGATGGATGTCGATAACGGCGAAGTGCTGGCGCTTGCTTCGGTGCCCGCGTTCGACCCGAATGAATTCAGTAAAGGCATTAAAAGCGATTATTGGAAAGCGCTGAACGCCAACCCCAAAGCGCCGCTGCTCAACAAAGCCATCGCGGGGCAATACCCGCCGGGCTCGACGTTCAAAATGATGACGGGACTGGCAGGATTGAAATCCGGCAAATTCACGGCCGACAGCCACGTGCATTGCAACGGCACGTTTTACTTGGGCAGCAAACCCTTTACCTGCTGGAAGGTTGAAGGGCATGGAACGCTCGATATGGCACAGGCGCTCGAACAATCGTGCGACGTGTTTTTTTATACCGTAGCGCGTGAAATCGGCATCGAAGCGCTGGCGGCGATGGCGCATGATTGCGGGCTCGGCGCCAAGTCGGGCCTTGGCCTGCGCGGCGAGCAGCCGGGCATTGTGCCAAGCCCCGAATGGAAGAAAAAGGCGCGCCACGAACCGTGGTATCCGGGCGAGACCATCAACAGCGCCATCGGCCAGGGCGACACGTTATGCACCCCTATTCAAATGGCCATCATGACGGCGCGGCTGGTGAATGGCGGCAAAAAAATCCTGCCCAAATTGCTGACCACGGAAGAAACCAAACTCGAGGGCGCGATTGACGTGTCGCCCGAACATCTGGCGGTGATTCTCGACGGAATGAACCGCGTGACGAATAGCCCGCGCGGCACGGCGCATGCGGCAGCAATTAAAGAGGTGGGCTACGAATATGGCGGCAAAACTGGTACCAGTCAGGTGCGCAAGCTGTTGGTGCACGGGCAGGACCAGAATAAAATTCCGTGGGAGTTTCGTCACCATGCGTGGTTCGTGGGGTATGCGCCCGTGAATAAACCGCGCTATTGCTGCTCGGTAATTATTGAACATGGCGGCGGCGGGGCCTCAACGGCCGCGCCCGTCGCGCGCGATGTGTTGCTGAAGGTGCAGCAATTGATGGAATCGCCACCGAGCGGGGGGCACGTATGAACCCGCGCCTAAAACGCTGGCTGCGGCAGGCCGATGAAATGCATCGCGGCATGTTGGTGGTCACGCTGCTGCTCAGCCTGCTGGGACTTGTCATGCAGTTTTCGGCTTCTGGTGGCGATGTCATGGTCTTCGCGGTGCCGCAAGCAATACGCCTCGTGCTCGGGCTTCTGATTATGCTGGTGCTGGCCATTATGCCCGCACAAAATTTGATGCGGCTTTCTTACGTGATTTATGGCGGCTGTTTTGTGCTCCTGATTTTAGTGGCGGCGGTGGGCATCATGGGCCTTGGCGCGCAGCGTTGGGTGGGCATCGGGTTTTTTAGTCTGCAGCCATCGGAGTTGATGAAAATCGGCATCATCGTGGCACTCGCGCGTTATTTTCAGGCGACGCCGCTTGAGGGCAAACGCCACTGGCAGGTGCTGGTCGTGCCGATTATTCTCACCCTGCTGCCGGTTGGGCTCATCCTGAAGCAACCCAACCTCGGTACGGCCACCATCGTGGCGTTCATCGCGTTTGCCATGTGCTACATGGCGGGTATTCGCTGGTGGTATTTTGCGAGTGCACTCGCGGCGGTCGCAGCCGCAGTGCCAGTCGGGTATCATTTCCTGCACGATTACCAGAAAGCCCGGGTGCAAACGTTTCTTGACCCCAATTCCGACCCGCTCGGCGCGGGCTATAACATCATCCAGTCTAAAATCGCTATCGGCTCGGGCGGATTTTTTGGCAAGGGACTGTTGCATGGAAGCCAGGGTCAGCTCGATTTCCTGCCCGAAAAACAGACCGATTTTATTTTCACCATGCTGGCGGAAGAACTGGGATTCATCGGTGCGGTGGCGCTTTTATCGCTGTATGCCTTGCTCATCTTCTTCGCCATGAATATCGCCATGCGGGCGCGCAGCCACTATGCGCGATTGCTGGCGGCGGGCGTTGCGGCCATGCTCTTCATCCATATTCTGATCAACATGGCGATGGTCATGGGGATGATTCCGGTGGTGGGCGTGCCGCTGCCGTTTTTGTCGTATGGTGGTTCGTTTCTGTTGGCGGTGCTGATGGCCTGCGGCCTGCTGCAGCACGCCTATATCCACCGCAACCAGAGCCTTTCGCGGCGCTAAATGCGCGTGGAAAGGCTAGCGTTTGAAAATCCATTCGTTAAAATAGCGTTAACGGATTTGAAATAAATGCCGCGAATTTTTGTCTAAATTAGGGTATATTCTAGTCAATAACCGATTAAGGCGTGACTGAATGCGCCTTGACAGAGAGCCCAGATGACCATGATGCAGAGCAAAATGAAACGGACGAAAATGACGCGCATGCTGAATCGCTGCTGCGCCGACGAGGCGGGCGCAACCATCGTCGAGTTCGCGCTGATTGCGCCGTTATTTTTTCTGGTCTTTATGGGCGTGCTTGAGCTTGGCATGTTCTCGTTTCACAAAGTAGCGGTGGAGGCGATTACCGCCTCTAGCGGTCGCGAAGCGTCGATTGGTAAAACCGCGGGCGGGTCGTGCGCGAGTACCATCTCACGCGTGGAGTATGTAGCATGCTTGGTTAAGTATAAATCCTCGAGCCTGATTAGCGGCGAGCGCACGCAAGTGCAGGCCAACACGATTGCCGGTGGTGGCACGATGAAGCCCGATTTGTGCCTTGACGACATTAATAATCCCAGTACGGGCCCGGCAACATGTACCAAGTTTAAAGAAGTCAATGGAACGCCTGGCTACCAGGGTGCTGCCTCCATCCTTAACCTCGGCAATGCCGGGGAATTAGTGCAAATCACGGTGACCTATCCGTGGAAAGTACAATTCCCGATCGCCAGCGGTCTGTTTGGCGACGATGGCGTGTTTCTGATCAGCTCCTCCACGGTAATTCGTAACGAGCCATTTGCACCCGTGGTAGCGAGTGTGACCCCGCCGCCGTTGGTGGCGCCTGTACCGGTTCCGACGCCTGATCCGGCACCTGCTCCGACGCCTGATCCGGCACCTGCTCCGACGCCTGATCCAGCACCTGCTCCGACGCCTGATCCAGCACCTGCTCCGACGCCTGATCCAGCACCTGCTCCGGCACCTGCTCCGACGCCTGATCCGGCACCTGCTCCGACGCCCGATCCAGCACCTGCTCCGACGCCAGCGCCCCAACCGCAATGCGGTCCCGGGGAAGATCTATTCACTTCCCCGGACGGGACTTTC
The DNA here is from genome assembly GCA_046154225.1 of Rickettsiales bacterium. Classification (GTDB taxonomy): domain Bacteria; phylum Pseudomonadota; class Alphaproteobacteria; order Rickettsiales; family UBA3002; genus QFOX01. The sequence continues at coordinate 112,426 of JBJXEM010000006.1, forward strand.
TCTTTCTGCATTAGTGTGTGTAAGGACGCGAGCCAGGCTTTTGGGTGCGGCTTGTAAAGCCCGTGATTAGAATACCAAAGATGAGAGAGTAGCTCCCTTTCTAATAACTCGCCGGGAAAAATGAGCGGAGAGTTATTTAGACGCTTGAACTTTAAAATAAAACTATGCGATGATTGTTTAAAAATTAATGGTAAGTATTACAATGAAGGTTTTGTGGAGTGACTTTAAATAAAGGCGAGAGTTCGGCTTTGGGATGGTTGGCGCTTGCGGCGTAGATACTCTCTTTGCCAGGATGCTTGGTGGGGTGAAAACATTAAAATCTGGATTTATTGCAATGAAATCTATTTCGCAGACTGCCCGATCATCACACCATGCCCAGCAAGGGCTGGCAGCGCTTGAGTTTATTCTGGTGTTGCCGATACTGCTGCTGGTGATGTTTGGCGGATACGAAGTGGCACGCTATATTCTCAGCCAGCAGCGCCTCGATAAAGCATCGTTCCTGATTGGTAATATTGCGACACAGTATAAACCCGCCAAAGGTTCAGGCGAGGCGGATCAGCTCACCTTGGCCACCGTTCAGAATGAGATTTTCCCAGTATTTGCGAAAGCACTCGCCGACAGTAATGTGAGCAATGACGATGCGGTGGTCATCATCACCGGGATACGCAAGGAAGGCCCGCAATACCGGATCAAATGGCAGGTAGCAGGCGGCGGAACGTTAAGCGACGCGACGACCGTTAGCGAAGTGAACGGCGCGAATGCCAACGCCATTAACCCAAGCGTCAGCGCTAATCAGGTCGCGACCTTCACCCCGACGGTGCTGAACGCGCTAGCGAGCGCCCGCGATCAGGAGAGCTTTGTCGTCGTCGAGGGCTTCTTTCACTATCGGCCTGTTTTTACTTCCTTGTTGAGAGGGCTATCGTTTCCGTTGAACCTTGGTGAAAAAACCATCGCACGGCGTATTTATGTTACCTCGCGTACTGGCGCGCAGATTTGTCTTCCCGGGGGCTCGAACGATTACGTCTATGCCGAATGCAATACGGGCGTGACGCCCACACCCGGCGGCCCTTCCGTGACGCCATCGCCGGTGCCGCCCGGATACTATGTGGCTACGCCCGGCGCCAGATGCGGCGATTATGTGGTTTACGATCCAGGCCCACCCGCTGCCTGTGTGCCGTTGGTCGGTATCCCGTACCCACCGCCTGACACGACGTTAGGCACCGGCACCCCGCCGGGCACAGTGCCGGCACCCGCACCCGGCGGCGGCGGCGGTGGTGGCGGAGGCGGTGGCGGCGGCGGTTGCTTCGTGGGCGACGTGCTGGTGAGCATGGCCGATGGCACCAAAAAACCGCTCGCCGACATTCGTTATGGCGAGAAGTTGTTAGGCGCCACTCGCATCAACAGCTTCGTCCGCCCGGAAACGCATCTCAGTGATGAAACACTCTACGGTTTCAATGGCGAGCGGCCGTTCGTGACGGGCGAACATCAGTTGATGACCACCAAAGGCTGGCGGGTGATTGACCCGGCGCTGGCACTTAAGGAGAGTAAAGGCACCATTAAGCGCTCAAAATTAAAAGTGGGCGACCGGTTAGTGCTGGAAGACGGTGCCACGATGCTCGTCCGCTCGATCGATGCGCATGACACGGGCGACACGGTGCGGCTTTATAACCCAGGGCTTGATGGCGACCACACCTACTATGTTAACGGCATTCTGGTGCATAATATATATGCCGACAGCATCGAGCTAAAACAATAAGGCAGGTTTGATCATCGTTCTGAATCATCAGGAGTTGCAGGTACCCATGACACGCATCGCACGTCGCATTCGACAACTGGCCGGCAACCGCAACGGCAGCGTCGTCGTGTTCACGGCGATCGGGCTGTTCTTGCTGCTGGGACTAGCCGGTGTAGGCGTTGATTTCGGCCGTCAGCAGATCGTTCGGAACAAACTGCAGGTCGCAGCCGATGCGGCAGCGCTGGCGGCCGCTTTTGCGCCTGAAGGCACCACCGTGGCCGAGCGCCAGACCATTGCAATCCGCTATTACAACCTCAATTTTCCTAGTGATTACCTTGATATTGCGCGCCCCTCGCCGCAGGTTGAGGTGAGCGCGGCTACGGTGCGGATCACGGCCAATACCCGCATGCCTACCTCGTTCCTAAGCAATATCGGGGTTTCGTCGTTGCCGATTAACAGCCTGTCGGAAGTGTCCATCACCGGCTCGACCGCGACGTCGGACTACGACATCGTGCTGGTAGTCGACGAGTCGGGTTCGGAGGGGTCGCTAGCGCCCGACGGGCGTGGCACCCGAATGGATGCACAAATTCGAGCCGCCAATGTGTTTATCGGCTCCATCTTCCCAGCCGGGGTGGCGACGAACCCTAATATCCGATTCGGGCTGGTTGGCTATACCGGGTTTATCTCAAACGCGCACGCGCTCACCTCGGATGGAACAACGGCGCGCACCTACACTGCAAATTTGCGCCCACGATTCCAGAACTACGACCATTACGCCGTGCGCGCCGGCGGTATTATGCTTAATGGCGGGTTGCCAGGCTTTCCGCCCGATGCGACGATCAACGATACCACCGGGCATGAAACGGGTCGCGATTTCTGGTTGCCCTACTCGGACTATATGCCCATCCCGCAGCCTGCCACGGCACGTAGCGATGGCCAGACCACTGCGCCGGTGAAAAACATGATTCTGATTACCGACGGCGGTCTGATGCTCGAGCCGCAAATCGGCAGTCCCGTCACCGAAGCTTCGCAACTGGGTGCGTTTGTTGATGAATGCAACAAGGTTAAAGCCAATGGAGTGCGGATCTGGACAGCAATATTTGCCAGCACGTTCAATACACCCAGGCAAATTAAGGCCATGGAAGATTGTGCGTCCCCAGACCCTTCCACCGGCACCCCGCAATTCACGCTGGCAGGCACTGAAGACACGCTGACCGAGTTTTTATCCACTGCTTCAGAAAGCATTCAAAGCATCCGTATTACTCAGTAGCGGCTAGAATTACGGGTCCGCAAACACGAATTTAGCTGGCATTGCCGTAGAATTTGCTAGTATGCGCCGCATGAGATGGTGGCTAAGACAGATAGCGCGGTGTCGCGCAGGCGCGGCGGCAATCGAGTTTGCAGCAGTCGCGCTGCCGTTTTTTTTGCTGCTTTACGCCATCATTGAATACGGGCTGATACTCTACACGCAAGTGGTGATTGAGTCCTCGACCCAGCAAGTCGGGCGCGCCGCATCGCTGGGCAAAGGGGTGATTATCAATCCCGGCATTTGCAGCCGCGAGGAATATGTTCGCCAGCAAGTGCAACGGCGCACAGCGGGTCTCATTAATAGCGGGCAGGTAACGGTGACGGCAGCACCCGTGGTGCAAGGCGGCGTGCCCACCAGCAGTAACGCCGATATTTGCATGGGCAACCCGCCGACCATCGGCGGCCCATGCCCTGGCGGTATCTACGAGGATGTGAATCATAATGGCCGTTATGACGGCGCGGTGGCGGGTGTGGCGCTTGGCAATCCCGGCCAGCTGATCGAGGTGCGCGTGTCGTACCCATGGAAAGTGCAGATCCCGTATTTCGGGAAATTTTTCGGCGATAACGGCGTGCTGCTTATCAGCTCGTCGACGGTGTTGCGTAACGAACCGTTTGCGGGGCCCGGATGTTAGCGAACCTAAGAACGTTCCTGGCTGATTGCCGCGCGATTGCCCTGATCGAGTTTGCCATCGTGTTTCCGTTTCTGTTCGTGCTGCTGTTCGGGGCGATCGAGCTGGGTCGTGAAGGACTGATTGCTCAGCGCGTCGAGAAAGCGGGCTTTGTGCTGTCGGACATCACCAGCCAATACCCACCCGCGACGGGCGCGCGAAACTCCGACGAAATTAGCGAAGCGGCGCTCGTGAGCGACGTGCTCGCCCAGCTACAAACCATGATGGGTGGCTATTACAGTGACGACAAGCAACGTATCATCCTCACGGGCTTGCGCCGCGAGGGTGGGGTCGTGCGTATCAAATGGCAGAAAGAAGGTGGCGGGACCTTAAGCGATGGGGTGGTGAGCAGCGTCAACGGATTAGGGCCAGGCGCGATTAATGCGAGCGTGAAAGACACCCTCGCGAGTTTTGCAGGCGACACGGAAGCACAGGATTTTGTCGCCCGCATGGCCCCGGGCGAAATGGTGGTGGTGGGCGAAGTGTTTTATCGTTACGAGCCGATTCTCACGGCACTGTTGCAAGGCGTGACACAGGCAACGGGCGAGCGCAATACGTTTTTCCTCTCCCCGCGAACCATCGTGAAGCGCATGTTTTTCCGGCCACGCAATGGCGATTTGGTCTGCCTGCCGGGCACGTTCGTGTACGATGAGTGTCAGGTGGCGCCCACGGTTGGCGGCAGTTGCTCGTGCATTTATTCCAGCTCGCAGCGCGTGACCGACTGCGCGTCGCGCAGCGCTACCATCGCCGATTATTTCCGCTGCCCCGACGGCACCACACGCCGCGAGGGCCCGCGCTTTACGGCAGCGTCGCTAGCGGCTTGCGGCAGCGCCACCTACGGACAAGCGATTGAAGCGGTCAATAGCACGAGCCTTGCCGGCCAGTGTAGAAACCAATAGGGAAGCGCCACATGATCAGGCAATTGATAAAGCACCAGCAGGGTAACGTCCTCCTGATCACCGGCCTGATGGTGCTGGTGCTGGTGGCGTTTGCGGGCGCCAGTGTGGATTTGGGCCGCGAACAAATCGTGAAGCTGAAAATGCAGGAGGCGGCGGATGCGGCGGCACTGGCGGCAGCGCTGGCGCCTGCGGGCGCAACCAACGCCGACAAACAGGCAGTGGCTGAGCGTTATTTTAACATCAATTATCCCGCCGTGTATTTGGGTGTGCCACGGCCCCGGCCAACCATCATCATAGGCAACAGCATTGAAGTGACGGCAACGGCCGACGTGACTATGAATTTCGTGAGTAATGTGGGTATCGGCCAGCTGACGGCCAACGCCCGCAGTGTGGTGGCGAACGGCACGACCGTGGCCAGCAATTACGACGTGCTGTTCGTGCTCGATAACTCGAACTCCATGTCTGCGGCGGATGTGGGCTCGGGCGCATCGCGCGATGTGCCTGTCACACGCATTGCCTCGGTGCATAGCGATGCGGTGGCTGCCTGCCAGGCATTTTATGCGCAAATTGCCCCGGCGTTGGGTGGCGCCAACCCCATCGCTTATTGCAACAATGCAGGCGACGGTGCAGGGTTCGACGCATCCAGCGGCAGCACGCAGCTTCATTTCGGCTTGCAGGGCGCTACGCGTCTCAACGCGCTGCGCAGCGCGGCACACTCCTTGGCCAACCAACTGCTGAATGGCGGGTCCGGCAACCGCGTCGGGGCGATCAGTTGGGCCAGCCAATTCATCGATAGCGTGCCGCTCACATCGGACTTCGCAAGCGTTGAAACATTCCTCGACCGCATGTATGCACTCAGCGGTACCAACAGCACGACCGGCTTACAGCAGGCGGTGAGTATGGCGGGCGGTTTCGACCCCGGCCATGTGCATGCCGTGGTGCTGATTACCGATGGGTATAATACCCAGTCGGCCCCTTTAGTGAATGATCCGTCAACCTCCACCCGCGTCAGCGATAATCGCGCGCCGATCTGTGACGGTTTCAATTTCTGCCCGCGCACCAACGCGGAATCGCTTATTTTATGCGACCGGCTGAAACAAAGCGGCGCCCAGATTTACACCATTGCCTTCGGTGCTGATGTCACAACAGGCGGGCAGGCCACCGCTGCACAGGCGTTCCTGCGAAGCTGCGCGAGCCTTGGCCCCACCGGCAGCCCCAATTTCTTTATTGCCCTGGACGCTAACGCGCTGAACGGTGCACTTGGCACCATCGCCAGCTCCATCGGCAAGCTACGCATTGCGGAATAGTTAGGCGAGGTTGGGCTGAACGGTTGCGCTGTGAATCGGCTGGTGATGCTCGATGCTGCGAGTCTGTACTTGCAGTCCCGGCGCGCTGTCGAGTTGCATGGTCGAGCCTTTGGCAATCACCCCGTTTTTCTCGTCGCCTTTTTGTGCCTCGTGGGGATTGGGGTTGGCAGGGTAGGGGAAATGCTGCTGCACTTGCGCGAGCGTTGCCCCTGCAGCTAACTGCGATTCCATTTGCTTCACGGCGTCGATGCCGTACCGGTTGGCAAGCTCAATCGCGGTCAGTGTCTGCTCGGGCTTATCGATGTTAATCAGGTCGTGGCCCAGCAGGTAAATAAGTTTCGGCAGCGTGAAGTCGGCCTGCTTGATGGCGTGGCCATCCGGGCCCAGCATGGTGCTGTGTTTGTAGGCATAGGTCAGGTTCATCAGTTCGGTGAGGCGCTGGAAAATGGGCTGGCTTTGCGCCCAGCGAACGCCTTCGCCCGTACCCGCCTCGAGCACGTTGGTGAACATTTTTTCGGGGTGAAACCGCTCGGCGTAATGCTGGTAGAGGTCGAACACTTCGCCCACGCCAATCGGCTGGCCGATCCCGTTGCGCGGGTTGATTTTATTGTTCACGAAAGTGATGAGGTCTTCGAACATGGTGGTTTTGCGCTTCCACGTATCGGCAAAAATCTGGATGCCTTTAGTGCCCAGCAGCAAATCGGTCAGCCCTTCCGATTTCAAGGGTGCGGCGGCCAGAAACAACGCGTCGGTGCCAAGCCGCTCGGCGAGCTTGATGTGGTAGTTATGAACCGTCTGCAACACGATGGCGTTTTTGCTGCGCTTGATATCGTCGAAGGTCACCTTCTCCTGCGGGATACCCATTTCATAGCCCACCGTCTCGCGGAAGAGATTCTCGATGTCGCTGCGCACCAGTTTTCCGTAGCTGTAGCTCAGATAGCCGCTGCCAAGTCCCACCATGGTACTGTAGGCCGCCGCCTCGAGGCCGCTGAGCGGGGTGCGTAGAAAATACTTCTTCTGCAGCCATTGCCCCGGTTTGCTCAGGGCGTTGAGTACGGTTGAACCAAAACCCTCGACGTTGGGGTTAAATGCTAGTTTCGCCGCCCCGCGAAACACGTAACGGATGATCCAGGCCAGCAGGAAAATACGGGTGAATTCGGCCGTGGGCGAGAGCGTTGCACCGTTTTGGGTGTGTGGCGCACGCGCGGGCGACAATAACTGACGCGTCGCACTGCTTAAGGTAAGCGTGTCGTTGTCGTTACTGGCAGCGGGTAATGGAACTGCGCGGCGCGCGGCAATCGCTGTGTCGTTATCGTTGGTCGCGGTCATGCCCACTGGTTCGCCAGTGGGCGATGGCAGTGGGTTCATTGCGACGGGTTGAGCCATTAGATTAAAAAAACTCCTGAAATTTCATCTTCATTCTACGCCGGATGGCAGGGTGATACCCGTGAAGATTTGATGACAGAAGCAGGGCTGTTGCGTGGGCTATGCGCTGAGCGCAATGCTATAAGCGATTGATATACATGGATAGCAGCATAGGGTAGGCAGCTGGCGTCGCCACAGCAAGCAGCAGCAGTAAGCCCGCCACCGCCCGCACCATCACCCAGGCGCTGAATTGGCGGGTTTCCATGCGGGCGGTGCCGCGCCCGGCCCAGGGCAGGGTAACGAGCCCCGCCGGTGTCACGACCGTACCACCGAGGCTGACTTCAGCCAGCGTCGCTACGAACCAGCGAAAATGCCATTGGCGGCTGGCGGCGAGTGGTGCGGTATGGGGCACAAAACACGCGGCGAGGCCGAGCAGCAGGCAGGCGATAAAACGCGGCAGCAATTGCGCAATTTCACATAATTGCTGTGCTGCCCAGCCGAAACCGCCCGTGCCGAAATGTTGCGTGGTGAGGCAAAGCATCAGGTACACGCACATGCCAACGGGACCCGCGATTAAAAACCACAGGCTGGCCCCGACCACATGCGAGGAAAATAATTCTGCACTGTCCAGCATCGCCTGACGCAGCACGCCATGGGCGTCGGTAAATGGGGGCGTCACCACGATTCGGTTATGCCGCGCGGCAATGGCCTGACGGAGATGGCCCACCGTGCGAAATCCCCGCCCGTACAGTGCAAGCATGAACAGCGCGAGGGCGACATGTGCGACGGGTTCGGCATCGCTGAGGGCGAGGCCAAGCAACAATGCCACCGCCAGTAACGCCGAAAGCGCGATGATGCCGCGGTAAACACGAGTGGCAGCGTTGCGTTGCGGCCGGTTAAGTTTTCGCGCGATGGCGGCGACCACGCCATGCACGGCATTAGCAAGGGGTTGCCATAGCGCGCGGGCCCCCAGTTCGCCTGCGATAAATCCGATGACAAGCAGTGGCAGCAGGAAATTCAGCCGGTCAGTGGCGAGCCCTAACAGCGCGTCCGCAGTCACGCTTATTCGACCACGATTTCAACGCGGCGGTTTTTCGCTTCGCGCACGTCGTCGGCGGTTGCTACCGCCGGGTCGGACTCGCCAAAACCAAAGGCTTGCGTGCGTTTTTCAGGGATACCGGCCTTGACCAGTGCGCGTTGTACATAATGCGCGCGACGTTCCGACAGGTTGATGTTGTAGGGTTCACTCCCCGCGCGGTCGGTATGGCCGTTGATGGTGATGCGCGCTTCGGCACTGGCGGTGCGGATTTTTTCCACCAGCCCGCCAATGACTTTTTTGGCACTGGTGCCCAGCGAATCGCTATCGAACGGGAAATACAGCACTGTGATGTCGAGCTTGGGTTTTTCGGGCGGTGCGGCCGCTTCGGGTGCAGGTGCTGGTGCCGCGAGTGGTTCCGGTAAAGGCTGAGGCTCGGAGGTGGGAACGGTCGTGCCCGCTTCCGGTGCCTGCGCCTGTTGCAGTGCGCCGAGGCTCGCAGCGAACGCCTCGTGCGCGGCGTGAATGCCGGCTTCGTCGCTGCCGTTGCTGGTTAAAAATAACCAGCGATCGAATTGCACCAACGCGGTGGCGGTTTGCGCGGGCTGGGTGGTTTTAGTGGCGGCGACGGCTTCCATCAGCTGCGCGCGGGCTTGGGTGAATTGGGCTTCATCCTCGGCATCCACCGGCCATTGCAGGAGGGTGTCCGGCTCGATGTCGCGGCCGTAAGCGCTAGCAAGGCCCTTATCGGCAAAATGCTCCGACGCATTCCAGTCCGACGCGGCGAGTGTGTCTTCGGATAATTGACGGTAGCTGTTGGCCAATGCGCCCTGATAAGGGTCGGTGTTCAAGGTGGCCAAGCGCAGTTCGCGTAGCGACTGGGTGGAATCGCCACAGGCCGACAGCAGGGCAAGGCAGGCGAGGGCAAACAGGGAACGGCGCATGGGCAGCCTCATTTTTCAGTGTGCGTTCCAACACATAACGCAACTGTGCTCCAGTTTCAACTCCCAGTCGCGACGGTGAAAAAGCTTGCGTTGCATGCCAGCATCGCCTATCCAGCGCCAAATTTTGCATCAGGAGTAACACCATGACCGTTCAACGCACTTTGTCCATTCTCAAACCCGACGCGACCGAGCGTAACCTCACCGGCGCCATCAACGCCATGTTCGAGGCGGCAGGTTTCCGCATCGTGGCGCAAAAACGCATCCATCTCAGCCGCACGCAGGCCGAGCAGTTTTACGCCGTGCACAAAGAGCGCCCCTTCTACGGCGAGCTGGTCGATTACATGATTACCGCACCAGTCGTGGTGCAAGTGCTGGAAGCAGCCGATGCCGTACAAAAAAACCGCGATTTGATGGGCGCGACGAACCCCGCCAACGCAGCTGAGGGCACCATTCGCAAACAATTCGCCGAATCCATTGAGCGTAACTCGGTGCACGGTTCGGATTCCGAAGAAAACGCCAAAACCGAAATCAGCTTCTTCTTCAAGCCAGAAGAGATTGTAGGGTAACTGAAGGGGACTTTGTCCCCTACGCCCGGCTTTAGCCGGGCTGACCCCTGCCGGTTGACTCGCAAGCTCGTCCTTTCCGCTTTGCTCCAAGCTGCGGCTCGCCTTCGGCTACGCGGTTTATGAAGCGCTTCGCGCCTGATGGGGGTCTCACCCCCAAACCCCCTCCGCTTCGCGGCTCGCCTTCGGCTACGCACGCACAAAACTCACTCAGTTATTGCGCCTCTCCCTATCGTCATTCCCGCGAAGGCGGGAATCCAGCGTGCGAAGCACAAGCAAAAAAAGCATCCCTCAGTTTATGTGGTAGCCAGCAACTGCGCGGCTACTTTTTGTAGGGCTTGCGAATAGAGTTGATGCTCCAACGCATGCACCCGTTGCTGTAGGGTTTCTGCCGTATCACCCGGTGCGATGTCTAAGCTGGCCTGCGCGATAATTTCGCCGGAATCGAGTTCGGGGGTGACCCAATGCACGGTCGCGCCGTGGTGTTTTTCGCCTGCTGCCAAAACGCGGGCGTGGGTATTCACGCCTTTATAACTTGGCAACAGCGACGGGTGGATGTTGATGAGTTTGCCCGCCCATTGCTGCACAAACCACGGCGACAAAATACGCATGAACCCGGCCATCGCCACCAGCGCCACCTCATGCGTGTGCAAGGCCGCGTCCATCATGCGGTCAAAATCTTCGCGCTGAGCGAAATGGCGGTGGTCGATAATGGCGGTCGGCACGCCCGCATCTTCGGCGCGTTTGAGGCCGAACGCATCGGTGTTGTTGCTGATGACGAGGCAAATCTCGGCGGGGTAATCGGGCGACGTTGCGGCATCCAGCAGCGCTTGCAGGTTGCTGCCGTGGCCTGAAATCAGCACGGCGGTGCGCAGGCGGGGGCTCATGCGTGCCGCCCTCTCACTTTGTCATGCCGGGCTTGACCCGGCATCCAGCCAAAGCCGCGTCGGCGGCGGAAAAATGAAAGCAGCAGTGATGAAGCGCCAGACGGCGCTTAGCTGGATCCCGGCACAAGGCCGGGATGACAGCCTTTGCTAGAATTGTTTCATCCCTGCGTGTGTTCATAAACGACATGTTCGCTGGCGGCGGGCACTAATTTGCCCATTTGAAATGCAGTTTCACCGGCTGCGGTGAGCGCGAAAATCACCGCTTTTGCCTCATGGGCACGCACCACCGCCACCATGCCGATGCCGCAATTGAAGGTGCGCAGCATTTCCTCGGGCGCGACGTCGCCGGCCGTTTGTAGCCACTGGAAGATGCCCGGAAACTGCCACGCGCCAAGGTCGATTGCGGCGCTGAGATGGGCGGGCAGCACGCGCGGGATATTTTCCGTTAACCCGCCGCCGGTGATGTGCGACAGGGCCAGAATTTGCCCGCGTGCCAGTAGTGGCAGCAGCGCTTTCACATAAATCCGCGTGGGGGCGAGCAATGCTTCACCCAGCGTCGCAGCGGCGGTTTCAAACGGTGGTTTTTGTGCGAGCGATGCGCCCGCATCCGCAATAATTTTGCGCACCAGCGAATAGCCGTTGCTGTGCACGCCGCTCGAGGCAATGCCGAGCAATATGTCGCCCGCCTGCATATCGCTACGTGGCAGCAATGCCCCACGCTCCACCGCGCCCACGGAAAAACCCGCGAGGTCATAATCGCCGCCGTGATACATGCCGGGCATCTCTGCCGTTTCGCCGCCGACGAGGGCGCAGCCTGCCTGCGCGCAGCCTTGCGCGATGCCCGCAATAATGGTCGCGGCCTGCGCCACGTCGAGTTTGCCGGTGGCGTAATAGTCGAGGAAGTAAAGCGGCGTCGCGCCCTGCACGATCAGGTCGTTGACGCACATGGCGACGAGGTCGATGCCGATAGTGGCGTGGTTGTTCAGTTCCATCGCGAGCTTGAGTTTCGTGCCCACCCCGTCGGTGGTCGAAACCAACAACGGGTCAGCAAAACCTGCCGCCTTCAAGTCGAACACCGCGCCAAATCCCCCCAGCCCCCCTACAACGCCTGCACGGCTCGTGGCTTTGGCGTGGGGTTTAATTTGCTCGACCAGTTGGTTGCCCGCATCGATATCGACACCGGCCTGTTTATATCGTGCGTTGCGAGGATGGTTCATTTCGGCTAACCTATGGGCAATGATCGGGCGCAGCATAGGACAAAAGCACGGGGCTTGGCAATGGCTGGTGGCTGTTGCCTTCATCGCCGTTGCGCCCACGCCTGCACCGGCGGCGGTCGAAGAAGTGCGCGTGCTGGCCGTTGGCACCGACGATAGCCGTTCCGTGGCCGAGAAAAAAGCCATGGATTACGCCCGCAAGCGCGCCGTATACCTCGCGGCCAAAAAAATGGGCGTGCCCGACCCCGGGGCCGCCGCCGCTAAACTGACGGACGTGCAACTGTCCCAGATTATCCGCGGTGCGGCCGTGGTCCAGAGCAAGCGCGAAGGAAAAACCACGATTCAGGAAATCATGGTGATGGTGACGCACGAACCCATGGCGCGCATGATGGGCATGCCCGATATTCCGCCGCCCGAGGCCATACGCCATCGCGGGGTGCTGGTGCTGCCGGTGCTGGTGGGCCACGATCGGCCCTTTTTGTGGGAAAAAGAGAATACACTGCGGCCACTGCTGACCGATAAATTACTGGAAGTCTCGCACGGGGCGGTGATGAGCGCGTCCGGCGATTTCGACGATTTGCGTTTGATCGATTATGGCAATGCCCTGAAAGTGAAGCCTGAAGAATTGGCCCCGATGTTCGCGCGCTACGGGGTACAGGAGATTGTGATTGCGATCCTGACCTTAGGCCCGGTCGGCACCACCGACCCTTCGAATGTGTTGCTGCGGCGGCTGACTCCGGCCAGCGAGCATACCGAAACATTCGATGTTGCAGCCGATAGCCCCGAGCAAAATAGCGACGAACGCCTGGCCCGCGCGAATGACGCCATCGCCTCGACCCTGACACAGATTGCCACGTCGACCGCCGCGCTCGATCAGGCGAAGCTCGATAAGGCCACCAAAATTCCGGTCGCATTCGCCTACGCCAACCCGCGCGAACTGGCCAACATGCAAGAAGCGATTCGTAAAGCAAAAGATGTGCTGCAGTTAAAATTGCCCGAGATTTCAGTGAAACAAGTCACGGGCACCATTTATCTCGACGGTGAGCGTAGCGCGTTGAAGCAACTACTGATAAAACAAGCCATCCACGTCACCGAAAAAGGGGATGGCTGGGAAGTTTCGTTGAGGTAACAGCATGCAACCAATGACCACACCCACACCGAAAAGCAGCTGGCAGGCGCGCTGGTTCAACCTTGCCATGTGGGCGGTGTTGCTCACGCTCCTGCTAGTATTCCTGCGCGCCGTCGAGCCGATTTTGCTGCCGTTCGTGCTGGGTATTTTCGTGGCGTATCTGGTGGACCCGCTGGCGATGATGCTGGCGCGGTTGCGCGTGAACCGTACGGCAGCGGCGGGGTTGTTGACCGTCAGCCTGTTTACCGGGCTCACGTTGCTTGCCATCTGGCTGGTGCCGCTACTGTACGATCAATTGACGCAGCTGATGTCGAAAGCGCCGCAGCTGTTGCATCAGGCCGAACTGGCATTGCGCGACAAAGGCGCACCGGTGCTTGAGGGGTTGAATCGCCTGACCGGCGGCGACGACCCGGGCGCCATTCCGCCCGACGCCAGCGAACTGGTACAGCGGGCGCTATTGTCACTGAGCGTGTTTGCACGCAGCGTGCTGGCTTCGGGTGCAGCGCTCATCAACATCGCGGCACTGCTGCTGATTACGCCCATCGTGTGTTTTTACATGATTCGTGACTGGCCGGTGCTGGTGCAGAAAATCGACCGCTTGCTACCGGTAGCGTACGCGCCCACCATTCGCGAACAGCTCTACCTTATTAACCGCACGCTTTCGGCTTACATGCGCGGGCAGCTCACGGTGATGTTCATCCTTTCCATTTTTTATGTACTGGCGTTTGTTCTGGCAGGTCTGAATTTCGGGCTGGTGCTGGGTATTTTAGCCGGCTGCATTGTCATCATTCCTTATATCGGCTCGTTGATTTCGGTCGCACTTGGTCTTACGGTCGCTTATGGCCAGTTCACGACCGGCCATGATTTCTGGATTATCGTTGGCATCTACGGATTCGGGCAAATTCTGGAATCGCAAATCCTCACCCCCAAAATCATTGGCGATAAAATCGGGCTGCATCCGGCGTGGCTATTGTTTGGCATTCTGGCCGGGGGCGTGTTGCTCGGTTTCACCGGGGTGCTGCTGGCCGTACCGCTGACGGCGGTGATTGGCGTGCTGGTGAAATTCGCCGTCAGTCGCTACCTACAGTCGGGCCTGTACCTTCAGCCGTAAGAGTTTCGCTATGCAACTGGCCATGCCGTTTGCGCCGCAAACGAGTTATCACGCCGCCGACTTTATTCCCGGGGACGCGAACGCGCAAGCGCTGGCGCTGGTCGAGCGCTGGCCCGACTGGCCCTATTCCATCGTGCTGCTACACGGGCCTGCGGGCAGCGGCAAAACCCATCTGGCGCATGTGTTTGCCGAGCGCGCGCGCGCGCACATGCTATCGCCCGCGCGCGTGGGTGCGGCACCGGCCGACCAATTGCTTACCGGCAACCATAGCTGGGTGCTCGACGGTATTGAGCAGGTAAGCGATGAAGCGGCGCTTGCCCAGCTCATCAACCACGCCCGCGCCCGCGGTGATTACCTGTTGCTGACGGCGACGACCAGCGCCTCGCAGCTTCCGCTCACCCTGCCCGACCTCAGCTCGCGGCTGAAGGCATTGCCCAGTGTGGCACTCACCACGCCGGACGAAGCGTTGCTGGCGGGCGTGATGGCCAAATCATTCAGCGACCGGCAATTGCGCATCCCGCCCGATTTGATGGATTATGCCATCAACCGAATGGAGCGCAGCTTCGAAGCCGTGCAGCAATTTGCCACCGCCGTCGATGCCCTCTCGCTGGCGCGCGGCCGGGCCATTACCCAAGCGTTGGTGCGGGAGGCACTGGGGCATGGATAAAACGGAAAACACGAAAATGTCATGGGCCAAGCTGCGCAACGATCAGGATTTGCGTCAGCGCCTATCCCATATCCGCGTGCTGCTGGCCGACCGTGATTACCGCACCGCCTCGCTCATGCACCGGATTTTGTTTTCCTTCGGTTTTCGTCATATCGAGATGGTCACGAGCGGCGAGGCTGCTCTGGAGTCGCTGCGGACCCTGCCGTTCGATCTGATTATCACCGAATGGAACATGGCGCCGGTTGACGGCATTACGCTGATTAAAGCGATTCGTATGGCGAAAGACGACGAACGCATCCGCCGCGACATTCCAATCATCATGCTCACCGCGCGTACGGAAGTCGATCACGTACAGGCCGCGCGCGACGCAGGGATCAACGAATTTGTGCGCAAGCCATTTCCAAACGCATCATTCAGGTAATCGATACGCCGCGGGTGTTTGTCGAGTCGCCTGTGTTTGTCGGCCCCTGCCGTCGGCGTCGGGGCGAGCCGCCAATGGGCCAGGAACGCCGCGCCGCGCGCAAAGCGATGGAACAAAGCACGCACGAACAGGTGACTATTTCACCGGGCAACAGCAGTCTGCGCGATCAGCTAGAAGGCGTGAAGGCTTCGGAAATTTTGACTGAAACAGTGGTGGCTGAAGCACAGACAGAAGTGGTGAAGGCCGAAGCCGAGTTCATCGCCTGGGCAGCCGACGACGTGACGTTGCTCGAGGATGCCTATGCGCGGCTGAGTGCGCATCACGGCGACCTCAAAGCCCAGGGTGATTTAATGGAAGCGGCCTATCGCATCAAGTCGCAGGCGGGCATTTTTGGCTTTGATATCGGCACCGAAGTAGCGGGACTGCTCGTGAAATTTCTCACCCATTACGAAACGGCGACGACCGAAAATCTGGTCATTGTGCGCAAACATATCGATGCCATCCGGGTGATCTTCAGCCAGAAAATCAAGGGCGACGGGGAAAAAGTCGGAACCGATCTCATTTCGTCGCTGCGAAAACTCATCATGAAACTCGGCTAGTCACACCACCGCGATCATGCCGGTTTGCGGGCTGCTGGCGCTGGCGTGCGTGCGTTTTTCCATGCGGCCGGCAAGATAGGCGAGGCGGCCCGATTCCACCGCCAGTTTCATCGCTAGTGCCATCATCACCGGGTCGCGCGCTTGCGCAATCGCCGTGTTCATCAGCACGCCGTCGCAGCCCAGCTCCATGGCAATCGCGGCATCACTCGCGGTGCCCACGCCCGCATCGACCAGCACCGGCACCTTTGATTGCTCGACAATCATACGGATGTTGAGCGGATTTTGAATGCCAAGCCCCGAGCCGATGGGGGCTGCAAGCGGCATGATGGCGGCCACGCCCAGCGCCTCAAGCTTGCGCGCAGCGATGGGGTCGTCGTTGGTGTACACCATCACCTTGAATCCTTCGGCCACCAGCGTTTGCGTGGCTTTTAGCGTTTCTTCGATGTCCGGAAACAAGTTGGTTTTGTCGCCGATGACTTCGAGTTTTACCAGATCCCACCCGCCCAGTTCCCGCGCGAGGCGCAGGGTGCGCACCGCGTCCTCGGCGCTGTAGCAGCCGGCGGAGTTGGGAAGATAGGTGTAGTGTGCGGGGTTAAGCACGTCTTGCAATTGCGCGCTGCCCCCCCTTATCCCCCCCGCTTGCGGGGGGGATAAGGGGGGGAGCATGCGCCGCACCGCGACGGTCACAATCTCGGCACCGCTTGCTTCAATCGCCGCTTTGGTTTGCGCCATGTCGGCATATTTGCCGGTGCCGACCAGCAGGCGCGAGGTGAACGGCTTGCCCGCGATGAGCAATAGATCTGAAGGGGGGCTTTCCCCCCCCACGCGGCGGTCGCCGCTGACCTCTGCCGCAAGCGGCCCGCCCTTAGGGCTACGCGACGACTCAGGTGAAGTGGAATGCATGTTAGCCACCCCCAATGAAACCGACGATTTCAATTGCGTCGCCCGCCACAATGGGGGTGCTGGCATAGGCCCCGCGCGGCACGATGGCGAGGTTGCGCTCGATCGCGACTTTGCGTGGGTCGAGCGCGAGGGCTGCGACTAAATCGCTGACCGTGTTCAAATCCGCCGCAGGCCGCGCCTGCCCGTTGACGGTGATTTGCAGAGTGTGCTGTGCTGTGTTAGGCATAGTGCTTATGTAGTGTAGAACGCAAAGCGGCGCAACCAACGCCGTCATTGCGAGCGCATAGCGAAGCAATCCACCTTGGCCCACACTGGAACAGATGGATTGCTTCGGCCTTTTGAAGCGTGAGTATGTGGCACGCACGGTGCATGCCTCGCAATGACGAGTGGGAGAAACATGAGCAACATTATTTACATCCTGAACGGCCCCAACCTGAACTTGCTGGGCAGCCGCGAGCCGGAAATTTATGGCCGCGACACGCTCGCCGACATCGAAGCGTTGTGCAAAAAAACGGCGGCGGTGCATGGGTTTGAGGTTGATTTTCGCCAAAGCAACCATGAGGGTGATCTCATCGACTGGGTGCAGGAAGGCGGCCGCAACGCTTGCGGCATCATCATCAATGCCGGGGGCTACACGCATACGTCGGTCGCGTTGCACGATGCGCTGCGGGCGGTAAACATCCCAGTGATTGAGGTGCATCTAAGTGACCCGAAAACACGCGAGCCGTTCCGCCATCACTCTTACATCGAGCCCGTGGCCAAACGCAGCATTTGCGGCCATGGGGCCAAGGGGTATGCGATGGCGGTGGATGTATTGGTGAGTGGTGGGTAGTGAGTGGTGAGCACTGTACATCGCGACGTTTAATAATCCCTTCCAACTGCGCCGCTTCACGATGTGGGCAATACGGTGTACATAGTTTTAACCACTACCCACCACCCACTACCCACCACTCACGGCCATGACCATCACCCCCGACATGCTGCTGGCCGCCTATCGCAACGGCTATTTCCCGATGGCGCTCACGGCCGACGACCCCGAGCTTTACTGGTTTGCGCCGCAAGAACGGGGCGTGTTGCCACTTACCACCTTCAATATTCCGCGTGGATTAAAACGCGCGATGAAAACGCGGTCCTACACCGTGACGGTCGACACCGTATTCGAGGCGGTGATTCGCGCCTGCGGCGCCAAAACGCCCGGGCGGCAGGAGACTTGGATCAACGAAACTATCGTATCGCTCTACACTGCACTGCACCGCCAAGGGCATGCGCATAGTGTGGAAGTGTGGGCCGAGCAGGATTCAGGATTCGGGATTCAGGATTCAGAAAACAATAATACACTGGGCATTCCCTCCCCCTTGCGGGGAGGGCTAGGGAGGGGGGCGGCGGAAAGTTCAATGCCTAACCCACGCCCCCTCACCCAACCCTCTCCCGCAAGGGGAGAGGGCTTTTATGCACTGCCGCTTGCACCACCCACTACGCACCACCCACCACCCACCAAGAAACTCATCGGCGGCCTCTACGGTATTTCCATCGGCGGGGCGTTTTTTGGTGAGAGCATGTTTTCGCGGGCACCGGATGCGAGTAAAATCGCACTGGTGCGGCTGGTCGACATTCTTCGCGAAGCGAATTACGAACTGCTGGACACGCAATATGTGAACGAGCACCTTAAGCAGTTCGGCGTCGAAGCGTGGAGCAAGCCGCGCTATATGACAAAATTAGCGAAAGCTCTCATGGCTTCGCCCAACCCGTCGATGCGTTTTTCGACCGCCTCGGTGCGTAGCGGTGCTGCCTCCTCGTCGAGCGACAGCATCACCTCGCCGTCGTGAAAGCGCATGGTGGCGTGGTAGAGATTGCCCGCCCGACCGCCCGAAAGTTGGAACGCCAAATTGGCCGCAAGCCCCACGCAACGCGCCCATTGCCGTTCGCGCTCGTCGAGCAGTTTGAGCTCGTGCTTGTCGCCCTTCCAGCGACTGGAGTAGCGGTAATACAGCGCGAGCGCGAGCATGATGCGCTCTTTATGGTCGATGCCCTTGAGCGACGACTGGATGATGCGTTGGTAGGCCCAGCGGCTGCGGAAATTAGGGTCGATCGCCCAGGCAAGCTCCGATAATTTACACAGGGCCTGGCGAATGCGCTGCCACGCCAGCGGTTCGGTGCCAAACAGCGGCGACATCCATTGGAACAGTTCGCGGCCATAGGTGCCGGCGCGGCCAATCAGTGCCGCCAAATCCGCCGCGCTGGCGGTGAGGGCGTCTTCGCGCTGGGCTTTGGTGTCGAGCAGATCGTAAAAAAACCCCTCACGAATGCCGCTGACGGAGAAACGCACCTCGGGTGCATTGGTGGCGGCGAGCAATTGCTGCAGCACCAGCGCGGTTGGCACCATGGTACTGGCCCGCTTGGCCGAAATACCGGGCAGCAGGGCGATGTCGTCGGGTTTCATTTCGAGCAGTTTATCGACCGTTTGGTTCACGGCGCGGCGGCTCATGGCGTATTCATGCACGATGTCGAGCGGGTAGCCGGTTTTGTGCATGTGCAGTTTGGCCAAACTGCGAAACCCGCCGCCGATGGCGTAGATGCAGGGCGGCATTGCACTGCGCAGCCAGTCGATATCTTTCAGTTCGCGCCGCACCAGCTCGTCCATTTTATCGCGCTTACCGTCGGCGGAGTCGAGCAGGCGCAAATTGCCGAGCTGGCAGCTGACGGTGCGGCCGATATGGGTGCGCGACACTTCGGCCAGCTCCATGCTGCCGCCGCCGAGGTCGGCGCTGATGCCGAGCGGTTCGTGGAATGAGGCCAGAATGGCTTTCGCCGCCAGTTCCGCTTCGCGGTTGCCGGTGATGATGTTGATCTCGATGCCATGACGCGCTTCCAGCATGCGCACGAATTCGGGCCCGTTTTCCGCGTCACGTATAGCGGCCGTCGCGATGATGTCGAGGCTGGCCACATTCAGGCGGTTCGCCATTACCAGAAAACGTGCAATGGCGCTTTCGGCTTGTTTCACACCCGCTGGGTTCAGCTTGCCAGTGCGCGCAAGCCCCTTGCCCAGCGCGCACATGTATTTTTCGTTGAACAGCGGCAACGGCACGCGTTTGAGCGCGTGATACACCACCATGCGCACCGAGTTGGAGCCAATATCGACAATCGCAATCAGCCCTTTCGGGTGGTCGGCGTGGGGAATGTTGTAGGTGATGGTCATGACGTGAGCAGTGACGGGTGACAGGTGTCAGGTGACAGGTGAATTACGTAGCTCACTTCTTGCCCCGCTGCTTTGTTGCGGGCGTGGTCGTGGCGGTTTCGGTGGCGGTCGTTAATTGCGACAGCGCTTTGCCGCGGCCGGAAAGCGACGGGTTGGTCATGAAATAATCCTGCGCGGCGAAACTGTCGGGCGCGGGGTTCAGGCGGGTGTAGCTGCCGTCGGAATTCAGCCGCCAGCTTTGGCGTTCGTCGCGCACGTTGGCGACCATAATCTGGTCGAGTACCTGGCGGTGCACGGTTGGGTTTTCGATCGGCACCATCACTTCCACCCGGCGGTCGAAATTGCGCGCCATCCAGTCGGCGGAGGCGATGTAGACTTTGGCCGAAGGCGAGGGCAGCGGGTGGCCGTTGCCAAAGCAGTAAATGCGCGCATGTTCAAGGAACCGCCCGACCACGCTTTTCACCCGAATGTTTTCCGAGAAGCCCGCAATGCCCGGTTTCAGCGCGCACATGCCGCGCACCACGAGGTCGATTTGCACCCCGGCCTGGCTTGCTACATACAGCGCGTCGATCATTTCCTCGTCGACCAGCGCGTTCATTTTTGCCCAGATGAAGGCGGGTCGCCCGGCGCGCGCTTCCTCGATTTCGGCGTTGATGAGTTTGAGCAAATGCCGACGCAAATTCAGTGGCGCAACGCTGAGTTTTTTGAATTTGTCGGGCTTGGCGTAGCCGGTGATGTAGTTGAACACATAACCCGCATCGCGGCATAAATCGGCGTTGGTGGTGAAATACGACAGGTCGGTGTATACTTTCGCCGTCGCCGGGTGGTAATTGCCAGTGCCGAAATGCGCGTAGGTCGTGAGCGAATTCTTTTCGCGGCGGGTGACGAGCGAGAGTTTGGCGTGGGTTTTCAGTTCCACAAACCCATACACCACCTGCACGCCCGCGCGCTCCATGCTGCGGGCGAGGCGGATGTTGGCTTCCTCGTCGAACCGCGCTTTCAGCTCGACCAGCGCGGTGACGGATTTGCCGTTTTCCGCCGCCTCCACCAACGCGCGCACAATCGGCGAGTCGTGGCTGGTGCGATAGAGCGTTTGCTTGATCGACATTACCTGCGGATCGCGCGCGGCCTGCTGTAAAAACTGCACGACCACGTCGAAGCTTTCATAGGGGTGGTGGACGATAATGTCTTTGGCGCGAATGGCGGCGAAACAATCACCGCCGAAATCGTTGATGCGCTCGGGGAAGCGGACTTTGAACGGTTTGAAACACAAATCCGGGCGGCCGATATTATAGAGCTCGCCCAAGGCAGCCAAGCCTACAAGGCCATCGACCTCAACCACATCCTCTGGCGATGCTGGTAAATGCTGCAGCATGAACTGCAGCAATTTGGGGCTGGTGCCGCGTCGGGTTTTCACCCGCACCACGCGGCCGAGACGGCGTTTTTTTACCGCCAAATCGAGCGTGCGCATTAAATCTTCGGCTTCGTCTTCAAGGTCGATGTCGGAATCGCGCACGATGCGAAACAGGCCCGAAGCATGCAGCTTGAAGCCCGGGAACAGCTCGTCGAAACACAGCGTAATCACGTCTTCCAGCAGCATCAGCCGTGTGCCTTTGCCTAAGCCCATGCGAATGAAGCGCGGCTGCGTGACGGGAAGCGGCACCATGGCAATCATGCGTTTGGTTTTGCGCTCGGGCGAGAGTTCCAGTACCTGCACCATGCCGAGGTTCGGGATGAACGGGAACGGGTGCGCCGGGTCAACCGCGACGGGGGTGAGCAGTGGAAAAATGTTGGCGGCGAAATAGTTTTTCAGCCAGTCGGTGTCGGCCTTGCTCAGTTTTTCCGGCGCGACGATTTCTACCTGCTGCTTATGCAGCAATTTTCGTAAATCGAGCCAGCATTGCTGCTGGGCGCCCAGCAAGTGCCCCACCTGTTCGTGAATACGCGCCAGCAAATGGGTGGGGCTTAACCCGTCGACCGACAGGGTGTGCACCCCGTCGCGCAGCTGGTCCATCAGCTCGGCGATGCGCACCATGGTGAACTCGTCGAGGTTGGTGGAGGAAATCGAGAGGAACTTCACCCGCTCGAGCAGCGGCACATTTGGGTTGCGTGCTTCTTCGAGCACGCGGGTATTGAACGCCAGCCACGACAATTCGCGGTTGATGAAGCGGTGTTCGGGTTTCGCAAAATGCTGCGCCACGAGTGCGTGGTCGAGTTCGGGGACGGTGGATTTGGTTTTGCTCATGCTGCGCTGCGTCTTGCCTTTAGGGTGGAGTGCGGTAGGAGGAATGGCAACTAGAGACGGATACTAAACCAATGCAACGTCCACTGCAACGCCGCCTGCTGCTGCTGCGCCACGCCAAAGCCGTCGAAGCAGGCGCGGGCGACGATCATGCGCGCGATTTAAGCGCGCGTGGGCTGGCGGATGCCCAAAAACTGGGCACGTGGCTGGGTGAGCAGGGCTTGTGGCCCGAGCTGGTCTATTGCTCCACCGCCCGCCGCACACGGCAGACATTGGCGGGCCTCGGTGCGACGCTACCGACGATTTTAAGCGACAAGCTTTACCTCGCGAGTGCGGCGGATTTACTGGCGCAATTGCACTCGGTCGACGATGCAGTGCAACGCGTGATGCTGATTGGCCATAACCCGGGCATCCACGCGTTGCTGGGGCAGCTGGCGGGCGATTTCGCCGATGAGCGCGCGGCCGAACAGGTGGTGCACAGCTTCCCCACCTGCACGCTGGCGGTGATTTCGGCCACGTTGCCCACATGGCGCGCACTTGCCCCTCAACAGGGCCTCGTAGAACAGTTAAGGCTCGCCGCATGAGCCTGCGCGACGGCGCGTGGGTGACGCGCGCCCGCATTCACACCTATTGCCTCATGCTGCTGCTGATGAGTGTGGGCGTTTACGGCTACCTTGCGTTCAGTGCTCATGGGTTGGTCGACGCGCGCGGCGAACCGCTTGGCACCGATTTTTCGGCCATTTACGCCGCCGGGCTGCTGGCGCAAGCGGGCACACCCAACGCGGGCTTCACCCTCGACGCGCTGCATGCCGTGCAACAGCATTTGTTCGGGCCGCAAGTGGGCGCATATGGATGGTATTACCCGCCGGTGTTTTTGCTGCTGGCGCTTGGCCTGTCGTATCTGCCGTATCTCGCGGCGCTGGTGCTGTGGCAGGGGGCGAGCCTGGTGCTATATGTGCGCAGCGTAGCTGAAATCCTGCCATGGCGGCAGGCGCTGCTACCGGCGCTGGCGTATCCGGCGGTTTTTATTAATTTGGGCCATGGGCAGAACGGGCTGCTGAGCGCGGCGCTGCTGGGAGCGGGGCTGGTGCTGTTGCGCGGCCGCCCGGTGGTGGCCGGGGTGTTACTCGGCATGCTGTGCTACAAACCCCAATTCGGGCTGCTGATTCCGCTGGCGTTGGTGGCCGGGGCACACTGGCGCGCCATGTTTGCAGCGACGCTGACGGTGCTAGCGCTATGTGCCTGCGCTACGCTCATGTTTGGGGCTGAGGTGTGGGAGGCGTTCGCTGGCGCGTTGCAATTCAGCCGCGAAAATGTGCTGGAGCAGGGCGGTGGCGATTTTTATAAAATACAAAGCGTCTTTGCAGCCGTGCGGCTGTGGGGCGGCGGCGTTGCGTTCGCTTATGCCGTGCAACTGGGCGTCACGCTGGGGCTCGCCAAAACCCTGTGGAGCTTCTGGCGCAGCCCGGCGGCAGATGCGCTTAAATACGCGGCCCTTATCATCGCCACTGTGCTCGCGACGCCCTACAGCTTCGATTACGACCTGACACTGCTTGCCCCGGCAATCGCCTTGCTGGTGCAGCACGGCCTGCGCAACGGTTTCGCCGCTTACGAAAAATCGCTACTCGCCGTGGTGTTTATCAGCCCGTTATTCCTGCGCAGCATCGCCGAATACGCCCACGTGCCGCTGGGGGCGGTGCTGATGGGGCTGTTGTATTGGAACACCGTGCGCCGCTCGGTTAAACAACTAAAAAACATTACGGAAAATCATTGAACATGTCGTCGCGTTCACCGAGAGCGCGTAGGAAGCAACACCGGCAAGATTGCCAGCTCCCGGCGTTTGGTCGTGACAATTGATGTTCTGCTCAAGCGTCACCACTTTTCCGGTTCCAGGCTTGCCGTCATCTAATTTGGTGTCGACATTCCACATTTCTTCAGGCTTCAAATTTGCGCTCGTGGGGCAGCAGGTAGGGTTGGATGCACCAAAAAACAAAATAGATCCGTAACTGCCCTCAAAGTAAATGGTGCTGGATGCAGGCACATCGCCAAAAGTATATAACATCCAACCGCTATTGCTCATTTTACTTTTAGGAATATTCGTTCCGAAAAGAATATCCGAGTTGGATGCTGTAGTTGAGTTGGCCACACCGGTGTAATTTCCCTCGATAAGACCGGCATTGGCTAAATGCTGCCATGCACGAAAAAGTTCGTTCGAGTTAGCGGTGTTTGGCGCGAGAGCACCATCACCATCACCATCACAGGTAGCGGTCCCCGTACTTGGACTGGCGCTGGTGCCGGGGCAAGTGGTTGCTGTTAGCCAGAATTTTGTGGCATTACTCATGTCGCCAGGCATAGCAAAATATTTATCGCGAAAAGTGCCTAAAGCCGTCACATATTTACTATATTCCGTGCTTACGGCTCGTAACTCCGCCGCCCGAATCAGGGATTGCCCAGCCAAAATCCCGCCCGTCAGCAGGCCGAGAATGACCAACACGATCGAGAGTTCGACGAGCGAAAAACCGCGATTTAGGTTATGCGGGGGGGGGGGTAACATGGCGTGTCATTCTGGGTGAATCTCCATCCATCGTACTTCAGTATTATCACATAACAGGCATGCACAAGTCCAATACTAAGTCGTCGCAGGTGTACCCGACTTAGGTGGTGGGGCGCTACTACTGCCGCCGCCGGGGGGCGGGGGTGGCGGGGCGGCGACGGCTTTTTTCTTTTTGCGCGGGTCGTAGGGTTCTTGCACGGGCACGGGCATGGGGGGCAGCAGGCGGCGCTTGAAGAACGGGTCTTTGAAGTAGAAAATCTTTTTACATTTAATCGGTGGGAACGACTCGACGAGGATGATCTGTTCGTCGCGCGGTAGCTGGATGACTTCCTGCGGCAGCAGCAGCGCACGCTGGGTTTCCGAGATTTGCATGGTGCGCGAGCCCGGGTTGAAATCGAGGAATTTCGGCCGGTTGTTGGATTCGGCAATCGCCGTTTTATTGCCCACCAACTGCGAAATCATGTTCGCGGTTTCAATGTTGTTGGCCGAGAAGGTGACGCGGTAATAACTGTTGGACAGGAAGCTGTTCATGCCCGCTTCTTCGTAAATGCCTTTCAGCTGCTGCGTATCCTGAACGATGAGGAACAGTTTTACGCGATAGCCGCGGAAATAAGCGATGCCGATCTGGAATTGCGGCATTTCGCCCAAGGACGGGAACTCATCCATCATCAGCATCACACCGTGCGGCTCGTCGGCTTTGGGCAGGTTGCGGGTTAAGAAGTCGGTCGCCTGCTGGTAGAATACCTTTAGCAGCGGCTCGAGCCGTTGTAAGTTGTCCGGCGTCACGCCCACGAACACCGACTGCTTCTTTTTCTTCAGCGTCTGCATGTCGAAATCCGAGCTCGCGGTCGTGGTGTCGATCAGTGGGTTCGCCCAGAGTTCCAGGCCGGAGTTGAGGGTGGACACCACGCCCGAGCGTTCCTTGTCGGCCTTTTGCAAAAACGCCGCAATGTTCATGTACGATACCGGGTGGATTTTGCCGCCGATGGTGTCGAGCACCACCGCAAGATTATAGACCACGTCGTCGGAGCGCATGGTGCGCACGACTTCGCCGAAGCTCGTCACTTTTTCGGGCACCGCGCAGAGGTACAAAATCACGCCCAGCATGAGCGAGCGGGCTTCGTTCTGCCAGAATTCCTGCTCGGGCAGCACGAGGTTGCAGATTTTCTGCACGTCATCCACCATCTGGCCCGGCTTTTCGGAAATCCAGTCGAGCGGGTTGTAGCAATGCGAAATGCCATTCGGGTCGGCCGGGTTCCAGTAATAGCTGGTTTGGCCGAGCTTTTTGTTGCGGTAGCCGCTGCATAATTCGAAGTTTTCGCCCTTGATGTCGTGCACCACGACGGACTCTTCCCAGAATAACAGGTTCGGGATCACGAATCCGACCCCTTTACCCGAGCCGGTTGGTGCAAACAGCAGCACGTGCTGGAAATCGTCGATCACCAAATAATTGGCGCTGCCGGTGCGGCCCATGAGCAGGCCCTTTTTGGCGCGCATTTTGGCGCGGCGGATATCGATTTCGCTGGCCCATTTGGCGTCACCGTGGATTTTTTCTTTTTTGCGGTAAGGCCGCCAGTCGCTTAAGACCGCGCGCATCAGGAACAGGGTGAACAGCCCCATGAAGCCACCGACGACGACGGGCAGGTAAAACTGCAGGGTGAATTTATTGTTGAAGTAATAATACTCGTAGGATTTGCCGTAGGTCGGGTCGGCGAGGGCACGCTTCACGGTGTTGTGAAACTCGATGTATTTGCGCACCATCACCCAGGGCGGGTTGAAGGCCGCTTCGGCATAGGTGCGCATGGTGGGCATGGGGTAATGCGCGGCGCTGCGGTAATAACGGTCGCCCAGCGTGTAGCCCACCCAGATGCCGCCATAAATCGGCACCCCCAGCGTCAGCACAATCAGCAGCGCGAGGAAGATTTTATTCAACAGACCTTTCATGTATTCGGGCATGAGGCGCAGGGTATAGGGTTTAGGGGTTAGGGTCTAGTGGGATGTGTCCGATAGCGATGACTCCGCCTGATGCGGTCGTGTCGCCTTGGGCATATTAGAAATCTGCCACGGGCGGATGGTACGTTTGATCTCGCGGCCAATTTCCTGCTCGGCGCAGCGAAGTTCGTAGAGCGTCTGTAAATTCAGCCAGAACTGAGCCGAAGTGCCTAGCCACTGTGCCAAACGCAGCGCCGTGTCCGCTGTCAGGCTACGTTTTCCCTGCAGAATCTGGTACACGCGGTTGGGTGGAATATGCAAAATCCCCGCAAGCTGAGCGGCGTTCATGTTCAGCGTTTCCAGCTCGTCGGCCAGAAATTTTCCGGGGTGGATGGGGGTGCGCGGCATAGAAGCTCCTAGTGGTAATCGACAATTTCATTATGGAAGGGATGTTCGCTTTCATCGGGCCATTCAAAACACACCCGCCACTGCTGATTGATGCGAATGCTGTACTGGCCTTTCCTGTCGCCGCGCAGTGCTTCGAAGCGATTGCTGGGCAGGCGCATCAGGTCGTTCAGGCAGGTCGCCGCTTCCAGTATGTCAAGCCGTCGCTCGGCCTGATCTTTGAACGCATGAAACGCCCGCACCCGCTTTCCGGCGGCAAAATCCGCTGTGTTCTTATCGCGGTATTTGGAAAATTGCTGCATCCAGATTACGGAATGTGTACGCGTAGATTGTCATAAAATACGTGTGACGTCAATCGTAAAATCAGCCGCCCAGTGGTTTAAAATAAATCTCACTCACGAAGCGGCGGCCTTTTTCGCCGCGCCGCAGCTGGATGATGACGTTAATCACGCTCTCTACATATTCCTTGATCTGGTCACGGGTGATGCCGAGATCGGCCTGCATGATCATCAGGATGAGCTGCTCAATCGCCAGCGTCGGCGAATCGGCGTGCAGCGTGGCGATGGAGCCCGGGTGGCCGGTGTTCACCGCGCGCAAATAGCTGAACGCCTCGGCCCCGCGCAACTCGCCGACGATAATGCGGTCGGGCCGCATGCGCAGGCATGCTTCGATTAAATCCTGCGTGGTGACTTTGGCGCGGCCTTGGCCGCCCTTGGAGGCCAACAGGTGCACGCGGTTGGGCACGTGATTGATGTTCACCTCGCGCACGTCCTCGACGGTAATCAACCGCTCACCGGCCGGGATGGATTTGAGCGCGGCATTCATGAAGGTGGTTTTACCGGTCGAGGTGCCGCCCGAGATGATCATGTTTTTCTTCGACTTCACCGCGAGGTTGATAAAGGCTTTCACCTCGCCACGGTCGTAGAGTTCCTGCAACTGCGCGTCGACCGGGTCTTTGTGGCCGAGGCCGGTTTTGGTGCTTTCAAACGCACCGAGTGCCTCGTATTTGTCGAGGTCCATGTCGAGCGCGGTTTGTTTGCGGATGGCCATGACCACGCCTGCGTCGCACGCGGGGGGGATGATGATTTGGATACGGTAACCGCCCGGTAAGTTAGCCGAAAGCAGCGGTTTTTCTTCCGAAATGCTTTGCGAAGTGGATTGGGCAATAAGATGCGCGAGCGAACGCATATGCTCGAGCGTCATTTGCGGCAGCTCTTCGCGGGCCATTTCGCCGTAACGCTCGACCCACGCTTCGCCCGGGCGATTGATGGAAATCTCCTGAATGCCGTCTTCAGCGAACAGGGCATGCAGGGGTTCGAGGAAGGTATCGAGCGCGGTGATGTTCATAGGGAGGGTTTAGGGTTTAGGGTTTAGGGGCTTTTAGCTTTTCTATCATTCTGCGGAGCATTTTACTTATTTCTATAATTGCTGTGGCCAACTGCTCTAGCATTCTATCATCAATATAACCTTGTTCCCTAGCAATAAGCAGTTGTGTCTCTAATTCAGCAATCGATCCGAATGCGATGTGAAGAAATTGTACATATTCTTTTCTGGATTGCCGATTATAGCCTTCTGCGATGTTAGAGGGAATCGAGACGGCGGCGCGCTGTATTTGCTGCACCAACGAGAATTGCTGGTTCTTTGGAAAAGTGCCGGTAATCGAATAACACGTGTTCGCAAGGCTAAAGGCCTTCTGCCAAACGACCAACTCTCGATACGACTTCACTAAACCCTATACCCTAAACCCTATACCCTAATTAATCACCCGCGTACCGGCCACATCACTCGGAAAAACGAGGTCGCGGTTGACGAAAACATTCACCGGGGTGCCCTGGTCGACCAGAATGGTGGGGCGCACATCCACGAGGCGTTGCAGGAACCCGTCTGTCGTGCTGCCCAGGCGATTTAGGGCATTCACGGTGGCCGTCGTCGCGCCATCACCCGATTGTGTGGTGCCGACGTTGGAGTTGGTGGTCGAAGTCTGGCCACTGCCATTGATGGTATCGCTCAGGCTGGCGAAGGCGATGCTGACGACGCTCGACAGCACCGCCCGGCTGAAAATTGCCTGGAATTTGGTGTCGACTTGCCCGGCGACGCCTGCTTGACCAATCTGGTCGACGAGGGGCGAGTTGAGCAGCACGTCAATCCCATCGGGGCGGATGACGCGGGTCCAGACCACAAACACCCGGCTTTGGCCGCCGGAGAGCTGCGTGTTATATTCACCAATGAGCCGCGAGCCTTTGGGAATGAGCGCGACCGTGCCTGCTTCGGCGAAGGTGTCGCGGCTGACGATGGCGCGGATGGGAGCGGGAAGGTCGGTGTTAAGCGCCGATTCCATGGTGGCCTGGATGATGCGCCCTTGAGCAATGGTGCGGCGAAGATCGCCGATATGCGTGGCCAGCACCCGCTCGGCCTTAGTGTTGCCACGGGCAATGTTATCGGCGAACTGGCTGTTTGCATCGGCTGAGGCAGACTTGTCATCGCCGCCACCGAGTGCGTCGCCGAGGGCGCTGCCACTGCCATCGACCACCAGCATTTTGGAACGCAGGCGGGCGTCGGCTTCGGCTTTCGCGGTGCCATCATCCTGGGGTTTCAGGATCTGGATTTCTGCAGGCTTCGGAATTTCCGGCGGTAAAATGCCAACAGGTGGCGCAATGGGCGCGGGGTCGCGCGGCAACTCGGGTGGCTCCATGGGCTGCGCGACGACGGTGCGTTCTTTGGGCTTGAGATCTTCTTCATTGGGTTTCGAACTGAAGAAAATATTATAGAGCAGGAACAGCAATGCGGCGGCAACCATAGCCAAAACTGCCAGCACCCGGCCGGGGCGCGCAGCAACCGATGGTGTGCCTTGGCCCAGCCCCTCGTTTTCCGGGGGCAGGGCAAATGGGTCGGTATCGCCCGCACTGGCGAAGGGATTTTCCGGAGGTGGCGGCGGAGGAGGAGTATCAGCCATGCGTTTCCCTACCCCGCTGCTTCGTTGTACACGATGACTTGCTGCCCGGCCTGCTGCAGGCTGAATCGCGGTGCGACAACATCCACCACCAGCAACCCATCCGCCGTGCGGCGCGTGGGAACCGAAAGCGTTTGGCCCGCCGCAGTAATCACGGCCACCTGAGGTGCCGTGCCGCCGGGCAGCTTGAAGTAAGTGCTACGCCCGTCGTCATAAATTTTCAGCGGGGCAAGCGTGTTCGGACCGCTGAACGTGTAGCGGTAATTGGCGGTGGGTGAAGTTGCAGCAAGCGCCGGGCGTGGCGGAATCGACCCGGTGGAAAGTGGCATGGCCGGCGCGGGTGCTGCGAGGGCTACAGGTGGCAAAGGCGTCGGGGCGTTGAACGACACCGGCATGGGTGCGCCGGAATTGCGATCGTCGGGGTAGAAAAAGCGCACCACATACGTGAGCTCTTCGCTGCCGAATACCGCGTCGGCACTCGAGGAACGCAGGTCGAACTGGTAGGCGCGCTGGCTGGTGACCACTGTCATGTTGGTGTGGGCGTTTTCTTCCATCGCGCGGATGAACAGCCGCCGCCCGGCTGGTATAATTTGCCAACCCACCCGATCGCCGATCGAGACGGTGTCGATGGTTTCGTGGGTGCCGAATTCGACGTTGCTCTGATAGCCGTAATGGGTGGTGATGGAATAGACTTCGTTGGCGTTGAAGACGAAGGTCTTGATGCGGCTGTCGGTGGCGATGGGGGTGGCAGAGGAGGCCAGAGGCCAGAGGCCAGAGGTCAGGGAAAGAGCAGCAGCGATCGCCGCGAACGTGAACAGCCGTAATGTGCGTAGTTTTCTGGCCTCTGACCTCTGGCCTCTGGTCTCTCTCTTTTTCATTAATTAATCTCCCGCTGAATCTGGTAGCCGGTGACGGTGTAGCCAAGGGGGTTGAGCAATTGATCGGCCTCGTTCAAATGCAGGTCGGCATATTCAAACGTGATGGTGACGATCCAGCTTTGTATGCTGTCGGCCTGGTTTGGCAGAATATCGATCGTGGTGATGCGGGCCTGCATGATTTTCGACGTATTGGGCACCACGCGTTCGCCCGGACGCACCGGGTTGCTGACATAAACGATCGACTTGATTTTAATGTCGCGCTGGCCTTCGGCGCCTAATACGCCTGGCACCGATTTTTTGTCACTCGGGTCGTTGGATTCGCGGAAACGGTAAAATACTTCCGGCGCGCTCATCAGCCGCACCAGATTATAGTTGTAGCGCAGAATGCTGAAATTGTAGCTTTCGCGCACGCGCAGGTAGGTGCTGGTGAAATAGCGGTCAATCGCTTCGTTGGCGGCGTAATCGGCCTGGCTGATGGGGTTGACCTTTTGGGTGATGCCGGTTTTCTCGTCGATCTGCAGCAAATAGGGCTCGACGGTTTTCAGCGGTGCGATTTGCGCGACCACGAAGACGGCGGCAAGTGCCGTAGCAAGCGCAACGAGGGCAATCAGCGCCAGCACATTGCGCTGGGTCAGCACATGCTGGTACTTGTCCTGATACCAGTGCATCGAACCTTCGGAAACCTGCGCCTGCTTACGTTTCACCGCTACCCCTTCGACCTACTGTTGCTAGTAGGTAACACATCCGGCACCGACTATATCTTGAGTAAATGAGATTGCAAGCGCCGGGGACGAGTTATCCCACCGAGTTACTGATCGATGCGGTTGGGGTCGGACAACCAGTCGGCGAATGCATTGCCGATGCCACCTTCTGAACGCTGGCCGCTACTATCACGTTCGCCAGTGCCAAGGCCTTTGCCATCGCGCCCGGTGATGAGGCCACTCACCGCATCGCGCACGCCCTTCACCGTGCCGGTCACGGAATCGCCGCTATGGGCAAGGCCGCGACCAAACGAGCCGATGCTGGCCCGCGACGGGTCGACTGAATCCTCACCGAACATTTCTCGCCCGAGTCCTTCAAATGGCAAACTGGCAGTGCTGCGGCCATAGGGGCTGAAGCCGCCGCCCAATTGCGGCGCGTAGCTTGCGCCGCCATAGCTGCTGGCCAGCGATTGCGCCATCGAGGGCAGCAGCGCCAGTATCTCTTCAATCACATAGGCGAGCACCAGCAGCGACAACAGCCCGAAGCCTGCGAAGGTGAGCAAGGCGCTGGTTCGGCGATTTTGTTCTGCCGATTGCTGCGCCGTCAGTCCGGTAGTTTTCTTTGCGGGTGGGGCGAGCGCCTGTAGTGCGCCAATGGGTTTGGGTGGGTTGTCCTTACACACCATCTTCCCCTCACCGATCAGGCTTTTGTAGCGGCCACTTTTATCAGCGGTGATCTCCTTATCATTTTTGTCGACGATTTTGAAATCGCACAGGGTGCAATATTGCCAGGGGAAGCGGAACGACGTGGTTTCCTGGGGGTTTTCGTTATAGACGATAATGTTCGGCAGGCTCTCGCTGATATGTTTGACATCAATCAGCAGGATGAAGGTGAGAAACGCAAACAGCAACACGATCTGCAGCGCGAACGACACCATGTAGCCGACCCATTTTTCGAACAGCTGTTGCGTTTGACGGAACAAGGCGAAGGACAGGAAAAACGGTGACAGCACCATCAGGAACGCAATGCCCACGATGGCATAGATGTAACCGAACACCGCCCGCAGAAAAGTAATGGCAATGCGAAACAGGATGAGAAGCCCCAGGTAAAAAATGGGCGGGAAGGCGACGGCCATAATCGCCATCACCGCGAAAATGGCGTTTTTACAGAAGTCTTTTTTGTCGCCGGTGGCTTGCGCACCCAGGTAATCCGTGGCGAAGGTGATGACTTTACCCAAAAACCCGTCGAGCAGCTTGTACAGTTGCGTGCCGTCTTTGATGTTGCCGTTCGGGCCGCCGGGGATGGCCGATAACACCACCAGCGCGCCGTCGCGAATGCCGTTGACGAAAAAATTATAGCCAAGGCCAATCAGGTAATCGGCGTTGGTGGCGAATGCGGTGATGATGGAAATTTTGAGCAGGAATATCTGCAGGTCGCGCGCCGTGGCACGTGGGTTGAGGCCGAGGGTGAACGACACCCCCTGAAACGTGACGGCCAGGGTCACGACGGCAAGGAAGGCCGGCGTGAGTGCCGCAACCACACCGCAATACATGTTGCCGAGCAAGTTGCTCGATAAATGCTCAAAGTTACAGATCAGGAATGAGAAAATATTGTTGAACGCTAGTACCGTCGGGCACTTCGTGCCCGAGTCGTAGAGCTGGCCGCTGGCACGGCCCCCGCTGCAGCGAAAACTTTCTGATGCGCCGCCAACGGCTTGGGCAAAGGCCGGGTCGATCATCAGCATAAAGGCGAGCGCCAACATGCCGTAACCGGCTAGCATACGCCCTAAACGATAAGGTTGTGCGCTCATGTGCCTACCTTTTCACCGTAACCCATCAGCTCGGCGAGCATGTCAGCGGCGGAGCGCTGTGGGGCCACGGGTGCGCGGCGTGCGGTGAGGGTAGTGAGCAACTCCGGCCCCAGGCTATCGAGGTTCAGCTTCAGCACCGTCGATTCCTCGCCGCGCTTGAGCAGCACCTGATGGTGACGCCGGTCGATGTAGCCAATACTTGCAATGTCGGATTCGCTGAGGCCAAACCCCATGGCGTATTCGCCGCCGGCATGGGGGTTGGGCATGGCAAAAATGCTGGCGGCTTTCGCGCTCACCGCCGCCGCGAAGTTATACTGGCTGCTTGTGTCCACATCCTCGATATTGAAAATAATTGCGGTATTGCGTTGTGCCAGGTAGTCGCACCAGCCGGCGGCGCGGGGCCCAAACAGCGGTGTGTCCAACAGGCGGAACCCTTCGGCGAGTACGAGCTGGGTGGCGGTGCCGTCAAGCGCGGCCGTCATGCGGTGCAACAGGTAACTGACCAGCGGCACGCGCGTCGCGTCGTTTTGCATGAAGCCGGAAATATCCCAGCCGCACAGAGGCCCAAGCGCCAGCGTGTCGGTTGGGGCATCGAACAGCCCACCGAATTCGCCGCCTTCGCAGTAGCGAGCAATGGCGTTGGCCAGCGCCGGGTCGGCGTTGCGCAGGGGTGGCAACAAGCTGGTGAGGCGACGCTGCGGGGCGGGTAGCTGCATGGCAGCGGCCACCAGCGACTGAAAAAACTCGAGCGAACTGCGGGTGAGCCCGGTGCCGCTGGGGTCAACGAGGGTTGATAGAAACAGCGCCAGAAATTCGCGGTTGGTGGGGCTATCGGGCAGGGCAAAAGGGTTCAGGCCGCATGGTGCGCTGCCCGGAATGTGCATGGTGCCGCCGAGTGCCGTGAGAAAACTGCCCACCCGCCCGCTAGTATCGAGGTACCAGACGCGGGTTGAGAATTTTCGCGACTGGGCGAGCAGAAAATGGGTGAAGGTGGTGCGGCCGGTGCCCGCTTTTCCAAGGATAATGGTGTGTAACAGCGCATCCCGGTGGAAATTGAAAAAGTAGGGTTTGTCCTGCAAGGTGGTGCACAGAGTAACGGGCGGGCCCCAGGGCGTGCCTGCCGAGTTGCCCATGGGCGCTGTTTGCAGGTTCACGAACCCGGCGAGATGCTCGGTATCCACCGACTTTTTGCGGCTGATGAAACTGAAATTACCGGGCAGCTGCGCCCAGTAGCAATCTTCGAAGCGCAAATCCTCGCGCACCATCACCATGCCCAGGCGCGCCATGGCTTTTTGGGTGAGGCGCACATTGGCTTCCAGTTGGTTGATGGTCGGTGCGATGAGGAAAATGCTGGTTTGCTGTTCGCCGAACAGGCGCGCGCCTACACCTTGCTGGGTGAGCCGGTCGATCTCGATCCACTGGCGCAGTTCCTTGTCGCCGCTGAGCCCAAGGTAGCGCGCCTGCGTCGCATAGGCGTCGCGCGCGGTGTCTTCGCCGACAAAATCGAAGCATTGCGTAATGATAACTTCGCACGGAATATCGAGGAACTGGTCGATGCCCGGCAGGGTGGATTCTTTATACTCCTTCACCGTCAGGATCGAGGCAAAACGGCGGTGGTTTTCGGCGGTGCGCACTTCCATCGCATTAAAGCCGAAGGTGATTTCGCCGGAAGTCAGCACCTGGCTCAGGTCACGCTCAGGCACCGGCATCGGGCGCTCTTCGAGGTTGATGAGTTTCTCGAGGAATTCGAGCTGCTCGCTGAAAAATTGCCCATCGCGGTCGACAACCGTCAGTCGCTTGGCACCAAATGGCGCCAACTGAGCGAGGATTTTTGTGCAGACCGCCCCTAATTCGTTATTGCGCTGCGCCAAGGCGTCGTTTCGCAAGTCGCGGTCGCGTGGGGGCCACAGGCTTTGCAAGAACGCTTTTTTGTTGCGCATGCTGGCAGGTTCGCCTGCGCGCACGATGGTAATGTACAGCTCGTTCACATACGACAGGCTGGCCGGGTGCTGGGTGCGCCATGCCTCGTCGACCTGGCCTGAGAATTTGTCGGGGAAATGGGCGCGCGTCAGCAAATTGCGGTGGCGGCGCAGCGTATGCATCCAGATGGCGTATTCGACACTTGGGATATGGGTGCGGATGGCGCTGCGGATGGCAGCACGCAGGTCACCCTGCGCTTTCGCGTCGAAGCCGTGGCCGGTGATTTTGATGATTTGCAGCACTTCGCCGTCTTTGGTGGCGATGCTGTCGGCGTCGTACAAACAGGCATAGGGGACAAAGTCGGACTCGATGACATCGTCGGCGATATCGCGGTATTCCTCGAGATTGCGGCTATCCGCTGTCTCGTGTTTCGCCTTGAGCAATCGGTTGCGCGCGCGCGTCATGCCTGCCCGTTGGGTGATAGGTAAGCCCCCCGCTCCATGCGGTGCGTGCCGGTCGGGAGGAAGATGGGCGGCCAGAACAGCATTCTGGCCGCCCGTGAATTAAACGTTCAACGACGCCTAGAAGAGACCGCCGCCGTTCGAGCAACCGCTGCGGCCGGTGCCAAGCTCGCCCACGATCGCGGGAGCACCGAAGATCACGGCCACGCCGATACCGACGATGATGGCCATACCCCACGACACTTTACCCATCAGGGCGCCGACGCCGATCACGATGATCGCAAGCGTGGCAATCCCCTGGCCGACCGGGCCGGTGAACCATTGTACCACGGTGCAAAGCGTCCGCCCGATCGTGGCGCCGCCGCCACCCAAGCCACCGGCCGTCTGGGCCAGTGCTTCGGCGGGCAGCAACATTGCCGCATAGGCTGCACACAGGCACAGCGCCAGCGACATCATTTTATCGGTATTCAAAGTTAACTTCATGTACCACTCCATCATGTTATTACACGCAATCATCGACTTGGTCGTGATTGACGGTCTAGGAAAAATCGCCGTCGTTAACTATTATCACAGTTTTGTTACAGTTTTATTACAATTTTATGACAATGACGAATTTCTGCAAAAACTTCACAGCCCGGGTAATGCATATTTACAACAGCTAAGCGGGCGATTAGGGTCCAGCCGAATCAACCAGAGGATACCATGACAGAAATCATCAACAAACTGAAAGAAATGAACATTATTTTGCCTGAAGTCAGCCTTCCGGCGGCAAATTACGTGCCCTGCATGATTGCCGGCACCACTTTATATGTGTCGGGACAGTTGCCGATGGAGGGGGGCAAGCCGCAATTCATTGGTAAAGTGGGCCGTGAATTTACCATTGAGCAGGGTCAGGAATGCGCAAAATTGTGCACCATTAACATTTTGGCGCATGTGCAAAAAGCCCTCGGCGGCGACTTATCACGCATCAAAAAACTGATTCGCATGGGTATTTTTGTGAACGCGCCGGACGATTTCACCGACCACCCCAAAGTCGCCAATGGCGCCTCCGACCTGATGGTGGCGCTCATGGGCGAGCATGGCAAGCATGCACGCTTCGCGGTCGGCGTATCCGGCCTGCCGTTCGGCGTGGCGGTTGAAGTGGATGCCACGTTCGAGCTGGCGGCCTAAATGGTCGACGCGGTGAAACAGGCCCTCGACGCGGTCCATGCGTCGCTGGACGGTAATAATGTAGGGCTCGATGAAAAAATCGCGGGCCTGAAGCAGGCGCTTGCCGACAAAGGCGAAAAGCAGGTGCTGATGGACCCGACGCGCCTACCGCAGAACAACCGGCAGGGTCGCAAAATGCTGCAAACCTATTTCAAAAAGCGCGGCGTGGTGGTGGTGTATAAAGAGGCGAGTGAGCGCAGCAGCGCGAGTCAGCCATGAGCCGCGAACGCGCGCGCCATGGCGAGGTTAGTAAACCGAGCCGGGCGCAAAGTAAAAACTATTGGTTGTTCAAATCCGAACCGTCGAGCTGGAGCTGGGAGCAGCAGACGCGCGCGGGTACCAAAGGCACGCACTGGAACGGCGTGCGCAACCACCTCGCCAAGCAGCAGATGATGGCGATGAAGGTCGGGGACCTTGGTTTTTTTTATCATAGTAACGAAGGCAAAGAAATCGTCGGCATCGTGGAAGTGATCCGCGAATATTACCCCGACCCGAGCGATGCCACGGGCAAGTTCATGATGGTGGACGTGCGCGCCACGCGGCCGTTAAAAACTCCCGTGACACTGGCGGACGTGAAAGCCACCAAGGCACTCTCCACGATGTCCCTCGTTACCTCGGCGCGGCTGTCGGTGCAGCCGGTGACGGGCGCGGAATGGAAACTGATTTGCACCATGGGTGGGGTGTAGCGCAACCCTTTCCTCTTGCTGTGAGTGTCACCCCGTTCTTATAGCGGGGTCCGTCTTTTTATAGCATTTCTTAATTAGCATGGCACAATGCACCTCGTAGCCACGCGCATGTCTACCTCCCCCTCTACAGGGGGGAGGTATGTCACGGCGCATGTCGATGGGAGGCCAAGCTAATTAGGAAATACTATACTTTCAGGAAGATGGATCCCGGCATAAAGCCGGGATGACATGCTTGTTCTGTGGAGAATCTATAGTATTTCCGAATTAATTTGATTCGGAAATACTATCGAAATCGTCGCCGAAAGCGGCGATTTCGCGCCGCGAAGCGAGCGCAACCTAATTAGGAAATACTATATGGCCTACGAAGACCCGATAGAAGCCGCCCTGCGCTCGCTGACGGATGTGGAATGGCGTAAGCGCGACGGCGTGTTCGAAGCGCGCACGAACAAAACCCACATGCAGGGCATCACCCTCATGCTGGGCGACCACCATATTGCCGCCACGGCCGTGGTGAGCGAAGCGCGCAGCGGCCGCTACATCACCACCGTGCCCGACACCGAAATTCCGATGATTCTGAAAGCCGTCGCCACGACCGGCGCGAAGGTGAAACCCCACCGACGGAAGTGGCATAATTAAGCCGCTTTTTTCGCCAGCGCTTCGGTGTAAGTCGCTTCGGTTTTGGCGCGCACATCATCCGCTGTCACACCGTCGGCGAGTTCGATGAGGTGCATGGCCCCGTCGCGGATTTCGAACACGCAGAGTTCGGTGATGATGAGGTCGACGACGTCCAAGCCGGTGAGGGGCAGGCTGCAATTATGCACGAGTTTTGCCGAGCCGTCTTTCGCGCAATGTTCCATGATGACCACCACGCGTTTTACGCCCGCCACCAAATCCATCGCCCCGCCCATGCCTTTGACCATTTTGCCCGGCACCATCCAGTTGGCGAGGTCGCCGCGCTCGCTTACTTGCAGTGCGCCTAAAATGGTGAGGTCGATATGGCCGCCGCGAATCATGGCGAATGAATCGGCGCTACTGAAATACACGCTTTCCGGCAGCTCCGAAATCGTTTGCTTGCCTGCGTTAATCAGGTCGGCGTCCACTTCCGAGTCGAGCGGAAAAGGCCCCATGCCCAGCATGCCATTTTCGCTTTGCAGCGTCACCGTCATGCCCGCCGGAATGTGGTTGGCGACCAGCGTGGGGATGCCGATGCCGAGATTGACGTAAAAACCGTTTTGCAATTCACGCGCGGCGCGTGTGCACATTTGGTCGCGATTCCAGGCCATACTAGTCTCCCTGTATTCTCAAAATTGTCACCCCGGGATAAACCCGGGATGACAGGTTGGTGTTACGCCGCCCGCGTAGTACGTTGTTCAATACGTTTTTCGAAATGCTCGCCTTTGAAAAAGCGTTGCACGTAAATGCCGGGGGTGTGGATGTCGTCGGGGTTGAGTTCGCCCACTTCCACGATTTCCTCGACTTCAGCGACGGTGACGTTTCCGGCCATCGCCATCATCGGGTTAAAGTTGCGCGCCGTTTTGCGGTAAATCAGGTTGCCCGCTTTGTCGGCCTTCCAGGCTTTGACGATGGATAAATCTGCGGTGAGGCCCGTTTCCATCACATAATCGGCGCCGTTGAAACTGCGGATTTCTTTGCCTTCGGCAACAATAGTGCCGACGCCGGTTTTAGTGAAAAATGCTGGAATTCCTGCACCACCGGCACGAATACGCTCGGCCAGAGTGCCTTGCGGGTTGAACTCGATTTCCAGTTCGCCTGCGAGATATTGCGTCTCGAACGTTTTATTCTCGCCGACATACGAGCTCACCATTTTTTTGATCTGGCGGTCTTTGAGTAAAATACCGAGGCCGAAATCGTCGACACCGCAATTGTTCGAGATAATGGTGAGGCCTTTGATGCCCGATTTTTTCAGCGCTGCAATACTGTGTTCCGGAATACCGCACAGGCCGAACCCGCCTGACATAATCGTCAAACCGTCGACAAGAAGGCCGTCGAGTGCTTGTGTGGCATTTGTGTAAAGTTTCTGCATGTGTGGCGCTCCTGCACAGGGGTCAAGCGATAAGCCTTTGTAGCGTAGCCATTCCATACGTCAAGAACGGCGGAAAACCGTGGCTGCAAAATTTGAATAAAATGCGCCAGTTGCGCCGAAATCGGCGGTATGTTAATAAAGAATTAAGCAGTTCGCGGTAAATTAACCATAGGTAGCAATGTGCAGGCAGTACAACCAGTGGACCATGGCGGCATGAATATTACCCGTGAAGATATCCAGCTTTTGGTGCGCGAACCCTCGGCGGCGATGCGCGGCCGTATCGCGCAGAAAATCTCGACCGGCTATAATTCGGGTCTGTTCAGCGAAGGCGAAGTGCGCCTTGCCAACGAGATTTTCCGGCTGCTGCTGAAAGACACCGAAATTAAAGTCCGCAAAATTATTGCCGAAGAACTGAAAAACAATCTGCAGGTGCCGCACGATATCGTACTCACGATGGCGCACGACCATGTGGATGTGGCCGTGCCCGTATTGCAGCATTCCTATGTGCTGACCGAAGACGATCTGGTGGCGATTGTGCACGCCACCCGTGAACACGCGAAACTAAAAGCCATCGCTTCGCGCGAATCGGTTTCGAAGGAACTCAGCCATGCGCTGGTCGAACGCCGCGACCCCGATATTGCCCGCCAACTGCTTGCCAACCGTAATGCATCGCTCGCCGAAACCAGCATTGAAACGGTGATTGAAGAATTCGCGCGCGATAACCGCGTGCTCGAGGAAATGGTGTATCGCGGCGGCCTGCCCTACACATTTGCCGAGAAATTATTTTCCAAAGTGTCGGATAATCTGAAGAAGCAACTCAGCAAAAAATACCGCATGGGCAAACATGTCGTCGACGATGTGTCGAGCCGTGCACGCGAAACCGCCACCTTGCAGTTTATTTCACCCTGGATGAGCCAGCAGGAAATCAGCAAACTGATTGATCAGATGCACCGTAACAAGCGCCTCACGGATTCGGTGATTATCCGCTCGCTGTGCATTGGCGATTTGCGTTTCTTTGAAACGGCGCTGTCCAAGCGTGTCGGGGTGCCGGTGAATAATGCGCGTATTCTGCTGCTCGATCCGGGCCCGCTTGGGTTCAAGGCACTGTATGATTCTTCGCAATTGCCCGAGACGTTCTACCCGGCCGTGCGCACCATGCTGCAACTGGCGCTGCAGGAAACCGAGTATGGCAAATACCGGACGATGGATTTTGGCGCGCGCATGGTCGAGCGGATTACGGATGCCGGGTACGACCACTCCATCGAACATATGAGTACACTCATGACCATGATAGGCCGCGCGATCCATGAACGCCCAACCCTCCACTAGCACCCCTTACGCATCGCCGATGATCCTGACGTCCGCCGACGTCGAGCGACTATTGAATGATGAAAGCCACGAGTCGCGCATCGCGATCCTCGACAAAGTGTCGAGCCACTATAACGGCGCGAAATTTCAGGGGCGTGAGCGTGAAATCGCCGAGCAGATTTTTCGCCTGCTGGTGAAAGACGTGACCGTGCGGGTGCGCGCGGTGCTGGCCGAGCGGCTGAAGGATAATCCGAACGCGCCGCGCGACGTGGTGTTAAAACTCGCCAACGATGTGGAGAGCGTGGCATTGCCCATCCTGCAGGCAAGCTATGTGCTGTCCGACGCCGACCTCATCAGCATTATCGAGGCCAGCCACGATATTGGCAAACTGATGGCGATCAGCAATCGCGAAACTGTCTCGAGCCGTGTCAGCGATGCGCTGGTTGAAACCAATTATCCGCAGGTGGTCACTTCGCTGCTGGTGAACCAGGGGGCCACGATCAGCGAACGTGCCTACGAGAAAATCTCGACGGCGTTTAAAAACGAGCCGTCGATTACGGACGCCATGGTGGCGCGCTATCCACTGCCGCGCTCGGTCGTCGAGCGTCTGGTGGCACAGGTCAGCGAAACGGTAGCCCGTGAGCTGAAGGAAAAATATAGCCTGAATGATGCCGACCAGAAGCAAACCGATTCCGGCGCGCGCGACGACGTGATGCAGCAATTGCTGGAAGGCACGCTCGATAAACCCGCGATTATTGCCATGGTCGATCGGCTAATGAAAGAAGACAAACTAACGCCCTCGCTCGCCATGACTGCTTTGTGCCGTGGCCAGCTTATCTTCTTCACCGTCGCCTTGGCCAAATTCTCGGGCGTGCCCATCGCCAATGCCGAGCAGTTGATAGCCGACCGGGGGGATTTAGGCTTCCGCGGTATTTATAACAAGTCGGGCCTGCCCGACACGATGTACGACGCCATCCGGCTGCTGCTGAACGCCGTGCGTGACCTCGATGGCGGCGAAGCGCTGCCCGGTTCGATGCATTACGCCAACCGCCTGGTCTCGCGGGTGGTCACGCTGGCGGGCGACCAGCCGATTGAGTACCTACCCTATTTTATTGCGCTGATTCGCCAGAACGTGCGTTAACACGCCCGCTACGGAACCGCTTGTCAGTTGCGGCGGGTCTGATAGATTCATGCGCCTATGAGCGCTCCACTCCGCATCGCGTGCCTTGCCGACGATTCGCCCAAAGCGAAACAAGCGTATGCGGAGCTATCGGCGCAGTACGATTTCCTGAACATCGCGGGCAAACGCACCAAGCCCGATGTGATTGTGGCGCTTGGTGGCGATGGATTCATGCTGCAGGTGCTCCACAAATACATGCACCGCCATATCCCGGTCTACGGCATGAATTGTGGCTCGGTGGGGTTTCTGCTGAACAGCTACCAGCCGGATTTGCTGTACGAGCGCATTGCCGTTGCCCGCCGCGCCATGTTGCATCCGCTGGTGATGTTTGTGCGCACCGTCGATGGGCGCGAGCGGCAGGAACTCGCCATCAACGAAGTGTCGCTATTCCGCGAAAGCAGGCAGGCCGCGAAGTTACGCATCACCATCGACCATGTGGTGCGTGTCAGCGAAATGA
>JBJXEM010000007.1:0-193266 GCA_046154225.1 Rickettsiales bacterium
CACGCGCCGTCGCGCCAAGCACAAAATGCTCAATCAGCTTGCCTTGCTGGCGAGGCGTTAGACGGCTTCTTCTCTCGTACATATTTCCATCCTAGCAGACCCGCTTAGATGGAATAGCCCCAAAAAGCCTTTATCCTGATCGGCTGGCGCAAAGGGCGACGGGATGTGGCACGCCTGCTCCACAAAATGGGCGCTGACAATTTCCGAACTTCGATATTCACCGGGCTTTCCGGGAATCGGATCATGATCGCGCGTAAAATCCTCCGCGCGCATTGGGTAGAGTGGCGTGCCGTTTGGCTTGTCGAAAATAATCCGGTCGCCGCACTGCAGCGTTTCCATGTCACCCCGCGGCTTCACCAGCTCGGTACCGATTTCGCTTTCTGTGACTTCACGGGCATACACCACGCCTTTTTTACGGTAACGCGGGGCTGTTTCCCAGTCGGTGATTTCGGCAGGGTTGATGGTGGGGTGGGTGGTCATAACGTCTCCTGTGTTGATGGGGTAGTTTTGAATTTCCGGCGATGGATTGTTTCGTGAACAATACTGCTCAGTGTCGCGGTGGCGCATGACATGCTGCTTCACCCAGCCGTAATCATCCGCGCCCACGACCGTAAATCCTTTGTGCCGGTACATGTCGATAGCGGGCAGGTTGTTGGTCAGCACTTCCAGTTCGAACGGCTTTCGGGTTTCATGTGCGCGCCTGAGGGCCTCATCCAGCACCCAGCCGCCGATGCCGGCGCCCTGCCATTCCGGCGAGATGAACAGCCTTTGGACCACAACTTTCTGCGCGTCTTCCACAATGCCGAAAAAACCGATGGGCACACCGTCGTGCATAATAACTTGTGTGTCTGGATGACAAAAACCCTTGCAGAAAAATTCATGCTGCCAAGCTTCCGGCCATTCGCCACCCACCAACGCTTCCACAAACCCTTTCGAGGTTTGCTTAAACACATCGTAGGCCCAGCCCAGATCTTTGTCCGGGTCGGCGGGTCTGAGTTCAAATTCTGTGTCTTTGATCTTCATCATCAGGTTCCCCTTTCCGAAGTAGCTCTCTGGCCGCGCGTAATTTTAGGATTACCTTTCACAAGTGTGGCATCCGGCCCTTCGTGTGCGGGGGCGGGTGGGCTCACATCCACCACATCGCCCAATAGGCGCACCATGGGGCGTGGTGCGGGGTTGTGCCATACCATCTTGTCTGCCGGGTCGAAGTCGATGAAGTGAATCAAGTTGTCGCCGAGATTGATGTCGCGCGCGTGGTCGACGAACATGGCCGTGAGTTCTTTTTGCATGCTTGCCAGGTTAGCGTAGCCATAATGCACGGCGTACTCTTCGGTGAAGCTTTCTTTGTTCATCAAAGATTTCAGTTTTTTGAGGCTTTTGAGCCCCGCTTTCGCGGCATCCTCATCCGTCATCTCATCACGCGCGAGCGCCGCACGTGCTGCATCAATCGAATCCAAGCCAACGGCCACGGCAGCCTTTATCTGCTCGCGCCCCAGCTTAACACGTTCGCGCGCTTCTTTCAGCGTCATAGTCTGCACGTTGGTGATGGTGGCGGGCACTTCCCACCCACTCTCCTCTAGCCCCGGTTTTTTACTGCCCTTGACCATGCCTTCCAGGCGTGTTGCGCCAATGCTTGGCACATAGCCCTCG
Source organism: Rickettsiales bacterium (assembly GCA_046154225.1). Lineage (GTDB taxonomy): Bacteria > Pseudomonadota > Alphaproteobacteria > Rickettsiales > UBA3002 > QFOX01. The sequence goes on from JBJXEM010000007.1 coordinate 1,651, forward strand.
TGCTTGATCGCAAGGCCGGTGAGGCGCGTGTCGCGATAGCCAAGTTCGGGGCTTACCGTGGCCATGAAGTTGTCCCAGGTGCGCACTTTAATGGGTTCCAGTGATTCGTTGATTTTCGCGGGAACAGGCTCGAAAGCTTCCGCCGCGATAGCGACCAACTCCTCGGGCGCGGGCGGCTCCATGCCGCTGTCGCGAAACCGCACGGCGGCGGCTTTGTATTCCTCATGGAAATACGCGCTCGGCGAAATTTCGCGTGTGGTGAGAATGGCGGGTTTTGCTGCCAGATACGTACGCCCGGTTTGTTCGCCGCGCAGAAACAGGAAAGTCCCCGGCTCCATTTCGGCTAATGCTTTGCGCTGCGCGGGGCTTGGGTTGCACATGATGAAATTGTGCGACACTTCGTGATGACCGAGCGGCCGCTCGAGCATTTTATCGGGCACGTCGAGGGTCAGCACCTTTGCACCGGCGGGAATTTCATACCGCGCATATTCGATAGGGAACCCTTGTTTGAGCGGTTCATAGCCCATCAGGCGCTGTTTCTCGTCAGTCAGGGGATGCGCGGCCATCATTTCGGCACATAATTTTATGTATTCGTTCACGATCGGTGCGGCGACATCGCTATTGCGCATAAAAATGTCCCAGTGGCCCCAATGCTCCAGATCTTCGGGACGGACATCGCCTTTGAGAAGGTTGTCAAGAATGCGGGCACAATCTTTCAGGCCTTTTTCACCAGTCATCCAGCGCGAGTGATCGATGTCTTCGTGAGGGGCGCGGTTCCATGCGAGGGCGATTCTACCTTCAAAAATGCGTTCCCATCTCTCCCACTCACGCAGTTTGTCTTCGCGCCCTTGGTCGGCCCAGTATTGCTTTACCCACTCCACACGCCCGGCATCGCGGAACATGCATGCCATTAATTCAGCGCTATAATTCAGCTGTTCTTTGTGAATGCTGTATTCACCTGTGCGGAATTTACTACTGCGGTCGCGCTCGCTCATGGCGTTGAGCCTTGGAAATGCGACGGGGTGCCCATAACGATCATGCACGGTAAAATCGGTACTGAAATCGCCGAATTCGCTCATAAACTCGGCACGCAATTTCCACAGATACTCAACCGCATTTGCCGTTAGCTCCGCGCATTCCTCGTGCGTCATCACGTGGGGAATTCCCGGGTTGCCACCTGCCGGCTTCACATCCCATTTCGGCGGGGTGAACGAGGCATCCGGCTTAGGCAGTTTGAAATTTTTACCCGGTAGGGATTTATGCAGCGCCTTTTCAACTTCGCCCATACGCTCGATGAACGCTTCAAGCGTGTCGTTGCGCACTTCAATTTCGACCGTTTGCGGTTTCACCGCGCGACGCAGCACCGCGTCGATACTGCGGTCAGTCGTCAATTCTTTTTCCCAAAGTACATGCACGTCACGCGCGACCATCTCTTTTTTACCGTCCACCTCGAATTCATATCGTTTGGCATTGGCGAGGTTCGTGAATAAATGCTCTTCCGGGCGTGGATTGCGGATGGTGCGGAAATCGGGCAATGGCGGCGTTACAAGGCAGTGCGCCTTCATTAGCTTGTCGCGCAACTCGGGGTGCGAAAGCAGGAAGCGGCGATTGGTCTCATTCAACGCAAGGTCGCCGCCAGCACCGCGCAGAATGGCAATTTCCTTCTCAACCACCGGCGGGTTTTTGCGCATCTTGATGATTTCGCACAGCGCATCAGGGTTGCCCGCCTGCATTTTTAACATGACGGCGAGTTCGTCGGCCGTCATGTCGAGGAGTTTTTTCTCGGTGCCGTTCACGTTGTAGGTGTAATCTTCGAGCTTGCTGTTGAGGTCGGTGCGCATCAAAAGCGCTTGCCGCCGCTCTTTCATGTCTACGTTGACGCCGACACACACGCCCAGGCGCAGATGCGCGCCGTTGGGGTGAATGTAGCGCGCAAAGCCGCGAATGGGGTGAGGCTCGAAGCCCTTGCCGCCGGTCAGGAACAGTATCAGCTTATCCAGATCGGCGTTTTCCTCGAACCGACGCACCACATCCGGCACGCGTTTACGCATGAAAGCCCGAAGCGAAATGCACGCCAACACATCGTATTCCGGGTCCTGATGCGCGAGGCGACGGTCGTATTTCGAGCCGTCCGGCATACGCACCCCTTCGTCGACGCCGCGTTCGGGGTTGGCATCGCGCGTGTTAGCCTCCATCAGGCTCGACAGCGTGTAGGATTTATAGGGCTTGCCGGTGTTGCCATCGATTTTGGTGCCCAGTTTGAAGCTGTTCTCACCGCCAACATCCACGAGCGCGATGAGCTTGGCCAGATGCAACGTGTCGACCCGGAACCGCTTAAATTTTTTGGTGTGGGTGAGGTGATTTTCATCGCTCATGTAGCGGTGCAGGAACGACCGTAAAATACTGTCGTCAAAGCGGCTGATATTATGGCCTTCGGTGACGGCTGGCGACTCTACTTTTTTCCAGCGTTTTTTGCTCGGTTCGGGGTCGTAATAAATGTCGCCTTTATTCAGTTGGTCGGCGTCGGCCAGCCGATAGAGTGGCTGCGGATACCCCTCGCCCATGGCCTCCTTCATCGCTTCGGCGAAAGCGCTCATTCCACCATGAAACGCGTATAATTTCTTCGTGATCACGTCGCGATTGAACGCGTGCGTTTCGCTATTGAAAATCTCGTGCGCATCCGTTGTGAGTACGCGGGCGATTGCCTGCGCCAGTGCTGACTTATCCTCGATGCGCTCCATCACGTCGCAATAATGATCGACGCGGTCGGGGTAACGGTACGACAGGTATTTACCGCCCTGATGGATGCGGATTTCCGTCTTCCGTTTGCCGTCGCGGCTGGCGATGCTGTAGACGCGCACTTCTTCCTCTTTGCCGGAGGGGCCGGTGATCATCATCGCTGAATCTTCCAACTGGTCCCACAACGCCCGGTAAGGATTGCGGAAATACAGCATCATTTTTGCCGCCGCGAGGTGCGGCTTCACTCGGCCTTTTTCGCTGTATAAATCCTTCGGTGGGCTTTGCGTCACGATGGCGGCTTGTGGGGCCACCACCACATCTTTGGGCACCTGAATGTCCATTTTCAGCGTGTCGATAATCCGCCCGTCGAGCGTGATGATTTTACCGCAGAACATGGTGGGGGCCGCGAACATGGGGTCGAGCCCGGTGGTTTCAAAGTCGTAGCTCAGCGACAGCAGCTTACCGCTCTCGATTAAATGCTCGACATTGTCGTAGTCGAACTGCTCGCGCAGCCACCAGTCTTGCGCCGGATTGCCTAGCTCGGTGGTTGGGGTTGGGGCAACTGCTTTACGGGCCATCACTTATCTCCCTGCGTATGCAGCAGAATTATTTTGAAACCGCCCTAAAAGCCGCCCACGATTTTCCTGCCCAGGCAGGTCAGCGCCGCGGTCTGGCCGCTCGCCAGGGGGCGCCATGCGGTTTTCCGGCGCGGGTTCGGGCGGGCTTGCTTTGCGCTCGGCGTGAGCTCTCGCCACGTATTCGGCATCCATGGAAGCAAGCGCACTCTCATACATCCCGCTTTTTTGTGCGGTGGCAAAAAGCCCCTTACCCACAAACCCACCCTCGGCATCCATCCGGCGGACGCGGGTGGCGATCTGGTAGCCCCCGTGATACTCTCCTTCTTTAATGATACGCTGAATGCGGATAAGCGACGCCATGCTGCGGCCAAGCGAAGTGATTTGCGTTTCTGCCGCGCTCGCGCCGGCGGCGATACCGATTTTCTCGAAATTCGGGACAATGCGCCCCATGTAGCGATGGCCGCCAGCGGCGCATATCTCGCCCACTCGCTCGCCTGCTTCTAGCGACGACGTATGCTGCGACGCCGTCATATCGGCGCGAACCATGTTCACCCATGCTTCGCAGTCTTTCGCGTAACCATGGCCGCCCGCGTGAATGGGCATGCCGCTCACCACCAATGTTTTGCCGTCCTCACTGCGTACGCAGTTTTTGCCCAGACTTTTGAGCCTTTTTTCGATTTTCTCGCGGCGGTCTAAATCGTGCGGGGCGAAATGGATGATAAACCCGTCGTGAATCGCCTGCACCACGCTGTAGCCTTGCGCCACCAGATCATCGCACATTTTGGCTTGTTTTTTGTCATTTCCCGGAATGGCACTTTGTGAAATGACGACGAAATTATTCTCGGGGTTCACCGGGCGCGCCGTGTGGCTTTTATCCGCGTTGCCGTTTAACACCGGGTGGCGGCCTTGCGACATGGCCGTCAATGCCGCATCCACTTCGACATTGGTGCCCTGCGTGCCGGTGAGCAGCACAAGCCTGCGGCTGTCGGCGCCATGCATGCCGTCGCCATCGTCCATGCTCATGATGCGGCGTGCCGTTTTGCTGCCACGGCCCACGCGGATGGCGCCGAGCGTCAATTCATCCTCGGTTAACGAGCCGAGCGTAGTTTTCCGGCCGAATTTATTTTTAAGAACCTGTTCATATTCCCATCGCTTTTCGTAACGGGTGGCGGGGCTTTTAATGTCTTTGAGTTTCTCAAAAAACTCCAGACGTGCTTCATGCCGCTCGATTTTATTTTCAATCGTACGGCGCGTTCTTTCGTTCGTGGTTGTTTCGAGTTTCGCTTTGTGACCCTCGATTTTTCTGCGCAGGCGGTACTCGAAATACCAATCGAGATAGGGCAGAATATTATTACGAATTTCCGGCTCAATACGTAGATCGTTCACGCCACCCACGTTCATGGTCGTCGCGGTTTTCTGCAGGTTGGTGCCGAATTCCGTCACGTCGCGATGCACCCGCGTGCCCACCCGCAGCGCGGTTTCGTAGCGGTTGTCGTTGGTCGAAATCATGGCAAGGAACATGCCCTTGTCCTTGAACCAGTCGGATATCTCGCAGAGATTATCCTCGACTTCAGGTTCCGTCGGCCCCCAGCCGTTTTTCATGATGGAGGTGATGTCCATGTCGAAATAAGTCGGCCCGCGCTTGGCGATTTCAGGGTCGAAGCGGTCGGCCACTTCCTGCGCCAGCTGATTCTTTTTTGCCAAACGCTGCATTTCATCGAGGAAACGCTGGTTGCTCTCGGTGAAAAACTTCTTATCCAGATGGTCGGCGTCAACTTCGCGCCCCACGTAATCGTCGGCATTGTGGCGACCAAACCGCGCATCGCCGTGGTTGAGGTAAGAGCCCAGCCATTTGCCCTCATAATGCCCATGCACGAAAAACGGTGTGGTGCGTGCTGAGTGCGGCGTGGCGTTGCGCGCATAATTCACCGAAAGCCGGGTTTTACCTTGCTTGTCTTTGATGTGCAGCCAGCCCTGCCCATTCAGCATCGCGAAGGTGGGCAGGTCGCGCTCGCTAATGCCCGGATAGCTTGACAACTTATCACGAATCGAGCGGTAGACCTCCGGTGTGCAATGCACCGTTTTACCACGCAGCAGGCCGCGCTCAATATAGATGAACAAGCCATCCGTGTGGTCGAGATGGCGGTGGGTGATGAGGATATCGTCGCAGTATTTCAGGTGCTCCACCACATCCGGCGCGGCCGAGAGCGTTGCTTCATCTTTGGGGCTAAGATGCAGCCCCAAATCGATAATGACGCCTACCCGGTCGAGCTTGCCGTTTTTATCGAGCCCTTCGTGGCACACCACTTTCGAGTTGCCGCCAATCGCCTCACCCAACCCGTCAACGATGGGTTCCATGTTGTTGCCGCCAACGGAAATCATGCTCAGCCTCCCGCCCTGAGCGAGCGGTGGAGGCGGCGTATAGGTATACACCAGATCATCAAGGTCGTGCTCGACGAGATGGTCGATGGCGGCCGGATATTTACCAAACCGCGCGTCGTGCATCATGCGGTTGGTGGCGCCGAGCCCGCGCATCTGCCGCAAATGGCTATCATCCTTGAAATTTTCGTCGCACAGATTCATTTCTGCGAGCGTGGCAGTCCGGTTTTCCGGTACCACGGATGCATCGTCGCTACTTTTCCACGCAACATCCGTCAGGCCTGGCAGGGCACTGGCCGGTTTGGTTTCAAAATCCCAACTGGGCGAATATTGACTGCGTACGCTCGGATTTCGACCTTTAGTAGCGTGGATGAGCGTCAGGTAATCTTCGCCCGTTTCAGGATGGGTTCCGTGCAGGGGGGTCACTGGCTGCAACTTATTGTCGTGATCGATCGTATTGGCATCGAGCCCCATCAGCGCGCCCGCCACCCATTCCGGCACCGTGATTGTCTGATCGCGCGGCATCTCCTGGCCCGGCATAGCATCGAACACTAAGCCATCCTGCGTGGCCGACTGGCCGGTGACCGTCAGGCTGTGGCCGGAAGCATCTTTCAGCGCATACTTATCGAGGATTTTTGCCACGTTTGGCAGCTTTCCAGCGCGCATTTCAAGGTTCACGTCCTTCACCGCCGCCATCAAGCGCGACAGATTTGCCATCACCGCGTCCCTGTGATCGGGATCGTCGTCATCGCCCAGCAAGTGGCCGTCATTGCCTGATTGATACATCGGATTGCCAAGCACATACGCCGCACGCGGGACAACGCTTGGAACTTTTGTCTGAGTGCCGTCAGGTTTGTCGACAGTGATTTCCTCCTGCGCCAACTCGATATCGAATAGTTCGAGAGATTGCTGGCGGCCTGCCGCATTCATGTACCAGTAGAGGGTTTTGAGGTGTGTCACGCCCCCGCTTTTATCGAGCACGGCTTTGGTTTGAATGGCGACGGCGCCACCGGTGCGCGGATCCACGCCGCCTTCGGCCAACCCTACAGCATGTCCCTCGCCGTTCGCCAGTGCCGGGTGGCTGAGGCCGACCGCGTTCAGAATCGCACGTTTCGGCCAGCCCCAGTAACTCATGCCGAGGCTCCTTTTACCAGCGCCTGCGTCCATAAAACCTGTCCGCGTTTGGACAGTAGCGGCATGATGAGCGCATCCTTTGGTCGCGCGCTAGCCTTCAACGCGGTGATAATGGTGCCAAGCGTTGCCAGCAGCCGCGGTAGATCGGCCAAATGCGCGCCTGCGTCGCAGGTGAACGATGTCACCGCGCACAGCCCGTCGGGCCCGGCGGGCGAGAGCGTCAGTGATAGCACGTCGAAAAACCGGCGCTTGAAACCGGGGCCCTGGCGGTGCATTTCGAAGCTGAGGATGACGCCCCCGCGCGCCGTTTCCTCGAGCCCGATCGACAGCACCCGGTAATCTCCTGTCGTGGGATTATAATCGGCCAGTTCCGCGCGCTCGCCCACCACGAGGCAAAGGCTGTGCGAAAATGCCGCCGGGTCGATGCGTAGCGAACCCATGCCAGGTGTTGCGCTCATCGCCCGGCTCCATCGCGTCTGATTTCAACGTCATCGCGCGCGGGGGACTGTTTAATGAGCTTCTGCTCACCTCGCAATGTGGTCTGCGCCGAAAGATAGGCATCCATCAGCTTATTTTGTACCGCTTTGACGGAAGCGCGGTCGCCATCGTCACTCGTGTCGGGCTTTGCATACAAACGATCGTGCGGAATCCATAAGGCGGCCTTGGTGGTGAGCAGCCTTCTTGCCTCCTCCACCACGGTTTCTTCGCCGGATTCGCGTGGGGCCGAGGTTGTTTGGCCGCGGTCGTAACTGACGAGTTCGGGCGGCGCAAAGTTTGTGTTGATCGGGTCGCGGGTTTGCTCGCCAGCGTTGCGTGCCGACGGGTCGACCCCCATGTCATGCAGCGCAACCAACCGCGCCAGCGCCACTGCCTGCTCGGTCGCCACCACATTCGAAAGTGCCGCACGGCGCACTTCCTGCGTTAAAAGCTGGATGTCGGTGAGCAGTGTTTCAGGTGTTTTCAGGTCGGCGGCGCTGAACACATCCAACGTCGATTGCGCGCCTGTCGGGCGTTCGATCATGCCGGCCTGAATCAGCCTTGCCCGCACACGCAACTGCACCAGGTCGTTCGAACGTTGCCACCCCTCCTGAAACACCGCCTTGTCCACATTGCGGTCGAGGTATTTCATCTGCAGCGCGAGGCGCAGTTGCGGGCTAGTTTTGCCTGCCCCAGGTTCGGCGATAAATCCTTCGGGCCGCATGCGTTCAATGGTGCTGGCGATACGCAGAAAGCTTGGGGTGCTGACCACAATTTTATGTGGGTTTTTTGCTTTTATCTCTGCCTGTAACGTTTCCGCTTCGCGCAAGTTGGCCGAAATGATTTCTGCCGTTTCGCGGCCCAGTGCCCCGGCGAGCTCATCCATGTTGTCGACGCCCATCGCGTCGGCCCGTTCGGCACCGTATTTGCCGCGTTTGAGATCGGCGAACACCATCGTCGCCATCGGGTGGCCGGTGGGGTAAAGCCCGGTTTCGCTAGCGCCGATGGCAAACGGCAGTGCCAGCCGCTCCCACTTTTGAAGCTTGCCATACACATCATCTTCGAACATTTTCGACTGTGCGCGCTTTTCGAAGAACCGCTCGTAACTGTCGAACACGCGCTGGGGCCGCGCCTCGATATCGGCGTGTTTTGCACGCAGCGAATCCGAAGGCAACACCGAGAGAATGCTGTAGGCGTTGGCCGAAATCCTGTCGGCCACTTGTTTACATGCATCGAGCAGTTTAGCCGATAATTTACGAGGCTTTGCCTGAGCCGCGATGCGATATCCTTCCGGCAAATCATCCAATCGCATCAACGACGCGCATTGGTTTTTCAGAATCGGCAGCAGCTCGGCCTTCAGCGCATCCATCGCGGCGAGCTCCTCGGGCGAGCGGTTCTGTAACGTCGGGTGCAACTTGCGCCCTTCGGCCGGAATTTTTCCGGCACGAATCTCATCATCGAGCGTAAAAACCTGTGCCAACGCCGTAGCAGCTTCGCGCGGCTCGAACCCTTTGCCGAGCTGGTATTTCAGCATTTCAGCCAATTTTTCGGTGCGCCATAGCAACGACACGGGTTTGCCTTCTAGGTCGCGCACGTCCATGTCGGCATCCGGGCGCGATTCCAGCTGACCTGCCTGAATCAACACCCCGCGCATCATTTCCCAAATCGAGTTGCGCGAGAAATTCCAGTCGCCGTCGAGCACCATCATCTTGCAGCGATCGATGACGGGGTACCAAAAGGCCATAAAATCTTCTTCTTCATAGCGCTGGCCTTTGGCGAATCCGCGGTCGCTCAGGGCACGCACTGCCCCCTCGCGCACTACGGGTGCCACCACCATTTTGTCGGCATACATGCGGCTGACGATGGCCGCGCGACGGAGGTTATCGTCTTTGTTCTGCTCGATCGCATGCTTCACCAGCGTGCCGGCCAAACGCTCATCGGATTTATAGGTGGATTCGTCCCACTCACGATTGCCCGTGGCGCGCGAGCGATTTTTTCTATCCAGCAGCTCGTGCATGCGCAGGCCGGAAGAAATGCCGCACGGTACATAAATCATATCGGCGTCTTGTGCGATTTCATGAAACGCGACCGCCTCAACCGTGACGCAGGCACGGGTAATTTTGGATTTAGGGTTGATCAGGCGGTTGAAATAGCTGCGCGAGCCGTCGTTACTGACGCCAAAACCGTCGAACCGGTCGGGCTTGATGCTGCCCTTGAAATACCCGCCAATCCACTCGAATAATTGCTTTTTGGGTGCGGCTTGCGGCGCATTCGTATCGTCTTGCGGTGCATCCAGTTCCGTGTTGGCCATTTCACCCTCGCAGCACTTCGTTGACACCGAAGGAGTGGCAAAGATTTGTGACAGTCGCGTGACGGTTGCCATGCTCAAACCTCATGGCAGCCATACCCGTTTTGCAACTATTGACTTTTCCCTGCATGGCTGCGACGCAAGGCTCGAATTTTACAAAAGGAGAAGCGAATGCGTTATCCACAAGCACAAAAAATAGGCACGATGGGCGACGAAATTGATCTGCCCGCGTTCGATGCAATGATTGACCGTGCACGCGAAAAATTTCGCGCTTTGGCGCAGCGCAATCCGGCACTGTTTGGTGGCAGCAACAACCCGCGCCTTGCACTCACCATTAACGAGGACGCTTCGCGCGGCACCATCGCCGTGCCTCAGGGCATTGACGTCAGCTCAACGCAAGGGCTCATGCAAGCTGTCGACTTAACGGAGCTGAAACAGACCGCAATAGCCGAGGACATAAAAACCATCGCCGCCCATGCGCATACCAAAAAAGCCGCCACCGTGTGCGTGCGCCCTGAATTTGTGGCACTGGTGAAAAGCGTCACCGACGACAACCCTCCGCCCATCGCCGTGGTGGGCTTCCCTTTCGTGCCCGACCCCACCAGTGCTACACAGGCGGTGCTCGAACAAACCCGCTCTGCTATTGAAGCAGGCGCACGCGAAATCGACATGGTGCTCGCCATGAACTTCAAAGACGGCACGCCCGATTATGCCGCGCATTACGATTACATTCGCCAGATCGTGGAGGAAGCCAGCAAAAGCGGCGTGCAAGTCAAAGTGATTCTGGAAACCGCCTACCTCAGCGACGAGCAGAAAGTAGAAGCCAGCATGATCGCGAAAATGGCCGGTGCCACGTTCGTCAAAACCTCGACCGGCTTCGCCCGCGACGAGCTGATGCATCCGGACGTACCACTCACGCAAAAAGGCGCCACCGTGCACGATGTGGCACTCATGCGCCGCACCGTGGGCGATACCACCTGCGACGATGCCGGAAAGCCAACGCCCATGGGCGTAAAAGCTTCGGGCGGCGTGCGTACCCGCGAACAAGCCATCGCCCTGTATGAGGCAGGCGCGAGCCGAATCGGGGCCAGCGGTGGCATCGACCTGCGCACCCGGCCCGAAGCACGGGCAGACAGTCGCAATGCCCAGCAATCTGACGGCCCGCAGAGCGGCCTGAGTGCGTATTGATACGGTTTACGCTTTACGCGACCCAGCGAGCCTAAGTAAATAAGTCAATGCTTAAGCAGGGTGACTATTCTTCACGGAACTGTCACATCATCTTGTTTTTACACCCGCTATACTCGTCTCGAATCAGGCATTGGGTAGGGTGTGGCCAAAGTAAAAACAGATAAAATTGAGACTAAAATCGCCACATTAAAGTCATTCTTTAATGCGGGAGGGTTGCAAATCGTTGCCGAGCCCAAACGCTGGTCCTATCCCAGCCCTTATGCCCCCGATCCCAATCCCAAAGACAATTACTACGCCATTTACGGTCCGCCCCTCACGCTCGATGCGTTGCAAAACAGCGGCCTTCTTTCCGAATCGGAGCTGAGGCCGCGCGTCGATAGCAAAACCGAAAGCAAGGCCTATCTGGATAGTGATCTCGCGCTGGCATTTTTGAAAAAATACCCGGAACTTAAAACCGAAACACCAAACCGCCTATTCGCCCTGAGGAATGACGCGCAGGAGCCGACCCTCGCCTGTTTCGACACAGGCAGGCCCATCGAAGGCGACACGCACGCCGATGGCACCAAACCCGACAAGCTATCGTACCTGCTTCTCAGTGCCAGCGATGCACGGCGTTTCGAACCAGCACTTAAGCGTCTAACGGTCGATGGTCCACGACAGTATATTACCGCCATCCATCACAAGCGCGAAGTGGGCGAATTTATGATTCTGCCAATCCGTCACTCGATGGTGGAAAGCATCCGGCGGGCCAATCCCGGATTGATTGATCTGCAACCTGACGAGTTCGACATAGCGCAGGCGCAAGGCGCCGATATGGCAACAGCCATGCTGCATATCATAGCGAACCTGAAAGGTGACACACGGTTTGAGAAAGAACCGAAAACAAAAACCATTCACCCCAATGCACGAGCCGCGCGCGAGCCTCAGCCAGAATTTGAGCCGCTCACCCTCGCCGATTTTCTCGGCAAACTAAAGCCGCACATTCAAGGCTTTCGGCGTATCGAGCAATTTAACGGCAGCTTTGATACAACCATGAGCGTCAATGGCAGCGCAAAATTGGCCGAACTGATAAAACGCCAAAGCACGCAAGCTAACGATCTTTCATTCACGCCAATCCTGCAACATTCCAAGACCGTGGCTTATAAAATCAATCAGGCCACCTACGATGCCCTAAACCCATTGATCAATGGCACCACGATTACCGAGCATCTCGGCCAACAGAAATTCAATCCAAACTGGACGCAGCCTACCAACATAAAATACCTGAAGCCAAAACGCGATATCCCGCCTGCGCCAACACTAAAAAGCATTAAAACGCCAGCAGAAGAATACGATCTGGTCTCAGAATCCGTGTATTCGCTGCGCCTTGCATGTAACAGCGACGGCTCCCTTGAGCAGCATTGGTTGATCGCCGAGCTGGACAGCCCGCGCCGCGGTTTGGTGCTCGCGGAAAAAATGAGCATCGCGCCGGCGAAAGTTTCGGTGCTGACAGCCGAAAATGAAAAACCCACCTTAATCCGCATCCCCATCAGCGCCGCTATTGCCGAAAGCCTGCGTGATGACGATGCCAAGCGGGAAACAGATAAGTCACGCGCCAAGGAAATGCGCATCGATTCGCAAGAAGCCCCCTACGATTCTCTGGAAGCACTAGACGCGGAGCAGCGCAGCCGCGCTGGCGTGACGGAGTCGCTACCCAAAAGCGCAAAAACACCTGAACCCACCGCTGAACCTGAAGCTGCCACCCACTCCGAAGAAACCATTCGCGCCGACGCCGAGAAATTGCTTTTCCTGAACCAGCCTGCCTTCGCGGCGCAGCGCGCAATTCACGTCGCGTCCTATGTCTGGACGGTGATTCATGAGAACTACTCCGACATCCCGGGTAAGCATGCGGATTTACAAACGCAGCTACGCAACGGGCGCGCGTTTCTGGGCATAAAAATACCTAAAACCGACGCGCCTGAATTCGAAAGTGCGCTGAAACATGTTGGTTTTCACGGACCCGTCGATCGGCGCCTGACGTTAGTAGGCTCGGCAGGTCAGGACCAGGTTTATAAGCTGTCGCTTGGCAAGCTCGATGCGCTCGCCTTTGAAAAATACCTCACGCCTGAACATGCGCTGGAAAATGGCTTGGGAAGCAAGCTGGGCTTTTCTTCACAAACCACGTTTCAAAATACCCTCAAATCGCATTTCGGGGTTACTGAAAAAACAAAAGAAGAACCGACTGACACCTACGCCGAAGCCTGGTCGCAGCTCGCCAAACTCGCACAAAAAGGCGATCTGAAATACGCGCAGGTGCGCTATGATGAAGAAACGATTGCCAAGGCGCTTCACGATTTGCAGGCCGACCTCGATCACCTGAAAGAGGTGGCGGCTCGCGCCGAAACACAAACTACACCCGACAACGAAAAAACGGAAAACCCATTGGCCGCCCTCAGCCCCGCCATTATGCGTCAGGGGGCCAAACTTTACACACTAAAACGCCATCACGAAGGTCGCCTGAATGCGCTTCGGATTCAAATTGAAACCATGGAAAAAGAAATCAGCACGTTTCGTGATTGGGTCGAGGCGCAACCGCGTACAATCAACGGCGATATTCTGGTCACGAATCTGGTACTCCCCGATCCGGGAAGCAATATCATCAACCATCTGAACACGCTGAGAGCGCAGCTTTATAAGCCACCCGGAGCCAAGGAAGAAAAGAAAGAGAAAGGGGATAAAAAAGAAAAAAACCCCGGCGTTCAGCTTTTCCCCGATCCATTGGAGCATGTGCAAAAAGCCATGGCCGATAAAATAATCATGGCGGGGAATCGTGAGGTGTTGCAACCCCGCGAGGTGATACTCGTACCCGTTATCCCGCAATTTTTTGATGTGTTACGTATCCACGCGCCCGAAATTGAAGTCGCCGCACTCGCACCCAAACCGCTTAGCCGTGCCCGACTCCTGCAGTCGTTACGCAGCATGTTTTATGTCGAACCACCTGCGAAAGTAGAGATAGAAAAAGACCGTTCGTATGATGCAGTGGCCTCGGTGCGTGAAACCCTGCCACGGCGAGATGAATTACTTAATTGCCGCGATATCCTGCGCTACGCCACTCTGGTCGAGGGGCACGCGCATGAAAATCTGGCCGCCAAGACCGTAACCCGCAGGCGCGACGATGGCCGCGTGTTCGCGCGCAAGGAAGTGCTGGGCGAGCGCATCGGCGAACAGCATGCCGCCATGTTCCACATCCGCGACGCGCGCGACTGGAAACGCGCAGAAATTTTATTAAAAAGACTCACGGCAGCCGATTGGCTCAAAAATCGTGAGCGCTATGGCGGGCTTATTGAAGCGCCTTTGCCCGACGATCTGCAAGCTGCGATCAATCAGCGCGATCACGCCACGCGGCAGATTGAATGCATTGAAAACGATGACCTTCTTTTCCATCTTCAGCAGGTGGCAATAGGTAAAGGCACGGAATTCTCTTTGCCGCATGCACGCGTAGCAGCAAGGGCGCTGTGCGAAGCGGTCGAGTACGATGAAGATGCGGAAAAAATCCGAGATTTACTACAAACGGATGGCGACATTGATGACACGAAACTCGCCTCGGCCCACGGAAAGCTGGAAGCAATTTTCAATGAACTCCGCACGCGCCGTAACGAAGCGCAGGAGCGCGTGATTCAGCTCGGCATACACTATAAAATCCCCGAAACCGATGCACGTATGGCACCGGAAATTATCGCCGATGAGGCGCCGCTCGCTTACCTGCCCGGTGAGGAACATGGCGTTGCGCTCTCGCAACTGGCCGAATTAATGCCCAAACTACCGGGCGATGAATCTGTCAGTTTCGTGGTTTACCTCGGGCTCGACGATAAGCGTGAGCCCGACCGGCAGATGATGGCTGCCATGCAGTCTTTTCGCCCGGCGCCGGATTCTGCAGGTGTACGCTCAGCCAAAGCCATCGAAGAAAAATATGGCCGCACCAGCGGTAACACCCTCGATGAGTGGTTTGCCGAGCGTGGCAAACATTTCGGAGTCAGCGGCGAACTCGCATAGGCTACGACGCTACTTTTTTCAAAAAGCACGTCTTCAGCACCAGACCTTTAATTTTCTCGACGCGGCATTCCACCTCTTCCGCGTTATGTGTGAGGCGAATATTTTTCACCATCGTGCCGCGTTTGAGGGTGATGGAGGTGCCCTTCACCGGCAAATCCTTGATGAGCGTGACCGCGTCGCCATCGACGAGAACCGCGCCGTTGCTATCTTTTACCGTGAAATCATCGTCGGTCATTGGGCTGCCTTGGGTTGGGGTGCGCCAGTGTTATAGCGCCTGCCGAATGCAGGCACAAGCCTAGCCCAACGCTTCTTCGTGGCGACGAATGACGGCGATGAACGCGGCACCGTAGCGCGCAAGCTTCGCATCACCCACGCCGCTGATACCGCGTAGCTCCTCGGCATCCCTCGGTTTGCGCTGGGCGAATTCGGCGAGGGTTTTGTCGTGAAAAATCACATAAGGCGGCACGTTATGTTCGCGCGCGAGCGCGAGGCGCGCGGCTTTTAGCGCGTCGAATAATGTGGCATCCGCCGGGTTCGCCGCGAGGTTCGTGCGTGCAGCGCGTGGCGCGCGTTCACGCCGTGCAGGGCGGCCCACATACACGCGTAAATGCAAAGCCTCGCGCGCTTTTAGCCACGCATAACCCGTTTGCGTCACCGATAACCCGCCATGTTCGGCGATGTCGACATGCAGCAGCCCCAGCGCCACCAGTTGGCGAAAAATATTCTGCCATTCCGGCTTGCTCAGCCCTGCACCCACGCCAAAGGTGGGCAACTCGTGGTGGCGAAATTGCGTCATGCGGTCGGACGATTTTCCGAGCAGCACATCGATCAGATACATCACCCCAAAGCGCGAGCCGGTGCGGTGCACGGCGGAAATGGCTTTTTGCGCAGCGATGGTGGCATCGAACGTGGCGGGGGCGGTGTCGCACGTGTCGCAGTTGCCGCAGGGGGGTGCGCCGCCGTCGCCGAAATAATGCAGCATGATCTGGCGGCGACAGCTGGCCGCTTCGCACAAGCCCAACAGCGCGTTCAATTTCTGGTGCTCGACGCGTTTTTGGATGTCCGGCGCATTGCCACCATCGATAAAACTGCGCTGCATGGCGGCGTCTTTCATGCCGTACAGCATCAGTGCTTCGGCCGCCTGCCCGTCGCGCCCGGCACGACCGGTTTCCTGATAATACGCTTCGATGTTTTTGGGGATGCCCAGATGCGCCACAAACCGCACATCGGGCTTATCGATGCCCATGCCGAACGCCACCGTCGCCACCATTACCACCGCTTCTTCGCGCTGGAATTGCTGCTGGTGCACCACGCGCAGCCCCTGCTCCATGCCTGCATGATAGGGCAATGCACGAATCCCTTGCTCCACCAGAAACGCCGCGATTTCCTCGGTCTGCGCGCGGCTGAGGCAATAGACAATGCCGCTTTCGTTCGCATGGGTGGCGATGAAATCGCGCAATTGCTGCTTCGGATTTTTTTTGAGGTCGATGCGGTAATGAATGTTGGGGCGGTCGAACCCGGCCACGAAACTGCGGCCTTCATTTAATTGCAACCGCTCCACAATGTCACGGCGCGTGGGTGCGTCGGCCGTCGCGGTGAGCGCGATGCGTGGCACGTTTGGAAAACGCGTGGCGAGCAGCCCAAGCTCCATGTAATGCGGCCTGAAATCATGCCCCCATTGCGACACGCAATGCGCTTCGTCGATCGCGAAGAGCGCGAGCGGCGATTGCTCCAGCAGGTCGAGAAAATCCGGCATCAGCAGTCGCTCGGGCGCGACATACAGCATGTCGAGCGCACCGTTGCGCAGGTCGCGTTTGGCGTTGGCCACTTCCCCCGCATCAATGAGCGAGTTGATGGCCGCGGCGCGAATGCCCAGCTCGCGCAACGCCGCCACCTGGTCCTGCATCAGCGCAATCAACGGCGAAATCACGATGCCGACGCCTTGCCGGATGAGCGAGGGAATCTGGTAGCATAGCGATTTCCCGCCGCCCGTCGGCATCAGCACGAAGGCATGGCCGCCTGCCACCACATGGTCAATCACCGCCGCCTGCTCACCACGAAACGCGCCGTAGCCGTAGGTGTGCTGCAGGATATGCAGTGGTGTGGGCTGCGCGGATTCCGCTGAGAGTGGTGAAGCAAGTTGCATGCATGCAGTGGTAGCACATGCGCTGGCTTGCGCTGCATAAAAAAGGCCCACCGTTTGCGCGGCGGGCCTTTCTGTTGCGTCAAAGCGACTATTTGAACGAGTAGGAGTTCATCGACGGCGCACTGCGCGCCGCTTCGCCGTGTTGCGAGCTGTCGAGGCCGTGGCCTTCGGCGTCGGTGCCCACACGAATCGGCACAAACGCATCGACGACTTTCACAATCACGGCCGTTGCCACGAACGAGAAAATGGCCACCGCCAGCACGCCTTCGAGGTTGGCGATGAAGGTGCCCGTTTCACCGGAAACGAAATAGCCTTCCACCGCGACGGCCGGGTTCACGGCCTTACTGGCATACAGCCCGGTCATGACGGCCCCAACTACACCGCCCACGCCATGGCAGGCAAACACATCAAGCGAATCGTTGAGATGGGTGATTTTCTTCACCGCCAGTGCGGTGTAGAAACACACAATCGGCGCCACTGCCCCAATGATGAGCGATGCTTGCAGCGTCACGAACCCGGCGGCAGGCGTAATGGCCACCAGCCCCACCACGATACCGATGGACGAACCAACCGCGGTCGGTTTACCATGTACGCACCAGTCCAGCACCATCCACACCAAAAATGCGACGGCAGCGGCAAGGAAGGTGTTCATGAACGCATACGACGCCAGCGCGCCCGAGGTCACGGCAGAACCAGCATTAAAGCCGAACCAGCCGAACCACAGCAGCGCCGCACCCAACATCACCATCGGCACGTCGCTCGCAACGGTCATGGCGCGGTCGCCACGGCGGCCGAACAGGAAGCCGCACGCCAATGCCGAGAAACCGGCCGTGATATGCACCACCAGGCCGCCCGCGAAATCGAGACCGCCTTTGGCTGCAATCCAGCCGCCCGGACCCCACACCCAATGCGCGACGGGCACGTAAACCACAAGGCTCCATAGCACCATGATGATGAGCCATGCCTTGAAATTCACCCGCTCGGCGAAGGCCCCGGTAATCAGGGCTGGGGTGATGATGGCAAACATCATCTGAAACGCCACATAGGCGAGGTTCGGAATCCCGGTCTCGCCGTACAACGTGTTTTCAAGCCCCGCGAGCATAAGGTTCGCGGTGCCGCCGATGTAAGCGGTGTTTTCAGTGAACACTAAACTGTAGCCCACCACCACCCACACAATGCCCACTATCGCGAGTGCGACGTAGTTTTGCAGCAGCGTGGAAACCACGTTTTTATGATGCACCATGCCGCCATAAAAGAAAGCGAGGCCGGGCGTCATGAGCATGACAAGCGCCGCCGATAGCAGCAGCCACGCCGTGTTTCCGGTGTCGATTTTAGGGGCAGCGTCAGCCGCCAGCGCAGGCACACTGAACAGCAGTGCCGCCATGGCCACAGCGGCCAGGCGAGGAAAAATTTTCAACATAAGTGCTCCAATGATGGTTCTCAAGTTTACGCGCGGGAGCGGTCGGTGAGCCGCCACTCCTCTTTGTTCCTGCAAGCACTTATGCATCAGCGCTACTGGATTGTACATCGCACCGCAACATTTTTTATGATGCAAACTTTACATGCCGGCGAAGCGGCGTATGGTGGAGGCATGAACTTGTTTTCTACCTACTTTACAAAGCTCTCAGCCGCGCAGGACTCGGCTATCGACACCGCGCTCGGCCAAGCCGAAACACATTTGGACGGCGCATGGGGCACGGTCTTCGACACGCTGAGCGACGTTAAATTCTCCATCGGCCATGTCGATCTGAACCTGTTTCTGATCCTCAAGGGCCTCGTCATTGTGTTCGTGCTGCAATGGCTGGTCAGCTCGTTACTTCGCCGTGCCGAGCGCCGATTACACAATCTGAAAAACATGCGCGCCAGCGACCGCACGCTGATTATGAAAATGCTCACGATCGGGCTTTATTTCCTCATCTGCGTGGTCGGCCTGCAATCCATCGGGGTCGACCTTACCGCCTTGTCGGTGCTGGGCGGCGCACTCGGCGTGGGCATCGGGTTTGGCTTACAAAAAATCGCCTCGAACTTTATTTCGGGCATTATCCTGCTGTTCGAAAAATCCATCGAAGTCGACGATTTGATCGAGATGACCGACGGCACCATCGGTTTCGTGCGCCAGACTTACGCGCGCTACACCCTGATGGAAGCCTATGATGGCCGTGAAATCCTGATCCCCAACGAGGAATTCATCACCCAGCGCGTGATTACCTGGACGCACACCAGCCGCCGCGTGCGCATCGAAGTGCTGGTCGGCGTTGCTTATGACTCCGACCTCGACCTCGTTGAAAAACTGGTGCTCGACGCCGCCCGCAGCCACCCCCAATGCCTGAGCGACCCCGAACCCAATTTCTTTGTCACCGCCTTTGGCGAGAGCAGCATCAACCTGCAATTATTCTTCTGGATAGACAACATCACCGATGGCAAATTATGCGCTAAAAGCGACGTGATGCGCGCCATCGTGAAATCCTTCCGCGAGCATGGCGTATCCATTCCGTTTCCACAGCGTGAGGTGCGCATGCTGGACGAGGACGCGGACGCATCGACCAAGCCCACACCCCCTGCCCGCAAACCAGCCAAGCAGGCCGTATGAGCATGCTCACCATCGGCGGCGAGGATATTGGCCGGGGCGAGCGGCGGCAATTATCGCTGATCGTCGCAAAGCTCTACGATTTCACCGACATGAAAATCCCCGTCGAAGTGGTGCGTGGCCAAGAGGACGGGCCCACCCTGTTTGTGTCCGCCGCGATTCATGGCGACGAAATCAACGGTGTCGATATCGTGCGCCGGCTGCTGAAGCACCGCGCCATGAAGCAACTGCGTGGAACGCTCATCGCCATTCCCATCGTCAATGTGTTCGGCTTCAACGACAAGTCGCGCTACCTGCCCGACCGGCGCGATTTGAACCGCAGCTTCCCCGGTGCCCAGCACGGTTCGCTGGCCAGCCAGGTGGCGCATATTTTCCGTACCGAAATTGTCAGCCAATGCACCCACGGTATCGATTTACACACGGGCGCTATTCACCGGCGCAACCTACCGCAAATCCGCGCCGACCTCAGTTTCGCTCCCAACATGGAACTGGCCCGCGCCTTCGGCGTGCCGGTGATTCTCGACGCCTCCCCGCGCGACGGCAGTTTGCGCGAAATGGTGAACGAGCAAAATATTCCCATGCTGCTGTACGAAGCAGGCACGGCGCTGCGTTTCGACAAGCGCGCCGCCCTCACCGGCGTCGAGGGGATTTTGAACGTCATGCGCAACATTGGCATGTTACCGCCGCTGCGCTTCCCCAAACCCATGACCAATCCGCTGATTGCCACCGCTAGCCACTGGGTGCGCGCCCCCATCAGCGGCATTTTCATCACCCGCAAAAAACTGGGCGAATTCGTGGCCAAGGGCGATCCGCTTGGCTTCATCACCAACCCGTTTGGCGACTATGAACACCGCATCGACTCACCCGACGACGGATTGATCATCGGCAATTCTATCCTGCCTCTGGCCAACGAAGGCGACGGGCTCTACCATATCGCTCTCGTCGACGGCAAAGACCTCCCCCGCGACGAAGAGCTGTATCCCTACATCGACCCGGAATTGCAGGAATAGTGCAATTAGGCAGCGCTTTCTTACGCACTCAGCCTGTCATCCCGGCCTTGTGCCGGGATCTACCTTCCTTGAGAAAGATGGATCCCGGGATAACCCCGGGATGACATTTTTCGGGCAATTTATAGTCGATTTGAATAAAAACTTTACAATTTTGTCATTCCCGCGAAGGCGGGAATCCACTTTTTCATGAAGGAGATTCCCGCCTTCGCGGGAATGACAAAATACATAGCATGTACAAAATTTTCGAAACGACTATAAATAGGTATTTATTGCCTAGTTAGTGGAGTTTTATTCCATAACTAGGCATTTTTTGCCTAGTTTACATAATCCCTCAAATTTTAGCTAAATTTCAGCCATTTAACTGAAATCGCAGAAATCCGCCATTTTCACAGCTTTGGCCGACATTTGGCACGGCTGTTGCATAGTCTTGGGCAAGCAGCAGCAAGCTGTACCAACAGGAGGTGAATATGACCAAACAACAACTCGAAGTGCACGCAACGATTCAATCCATGGCGGAAGAGCAAGTGCTGTTCCTGAAAAACCGCTACAAAATGAACCCCGAGGAAATCATCAGCCTCTACACCGGCGAGAGCAAGGCGAAAGCCACCTACTCCGACGCCATTCGCTCCATCATGGTGTTCAACACCCAAAACGCAAAACAACACGGCTTCATCGCTTCGTAACGTTATCGGCGCCACCGGCGAAGTCGGTGGCAGAAAAGGCGAGTCGCCTCGGCAAGTAAGAATTCGGCGCATGGCGCCAGACGAACACACCATCCTCACTGGGTCACTTAGCAATAAGTGACCCATTTTTTTTTGACGCTCCTCGCGGATTCATGTATGTAAATTATATGTTTTTTCCTCAGCGCTCAGCCACCCAAGCCTTCAGCCTCGTTGAGCTTAGCATTGTGCTGGTAATCCTGGGTCTGCTCACGGGCGGCATTCTGGCCGGACAATCCCTAATCCGCGCGGCGGAGTTACGGGCAGTCACCACCGAATATGCGCGCTACGTCACCGCCGTGCAAAGCTTTCGTGACAAGTATTTTGCCATTCCCGGCGATATGCCCAACGCCTCACAGTTCTGGACCTCCATCCCCGGTACGGTGGGTTGCACTACCTCCACCACCTGCGGCAACGGTGATGGCGGCGGCACAATCACCCCCCCTGCGTTCGTGGCGAGCAGCTATTCCGAGAACCTTCAAGTGTGGAATGAACTGGCCTTGTCCGGGTTGATTGAAGGCAGCTATCCCGGCACCACCGGGCCGACAAACGGCGGCAATGGTGCGATGGATACCATTCCGGGCACTAACTCACCTAAATCTAAACTGTCGAATGCAGGTTGGGGCGTTTGGTGGGGTCCGCCCGGGTATCCGGGACAGCCGAATATCTATGCCGGTAACTTTGGCAATTCCCTTGTTTTTGGTGGGGTGTATGGCGGTTTTGCGCCCATTGGCTCCCGCTTGAAGCCGGAGGAAGCGTGGAACATCGACACAAAGCTGGATGATGGCGTGCCCAATAAAGGCAAAGTCTATGCAGGAAATCCCGGAACCTGCACGCTGGTATCGCCCGGTGGTGCCGCATCGGCAGGTACCAGCACGACGCCGGAAGTGTATAGCCTGCAAAGCAGTACGGTGGGCTGTGCGCTGTTTTTCCCCGGGGCGTTTTAACTACAAAATCGTCGGATTCGCAGCGCGGCCGCTGTTCCAAATGCAGCATATGACTTTTTTGACAATGTGCCCATACTAACGTATTATTGTTAGATGAATTCACTCCCACGCTCTGCCCGACTCGCCTTCAGCCTCGTTGAGCTGAGCATTGTGCTGGTGATTTTGGGTTTACTCACCGGCGGCATCCTCGCGGGACAATCCCTCATCCGTGCGGCGGAGTTGCGCAGCATCACCACGCAAATTAATCTCTACACCACCGCCGCACAAACTTTCCGCGACAAATATTTTGCCATCCCCGGCGACATGAACAACGCGACCGCTTTTTGGGGGACCGATAATGTAGGCTGCCCCAATGGCGGCGGCAGCACGGGAACTTGCAATGGAGATGGAAACGGACAAATCGGATTAATAGCGAGTGGCTGCGAAGCGCAAGAGTTCTGGCGACAGCTTGCGCGTGCAGGCCTGATAGAGGGCAGCTATACACCTCTCACTGCATCCGCCTGTTATGACCTGCCAGTATTGGGCACAAACATTCCAAAAACAAAATTATCCAATGTCGGTTTTGGAATCGCTTACACAGCGAATATTGTGAGCAATGCGGGAGGCTCATTTCCAAGTAACTTCCTTTACACGGGCAGTTATGGAAATGCATTCTACATTGGTGGCAATAACATCAGTGGCGTCAATTATCTCCAAATGGTGCCCGCCTTCAAAGTGGAAGAAGCCTGGAACATTGACACCAAGATGGATGACGGGCGACCCGATTTGGGAAGCGTTACTTCGGTATTATTAGGCCCCTACAATTCCGGCTGCGCCACCAGCGCCACCCCCGGTAGCGCCGCTTATAACCTGAGTAACACTGCCGGCAGCCAATGTTCGCTGGTGATAAAATCCGGGCTTTAAAGAATTGTCGGGTTCGGCGCATTGCCCTGTTCCTGTCACCCCGTCGCATGACGGGGTCTGCGCCTAAAAATATTGAGGTGCGCGGATGCCGTCATGAAGACGGCATGACAGGTGAGGAGTTTTGCTAGGTATTTACAAAATCGTCGGATTCGGCGCGTCGCCGTAGACCTTCAGCGGGTCGAACATTTTTTTGTCTTCGCGGAATTCTAGGGTGTGTGACGCTTCTTCACCCAGCGGCACGGCGCGGTAGAAGCAGCTGCGGTAGCCTACGTGGCAGCTGGCGTCACCCGGGATATCGACCGAAATCCATACCGCGTCCTGGTCGTCGTCGATGCGCATTTCGCTGACTTTTTGCACGAGGCCCGACGTCGCCCCCTTGTGCCAAAGCACCTGGCGGCTGCGGCTGAAATAATGCGCCTCGCCGGTTTCAATGGTTTTGCGCAGCGCTTCTTCGTTCATGTAGCCCAGCATCAGCACCTCGCCGGTTTTGGCGCTGGTGGTGACGCAGGCAATGAGGCCCTGCGCGTCGAATTTCGGCGCGAGCTCGTTGCCTTCTTCGACTTGTTCGATGGTTTTTCGTGGATTGAACATAGCTGTCTCGTGAGTGGTGAGTGGTGGGTGGTGATACAGGAAAAATCCTGGCGGCTGCCAGCAAAACTTTCACCACCCACTACTCACTACTCACCACTCACCCTACTAAAACGGCTGATACTCACGGATTTTGTCGGAAATCTGTTTGTCGGGTGCGGGGGTGCGCACGAAGGGCACACGCTCGTTATACACACAGAGAATTTCAGCCCCACGGCGCAGAGTGAAGCGCGAGCTGACGCGCTCGACCACGATATAATTGCCGCGCTTGCGGAAGTTGATGAGCTGCTCGTTCCCGCCGCCATCCACGTTGAAGAAGGCCGGAACCTCAGCGTTTTTGTCGCGCATTTCGAAATAGGTAAACTCACCATCGTCAAAAATGCGAATGGGTTCGATCACGTTCGAACCGCGCACGGAATAATTGAAGTTATATTTTTCTGGGTTTTTATCCACGTCCGGCAGCGGCTCGAATTGGCTGAAATCAATTCCTGCGTTGTCGTCGGGGTAAATAAAGCGCAGGCTGAAAATCAGGTCTTTGTCGCGAATATCCTTGGTTTCCTCGGCATGCAGCTCGAACAGGTACGAGCGTTTGTCGGTGATAACCGTCATGTTGGTCAGCGCGTTCTGCTCGATCGGCTTCAGGAACAAACGATTGCCTGAAGGGTTGACCAGCCACGCCACGGAATCACCGATCGAGACCGTCTGAATTTTTTCGTCCTCGGCGAATTCGATGGTCGACTGATAGCTGTAATGGCCGATGAACTGGTACACTTCATTCGGGCTATAGCGCACCGTGCGGATGCGGCTATCGGTCGCAATCGGGCGCGGCGTTTGCAGCGCCAACGCAGGTGCCGCCATGCACAGCCCAACCAACAATAGCAAACTAGCGCGCGGGAATAATGTCATAACTGACTACCTGAAACTGAGGATCCTGGGTGGTGGTGATGGGGCGGCCCGCCTCATCCGTACCCGGGGTGACAACCATGGGAGTGTAGTAATATTGCAGCCGTGTCGTGCCCCGTGCCGGTATGGTGCTAACCGCGAGATTGATAAGCTCGGAACGCCAACTGATAGTGGCCGTACGCGGCTCGACCTTGTCGTCGATAACAACACTGTCGATGAAAAGCAATCGCTGGCCGTTATAGCCCAATTGCGCCGCCAGGCTTTGTGGGTTGGTGCTGCTGTACTGCTTGGCGAAATAGGCCGCCGTGGGTTGGTCGGAATGGGCAACAATGAACGCGTAATTGCTAGTGTAATGGCTGTATTCATAGCTCTCACGCATTTTCACATAAAGCGCGATCAGGTTTCGCTCCATCGCAGGCTCGATGGGTGCACCGGTAGGCTTGATACGCTGCACGTGGGGCACCACGTCGTCGGGGCGGTCCGAGCGAATGACAATGCCGGGCCGCGAGGTAAGGGGCAGTAGGCTGGTCATGGCAATGATGCCAAACAGGGCCACGAAACTGGCAAGCATGGCCACCAACAGAAAAAAGCTGCGTTCCGAGATCGGGCCGATGTATAACGCAGCGTACCACGCGCGCGATTCCTTGTAGTAGGCCCCGCTACGGATCATTTCGGCTAGCTGCTTTGCATCGTCGCTCATGGCCTTCGAATCGCTAAAATTGTAACATTTTCCGTGCAGCTTACCGGGCAGTGTGGTAATGTAAATAACAATCACAAAAACAACAGGCTGGTGTGGGTATTTAGTGTCGTTACGCCTCGTTATTATATCGCTCTTCACTTTAAGCTTGCTTTCAGTAGTGGATGGCGACAGTCGCTTTTCTGCCTTTGCTCAATCCGCCACCGGGCAGCCCGGCGGCAGTGCTCCACCACCAAAAGTCGATCTGCCGGGTGGCTCGGCGCCTCCCGGCGGCAAAGTCGATCTGCCGGGTGGCTCGGCACCTCCCGGCGGCAAAGTCGATCTGCCGGGTGGCTCGGCACCTCCCGGTGGCAAAGTCGATCTGCCGGGTGGCTCGGCACCTCCCGGTGGCAAAGTCGATCTACCGGGTGGCTCGGCACCTCCCGGTGGCAAAGTCGATCTGCCGGGTGGCTCAGCACCTCCCGGTGGCAAAGTCGATCTGCCGGGTGGCTCAGCACCTCCCGGTGGCAAAGTCGATCTGCCGCCAAATCCTAACCCTCCCACCTGCGACGCGGCGTGCCAGGAACAGACTAAACGCGCGATTGAACGGGAGAATGATCTCAAAAGAAGGGGGCTCGTGGGTGGCCCCACCTCCACACCGGCCCCAAGCCCTGCGCCAGCAGGAAATACCCCTCCAACTCCCGGCGGTAACACACCTCCTACACCGGCGCCACCCGCCGGCGGCGGCGCACCGACAACGCCCACCCCAGGCCCCGCGCCCGCACCAGCGGCTGCACCCGCAGCCGCTCCTGGCCCTGCCCCCATCTGTAAGGAACCCACAAGCGGCACGAGCACTAGCACTTCACTCGACTGCGACATGCGCTACCGCGAAACGGTGGTCACCTGCGACACCTTCGGCACCACGCCCCCCTGCCCCAAAAAGCCGATGCCAATGAAGGAAACGCCGCGCAAATCCTTCATCAAGGATTACTCGCCCTACCTCTATATCTACGCCACTGACCCGGACGACAAAGCCAAAGCCTACACCGGCCCGTTTTATCGCGGCACACCCGGAGATTCAGGGCAGACCTTCCAGATTTTTGGTGCGGGCGGCTCGGGTAAAAACCTGGCCCCGTGCGTGCGTGAAATCAAGGCACCGGGCGGCGCCAGCAAGCTCTCGCCGGAAGACCAGGCAAAGTTGATGCGGTTGCAGCTCGATAACTGCGCCAACCAGTATATTTTACACGCCGCCATTTATCCGCAGCAGAAGGAACAAAAAGAAGAAACTCGCCTGTTCTCGATGGAAGACCCGAAAGACCCCACCAAAAAGGTGAATCTTGAAACCCATTGCCAGCCGCTGCGCTTAGCCAAGGACACTACACAGGAATATCTGGCCTCGACCTACCTTGAGGTGGCGTGGAAAAAGCTACTCACCGACCCCGGCTACCGCAAGGATAAGGAAAACCCGGTCGAGCCGCATTTGCCCGACGGCATAAAGCTCGAGAACACCAGCAACGCGAACGTGAAATTACCAACACCGTTCCCGCAGGTTAAACTGTCCCAGATCGGCACCGTGGAATACGAAGAGATTAACGATCCCACCCACCCTTTCTCGCCGCGCTGGGATTTTAAGTGGAACGAGCGCGACCATTATTCACCCAAAACCCAACCCTACGGTGGTGACCCCAAAAACGCCGTTTTCTGCGCTGGGGACCAGGATAAGAATATCGCCAAAGTCGATATTCTGTCGTTCCGCGAGGAACGGCTGAAGTTCGACAACAAGCTCAACGACCGCATCAATTTCAACAAAAACTGCAAAGCCAATAGTGGGCTGCAGAAAAATCCGTGCTGTAAAATTACGCCTAACGGCCCGTTCGTCGTCAACTGGACCTGCGAAGTGCTGCCCTGCGCCACCTGTTACGGGATGACGGAAAAAAATCCCGTCTGCAAAACCGATTATCTCAGCACGCCCGACCGCAACAGCGTGAAAGTGCCATATCTGGCGGTGCACCCCTTCCTGCGGGCCGCTTCGCAGGTGGGTGATCTTGCCAATGGCTTGAAGTCGTTGTCGAGCCTGCCGGCCAATTTGCCGCTCAGCCAGGTAAAATCGGTTTTGGGTTCGCAGCTCGGCATATTGAGTGCGCTGCCCGGCAATTTGCCGATCAGTGCCGCGTTGCCGCTGCTGAATGGGCAGGTGAACATGCTGGGTTCGCTCGGCTCGCTGGGGCAGAATTTTTCGCTGGGGCAACTGGGTGCACTTTCATCGCTGCAGTCGCAACTGATTGGCAATTTGCCGGGTAACCTCAATCTCGGCCAGATTCAGTCGATCGTGGGGGGCCAGGCGAATATTTTAAACAGCCTGGGTGGCCTCGCCGGTGGCGCGGGTGGCGGTGCTGGTGGCTTGGGCCGCCTGTCACTGGGGCAGTCGCTTTCGGGGTTAGGTTCGGTCAGCGGCCTGCTGGGCGGCCTGCCCGGTGGCACGCAGCTGGGACAAGCGGCGAATTTACTGAGCGGGCAAGTCACACTCGCGCAGAGTTTACCTACCGGAATTTTGGCGGGCGAAGCGCGTAACCTGATTAACAATCAACTCAGCCAGATCGGTGGGCTGAATCAGGCGCTCACCATCGGGCAGGCGATCAATAACGGTTCACTGAGAACTAACGCGATTCCGGGCCTCAGCCAGTTACCCACGACCATGACCATTGGGCAGGTGGGCAGCCTGCTCTCCTCCAACGCAACCGGGTTGGGACAGTTTGGCGCGAACCAGGCCGCCGGTCAGTTCGGGCAGGTGCTGAACACGCAGCTCGGCGGGATTCTTAGACTTCCGCCCGATCTTCCGGTCGGTCAGGTCAGCTCACTACTGGGGGGATTGCAAGGCGGGCTGACCAACTTAAACGCACTGGGCGGCGGCATCGGCGGCGCTGGCGGCGCGCTCGGTAGCATCGGCGGGGCATTGGGTGGGCTTGGTGGCGGTGGCCTGTCGCTCGGCCAGATCGGCAGTGTGTTCAGCACGCAGGCACTTGGGTTGCCGCAGTTGCCGGGGAATTTGAACCCGGCCCAGATTGGCGCGGTTTTCGGCTCGACCGGCAATCTTCTGGGCGGGATCGGCGGTAGCAATCTGGCGGGGATCGGCAGTGCCCTGAGCGGTATTGGCGGGGGCGGCCTTGGCGGCATTGGCGGCGCACTCGGTGGGCTGGGTGGTGGTGGCCTTGGCGGCATCGGCGGGGCGCTCGGCGGACTGGGCGGTGGTGGCCTTGGCGGCATTGGCGGCGCGCTCGGTGGCCTGGGTGGTGGTGGCCTTGGCGGCATCGGCGGCGCGCTCGGTGGCCTGGGTGGTGGTGGCCTTGGCGGCATCGGCGGCGCGCTCGGTGGCCTGGGTGGTGGTGGCCTTGGCGGCATCGGCGGCGCACTCGGTGGCTTGGGTGGTGGTGGCCTTGGCGGCATCGGCGGCGCGCTCGGTGGACTGGGTGCTGGCAGTATTCCCGGCATCCCCAATATTCCGGGGTTGGGCAATGTTGCGAGCATCGCCAATATCGGGCAGCTGCAGGGCGTGCTTTCGGGGCAGATTGGCAGCCTTGCCGGATTAGCCGGCGGCACGGTGTCGCAACTCACCGGGGCACTCAGCGGCCAGTTGGGCGCCTTGAGCGGACTGGCCGGCAACCTGCCTCTGGGCTCGATTACCGGCGCACTCGGCGGCATTCCGGGCATCCCCAACATCCCCGGCGTACCGAACGTGGTGCCAGGCCAAACCAGCCTGCCGTTCCTCACGGTACTTGCTATGCCCTACCAGCGCACGGCGCGCTGCAACCCGATGGAAATATTCGGGCCCGATAACAGCGACCCGATGGCCAATCTGTGCAAACAACTGCGCGCGCCGGTGACCATGCTGAACAAACTGAAAATGCGCTACCACAACCCCGACGACAAAGAAAATATCGTGCTGAAAGAGGGCGTGCAGGAAGGCCTGTGGTTCAAGGATTATTTCGACGACAAAACGACCAAAATCGCGCATATGCCTTATCCGCGCATGTGGGATACGGGCCGCTCGATCCAAAGTTCCACCTCGACCGACCAGGTGCCGACCGATTATAACGGGCAATACACGGCCATTGTCGGCATCGGCCGCGAGGCGACACCGGACTCGGCTTCGAAATCGGGTGGCGAAGCCACAGGCGGACCAGCTCCGGCACCCGCAGCAGGCGGCAGCAAACCTCCCAAACGCGAGGACGAACGCTGCCTGTATGGCGGGTGGGGACAGGACACCAGCGTGGCGGGCGCCAGCATCAAAATTCCCGACCCGGTGACGAGCTGGACGGAAATGAAACTCTATCAGGCGCGCACGCTGCGTTATTTCGGGCTCAGCTGCTTTGGCCGCTACGAAAAACTGTTCAAAGCCGGTAGCACCGAAAGCCTCAGCCTGTCGTCCGTCGGCGGTGAATGGGGGCGCACCATCACCCGCACCTGCGACGATAAAGGCGAAAACTGCACTGCCGCGAACCGCTTCGGCAAGGATGGCGACACGCTGAAGGACAAGGCCGCCTCGGCAAATGAAAAACGCTACACGCAGTTGCTGAACGAAAACTGGCCGCTCGGCTGGCGCGGTTATATGGGAGCAAAAAAAGACAGTAACCGCTTCCCGGATTTTGGCGATAGCGCCAGCACCATCAGCGGGCTCGACAAGGCACAAGAGGGCGACATTCTCCTGCTGCCCAAAGGCGCGTCGGCCAACGATGGGAAACCCGGCCTGCCACGGGTGGGCATTGTCGGCATCGTCAGCCTCGCCAGCGACTGCGACGCCAAGAAAAACTGCTACGTCGAAGTGCTTGAAGCCGATAACGGAAAATGGCCCGACGTCTGCGGCACCACGGCCAGTTTCAACGAAGTAAAAACCCGCAGCTTGTACCGCCCCGGCGCACTGGCCCAAAACGTGAAGGATGAACTGAAAGACCACGTAAAATGGACCACAAGCTGCGAGGACCCGGGCATTTCAGCGTGCGAAATGGCGAATTGGAGCGACGTAAAACTTTATCGCGTGCGTGAGGATTTCCGCGAGCCGTGCGATAAGAAAAAGAGTTCTGAATGCAAAGAATAACATACTCCAGAGTGCGCACTTTAATTCTTGCGATTGCGACTACTTCCATCGTGTCCGTCGCCTATTCAACTACGGCGATGGCGGTAGAGACGCCAGCCGATTGCGGTAAATTCAAAAACCTCAACAGGACCATCGATTCAGGTCCCAATGCTGCGATGGCACAAGACCCAAATGCAATGCATGAATGCATTTGGCGAGGCGGGGATTCCCCGATTGGCTTGCGGCGCAACGATGGCCGCAGCAGCGGCGTGAAAGTGGGTGGCTCAAGCGGGCTGGGCGTGGGTGCGGTGCAAGGGCCTGAACGCTCACCCGGCGCCAACGGCGCGCCCTTCAGTGCCAGTAATTCTGCTATCAACTTTGCATTGAAATTTCCCCCTTGGGCTGGCTTTCCCTGCCAGCTTCCGGGCGGCATCAATCTTTGCGGCGGCGGCGGTAATGGCGATGGCACGGGCGGCGGCGGTAATGGCGATGGCACGGGCGGCGGCACGGGCGGCGACGGTCCGCGCTACGGCACCGGCGGCCCCGGCAGTTGCCCGGCCGAAACCGACACCACCGGAACGTTCGGTGCAACCTATGCGCTAAGCAGCGGCGCTTTACCGCTGGTGTGCGGCGGCGCGATTCCGCTTAGTACCTATCAGCTAACATTGCAGCGTAATGCCGACCATCTGGCTTCCACCGAATACGGCGCACAATATTTGTGGGTGTACAAACAATCCGGCAGTAATTTTGCCAACACCACGGCGCAGCCCATCAAGCTGCCGAGCCATTTATGCATGCCAGACAGCAAAGGAAAAATGGTGAAGTCTGTCACGCTGTCCGGAACCACCGCGCAGATGATTATGTACAATGCCACGACGAAAAACCTCGCGCTTCGCCTCACGGCGCTCGACACGACGCTGAATCCTGCACTGGTCGATTACAGCGGGCCCGAGAAATACCTCATCATCCCCATTTCGGGTGGCAACCCAGAGGTGCCCGCCGATTGCGCGCTGGAGTCGACTTACTATAAGGCTCCCACCAGTTTCAGTGGCGACATCGCCTTCGAAGACGTGATTATCCCGCTGTGCGAAGGCAGCAATTGCGACGCGGCAGCCACCACCACCCCCGCCGGCAGCAGTTGCGACCCGGTGACGGTTTATCCGCAAGGCACCATCAGCACCACGGCCGGGGCCATTGATTGCAGCACCAAAATCCAGATCGCCGTCATCAGCCGCCCCAACCTGCTCTACCCACCGGGCGTGACGCCGCAAACCGTGCCCATCAGCGGGCGAAGTGGGGTACTGGTGCAATCGGTCGACGGTAGCAACCTCTATGTGCCGCAAAACGCCACCATCCATTTGGGCACCGGGGCACCCGCCATGGTGCTGTCGTCCGGCGGCACCATGAACATGGCCGATGGCGGCACACTCGCCATGAATGGCCCGGCGACCATTAATCCCGGCAACGGGCAAATCACCCTGACCAGCGGCGGTGAGTTACGCAACGCGCAAGGCAGCCTGTTACAAACCTTTGCCGCGGGGAATCGTATCGCCCCGAATATTGCCTTGCCGATGACCATCCATTTGGAGCGCGACATGCAATTACCGGCAGGCTATTTGCTGCCCACGCCGCCCAACCCCTATGTGCGCCTACCAATCAACGCGAAATAGCGGTTACATTCCTCCCCCCATCGGGGGGAGGTTAGGCCTGCCGTCCGAAGCCTTGGCGTAGGATGGTGGGGGGCCGCCCCAAGCGTTGAGTATGCCCACATCATCCAAATACCACGAAAATGTCATCCCGGGCTTGTCCCGGGATCCAGCCCGGCATCAGGCACATGGCACGTGGTGGGGCTGGATCCCGGGATAAACCCGGGATGACATATGCTTACTGAAGCCATTTATTACCTCAGTGAGTATAGCGGTTACTCGAAATAGCGATTCGCAGCGTCAAGTCCCGGCAAATCACCTACATTCAGCCAGTCGCCGGTATGCACCACACTGCCCACGCGGTCGAACCACCCCTCGGGCGAAGCGTTACGCTTCCATAGGGCCGAGAGCGAAAACGCGCCATCCGGTGCATCAGCAAACGCGCGCGGGTGAATCATCTCTACGCCGGTGAACACATACGGTGCGTCTTCGCCGGGGTTCGGCCTGCGAATGGCCCCGTCGGCCCGGCGGATGAAATCGCCCGGCCCTGCCCAGCCCCGCGCATGGCGCTTGGGTACCAGCAGCAGCATAAAATCCAGTGCGTCACTCCACGCATCTTTCAACGCGCCGATGGGGTGCGGCATGGCGGGCGGAAAAATCGCATCGCTGTTCATGGCCACAAACGGCCCTTCGCCCAGCAGCGGCAGTGCCTTTTTAATGCCACCCCCGGTTTCCAGCGGCGGAAAAACTTCACGACTTATCTGCACCTGTGTGCGCGGCGACAGATGTGCCTCCAACTGCTCTGGCAGGTAGGAACTGTTTATCACCACCTGCGAAATACCTCCGCCTGCCACGAAATCGAGGCACCAGTCGATCAGCGGCTTTCCCATCACCGGAATCATGGGCTTCGGCATGGTTTCCGTGAGCGGGCGCATGCGGGTGCCGAGGCCTGCGGCCAGAATCATCGCGTGCGTCAGGTTCATGGCGCAATGCCGCCGATGGAAGCATCAGCCAAAAACGCGCCACGCCATGCTTCGGGCACATGGCAATCGACAAACTGGCGAATGGGGGCAAGCAGCGGATGCGATATATCATGCATAAAATGGCCCCACACGCGCGGCAGGTAATCGAGGTAATGCGCCTTGCCGTCGCGCACGCACAGGCGGGTAAAAATACCGATGATTTTGGCATTACGCTGCGCCGCCAGCACGGCGTAACGCTCGGCAAATCCATGCGCTAACTCGCCGGTTTGGGTGACGTAATGCGCGAAACAATCGACCATCGTCGTCCGTCCCACGTCGCGGCGCGCATCTTCGAGCAGCGAGGCTAAATCATACGCCGCATCGCCCCACAGTGCGTCCTGATAGTCGATCATGCCCACGGCGTGGTGGCCGCCGCGCCCTGCCACCCAAAACAAATTATCGGCATGGTAATCGCGATGCACCAGGCAGTGCTGCCTAAGCGACGCCGCCGCCAACACCTCGCGCCACAACGCCAAAAACTCGGCGCGCAGACGAGCGGCTTTCTCGAGACCCACAATTTGCGGCAGAAACCATTCGGCAAACAGCGCTGCTTCGCGCAGATACACTGCTTCGTCGTAGGGCGGCAAATTCGCTTCGAAGTCGGCACGATATTCACGACTGGCGTGGTGAATGGCTACCAGCGCATCGGTCGCGGCCAGATAGATTTCCCGCTCACGCTCCGGATGAACGTTCAGCAATTTTGTGTAAGAATAATCGCCCAAATCCTCGAGCAGTAAAAACCCCTGCGTGGCATCCGCCGCCAGAATTTCTGGCACGCTCACATCGCTACGGCGCAATTGTTCGGTGACGGCTAAAAACGGGTGCACATCCTCCCATGGTGGCGGTGCGTCCATCAGCACCGCGACAGCCGCGCCCGCATGCACGCGCTCATACCGGCGAAACGACGCATCGCCCGCCAGAAATCGCCGCGACGCACCGGCCCAGCCGACACGTTGCAGAAAATCGTCCATTTCCGGCCCGCGATCGGGGCGTTTGGGGGCTTCAGTCATATCCATTCCTCAGTTGCTAAACCCAACGTCATTCCAGCGAAAGCTGGAATCCATCTATAGTCGTTTCGATTAATTTTTGTACATGCTCTGTAGTTTGTCATTCCCGCGAAGGCGGGAATCTCCTTCATAAAAAAGTGGATTCCCGCCTTCGCGGGAATGACAAAATTGGAAGGTTTTTTATTCAAATCGACTATAAAGGCAGTAAAATGGATTCCAGCTTTCGCTGGAATGACGGAATGGTTGGATTTACATCTACACTTCGTCATTTCTTCACTTCGCTAGTCACAAAATAATTCCGTCGCGATAGGAGTGAATGGTGACGCTTCGGTTCGCATCGTGACCAAGCACGAAGGAAAGCGCAAGCGTCGGCTGAATGCGGGCGTCGCCTAAACGCTCGGGCCACTCGATGAGCGTGAGGTGCTGCGTCGCCTCCTCCAGCCCCAATTCGGCCAGCGCGCTTGGGTGCTCGATGCGATAGAGGTCGTAGTGATACAGCTCACCCGCCGCGCCGTCGCCGTAACGTATCGGATAGGTTTGCAGCAGTGTGAAAGTAGGGCTGGTGACTTCGACGGGCACGGGGCTTAACGCGTGAATCAGGAATTGCGCGAAGGTGGTTTTCCCAGCACCCAGATCGCCCGCGAGCATTAGCACATCACCCGTGCGCAATTGCGGCGCAATGCGCTCGGCGAGGTCGCGGGTAGCCCCGAGCGAAGGCAATGGGAGGGTGATTTGTTGCATTCGCATCACATTAATCGCGTTCGTCGATCCACGCCATTTGAATGGCCTCGAGGATTTTTTCGTTGCAGCCATCGGGGGCGTCGGTGAATCCCGGCAGGGAAACCACCCATTGGCGCAGGTCGGTGAAGCGCAGGTTGAGGTTGTCCGCCTGCGGATACAACTCATCCAACGCGATTGCAATTTTCTGTACATCAGTCCAACGCATGATTAATCTCCGACTTATCAAAAAAAACTTAAAACGATTCACTTGCATAAAAAGGTTTAGACTATGCCCGTCAATAAGGCCATGCCCATCCTGATCGTCGATGATTATAAAACCATGCTGCGCATTGTGCGCGGCCTTCTCAACCAGCTCGGCTTTACCAATATCGACGAAGCGACCGACGGCACGATGGCGTGGGACATGGTGCAGAAAAAACCCTACGGCCTCATTGTGTCGGACTGGAACATGGAGCCCATGTCGGGGTTCGAGTTTTTAAAACTGGTGCGCACCAACGCCAACCCGGCCATTAAATCGCTGCCGTTCATCATGGTCACGGCGGAAAGTAAAACCGAGAACATCATTGCGGCGAAACAGGCAGGTGTCAGCAATTACATCGTGAAGCCATTCAACGGCGTCACACTCAAACAGAAACTCGAAGCTGTTTTTGGCGCATTTTAGGGATTTTTTGTTATGGCGAGCACCACTATTACCGAAGCGCAGCTTAAAAAAGAGATCGAGAAAATCGGCGAGTACATTAGCCAAGCGAAAGCCGAAATCGCCGCTATTTCATTGCATCAGGAAGAGTCCGGCAGCGACAAAAACATCGCCCATGCCACACTCGAATTAAACGAAGTGGTGCGCCACACCGAGGAAGCCACCAACAGCATCATGGACAAAGCCGAAGCCATTATGGCGCTCGCCGGAAACGTCAGCGATGCCGATACAAGCGCGAAACTGGGCGAATATGCGGTGAACATCCTAGAAGCGTGCAGCTTTCAGGACATCACCGGCCAGCGCATTAAAAAAGTGCTCAAAACGCTGCAACAAATCGAGCTGCGGGTGGGCAACCTGATTAAATTATTCGGGGGCAATATGCCTGCCGGGTTGCAGATCGGCGAAATAGAGACCACCCCTCGCCGTGCCGACGAAGACCTGCTGAATGGCCCGCAAATGGGCGGCGATGGTGTTAGCCAAGCTGATATCGATAAGCTGTTCGGGAATTCCTAGAACCTGTTGCTTTCCCGGCATGTTGGGTCATAACAAACACCATGGCCGCTCATCGCCGAATGCTTTTCCTATCGCTTGTGTCTGTGGTGCTCATCACCGCGACCGCGGCGATGGCTGCGCAAATTTCGGCGCAGACGCGCAGTAGCTATCAACGAATCAGCTTCACGTTCAACGCCGAACCCCAAATGCAAATCAGTGGCGGCGGCACGGCCTTGGTGCTCAGTTTTAACCAACCACTTGAGCAGCCACCTAGCGCCATTAGCAACAAACTACGTGGTTACGCAAAAAGCGTCACCCTCTCGAACGATGGCAAGCAACTCAGCATCGCCCTCACCAAACCATTTCGCACGCGCCAGTTTCGCAGCGGCACCACCGTCGGCCTCGACCTGATCGGCGCGCCCGATGAGGCCGCACTTGCGCAAACCCAAACGGCAGTGCCCGAGGCACCGAGCGCCGCCACGCCCAATGAAAAACCATTGCCGCCAAAAACTGAAAAACGCCTGCCGAAAAACGAACCAC
This sequence comes from Rickettsiales bacterium, assembly GCA_046154225.1. GTDB lineage: Bacteria > Pseudomonadota > Alphaproteobacteria > Rickettsiales > UBA3002 > QFOX01. The sequence goes on from JBJXEM010000007.1 coordinate 38,181, forward strand.
GCGCGACTGCCGCCAAACCGCCCGCCACAAAATCTAAGCCGCCCGAAAAGCCCAAGGCGGAACCGGCACCCGTGGATGCTATTTTAAGCACAAAAGCCGCAACGCCTGAAAAACCCGAGGAAGTGCTGACGACCAAAGCAGCGCCTGCGCCTAAAGCTGAGCCCAAGCCTGAATCTAAGCCCGAGCCTGTGCTTGCCGCCGAACCCAAGCCTGAACCCGCCCCTACCGCCGAACCCGCAACGCCTGCGCCCGTGGCGAAAGCTACGCCGCCCGTTGAAGCCAAAACCTCGCCTGAAGCCGCGCCCGAGAAAAAAGACATCCCCTTCATCGTCACCGGCAAAACCACTGGCAACGGTACCGTTATCGACTTCCCGTGGCAGGGACGCACGGCGGCCGCCCTGTTCGAGCGCGCACGCGATATTTGGCTGGTATTCGATCACCCGGCGGATGCCAATGTGGCGCTGCTGCGCACCATCCTACCCAAGGGCGTGGTCGATGTGACGCAATTCGCCCTGCCGGGTGCCACAGTACTGCGTTTGACCACCGACGGGTCGTTGCACGCGCGCGCCACGCAATCCAAAGGCGAATTTAACTGGAAAATTACCCTCGGCACCAGCGCCCAGCCACCCACGCTCGACACGCCGGTGACAGGCGACTCCACCAACGGCGAGGCGAAATTGGTCATTGCCGCGTTCGATGCCGCCGACCCCATTCGTTTCTACGACCCGCGCATTGGCGATTTGCTGCTGGCCATCCCCACGTTTGAGTCCGGGCGCGGCATCAGCAATCTGAAATCGTACCCAGAACTGAGCGTCCTCGCCTCGGGTCAGGGCATCACCCTCACCAGCAACCGCGACGACCTCACAACCAGCCGCAATCGCAACGGCATCACCGTCAGTGCGCCCGGAGGCTTGGCGATTTCCGGCAACCTCTCGACCCTGACGCCAACAGCGGTGCCCGTGCCCGGCACGTCCGCGCTGTCGGACGTGATGATTCCCTACGACCAATGGTATGTCGCGCCCGAATTATTTGTCGATACCCGTGCCGCGCGATTGCGTGCCGTGGCCAACGCCTCCGCCGCCACCAAACCCGATGCGCTTTTGCAAATGGTGAGCCTTTACCTAGGCCAGGGCCTTGGGGCAGAGGCCGCAGGTTACCTCGCATTACTGCGTGAGCGCTACCCGGATTATTACACCGCCCGCAAGCTCGCGCTGCTCGATGGTGCAGCTTCGTTCATGCAAGGCCACCTTGATGCCGCGCAGAAAGCAATTTCCGCACCGGAACTGAGCGACGTGACCGAAGCGCAATTATGGCGCGAGGCCGTAGGGCTTTCGGCCCCCGAGGCGAGTGAAATTCAGAAGCTGCAAAATACCGTCACACAGGGCGGCGCGCCCGCGGCACCACCCGCACCTGCGCCTGCGCCGGCTGCCGATGACGATCAGGACGCGGGCGATAAACCATCCGCCACTCCCAGCGCCGCTAGCGCGCGCCCCCCGTTTCGTTTCCTGAAATGGAACAAGCCCTACATTCATTTCTATCCACCGCGCATTCGCCAGCGCCTCGCCATTACCGCCGCCGATGCGTACCTTGAAAACGGGCAGGACGACAAAGCCCTCGCCGCCTACGAAACCCTGAACCGCGACGGCATTTTAACACCGATCAAGCATTATGCCGAAATCACCATCGCGGAAATTGCCGCGAGCCGTAACCAAACCAAACAGGCGCTCGAAGCCTTCGACACCTTAAGCGACCAGAGCGACGATCCCTACATCAGCACCCGCGCGCGGTTCGACGGCGCAATGTTGAGCCACAAACTCGGCCTCTTGAGTGACGACGACACCGCCGAGATTCTGGAACGCCTGCTGCTAGGCTGGCGCGGCGACGCGCTGGAACGTAAAATCCTCGACAGCCTCGTGATGCTCTACCGCGACGCAAAACGTTACGATGCCATGTTGCGCAGCTGGCGCAAAATCATCGAAGACTTCCCGGGCGATCCGCAAATCCTGAAAATTTCCGGCGACATGAGCCAACTTTTCCAAGAACTGTTCCTCGGCGACGCACTCGACGAACAACCACCGCTGAAAGCACTCGCGCTGTTCTACGAATTCCGCGATTTAACCCCCGTTGGCGATACGGGCGACCAGATCATCCAGAAACTGGCCGACCGCCTCGCCGCCGTCGACCTGCTCGACCGCGCCACCCAGTTGCTGGAAAATCAGGTAAAGTTCCGCCTCAGCGGTGAGGAACGCTCGCGCGTGGGTGCGCGCCTGGCGCTGCTGTATTTGCTCAACCAACAACCACAGGAAGCGCTGAATGTACTGCAAATCACCAATTTCGGCACCAATGCAGGCGAGCTGCAAACCAACCGCCAGCAACTTACGGCCGAAGCGTTAAGCAAACTTGGTAAAAACACCGAAGCGTTGAGCCTGATTTTTAACGACTCCACCCACAAAGGCACACTGCTCAGGCTCGACCTATTATGGGGACTGCAGGATTGGCCCAATGTCATCAACCGCGCCGAGGATATTCTGGCGGCGCGGGCCAACCTCACCGCCACCCTCACCACCGAGGAAACCGATGTGCTGCTGAAGCTGGCTCTCGCCTATGCGTTCGAAGGCGACAGCAATCAGCTGAAATTCCTGCGCGAATTCTACGGCCCCCTCGTGCCTGATAGTGCCTACAGGGAAATTTTCAATTTCATCACCAGCGACACCGCCCCGCTGGATGCCGCCGACCTGGCGCTGCTCACCAAACAGATCAGCAACACCGAAAGCTTCATGACCGATTTCAAAGCCAAAATCGCCGCCGGGAAATTGAGCGATACGGTGAAGTAATTTTTTTATTGAACGACAGTCGAAGCAACCAAAAACCCAAATTTTGTCATTCCCGCGAAGGCGGGAATCTCCTTTGCCGTTTGCGCTAGGGATTGAATGGGATTCCCGCCTTCGCGGGAATGACAAAGCGAGAGCTGTACGAAAATTACGCAAAACGACGATAATAGCGACGTTTATTCCGAATCCACGCGTTTATAATCGCCGTCGATCACGGTGATGGTGGGCGGAGCGTCCTCAGTCACGGGCGGAACGCCGGGGGTTGGATTCAAAATACCTTTGGCGATGAGATACGTTTTCAGGTGCGCCCACACCACCGCGATCAACCCAATCGCGAACAGTGCCAGCAATAGCCACAGTGACACCCACACCGCAAACGCGAGGCCGAGCAACAGCACCGCAAAACCCACCATCTGCATAATCCACGGCATCAGTTCACACCGAAGCTGCGAACGAGTGAGCCAGCCAGCATGTACCAGCCGTCGATCAGCACGAAGAAAATCACTTTGAACGGCAGCGAAATCACGACCGGCGGCAGCATCATCATGCCCATCGCCAGCAGCACCGAGGCGATGACCATGTCGATGATGAGAAACGGTACGAAAATAAGGAACCCGATTTCAAACGAGCGGCGCAATTCGGAAATCATGAAGGCCGGAATCACTACGGTGTAGGGCACTGTTTCGGGTGTTTCGACTTTGGTTTTGCTGATGTCAACAAACAGCTGCAAATCCTTCTCGCGCACATGGTGCATCATGAAATCGTGGAATGGTGCGGCGGCAAGCTTCAGCCCTTCTTCCTCGCTGATTTTTTCGGCGATGAGGGGCTTGATGCCATCGTCGTAGGCTTTCTGGAACGTGGGAGTCATGATGAACATGGTGAGAAACAGCGCCAGCGCCACCAGCACTTGGTTGGGCGGGGTGTTTTGCGTGCCCATGGCGGTGCGCACGAAGCTGAGCACAATGATAATGCGCATAAAGCTCGTCACCATAATCAGGATCGAAGGCGCGAGGCTCAGTACGGTCAGCAACACCAGCACCTGAATAATCCGCGCGGTTGAGGACCCGCCGCCGCCAGCATCGAGGCTAAGGCTCTGTGCCTGCGCGGCTAGGGGCGACAGCAGCAGTGCCAACATGACTGCAGCAAAACAGGACCCAACAAATGTCACTCTATATTTACCTCTCCCTTGGGAGAGGTCGAAATCATTCTGCATGATTTCGGGTGAGGGCGTGCGGCGCTTCAGAACGCCCTCACCCGAAATCCCCTCTAACTCCCCCCGCTTGCAGGGGGAGTTAGAGGGGATTTCGACCTCTCCCAAGGGAGAGGTAAAAAAGTTGGCTGCTTTGTTCATCAATGCTCGCACGTTCATGCCTTCTTCTCGAACCGTTCGATGATTTCTGCCTTGTCGGCGGTGATGAGTAACAGATACTCGCGATCGTCGGCGCGTACCAGCGTGAGTTTTCGCCGCGGGTCGAGATACAACACATCGACGACGGCCAGCCGCCCCTGCCCGCCGGTAATGCCGCGCAAACGCTTGTCCATGCCGGTGCGCTTTGCCAACACCGCCAAGCCCCAAATGAGCGCGATGACAAATGCGAGCGCCAGAAAAAACCGGGTGAAATCGACCGTTTCCACTTACGCCTCCGGCTTTTTGAGGTAGGCTTTCGCCGCGCGCTGACGCTTGTCGAGCGCGTCCATGTCGTCGCCCAATTCGGCTTTGGCGGCTTCAATTGCACCCGCCAACTGTGTGAGGCGCTCGTTCAAATGTTCAAGCTCCGGTGCGTATTCTTTGGACTCTGCTGCAGGCAGCGCCAGCACGCGTTGGCACAACACATCCACCACCGTGTCGAGCCCGGCGAGGCGCACGGTATCGCCCACTTTCAGCAAAGCCTCGGCCGCAACCACATAGCTTAAAATATCGCCGAGCAATTGTTCGGGATGTTGCTCGCGGCCGATGTCAGGGAGCTGCATGCGATTCCTTTCCGCGCGGTTTCAAGGCGGCATTGGCCTGATACACGTAGGCGAGAATTTCGGCAACCGCCGCGAATGCCTCGAGCGGAATGGGCGAATCGACGTCGACCAGCGACAGGATTTCCACCAGCTCCGCATCCTCGCGCACCTTGATGCCACGGTCGAACGCGATGGCCAAAATTTGCTCCGCCGCCGCCCCCCGGCCCGAGGCCAACACCATGGGCGCGTCATCCGTCGCGCGGTCGTAGCCCAACGCCACCGCTTGCGTGAACGCGGCAGGCTTTTTGCCACGGCTGTCGGTTTCGCGCAGGTCGATATCGGTTTTATCGGTCATTTCGGCGCCTTTGGGGTATCGAGGAGCGACAAGTCGAACTCGCCCTCCATGAAATCCGCATCATCCCCACCGCCAGTGGCGGCCGCCATGTTTTCGGCCAGAATTTTGTCGTAAATTTCTTTTCGCAGCACGGTCGCTTCCGGTGGAAAATCGAAGCCGATTTTCACCGTTTTGCCGCGCACCTCAACGACGGTGAGCTCAATCGAGTTATTGATAACTATCGACTCGCCAATCTTGCGCGATAAATACAGCATGAAGACCTACTGGTGACTGCGTGACCTACTGGTAGATATGGCTTAACACGAATAGTGCTATTTCCGCCAGCGAGAATTTGTCATCCCGGGCTGTGCCGGAATCTGCCGTACGACGCACGCATTGCTTGTTGTTGCGCGGATCTCGGGACAAGCCCGGGATGACAGCACAAGACACATCGATATTTTATTCTTGCAAACTAGGTAAAAATTACCTATATTACACCTATACGAGATGGGGCGCTTTCACCCTGCATGTATCGGCTAGGCTTCCGCGTTTATTGTAACTGGCATTGTGTTTGCATAGTGTAGTGAAAAATGCAGTCATAAAAGGAGCTTTCGACCATGCCCGCACCCATTCTGCACCAAATGTTGGCGACCAGCCTGCGCTACAATATGCAGCGGCAGAAGGTGCTGGCGAGCAACATCTCGAACATCGATACCCCCAAATATCAGGCCTATGACGTAAAAAAGCCCGACTTCGCCAAAATGGCCGAAGCCAGTGGGCAGCTCCAGTTGTTGTCCACCTCAGGCACGCATCTCACGGGCACACTTGGCGTCGGCCAGAATTTCCGTAGCGACAAAAACCGCAAGCCGTTCGAAATCACGCCCGTCGGCAACTCGGTGGTGCTGGAAGAGCAAATGGCAAAAGTGTCGGACACCACCGCCAGCTACGAATTCTCGAGCACGATGCTGAAAAAATTCACCGGCCTTTACAAAACCGCCCTCGATAACCGCGGCAGTTAGGAACGTTTATGGATCTCGTCGACACCATGCATATTTCCGCCGCCGGCATGCGGGCGCAGTCCGACCGCTTGCGGGTGGTGTCGCAAAACATCGCCAACGCCGATTCCGTCGGCACGCGGGCGGGCGATTTACCGTATCGCCGCCAAACCATCAGCTTCAAAGACAGCGTCGACCGCGAAACGGGGCTGAAACTTGTGGGCGTCAACCGCATCAGCGGCGATAACAGCGAGTTCCCGCGCAAATACGAACCGACCAATCCGAATGCCGACCCGCAGGGTTATGTGTTCTATCCGAACGTGAACCCTATCATCGAAACCATCGACATGCGCGAAGCACGACGGGGTTATGAAGCGAATCTCGACGTCATTCAGGCATCGAAATCGATGCTCAGCCAGACCATCAATTTACTACGCTAACACCACAAAAAAAATAACCGAGGGAGAATTTTATGGACGCACGTTTCAGCCAGGCCGCAGGTGCTTATCAAGACGCATTTCGCGCCGCGCAGCGCATACTTGAACAAACCAGCAGCGCCGCACCCGACAGCCGCCGCGCACCAAACATCGGCGACACCAGCTTCCTCGATTACGTCAGCGACTCGCTGAAAAGCGCCGCCGCCAGCGGTTACAAAAGTGAAGTGACAGCCACCAAGGCCCTCACCGGCAAAGCCGACCTGACGGATGTAGTGACCGCCGTGGCCGGGGCCGAAACGGCGCTCAACACCGTGGTCGCCATCCGCGACAAAGTCATCAGCGCCTATCAGGACATCATTAAAATGCCGATTTAGTGCGTGAGGGTTACGCTCCTTTACATAAAAACGTTGTCATCCCGGGTTTATCCCGGGATCCAGCCACGCCACGCACTATGCGCTTGAGGCCGGACTGGATCCCGGCACAAGGCCGGGATGACAGGTGGTTACGGGGCATGCGCCAATAGGCCAGTTAATGGTTGGCAGTCGCGCCGTGGCAGGCTAATCACAAGGAACACCAACCTCGCCGGGAACGCGCTATGGAAAGCTCCGACCTCATCACGCTCGCCCGCCAAGGTGTCTGGGTGTTGATGCTGGTGAGTTCCCCCATGATGATTACGGCGCTGGTCGTTGGGCTTTTAGTGTCGCTGTTTCAGGCACTCACGCAAATTCAGGAAAATACCCTCACCTTCGTGCCCAAAATGGTGTCGATGCTGATCGTGATGCTCATCGCCCTGCCCTACATGCTGCAATCGCTGCAGGACTATACCGGCGAGCTGTTCGAAAAAATCGAAAACATCCAATAGCGGCGGGCGGGCACCATGACCCATACGCTGCTCGACTATTTCCTGATTACCCAGCTTTCCGCCGCCTTGCTTATTTTCTGCCGCGTTGGTGCGGCGTTTATTTTGCTGCCGGGCATTGGCGATGTGTATGTGCCCGCCCGCGTGCGCCTCACCGTTGCGCTGGTGCTCACGGTATTGACCACGCCGTTGCTTGAGGCGCGAATGCCACCCCTGCCCGGCGCGCCGCTGGCGCTGTTCGTCATGATGTCGGGCGAAATTCTGGTAGGCATTTTCATCGGCATGATTGCACGCGTGGTGCTGAGCGCGGTGCACGTGGCGGGCCACATGATTGCGCTGCAATCGTCGCTGTCGGTCGCCACTTTGTTCGACCCCAATACCGGCGCGCAATCGGCCACGCTGAGCAATTTCCTCAGCATCACCGCGCTGGTGCTGTTGTTCATCACCAACATGCACCATTTGCTGATTGCGGTGGTGTTCCAAAGTTACGACGTGTTTGCCCCGGGCATTTTTCCCAACGTGTCGGACATGAACCTGCTGAACACCCGCGTGATGGCGGATAGCTTCGCGCTCGGCGTGATGCTTTCGGCGCCGCATATTGTGTTTTCGCTGCTGTTTTACGTCGCGGGCGGGCTCATGACCCGGCTGATGCCAAGCTTTCAGGTGTTCTACGTGATGGTGCCACTGCAATTGCTGATCGCGTTTTTCCTGCTCATCGCCATCCTGCCCAACATGATGCAGATATTTGGCGGGTTTTTCGAACACCAGATGCTGAATTTCGTTTCAGCAGACGGCATATAAGGCGAGGAACCCATGGCCGACGATAGCCACGACGATTCCTCGAAGACCGAGGAACCTACCCAGAAAAAGCTCGATGACGCCCGCAAAAAAGGGCAGACCATCTCGACGCGCGAGCTGAACCATTTTTTCATCATGCTGGCGCTGGCCACGTTCATTTACATGCTGTCGGCGCGCACAGGCATTGGCATTCTCGAACTGCTTTCCCCCTACATCACCAAACCCGAAGAATTCCCGACCGAAGCAGGCGGCATCAAAGATGCGCTGTCGCACGCGGTGATTGGTGCGGCGTTCGTCATGGCGTTACCACTGTTCGTCACGTTTGTTGCGGCATTTGCCCCGGCGGTGGTGCAGGGGAAATGGATTTTCTCGACCGAACAAATCAAGCCAAAATGGAGCAAAATTTCGCCACTCAGCGGCTTTTCGCGATTGTTTGGCTGGAAGGCGATGATCGAGTTTTTGAAAAACGCGATTAAGGTCACGATCGTTGGCACGGCAGCCGTTATGGTGGCCCTACCCGCGCGCAACGAAATGGTGCGGCTGATGGAAGTCGACCGCACGGGCATGCTGCTTTTTACCCAGCACGTGGCCGGAAAAATGCTTATCTCTGCGTGCATTTTTCTCTTTTTCCTGTCGATCATCGACTACATCTACCAGCGCTTTATTTTCCTTAAATCACAGCGCATGACCAAGCAGGAAGTAAAGGAAGAATACAAACAGCAGGAGGGCGACCCGCATGTGAAAGGAAAAGTACGCCAGATCCGCCGCGAGCGCGCAAAAAAACGCATGATGGCCAACGTGCCCAAGGCCGATGTCATCATCACCAACCCCACCCATTACGCCGTCGCCCTGCAATACGACGCGAACACCATGCCTGCCCCGAAGGTGGTAGCAAAGGGCGCCGACGATGTCGCTGCGCGCATCCGCGAATTAGCCACTAAAAACAAGGTGCCGATTGTCCGCAATCCGCCGCTCGCGCGCATTCTGTATGAAACCGCCGAACTGGATGAAGTGATTCCCCTCGCCCACTATCAGGCCGTCGCTAAAATCATTGGCTATGTGTACAAACTGAAAGGCAAAGTGCCGCAAAAACCGCCCACCAAGCCCACTGGAAAAGGCATCAAGATGCCGACTATCAACCTCAAAAAATAATCCGGCTGCGGGATTCCTGCACCGTTTGTCCTCCAAAGCACCGCCGCACGCCAGATAAGCCTTTTTTTCAGTTGCGTCGGAAGGCAGTCGAGCTAATCTGCTTCGATGCGTTTCAATGAAAACGAGTACCACGATCCGTCCCGGCTAGATTTTGTGCCGAGGGAGTATCGACGCCAGTTCGTGCGTATGATTGCGGCTTTTACCGTGTGCCTGCTGGCGCTGCTGGTGGTTGGGTTTATCGGCACCATCCGCAACAGTGGCTTTTCACCGCTGCTCTCACTGTTCATCATCATCTTTATTTCCATGTATGCGCTCATTCGCAAGCAGCGCGACATCGACCTCGTGGTCAACACTGAATACCAGAACATGTTATTTTCGCAGGGCGTGGCCCTTGGCAGCAGCTTTTACATGTTCGTGCGGATGGACGGCACCATCGCCTATTCCAGCGATGGCTTGCGCACATTATTTCCCATGCTGGCCGGTGGCGAGGCGCAGGCGCTCGCATCGGTACTCGAGCATGGTGGCATATTAGCCCCCGACCGCGATCGCCTGATGAAAGCCATCACCACCTGCAGCGCCGACCGCATGGTGTTCCCCATTCCCGCCAATAACGACAAAAAAGAGTATGTCATCACCGTCGACCCCTTGCCGCGCCCGGCAGGCATGCTGCTGGTGCGTGGTCGCGAATTCCGCGATAATCGCTCGGGCACCCAATTACTTCCCGACGTGTTACGCTCCACCACCACCGAAAAGCTCGACCACATGCTGGCGCGCAGCCCTGTGGGCCATTATACCGCCGATGGTTTCGGCCAGATCGAATACGCAAACCGTGCGTTCGAGGAGCTTTTAGGCTACGCACCTGGTGAAGCCACCGAGCGTAAACTCACCCTCGCCGAAGTGATTCACGCCCTGCATGGCATCCCCTACGACGCCGAGGCGGGACTAATGGAAACCTCCGGCGATGCAAGCCTGCGCCGCAAACAAGGCGGGCAAGTGAGCGTGATGTTATTTCAGAGCCTAATCCGCGATGCTGCAGGCAAGCCCACTGCCGCCACCGGCAGCATTCTGCCGTTCAGCGCAACGCGAGAATAGCACGCCATGTCAACGCCATTTGAATTTACCGCCAGCAAGCCCACCGGGCTCGACATCAACAGTTTCATTGAGTTTTCTCCTATCGCGGTGATCCGCCTGAGCGCGCAGGGCGAAATTGTCGAGGCCAACAGTGCCTTCCTCCAATTGATGAACCACGCGTTGCCGGCGGACCGCCCCGTCACCTTCGCCGAACTCATCGAACCCGAAGACCGCATCCGCTTCCTCGATGTGTTCCGCCGCATGATGGCAGGCGAGAAAGTCGCGCCGTTGTCGCTTAGCCTTCTGTCGCCGGGCGACACTGAAATGCGGGTCGTGTACACTTACATGGGCGTCATGCATCCGGGCGGGCCGCATGCGCCGGTGCCTATGCTGCACATGATCGACCAGACCGAGCAGAAAAACCTTGAGCACCGCTTCGCCCACAGCCAGAAAATGCAGGCCGTGGGTCAGCTGGCGGGCGGCGTGGCGCATGATTTCAACAATCTGCTCACCGCCATGATCGGCTTTTGCGATTTACTGCTCATGCGCCACCCGGCAGGCGACCCGAGCTTTGCCGACATCATGCAAATCAAACAAAACGCCAACCGCGCCGCGAATTTGGTGCGCCAGTTACTTGCGTTTTCGCGCCGCCAAACGCTGCAGCCTAAAATGGTCGACCTGACGGATGTATTGGCGGAATTATCGAACCTCATCCGCCGCCTGATTGGCGAAAACATTCAAATGAACATGCTGCATGGCCGCGATTTGGGCATGGTGCGCGCCGACCAGGGCCAGCTCGAGCAGGTCATCATCAACCTCGCAGTTAACGCGCGCGACGCGATGAAAGAAGGCGGCGTGCTTTCCATCCGCACCAGCGTGACGCGCATTGAGTCGATGGAATCGCTACCGCGTCACCTCATCGCGCCCACCGAGGACGAAGCCATCGTGCCCGGCGAGTATATTCTGGTCGAAGTCGAGGATTCCGGCACCGGCATTCCGCCCGAAATCGTCAAAAACATTTTTGAGCCGTTTTTCTCGACCAAAGAAGTCGGCTCGGGCACCGGGCTTGGACTTTCCACGTGCTACGGCATCATCAAACAATCCGGCGGCTATATTTTTGTCGATACCGAAATCGGCCGCGGCACCAACTTCCACCTCTACTTCAAACGCTACGAGCAGGCGGAAACCACCAAGCCCGCCGAAACACACGACGACAAAAGCAGCGGCGACCTCACCGGCCGCGCCACCGTGCTGCTGGTCGAAGACGAAACGCCCGTGCGTATTTTCGCCGCCCGCGCGCTGCGCAACAAAGGCTACGAAGTGCTCGAAGCCGATTCCGGCGAGAACGCCATCGAAGTATTCACCAGCCATGACGGCCCGATTGATGTTATTATTTCTGACGTGGTAATGCCCGGTGTCAACGGCCCAAAAATGATCGAGTCATTATATGAGTCTCACGCTACACGCATGGATTCCATCAAAGTTATTTTCATTTCTGGTTATGCGGAAGACGCATTTGTCGATACGTACGGAACCGAACGCAGCTTTAATTTCCTACCAAAACCATTCACGCTTAAACAGTTAGCGAGTAAAGTTAAAGAAGTGCTGGAGCTTGAAGAAAAAAGTGAACATTAGTTCTGATGAATACTGCGTTGTTCTAGACACACTCTGCTAAAACCCACGGGACTTCATGAGTCTCCTGTAAGATAATTCACTGACGATAGTTTGCAACTCATGGTAGTTATATTTCTGCACTATCGTGTTTCCAAATAAAAATGAGATATTTTTATTTGGGGTCACGCTCGCTTCGCGGCGAAATTCCTGCTTCGCAGTCATTCATAGTCGTCCCAATTAAAATTGGAACGACTATAACCTAAGAAATGAGGCATTATGTTTGGTCACAAAAACGAAAGTGCCGCGATTCTCACCGCACTCGATAAATCTCAGGCCGTCATCGAATTCGACCTGAACGGCATTATCCTCAACGCGAACGATAATTTCCTGAACGCAATGGGTTACACGCTCGCCGAAGTCAAAGGCAAGCATCACCGCATGTTCGCCGAGCCTGCCTACGCACAAAGCAGTGAATATGCCGATTTTTGGGCTAAACTGGGCCATGGTGAATACCAGACCGCGTAGTATAAACGCTTGGCTAAAGGCGGCCGTGAAGTGTGGATTGAAGCCAGCTACAACCCCATTTCCAACGGTCGCGGCAAGCCCTATAAGGTTGTCAAATACGCCACCGACATCACCGCGCAAAAACTGCGCGACGCCGATGCGCAGGGCCAGATTTCCGCCATTGGCAAATCGCAGGCCGTCATCCATTTCGCGCTCGACGGCACCATCCTCGAAGCGAACGAGAATTTTTTGAACGTTATGGGCTACACACTCGCTGAAATCAAAGGCAAGCACCACAGCATGTTCGCCGAACCGAGCTTCGCCCGCAGCGCTGAATACGCCGAATTCTGGGCTAAACTGAACCGCGGCGAATACCAGTCGGCGGAATATAAACGCCTCGCCAAAGGCGGCCGCGAAGTGTGGATTCAGGCCAGCTACAACCCGATTATGGCCATGAACGGCAAGCCATTCAAGATGGTGAAATACGCCACCGACATCACCGCCCAGAAAATAGCCTCGTCCGATGTACAGGGCCAGATTGCAGCGATCAGTAAATCGCAGGCAGTCATCCATTTCAATCTCGATGGCACCATCCTCACCGCCAACGATAATTTTTTGAATACTATGGGCTACGCGCTCAGCGAAATTCAAGGCAAGCACCACAGCATGTTCGCCGAGCCCGCTTACGCCCGCAGCGCCGAATATGCTGAATTCTGGGCTAAACTGAACCGAGGCGAGTTTCAACAGGCTGAATATAAACGCCTTGGCAAAAATGGCCGAGAGGTCTGGATTCAGGCCAGCTACAACCCGATTCTCGACATGAACGGCAAAGCGTTCAAGGTCGTAAAATTTGCGGCCGACATCACCGCCCAAATGGGCGCGCGGCTGGAGTCGGCGCAGCTGGTACGCAACACCATGGCCAACGTGCAAAGCGTTGCCGCCGCGGCCGAGGAAATGACCGCCTCGATCAGCGAAATCAGCAAAAACATGAGCATGACCAAAGGCGCGGTCGATGAAATCGTGAGCAAAACCAACGCCGCTAACGCTGCCAGCACACAGTTGCAAAGCAGCGCAAAATCGATGGAAAACGTGGTGAACTTCATCCGCTCCATCGCCGAGCAGGTGAACCTGCTGGCGCTGAACGCGACGATTGAAGCCGCCCGCGCCGGCGAGGCCGGGCGTGGCTTTGCCGTGGTTGCCGCCGAAGTGAAAAACCTGGCCAACCAAACCACCAAAGCGACCGACGACATCGCCAAGGAAATCCTCGGCATGCAGCAAGTGTCGGAAAATGTGGGCTCAAGCGTCACGGCCATCACCGGCTCCACCCAATCGGTCGAGCAATACGTGACCGGGGTGGCCAGCGCCATCGAGGAGCAAAGCGCCGTCACCCGCGAAATTTCCGGCAACATGCAACGCGCCGCGCAAGGCATCGAGGAAATCGACGGCTGCATGAAGCAAATCGCCAACGCGGCGTAAGTAACGCACGTTAATCTTCATGAAACTGTCACGTTTTCTTTAGTTCATGATGCTACTTGTACGCAATGGATAACGGCCTCTACCCTCAAGAACGGGAAGCACTGATTGCGGCAGCGAAAGCTGCAAGCAGCATCTCAAGCGCGTGGTTTGAGAAGGCACGCGCCTCGGAAAATCCGGACAAAGTGTTACATACGATTCATAAAAAAGGTGATTTTCGCACACTCGGTTATCAGGATGTCTTTACGCAGGCCGACATCGACACTGAGGATGAGATACTCGGCATCCTCAAATCCTGCCGCGATATCTTGATCGTTTCCGAAGAAAAAAATCCGCTTTGCCCTGAAGTGCCGGACGTTACGCAACGCTGGCTGGTTGACCCCATCGACGGCACCTCGCAGTTCAAGCAGGGCAAAGAAGCTTTTTCTGTCACGCTGGCACTGCAAACTAAGCGCGATGGAGAATGGGTAACGGACATCGGTGTCGTCGCCGTCCCCATGAAAAATTCCATCTACGTAGCAGACGACCGTGGTGCCGCGAAAATCATCGGCGACAATACGGAGGCCATCAATGTTACATCGCCCTGCCCAATCCAAGCTTTCGTAGGCTCACGCAGTAAAGCATTGCGTGGGAAGTTGATCGAGAACGTTGTTTATTCACACTCAAATCCAATACTAATGAAAACACATCATCCATTCAGAGAGGCTTTAAAGACAAGCGGGGCCAATGTTAGCACCACCTATTCATCCGCCCTCGTGCATGTTGAAATGGTGGAGCGCGACGGCGTGGATGCGATTGTGCTGGCGGGCAGCGCGCTCGATTTCGCATGGGATACCGACGCAGCATTCCACATTGGGCATAAAGCGGGGCTTTCGAGCAAAAAATTCGAGCTTGATGGTGAGCCGGTGGTTATTTTTGCCAAAGACCCTTCAACCATCCCCGCGCTCGAAGTCACGCTGCGCGACACCTATTATGTCCAGAAGCTCAACGCGGCACAAAATCCCGTGCATAACCGATAATTCCCGTTGAGCCAGCGTGGGCGCGGGTGTAAGGTTTCGGCTCCAAATTAGAAATCACACCCGAGGAGCTGCGCCATGTCCGTCACCGCAAAAACCGAAACGAAACCTGCCGAAAAGAAAAAAGCGCTCGACGCCGCGCTGGCGCAAATCGAGAAAACCTTCGGCAAGGGCTCGATCATGAAGCTCTCAAACGCCGAGCAAAACACGGCAATTGAAGTGATCTCGACTGGCTCGCTCGGGCTCGATATTGCACTCGGCGTGGGTGGCATTCCCAAAGGCCGGGTGATTGAAATTTACGGGCCGGAAAGCTCGGGTAAAACCACCCTTACCCTGCACTGCATCGCGGAATGCCAAAAGCAAGGCGGCACCTGCGCGTTCGTCGATGCCGAGCACGCGCTCGACCCCTCCTACGCTCGCAAACTGGGCGTGAATGTCGATGAGCTACTCATCAGCCAGCCCGATTCCGGCGAACAGGCGTTAGAGATCGCCGACACGCTGGTACGCTCCGGCGCGATTGACATGGTGATCGTCGACTCCGTCGCCGCCCTCGTGCCCAAGGCCGAACTGGAAGGCGAAATGGGCGACGCCACCATGGGCGCACAAGCCCGCCTGATGAGCCAGGCACTGCGTAAAATGACCGGCACCGTCAGCCGCACGGGTTGCACGGTGATTTTCATCAACCAGATCCGCCAGAAAATCGGCGTGATGTTCGGCAACCCCGAAACCACCACCGGCGGCAACGCGCTGAAATTCTACGCTTCCGTGCGGCTCGACATCCGCCGCATTGGCGCGCTGAAAGACAAGGAAGAAACCGTGGGCAACCTTACCCGCGTGAAAGTCGTGAAAAACAAAGTGTCGCCGCCGTTCAAAACCGTCGAGTTCGATATTCTCTACGGTCAGGGCATTTCGAAAGAGGGCGAATTGCTCGACATGGGCATTAAAGCAGGCGTCGTCGAAAAATCCGGCAGCTGGTTTGCGTACAAAGACCAACGCATCGGCCAGGGCAAAGAAAACGCGCGGCAATATCTGCGCGACAATAAAAAAGCCGCCGCCGAAATCGAGACTGCAATCCGCGCTAAATCGAACAAAATCTCGGAAGAGCTCACCGGTTCGCCCGCCGATTATACCGAGGACTCACCGACGGCCGCCGATGCAGCATAAATTTTGTATGCTGCTGAATGATTCACTTTAACCTTTAGGAAAAACCATGAAAAAACTTCTCGTCACCGCCACGATTATCGCCCTCACCTCGACTGCTGCGCTTGCTGGCGGCAAAACCTATCAAGTTACCGGTCCCGTACTGGCCTTAACCGATAGCGCGATCACCGTTCAAAAAGGTTCTGAAAAATGGGAGCTGGCACGCGATGGCAGCACCAAGCTGCCTGAAACGGTGAAAGTTGGCTCGAAAGTGACGATTCAATACAGCATCACCGCTGTGAGCGTGGAAGATAAATCCCCCGCACCGAAAGCCGAGAAACCCACCAAAGTGGATGACAAAGCTGTCGCTAAAAAACATTAGCCTTACTGGTAGTCAATGCAAGCGGCGCCGGGGCAACCTTGCGCCGCTTTTTATCGAATTTTCTGCTATTAGGAACTGCCACCGCCGCATTCGGCGACGATGACGACCACAGCCTAGCAGGAGTCGTTTATGGCCCGCGTTCTCATGATTCTTATCGCTCTCATCGCCGCTTTCATCGCGTGGCAGCACCAGCCGGAAATTCTCCACGCCGTGGGCATGTGCCCGGACGATTTATCGCAATGCTGATGACCCTCCCCCACGCCTAAACCACGGATTTTTCTTGCCGCCCTGCCCCGCGCTGGCTATGAATTTTCTCCCTTTCTGAGAGAACCCCCATGCCCACCACCAGCGACGTTCGCGCCCAGTTTTTGCAATTTTTCGACAGCAAGCAACACCGTGTGTTGCCCAGTTCCAGCCTCGTGCCGCATAACGACCCGACCCTGATGTTCGCCAACGCAGGCATGAACCAGTTCAAGAATATTTTCACCGGCAACGAAAAGCCGTTAGCCCCACGAGTGACGACTACGCAGAAAGTGGTACGCGCCGGGGGCAAACATAACGACCTCGACAATGTGGGCTACACTGCCCGCCACCATACGTTTTTCGAGATGCTCGGCAATTTCAGTTTCGGCGATTATTTTAAGGAAGGTGCGATTGAATTTGCGTGGGAGCTGCTCACCAACATATGGCAGATTAATCCCGAGAAGCTTTGTGTTACCGTCTATCATACGGACGATGAAGCCTTTGCACTCTGGAAAAAAATCGCGGGGCTCCCTGAATCGAGAATCATCCGTATCGCCAGCGACGATAATTTCTGGGCGATGGGCGACACCGGCCCTTGCGGTCCCTGCTCGGAAATTTTCTACGACCACGGCGCGCATATCGCGGGCGGCCCACCCGGCTCGCCCGATGCCGATGGCGACCGGTTCGTGGAAATCTGGAACCTTGTGTTCATGCAGTCCGACCAGAAGGACGCCGACACACGCGTTAATCTTCCCAAACCCTGCATCGATACCGGCATGGGGCTCGAGCGCATTACCGCCGTGCTGCAAGGGGTTCACGATAATTACGACACGGATTTATTTAAAAACCTGATTGCAGCCTCTGTAAATTTCTCAAAGAGCAACTCAGCAAAGTCCGCCAGCCACCGTGTCATCGCCGACCATCTGCGCTCCAGCAGTTTTCTCATCGCCGACGGCGTACTGCCCAGTAACGAAGGGCGCGGCTACGTGCTGCGCCGCATTATGCGCCGCGCGATGCGCCACGCCCACATGCTAGGCTGCCGCGACCCGCTGATGTACAAACTTGTGCCCACGCTGGTTTCCGAAATGGGCGCCGCCTACCCCGAACTCACCCGCGCCGAAACCGCGATTACCGAAACGCTGAAGCTCGAGGAAGAGCGTTTCAAACAAACGCTGGATCGCGGGTTAAAACTGCTGGAGGAGGAAAAAGCAAAACTCTTCAGCTCCCCCCCTGAGGGGGAGCGGGCGAGTGTAGCGAGCCGTGGGGGGGACTCTCCACGCGTCGATGCGCTGAAATCCCCCCCCACCAAATCCGCAGGCGGATTTGACTCCCCCTCGGGGGGGGAGTTGCCAGGGCCCGCCACGCGACCTCAGTTCCCAGGCGTTGTCGCGTTCAAACTTTACGACACCTTCGGCTTCCCACTCGACCTGACGCAGGATATTTTGCGCGGCGAGAATATTGCGGTCGACCTTGAGGGCTTCACCGCCGCCATGGACGAGCAAAAAGCCAAAGCCCGCGCGGCGTGGAAAGGCTCGGGGCAGTCGGCCACGGCGGGGCTGTGGTTTGATATTAAAGAACGCGTCGGCGCGACCGAGTTTTTGGGCTACGCGATGGATGAAGCGGAGGCGCAAGTGGTCGCTATCGTGCATGGCGACGCTGAAGTGCAGTCCGCCGCAGCTGGCGAAACCGTCAGCGTATTGCTCAATCAAACACCGTTTTACGGCGAATCCGGCGGCCAAATCGGCGATGCGGGAACCTTTAGCGCTAACGGCACTGTCATCGGTCTTGTCACCCGCACCGGCAAACTCCTCGATGGGCTGATTGTGCATGAAGTGACGCTCAGCGCATCGCTGAAAGTGGGCGATTCAGTGCAAGCCCATATCGCGGGCGATGCACGCCGTCTCATCCGCGCCAACCACTCGGCCACGCACTTGCTGCACGCAGCGCTGCGCGAAAAACTGGGTGAGCACGTTACCCAAAAGGGCTCGCTCGTGACCGCCGAACGGCTGCGGTTCGACGTGACGAACCCCAAAGCCATCAGCCGCGACGAGTTGGATGCGGTGGAAGCCACGGTCAACCACTACGTGGCGCAGCAATCACCCGCCACCACCAAACTGATGACGCAGGATGAAGCCATAAAATCCGGCGCGATGGCGCTGTTCGGCGAAAAATACGGCGACGAAGTGCGCGTGCTCGAATTAGGCTACAGAGAAGATACTTCCTTCCTTCACTCCCCCCTTGCGGGGGAGTCGAATCGCCCCTTAAGCGATTCGGTGGGGGGTACAGCGCCGCAAGAAGCCCCCCACGGATTTTCTCAAGAGAAAATCCCGCTCCCCCGCAAGGGGGGAGCTAAAGTGCCCTTCTCGGTCGAGCTATGCGGCGGCACCCATGTTGCCAACACCGGCGATATCGGTGCGTTCAAAATTGTCTCGGAAGGCTCGGTCAGCTCCGGTGTGCGGCGAATCGAAGCCGTGACGGGCGAAGGCGTGCGGGTCTATTTGCTTGAGCAGCTAGAGAAGCTCTCGGCACAGATGCAAGGCCTCATCGGGGAAAATACTCGCCTGCGTGGCGAGCTTAAACAACCGGCAAGTGCCGCCATTTCTGCCCCTGATACGGCCGCATTGCACACCGCATCGCTTGCGCAGGTGCCCGCACTTTATGCCGACCAATCCGCCAAAGCCGCCGCGCCGATTGCTTCGCTCGCGGAAGAAAACAAGAAGCTCGCCAAGCAGCTCGAAAGCGCTAAAAAGCAAGCGGCGATGGATGGCGCAGGCGGCGAAGCGGATGTTGAAACTATCGGCTCCATCAAACTCGCCAGCAAACATTTTGGCGAGCTGGACGCGAAGTCGCTGCGCGATCTCGCCCAGGCCCTGCAACAAAAACACGGCGATTGCGTCGTCGTCGCACTTTCCACTACGGAAGGCAAAGCCAACATCATTATCGCCATCGGCAAAGAGATTCAGGGCAAGGTAGCGGCACCGGATTTGGTGAAAGTGGCGGTTGAAGCCGTTGGCGGCAAAGGCGGTGGCGGCCGCCCCGAATTCGCCCAAGGCGGCGGGCCTGATGGTGACAAGCTAGATGCGGCGCTTTTGGCGGTAAAGGCGGCGCTCGCATTATAATCTTCATCTAATCTTCATTAAACTCAGTATGCGCTGTGCTATTTCATCGAAATGCACACATTGAACGAACGCATTTTGCCCTCAAAACGTCGCAAATCCATCGCCATTATCGGCGGTGGGTTAACTGGCTTGATGACAGCTAAAGAGCTTCAGGAACAAGGCTTTGCCGTTACAGTGTTCGAGGAAGATGCGCGGCTTGGCGGCCACATAAAAACGGTCATGGCACCCCATGAGGGGCTCATGATCGAATCTGGTGCTGAACTCATCTCAGGCAAGCACGAACATGTTCTGAAACTAGCGCAGGAATTGGGGCTGGAAGTTCAGCCGCTCTCGACGCCCGATAATTCTGCGGATACTGGCACCCTCCTGCATTTCGGCGGGCAGGTGTATACGCAGAGCGAATTCGAATCGACTTTCGCCATACTAGCCCAAGCCATTGCGCAGGATGAGTCAGAGCTCTATTTTCGCACTGACCTGCCCATAGACTCCACCCGAGACATTCCATGGAACCGTCACGTGGCCGAGAAACTCGATGCGATGAGCTTACGCGATTATTTGCTGGAAAAAAAACAGCAGCTGCACGTAGCCGGAAATGACATTCCGGACTGGCTGATTGAAGCGATTGCCACTTCCTACGGTGGTGAAATTGGTCAGGATGCTGAAAGAATTTCTGCCCTAACATTCGTCACCATGCTGAACACGTCGTTGTTGCGCAGTGGCAATGCACAGGGGCTTGAAATGCCAGGCGAAGAAGATCAAATCTACCGCATTCGCGGTGGCAACGAAGCACTGATCGGCGCACTCGTCGACCGGGTGCTGTCCACCGCCCCGCCGCCCAACCACTTCCATCGCGGCGGCGGTGTTATCCGGCACTCCTCAC
The DNA here is from genome assembly GCA_046154225.1 of Rickettsiales bacterium. Taxonomy (GTDB): domain Bacteria; phylum Pseudomonadota; class Alphaproteobacteria; order Rickettsiales; family UBA3002; genus QFOX01. The sequence goes on from JBJXEM010000007.1 coordinate 58,979, forward strand.
CGGTCACACATGTCCAGCAAATCCCTCGCAATCGAGTCAGCGTCACTTACCAAAACCACGGACAGCTACAAACCGAACAGTTCGATGGGCTGGTCACGACCATGTCGATGTCGGCCCTGCGCCAAATCCCCGGCATGCAACATGTGCTGCAGCGCCACAGCACCGCGAGCGAAGATGTGGACATCATCGAAACCATGCAAGAAAGCGATGTCAGTAAAATCACCTTCCAGACGCGCCTGCCTCCGGCACAACTGCTTGCGACCCTTAACGACGGAAAAGCTTTTGAGGGAATTATCTACACGGATTCCGGCCCGCAAACCATTTGGGTGTCGAGCAGTAACCAGCGCACTACTTATGGAAAGCCACCTCGCGGCGGCCTGATTACGTGCTATGTGTGCGGCGAAACGTCTCGCCTAGCTGCACCCGAAAAAGCAGCACTTTGCGAGAAAGCAATTCTGCAGATGCTGCAATCACGCGATGCTACCCTCACCCGCAATGCCATTTTTACGGACAATCCTCCGGTCGTGAGTGATTGGGTGGATAATTTACAGGGCTGCTTTGCTTCGCCTGCGCCCGGCCAGTTTCTGCCGCTGTGCGATTTTAATCCGTATCACGGTAACATCGTGACCACCGGCAGCTTCCTGCCGCTGACCGTGAATAACCCCACGACGGAAGAAGGTTTCGATATCGACATTCAGCTGGGGTACATGAACAATGCCATTAATGCCGCGAAACAAGCTGCCAATCACTTGACCGCCTATTATGCAAAACGCTCAGCTTCTGTGCCGTTACGATAACCTGTTCCCACCTCTAATCGCCAAAGCACATCAAGCCGCACGAAATTGCCACAACCTCAGGTTTACTTGGCCAAGTGGCTGGCCGGATTCCAGCTTTCGCTGGAATGACGGGGGTGGCCCGCGGTATAAGGAAGCGAAGATTTAACCTTAGGAGCACCCACATGGCATCCGTCGTTCAGCTGAATAAAAACCCCGAAGCTCACACCATTACCGTGGCCTACGGCGATGGCATCGGGCCGGAAATCATGGAAGCGGTGCTGAAAATCCTGAAAGAAGCCCATTGCCCACTGGTGATCGACACCATCGAGGTTGGCCAAAAATTCTACGAAAAAGGCGTCACGACCGGCATTCCGCCGGCCGCGTGGGATTCCATTCGCCGCACCAAGGTGCTGCTGAAAGCCCCCATCACCACCCCGCAAGGTGGCGGGTATAAAAGCCTGAACGTGACGATGCGCAAAGCGCTGGGGCTTTACGCCAACGTGCGGCCCTGCACCAGCTTTCACCCCTACATCAAGTCCATGCATGCCAACATGAACCTCGTGATCGTGCGCGAGAACGAAGAGGATTTATACGCCGGGATTGAATATCGCCAGACGCAGGACGCGTTTCAGTCGGTGAAAATCATCACCCGTTCGGGGTCCGAGCGCATCATGCGTTACGCGTTCGAATATGCCGTGGCCAACGGTCGCAAAAAAGTGACCTGCATGAGCAAAGACAACATCATGAAACTCACCGACGGTGCGTTCCACGACATGTTCACCAAAGTGGCCGCCAACTTCCCGCAAATTGAATCCGAGCATTACATCATCGATATCGGCTCGGCCCGCATCGCCAGCAAACCCCATATTTTCGACGTGATCGTGACCGAAAACCTGTTCGGTGACATTATTTCGGACATTGCTGCGGAAGTCTCCGGTTCGGTGGGCTTGGCGGGCAGTGCTAATATCGGCGCGAATTACGCCATGTTCGAAGCGATTCACGGCAGCGCGCCGGACATTGCTGGTAAAAACATCGCTAACCCCTCGGGCCTGCTGCATGGCGCCATCATGATGCTGGTGCATCTGGGCCTGCATAAAGAAGCCAGCACGATTCACAACGCATGGCTGAAAACCATCGAAGACGGGCAGCATACCGGCGATATCTTCAGCGACATGAGCAAAGCAAAACTGGGCTGCAAGGAATTCGCGGAGGCGGTAATCGAGCGTTTGGGGCAAGAGCCCGAAACCTACCGCGTGGTAAAATACGCGCCGCGCGCCAGCAGCGAATCCATCCACGCGGTGATGGCGCCGGAAACGGAAATACGTAAACTCGTCGGCGCCGATTTCTTCGTGCACTGGACGGGCGACGACATCAACGATCTGGGCACGCAAATCAGCGAACTTTCGACCGACGCGTTAGGCCTCACACTTATTTCGTGTAAAGGTTTAAAAGTATGGCCTAACATGGTGACCGAAATGGATTTTACCGACCGTTTCCGCTGCCGCTTCCTGCCTAAAAACAAGGATGCCGAAGTCACCCACGCGGAAATTGCCGAGCTGCTAACGCGCGCGGCTGCCAAAAACATCGACTTCCTGAAAGTGGAAACGCTGTTCACGTTTGATGGCAAAGCCGGGTTCAGCGCCAGCCAGGGGGAATAATATTTGGGTGAGTTTCTGCTATTTATCGTGGAAATCGTCGCTGACTTTTTAATGTTCCGTCACGTCAAATCGACAGGCGCCATTGATGAGAAAGAGTTTTCATGGATAAAGATTGCCGTTTTTGTCGCCTGTTTGGCCATTGTCGGTATAATCTTTTTCACCGTGCAATTTAACCGCTAAACGCTGCGGTCATGTCGGCCCTACTCGGCACATTCACCAGTACCGCGCGGTGTTTTCCCTGAAACACGAACAGCGCCCCGGCGCTGGCGGCGGAAGCCCCGGCGCGGGTGGCAGCAGCGAGGTTTGCGGCGCTGTTGGCTCCCCCGGCGGCAATAACGGGCACGGTGGTGTTTTTGGCCACGAGGCCCACCAATTCAAGGTCGTAGCCGCTGAGTGTGCCGTCTTTGTGAATCGCCTGAATCAGGATTTCGCCAGCCCCTTTGGCTGTCACGTCGCGCACATATTCCTCAAGTAGCGTGGCGATTTTGCGGCTGCCGGATGCGACCATCACCTCATAGCCGCCCAGCAGCTTTTTGCGCACATCGATACCCACGACCACGCTTTGGCGACCAAAACGTGCGGCGGCTTCCTCGATAAAACCCGGTGTGCTTGCAGCCGTGGTAATGCAGATTTTTTCACAGCCGAGGCGGTAGAGGCGCTCCATTTGCGCCACGTTTTTCACGCCTCCGCCATAGCATAGCGGCATAAAGCATTCGCTCGCCAGTTCACCGATGAGCGCGTAATTCGGTTCGCGCCCTTCGCGCGTCGCGTCGATGTCGAGCAACATGAGCTCATCAACGCCTTTGTCGTTAAAAATCCGCGCGGTGTTGATGGCGTCGCCCACATAGCGGTGGTTGGCGAATTTTTCGCCCTTCACCAGCCCGGTTTTGCGTAGCAGCAGGCAAGGAATGATGCGCGGTCTAGCCATGCGTCACTTCCCGCAAATCGTAGTGAAACACTTTTGCAATAATCTGCCAGCGATCTGCCACGCATATCAATGTCAGGAAGTCGGTAAAAAATTTTATCCCAATTGCGCATTGTACTTTGGCAAACGCCGTCACCGGCCCAGCAAACTCGATGGAAATTATGCGGTCAGCGCGCTGTTCATTACGACTGGCAGGGGATTCGCGCTTGGCTACCACTTGGAAATACTCATCCATATGCAAATGCAGTAATGTTCCGTCCGTGGCGCAAGAATATTGGGCTTTGGGGTGAAAAACCTGCTGCAATAACCCTACATCACTATGATAAAGCCCATCGAAATACTGGTTTAGCACTGCTGCCACCGCATGAAAATCATTGCTAGCCATGGAATTCCTCCGCGAAGGCTTTCAAAAACCGCATGCCGAAGGCGTGGCTTTTTTCGGGGTGGAACTGCGCGCCCACCACATTGCCGCGCGCGAAAGCCGATACAAAATCGTGCCCATAATGGGTGGTGCCCAGCACATCGGACTTTTCGGCGCAGGTGACGTAATAGGAATGCACAAAGTAAAAGCGCGGAGGTTCACTCCCTCCCCCAGAGGGGGAGGGTTGGGGTGGGGGCGACTCAAGCGTTGATCCAGGAATATTATCCGCAGTGCCAATCAGCCCCCCTCCCAACCTCCCCCCTCCAGGGGGAGGAACTTGTTCGGCGTAGCCATTTGCGAAAGGACTGGCGGGGGCGAATGCCACTTCGTCCCAGCCCATATGCGGCACGGGTAACGGCGCCACATCGCGAAATTCGCGCACGGTCGCATCTATCCAGCCCAGCCCGTCGCAATCGCCCTCTTCGCTGTGCTTGGCCATCAGCTGCATGCCGAGGCAAATGCCTAAAATCGGGGTTTTTTGGCCCAGCACGGCCGTGTCAAGCGCTGCGCGGTAGCCGCTTTGGTTCAGCCACGCCATCACCGTGGCGAAATGGCCCACGCCAGGTAGGATAACCTTGCTGGCACCCAGCACATCTGCGGGCGATTGGGCAATACGGGCAGCCACGCCAATGCGTTTGAGCATATTGGCGACCGAGCTGATGTTGCTTTGCTGGGTGTCGATTAAAGTGATCATGTGCGTGGTGGGTGGTGAGTGGTGAGTAGTGGCGTTGCGTATAGTTTGTGCTACATAGCATCGGCTTTTTACTTTCACTACTCACAACTCACCACCCACCACGCACATGCAACAAACTACTTGCCAAGTCTGCATCATGGACACGACGGACCCCGAAATTGTGTTTCACGGGGCGGATGGCTGCAATCATTGCATCAACGCCCGCGCACGCATCGAACACGACGCGTTTCCCGGGACCGAGGGTGAAGCGCGGCTGGCCGCACTCGCCGAAACCATTAAAGCCGCAGGGCGCGGCCGGGAATATGACTGCCTCGTCGGCATTTCCGGTGGGGTGGATTCGAGCTACGTGATTTACAAGGCAAAGCAACTCGGCCTGCGCCCGCTCGCCCTGCATCTCGATAATGGCTGGAACTCGGAACTGGCCGTGCATAACATCGAGCGGCTGATGACCAAACTGGGCATCGACCTTGTCACCCACGTCGTCGACTGGGAAGAAATCCGCGATATGCAGCGCGCCTGTTTCAACGTGCCGCTGATGGATATCGAAATCGTGTCCGACCACGCTATTTTCGCGGCCATGTTTAAAACCGCCGCGCAGCACGGCATTAAATACATTCTCTCCGGCAGCAACGTGGCGACGGAATCCATCATGCCGCGTGCGTGGTTTTACGATAAGCGCGATAGTCGCCATGTGCGCGCAGTGCATCGCAAATTCGGCGCAGGCGTACGGCTAAAAACATTTCCGTTCTTATCACCGTGGAAGTTTTTGCAATATGTGTTCGTGAATAAAATCCGGATGATTCCGATGTTGAATTATGGCGGTTTCAACAAACCGATGGCGGTGGAATTTTTAGGCCGCGAATTCGACTGGCGCCCCTACCCCAACAAGCACGGCGAATCGACGTTCACGCGGTTTTTTCAGGATTATTATCTGCCCGCCAAATTCGGCATCGACAAGCGCCGGGCTCATTTCTCGAGCATGATCGCGGCCGGCCAAATGACGCGCGACGAAGCCATTTCGCGACTAAGCACGCCATTATTTACGCCCGAAGCACTAGCGATTGAGAAAGAATATGTGTTGAAAAAGCTGGGCTACACCTCCCCGGAATGGGACGCGATCATGGCCCGCCCGGCCACGCCGCATCAGGCCCTGCCGCATAATGGCTGGATGTTTAACACCAACAACCCGCTGGTGCAGTTCATTCGCCGCACCACCAAAATGGAACGCGGGGCGCGCGGGGGGCGTGCATGAACCAGCATTATAATATCGGCCTGTACATGCTCAAATGCTGCTTCGCGGCGATGGCCGTTTACGCCGCGCGGCCTTGGCTGCCGGTCGATGAAGCGAATTGGGTGTGGTTTTTCATCTCGATGATTTTAGTGCAATCGCCCGACAGCGCCGAAGCCATGCCCCTCGCCCTCACCCGCATTCAGGCAAACATTGTGGCCAGTTTTTTTGCGCTCACGGCGCTGCTCGTCGGCCTCAGCGGCCCCATCGCCATGTGCGCGGCGTTCTGCGCTTCCATCGCATTTTGCTACTGGCGGAAAATGATGCAAGCCAGCCGCGCCGCGCTTGCCGCCGTGGTGATTGTGCTGCTGCACCCCCAAGGCCAGCATGTGTGGGACGCGGCGCTGGAACGTAGCATTTACGTGGTGCTGGGCTGCGTGGCCGGGCTTGCCATTACCATCCCGTTTCACTGGCAAAGCTACCGCCAGCTACTCCGCCGCGGTAAAAACGACGGCATGCAGGGCGAAGCGTAGCGCTGCCCCCCCCCGCGTCGTCATTGCGAGGCTTGCACTTCACTCGCCCCACGTGGTGAGTTGTATTTCTGAAGGGAACATCTCGTCTCAGCATTCTCACGCTGTCATCCCGGGTTTATCCCGGGATCCAGCCTGTCACACGCTAGGCGCCCGAGGCCCGGCTGGATCCCGGCACAAGGCCGGGATGACATAGCCGTAGCTTTTGGGTTGTGATGTGCGTCGGACAAGCCCCATAGCCCAGAATTTGTGCCTGCCTCGCAATGACGATGGGGATAGGTTATGCGTTAAAAATTTTCGTATACGCAGCAAGCAGCACCGCGCGTTCATGGCTCCAGCTATACACATGGCTTGCTGCCGCCGCGCCCGCTTTTTTCGCATCGATTTCTGAGCGGCTGAGCGATTGCAGGAACAACAACGCGGCGGCATCGTCGTCTTCGGGCATCACCCAGCCTGCGCTGTGCGCATCGATAATGGCACGTTGCTCGGGCATATTTCCAATCAACACCGGCACGCCGGCCTGCAAATATTCGAACAATTTGTTGGGCATCGCATAGGTATAACTCAGGCAGGAATGGTCGATGACTGACAGGCCGATATCGGCGCCGCGTGCGATATCAACCACTTCGGCGCTGGGAACCGGGGGCAGATAATGCAGGTTCGCGTGCACCGCCGCCATGGCTTTCACCGCCTCTACCATCGGCCCTGCACCGATGAGCGCGAAATGCAGCGACTTGCATTGTGTCACAAGGCGCATCATGCGCTCAAGCCCGCGATTGGGCGCAATGCGGCCGAGATAGAGGATTAGCATCGCATCCGGAGCAAGGCCAAGGCGCGCCCGCAGCGGTGATGGCATTTGCACATCGAATGGCGCCGGGTCGGAGATATTGCGCACAACATAGGGGCGCGGCATGCGGTAGGTGTCGCGATACCAGTCGGCGATGGTTTCGCCGACCACAAACGTGGCATCGGCAAAGCGAATCAGCGCGCGCTCGACGCATTTGGCAAGCATACGGCGCGCCCCGCGCGATTCGGTGGTTTCAGTTTCCAGCTCGTGTGTGTCGTAAATCAGCGTTGCGCGATGGCGGATTTTCAGCGCCGCGCACAGCAGCAGCACCGGCAGCGAATGGCAGTTGATGCACGTGACTGGTTTGCCCGCGAAATGCCGCCACACCGCAAAACTCCAGCGCAGCGTCGCCCACGCTTTAGCGGCGAACCCGCCAGTTCCCGGAGCCAGCCCGCGCGAAAACCGCAACATGCGGCGAGTTTTGTCGATGACTTCCACCGGTTCGGTGCCGGGCGTGAGAATGCCCACCAGCAGAATTTCCGAAAATACCTGCTGCTCCGCCAACGCCGCAGTGATTTTCATCATCCGGCTTTCGTGGGTGAGGTCGGAGGGGTAGAGATGCAGATTGAGGCCGCCCATTGTGGCTTTCCTACCTATTAGTCATCGCCCGAATCGCGACCGCGATTCTAGGGCGATCCATCGTGGCAGTGTCCTGGATTCCCCTAGAATTTGCTGACGCAAATTCGGGGAATGACGAGAATAAACCATTTGCAAGCCCCCCGCCACTGACTTATGAGCGCGGCATGGAAATGATACGACATGCTTGGCCGAAAGTCTGGCAGCGCCACACGGCACTGACTTTCTATTTGGCGTTGATGGCGGTGCTGCTGCTTGGTGTGTATATCGAGGCAGGCCCTTCCTACCTGCCGGTGAACCTGCATTACCTGTTTTTGCTGCTGTTTGCCTATGCCGTCGCCAGCGTAACGCTGCGCGAACCGTTCGGCCAGCTCGCGCAATGGGCGCAGCGTAATGACCGCCTGCAGGCCTATAAACCCCTGCTCGCGCGGTTGATCGACGCGGTGGTGCTAGTATTCCCATTCCTCTATTTCGCCAGCGCCGGGTATGTGCCGTTCGTGCGCATGATGTTTATGGACGATTACTACGCCGCGTCAGGCCTCAGGCAGGCGTTTTTCGACGTGCTGCCCGCGTGGGCCAATTATGGCGGCGAATATTTTTTGCGTGCGCTGGCGCCGGTGTGGCTGGTGTATAGTTTCATTCATCGCCGCCGGGTGTTTTTCCCGGCGCTGCTTATTACATCAGCACAGGCGCTGGGCGTGATCACCAAAACCAGCATTGTCATTTTGCTGTTTCCGTTGCTGGTGGTGCAGTTACACCGGCGCGCATGGGCGCATGCGGTGCTCACGTCAGGCATTATCGTGACGGTGCTGATTTTGAACGTCACGGTGCTGCATAATTCGGCGCTCACGCAAATGGCCAAAACCGAAGCGCAAAAAGTACTGGAAGCGAAAGAGAAAAAACGGATGATTGCCGAACATAAAGCGTTCGAGGAAAACCCCAGCGCTGTGACTCGTTTTCTTGAACAGCACCTTGACTCGGGCGACTCCGAGCGGGCAGTGATCGAGGAATATAAAGCGCTCGAACTGGCCTCCGAAGGTATCTGGATTCGCCTGTTCGCGGTGCAGGGGCGCATTGTAAAGCAATGGCTCGATACTTATCCCACCGAGCGTGGATTCCAGCATGGCTGCGGCTATCGCTGGTTCGCGCCGCTGGTGCCGTGTGCGTTCGAAAACCTGCCTCGCTCCGTGTGGAACAAATATTTTCCTGAGCTGCGCGAAGTGTACCATTTAACCGGCACGGTCAGCGCGCCGCATTACATCAACGCTTACGCCAATTTCGGCGACATGGGTGTGCTGCTTGCCGCCATCGGCATGGCGGCCATGCTGGTGGCGCTCGCGGGCCTGTTTCCAAACCCGGTGCATAACCTTGCGTTCAATGCCAGTTTTCTGGCACTGGCGCTTCAGGCGCCGCTGTTTTCGCTGCTCAACTCCAGCGGCTGGGCACTCACGATTTTGTTGTATCTGGTGTTTTTCCCACGCGAGGCGAAGCGCTAAAACCTCTCCCAAGGGAGAGGTAAAAATCATGCATACACGCTTACTTCACGCCCCAGCAGACGCTTCACCAAACCCTGCATTTTTTTGAGGGCGAGGTAGTAGCGTTCGTTGTTGGGGTAGTCGCGCCAGTCATGTTTGGGGGCGGCCATCAGCGCGTCGAATTCGGCGCGGGTGAGGCTTAGTTTTTTACAGAAATACGCGATGTCGCTTTCAAGCTCACGCGCGTCGTATAATGGCTCGGCAAGGGCCTGCACCGCTTGCGCGCGCGATATTTGTCCGGAATGGATCATGCTGGAATAATGCGCGAGACGCTTATCCATGCCAAAGCGCGCGGGCAAATAATGGTTCTGGAAAAACCGCGTGAAAATCGACTCGCCGTGTTTGCGGCCATATTCTTTGTAGCCTACCTGCTCGACCAGTTCGCGCATGGCGGCGCGTTTGTCGTATTCCATAAAATTCAGCGGCCGCAGCACCTTCATACGATGTAAAAACGGATAGCCGATATAGTAATCGAAAAAGCTTACGGTGGGGTAGCTACGCAGCTTGCCGTGGCCGAAACGCTTGTGAATGGCCCGTAAATTCCGCACATCCATCGCGTCGCCATGCCAGGCTTTGGGGAAGGTGGCTTCCGTCGCGATGTTGCCACCGCTGAGTACATATTGAATATTGTGTTTCACTGCTTCGCCATACAGCCCGGCGAAAAACGCGTGGTCTTGTGGCACGTCCTGATTGGCCACACCCGAGCGTAAATAGGCGAGCTGCAAATCCTTCACTTCTTCCCAGTCCACCACCGCGGTGTGTAAATCGTAGCCGCAATGTTTTACCACGGCTTCGATGTTGTGCACCGCCAGTTCAGAGTTCCAGCCGCAATCGACATGCACTACGAGTGGGCGCAAATTCCATTCGCGCGCTTTCACCGCGAGGTAAGCGCTGTCGATGCCGCCGCTCAGGCCGATTACGCAATCATAGTCACGTCCCTGCCCGGCGCGTCGTACACCCGCCAACATGGCCTCAAGCCGCCGCGCACCTTCGGCGTCCGGGTGCCAGCGCGGTTGCCAGAACGTATCGAACTGGTGGCAATGGTTGCACACACCGCCCGCGTCGAACGTGATGGCGGGGTCGCTGGTGTCCATCACGCAGCGGGTGCATTGGCGGTAGTTTGGGGGTTGGGTCATGGTCGTTGCGTGCTCCGCGTTTGTGCTCTAGAGCAGGCTCAGCTTTTTTCAACAACAATCGACGGGCGGCGTGGTCAGACAACTGGTGCAACGGGTAACGGGCTCGGGCTTCGTGCGCAGCGTGGCGGTGCTGGCGACGGGCAACCTCATCGCGCAGGCGATTCCGTTCCTGATGCTGCCGATTTACGCACGGTTGTTTGGCCCGGAGATGTTTGCGCTGCAATCGCTGCTGATGGTCGGCATGCTCACCATCGTGCCCATGGCGACGGGCTGGTACGAATTTGCCATCCCAAGCCCGAAACATCCGCGCGAGGCGCGCGCCATTGCCACCATTGCAGCCGCATTGCCTCTCGGGGCCAGCCTGATGGCCTTACTGATTATTTCTCTATTTAAGCCAGAATTGGCCAACTGGTTTAACATCAATGGGCTCGGCAACTGGATTTACGCCTACCCGCTGCTTATTTTTGCCAACGCACTGTGCGGTGTTTCTAACTATTGGTTGCTACGCAAAGGCCAATTCAAAATGCAATCGGCTAATCGCATCATGCTCACGGCTTGCGCTGCGATGATCGCTGTCACGCTTGGCGTTTTTGGCATCACCGAGGGGTTGTTGTACGGCCTTACCGGCGGCATGGTCATCAGTGCCGTCTGGGCGCAGTGGCAGGCGCGACGCAGCGGCTTTCGCCCTGAATTCCATTTGCCGTTCGGCTATTTCCTGCGGGTCATGAAACGCTACCGTGAGTTTCCGCTCTTTGGGGGTTTTCCCTCGGCATTGAATAACCTTGCGGCGCAAGTGCCGCTGTTGATTATCACCGCCCATTACTCACTGGCCACCACCGGACATTATGCCGTGGCGCGCGGGTTGCTCAGCAGCGGTGCCGGGTTGCTGTCGGCGGTCATGGGGCAAGTATTGCTCAAACAAATCACCGACCGCATGCATCGCGGCGTGCCTCTGTGGCCCTATTTCCGCTATGTTTCCAGTTGGATTGCCGTGATGGGGCTGGCCTTATGCCTTGGCACCTACATACTGGGCCCATGGTTTTTCACGCTTTACCTCGGCCCCAACTGGGCCGACAGTGCCGATATTATCCGCATCCTCTCGGCTAATCTTCTGTTCTGGCTCCTGGCCCCCACCATGGCCATGGCGGTGGTGGCCATCAAAAAACTGCGCATTCTGGCACTATGGCAAGTCACGTATCTGGCGATGGCCTCAAGCCTTGTACTGTTCGGCGATTTACCGTTTAATGCATTCATGCACCGCATCGTCGGCATCGAGGTGGTGGCCTATGGGCTGTATTACGCGATGGCTGCTTGGGCGATCTACCGTTACGACCATCCACAAAAAGCGGCGCAAACCCTTACTTAACCATTGCGTTTTGCGACACTTATGCCTAGACACGCGCGCATGACACATCCATCCAAATCGATCGCCGTCATCGGCTGCGGCTACTGGGGCAAAAACCTGGTGCGCAACATGGCAGAATTAGGCGCCCTCGCCGCCGTGTGCGACGCCCATGCGCCCAACGCCGAAGCGCAAAGCAAACTGTATCAGGTGCCCGTAAAATCGGTGGCGGATGTGATGGCCGATGCCAGCATAACGGGCGTCGTGATCGCCGCCCCTGCAGCACAGCACGCGGCACTTACCACGCAAGCGCTGAATGCGGGCAAACATGTGTTCGTCGAAAAACCCATTGCCCTTACCGTGACCGATGCCGAGGAGATGGAAAAACTCGGTGCAGAAAAAAATCGCGTCGTGATGGTGGGGCATCTACTACATTACCACCCGGCCTACATCGCGCTGAAGGAAATGGTGGCCGCCGGCGAATTAGGCGCGGTACAATACGTCTATTCCAACCGCCTCAACCTCGGTAAATTCCGCGTGGAAGAAAACGCACTGTGGAGTTTCGCGCCGCATGATATTTCGATGGTGCTTGGCATGTTTGGTGAAGCCCCCGTCAGCGTTTCCGCACAGGGAATGAGCACCCTCACCCCCGGCATTCCCGACACCGTGACCACACAATTTACCTTCGCCAGCGGCGCGAAAGGCCATGTGTTCGTCAGCTGGCTGCACCCGTTCAAGGAACAAAAACTGGTGGTGATTGGCGATAAAGCCATGGCCGTGTTCGACGATAGTTTGCCGCTGGAGCAGAAATTACAGCTCTTCCACCACGGTGTGAAATGGGACGGCAACATTCCGAGCCCCGTAAAAGCCGACGGCGAATTCATTGCCCTTACCTCGTCGGAACCTCTCAAAAACGAATGCCAGCATTTCCTCGATGCGATCGCCGGAATCACACCCGCGCGCACGGATGCAGCCGAAGGCATTCGTGTGTTAAAAGTCCTTGAAGCGGCGGAGATTTCCATGACCAATGGCCAACCGGTTAACCTTGCCAACCCTGCGCCCGCGGGCGTGTTCGTGCACCACACCGCAGCAGTCGATAAAGGCTGCACCATTGGCGAGGGCACCAAAATCTGGCACTTCACGCATATTCTGGGCGGCACCACCATTGGCAAACACTGCGTCATTTCGCAGAACGTGATGATCGGCCCCGACGTGGTGGTGGGCGACCGCTGCAAAATCCAGAATAACGTAAGCCTCTACAAAGGCGTCACGCTGGAAGACGGCGTATTCTGCGGCCCCAGCTGCGTATTCACCAACGTGAATACCCCACGCGCCGAGGTGGAACGCAAAAACGAATACCTGCCCACCCGCGTGGGCCGCGCCGCTACCATTGGTGCGAATGCCACCATTGTGTGCGGCAATGCGCTGGGCGAATATTGCCTTATCGGCGCAGGCGCGGTCATCACTAAACCAGTAAAACCTCACGCCCTGATGGTCGGCAACCCCGCCCGTCAAACCGGCTGGGTCAGCCACGCAGGCGAAAAACTGGGTGCCGACCTGATTTGCCCGCGTGAGGGTCGGAAATACCGCGTCACCAAAGACAATCATCTTGAAGAAATTCTGGAGGCGAAAGCCGCATCGTAATAAAAACTGTCATCCCGGGTTTATCCCGGGATCCGCCGAGAGGCTGGCTGCGCGATAAAAACTGAGTACAGTCCAGTTGCCCAGCGGATCCCGGCACGAGGCCGGGATGACAAAACGGAGACCACCATGACTAAAACCGCCACTGCCAAACTCGTCCCAGCCCCTGTCGATTTCCCCGCGCTGCTGAAAAAATTCGAGGGCTGCAAGGCCACCATCGCCATTTTGGGCATGGGCTATGTGGGCTTCCCACTCGCCATCGCCACCCACGCCAAAGGGTTCGATGTGCTCGCGTTCGACGTAGACGCTAAAAAAATCGAGATGCTGAATGCTGGAAAATCGTACCTCAAAGGCATCACAAACGACGCGATTGGCAGTATGGTAAGTGCGGGCCGTTTTCACGCGACCGCTGACGCAACCCAACTGGCCAAGGCCGACGCGCTCATCATGTGCGTGCCCACGCCCCTGAATAAGCACCGCGAGCCGGACATGAGCTATGTGGTGGCCACCACCGAAACCATCGCCGCGCAGTTGCGCCCCGGGCAGTTGGTGTGCCTTGAATCGACCACCTACCCCGGCACCACGACCGATTTAATGAAGCCGATGCTTGAAGCAGGCGGCCTGCGCGCCGGCGAGGATTTCTTCATTGCCTACAGCCCCGAGCGCGAAGACCCAGGTAACGGGTTTTTCTCGACTCACTCCATTCCCAAAGTGGTGGGTGCCGACGACGATAAATCCCGCGCCCTCGCCATGGCGCTTTACGGCAATGTGGTGAGCAAGGCCGTGCCCGTCAGCAGCAGCGCCACCGCCGAAGCGGTAAAGCTGACCGAGAATATTTTCCGCAGCGTGAACATCGCCCTCGTGAATGAGTTGAAGCTCGTGTATGAGAAAATGGGCATCGACGTGTGGGAAGTGATCGATGCCGCCAAAACCAAACCCTTCGGCTTCATGCCGTTCTACCCCGGCCCCGGCGTCGGCGGTCACTGCATCCCCATCGACCCGTTTTACCTGACATGGAAAAGCCGCGAATACGGCATGCCAACACAGTTCATTGAGTTGGCCGGCAACATCAACCATTCCATGACCGGGCATGTGGTCAAACGCATCCGTCAGGGGCTCGACACGCACCTTAAAAAAGGTTTGAACGGCAGCCGTATTTTGCTGCTTGGGGCGGCCTATAAAAGCGATGTCGATGACATGCGCGAAAGCCCCAGCATGTTCATCTGGGAAAAGCTTGAAGAGCGTGGTGCCATCGTCGATTACCACGACAGTTTCATCCCCGAAATTCCGCCGACGCGCGAGCATCAAAATCTCACCGGCCGCAAATCCATTGCACTGACGAAAGAGAGCCTTGCCACTTACGATGCAGTGGTCGTCACCACCGCGCATTCGGACGTAGATTTCGCGTTTGTTGCCGCCAACAGTAAACTCGTCGTCGACACCCGCAATGCCTGCCGCAACGTGAAAGATAAAAGCAATATTGTGAAAGCTTAGTATTTTGTCATCCCGGCCTTGTGCCGGGATCCGCGGTTCATCCTACGTTGCGCGGCGGATCCCGGGATAAACCCGGGATGACAGCTCTGGAATCATCGCTTTTCTGAAAAGGATAAAATCAATGACCGCACTCGCCAAAACCGACACATTGCCCAAAATCGAATTCATTGATCTCGCAGCCCAACAGCGCCGCATCAAGCCGAAGCTCGACGCAGCCATCGCCCGCGTGCTGGCGCATGGCGGCTACATTATGGGTAAGGACGTGGCGGAGTTCGAAAAGCAACTTTCGGTCTTCTGCGGTGCCACCTATTCCCTCAGCTGCAGCAACGGCACCGACGCAATCACGCTGGCGCTCATGGCCTACGATGTAGGCCCCGGCGACGCGATATTCTGCCCCAGCTTCACCTTCGCCTCCACCGCCGAAGTGGTGGCGCTGCGTGGTGCCACACCGGTGTTCATCGACAGCCTGCCCGACACCTTCAACATGGACCCCGCCTCGCTTGAGCAAGCCATTGCCGCCACTAAAACCAGCGGCCTCAAAATGCGTGGCATTATTCCCGTGTGCCTGTTCGGCCAGCCGGCGGACTACCACGCCATCAAAAAAATCGCCGATGCCAACAGCCTGTTCGTCATCGCCGATTGCGCGCAGGGCTTTGGCGGAGTGTATCACGGCCAGCAGGTTACCATGGTGGCCGACATCACCACCACCAGCTTTTTCCCAGCCAAACCACTCGGCTGCTATGGCGATGGCGGCGCGGTGTTCACCAACAATCAGGAGCTGTATGACATCATGGCGTCGCTTCGCGTGCACGGCAAAGGCTCCGACAAATACGACAACGTGCGCGTCGGCCTGAACGCCCGACTCGACACGCTACAAGCGGCCATCCTCATCGAAAAACTCGCTATTTTCCCGGATGAAATCGTTGCCCGCAACCGTGTGGCCGACCGCTACACGGCGGCCTTGAAGGATGTCATCACCACGCCGCATGTACCGGCTGGTTACACTTCCGTGTGGGCGCAATACACTTTGCAAGCCCCAAGCGAAGCCGCTCGCACCACATTGCAGGCAAAGCTGAAAGACGCGGGCATCCCCACCATGGTGTATTACCCAAAACCGCTGCACCAGCAAACGGCCTACAAAATGCATCCCACCGCCACCGGCGGCGCATTGCCCGCATGCGAAGACATGGCCGCCCGTGTGTTCAGCCTGCCCATGCATCCGTACCTGGACGATGCCACGGTAGATTATATCTGCGATACGCTAAAATCGGCGGTGGCGGGGCTATAGGTCGTCATCCTGAACTTGATTCAGGATCCATCAAGCCGCGTCTGCGGCGAGTGAACTGCAGCATTAATACCGGCGCTAATCGCGCCTGCGATGGATGCCGAATCAAGTTCGGCATGACAGCTATAACGCTTTAATCTGCTCACTCGCCGCAGGGCGCACCAGTGCGCCGTCGGGCACGTGGCGGGTAACGGTTGCGCCCGCGCCGATCACCACATGGCTGCCGACGCGAATGCCCTGAATAATGGTCGCGCCCGCACCGATATGCGTCTCTTCGCCCACGCGCACATTGCCGCATAACACGGCGCCCGGTGCCACATGCACATGCGGGTACAGCACCACATCGTGGTCGATCACCGCGCCGGTATTGATAATGCAATTTTCGCCAATCATGGCCCCCGGCTGAATCACCGCGCCCGGCATAATTTGCACGCCTTCGCCGTATTGCACCTCGGGTTGAATGATCGCGTGGGTGCTAATGACGGGTAGGAAATGAAACCCCTGCGCACGGTAACGCTGAAACACCGAGGCCCGCACCTGCAACCCGCTGCCGTCGCGGCTGGCGCGGTTGCCCACGCCGTTCACCAGTGTCACGGCAGAGGCATCCAGCGTCACCTCGCCCTCCAGCCCCAGCACTTGCACGCCCAAAATCTCCGTGCCCAGCCGCTTTGAATCCTGCGTGAGGATGCCTTGAACCGGCCAGCCCAGCGTGCGCAGCATGCCAACCAGCACCCGCGTATGCCCGCCGCCGCCGATGAGGATGATGGGTTTTTGTGTCATGCGCCTTATGTGTCCTTACCTGTCACCCCGGCTTCATGCCGGGGTCCATCTTCTTGCATAAAGATGGATGCCGTCACGCGGACGGCATGACAAGCCTATATTGTAACCAACACAAATTGACAAATGCCGATATGCAACCTAACCGCCTTGCATGCAGAGATTTCTCAAACGGTGCGTCGACTTTGTGATGGCTCTTACGCTGCTGCAGATCCTGTGGCCGCTGCTGCTGCTATTGGCGTTGCTGGTGCGCTTAAAGCTAGGCGCGCCCGTGCTGTTCCGTCAAACCCGCATTGGCCTCGGCGAAAAGCCGTTCGACCTGATTAAATTCCGCACCATGACAAGCGCACGCGATGCCACCGGCACATTGCTGCCCGATGCAGAACGCCTCACCGCATTTGGCCGCTGGCTGCGCGCCACCAGCCTCGATGAATTGCCGGAATTATGGAACATCCTCACCGGTCGCATGAGCCTCGTCGGCCCTCGCCCGCTGCTGCCCGAATATCTGCCGTTTTATCGTGGCGATGAACCACTGCGCCACACCGTTCGCCCCGGCATCACGGGCCTGGCGCAAGTGAAAGGCCGTAACGCTTTAAGCTGGGATGCGCGGCTCGCGCTCGACGTCGAATACGTACAGCGTTTTTCACTGGCGCTCGATGTATGGATTCTGTGGCGCACGATTGCCGTTGTGCTACAACGCGACGGCGTCGCGGCCGAGGGTCAGGCCACGATGCACCGCCTCGTCGACGAACGCCGGAACGCGCCATGACAGAAAACCGCATTTTCCTCTCCCCCCCGCACATGAGCGGGCGCGAAATGGCCTATGTCACCGAGGCCTTCGCCAGCAATTACATCGCTCCGCTCGGACCCATGGTCGACCGCTTCGAGACTAAATTTTCCGAAATTTCCGGCATACCTTATTGCCTCGCACTCACCTCGGGCACGGCCGCCATTCACCTGGCGTTACGCGGCCTTGGCATCGGCCCCGGCGACCTTGTGTATGCCAGCTCGCTCACCTTCATTGGCAGCGTGGCACCCGTTCTATACCAAGGCGCCACACCTGTATTTATCGACGCCGACGCACATAGCTGGACGATGGATGTCGATTTGCTGTCGCACACTCTTGCCGAAGCGAAACGCCAGCGCAAACTACCCAAAGCCGTGTTGCCGACCGACCTTTACGGCCAAAGCTGCGACCTCACCGGCATCCGTAATTTGTGCGAATCCTACGGGGTCGCACTCATTATCGACGCGGCGGAATCCGTCGGTGCCAGCTATGAGGGCAAGCACGCCGGTTATCAAGGCGACGCGGCGTGTTTTTCGTTCAACGGCAATAAAATTATCACCAGCAGCGGCGGCGGAATTTTGGCCAGCCACGACAAAAAACTGATCGACGAAGCGCGGTTTTTAAGCCAGCAAGCCCGCGACCCCGCCCCGCATTACGAGCACCACACCTACGGCTACAACTACCGCATGAGCAACATTGTCGCCGCCGTGGGTTTGGGCCAGTTGGAAGTGCTCGGCGAACGCGTCGCCCGCCGCCGCGAAATTTTCGCGACCTACAAAAACGCACTTTCCAGCTTGCCCGGCATCGGCTTCATGCCCGAAGCGAACTACGGCAAAGGCAACCGCTGGCTATCGGTCATCACCGTCGACGCTGAGCAATTTGGCGTGGGCCGCGAAGAAATCCGCCTCGCGCTGGAGACTGAAAATATCGAAGCCCGCCCTGTATGGAAGCCGATGCACCTGCAGCCCGTATTCAAAGACGCACGCATGGTGGGCGGTGCCGTGTCGGAAAAATTATTCGCCGACGGTCTGTGCCTTCCCAGCGGCAGCGCCATGAGCGATGCCGAACTGGCACGCATCTGCGACATCATCCGCAGTCAATGCCGATGACACGGGTCTGGATCATCAACCATTTCGCAGTACCGCCGGGCGAAAGCGGCGGCACGCGCCATTTTTCGCTGGCGCGTGAATTACAAAAACATGGCTTCACGCCGACGATTATTGCCGCGGCCAGCCACTACCAAACCGGCAAACCGCGTCCGCTGCCCGAAGGTGCCAAGGCCCAATTGCAAACCATCCAAGACGTGCCGTTTCTGTGGCTGCGGGCGCGTATTTTTGGCAAATCGGCGTTGCAGCGGCTGATCGCGATGCTCAGTTTCGCGTGGGACATTCTGACCAACGCCCCGCGCCGCCACCTCGACGCGCCGGACATCATTATTGCTTCAAGCCCGGATTTATTTACGGCAACTGCGGGCTGTTTTTTAGCCCGTCATCTCAAAATTCCGTTCGTGCTCGAAGTACGCGATTTATGGCCCGACAGCCTAATTGAACTCACCAATCATTCGCCGCTCAACCCTATTATTCTGCTCATGCGCTTACTGGAACGCTACGTGTACGCCCGCGCCGATCGCATCGTCACCTTGCTATCCGACGCGACGCCCTATTTTGTCAGCCGAGGTGCGCGGGCCGAACAGGTGGTGGTGATTCCAAACGGCGTGGACGCGCAATTACTGGCCCCACCGCAAGCGTTTGAACGCGAGGCCGATGCACCCTTCACCATTGTGTATGCCGGCGCACATGGCGTGCCGAACCAGCTCGACACCTTGCTGAACGCTGCGATCGCATTAAAAAATGAGCCGGTACGTTTCGTGTTTATCGGCGATGGCATCTGCAAACCTACACTTGTCGCCCGCGCTGACGCCGCACAACTTTCCAACGTGCTATTTATCGCCCCCGTCGCCAAAAACGACATCGCGGCAAAACTGGCCAAGGCCGATGCGTTCCACCTCGAATTCAAGGACGCGGCTTTGTACCGTTTCGGTGTCAGCCCCAACAAACTCTACGATTATCTGCTGGCCGCGCGCCCCGTGCTGTATGGCGCGAATGTGCCAACCAACCCGGTGGTGCTGGCCGATGCAGGCTACGCCCTGCCCCCCGGCGACAGCGCAGCGCTCGTGGCAGCGATTCAGAAACTCATGGCATTGCCTGAAGCTGAGCGCGCCGCCATGGGCGAACGTGGCCGCGATTATGTGCTGGCGCACCA
This sequence comes from Rickettsiales bacterium, assembly GCA_046154225.1. GTDB lineage: Bacteria > Pseudomonadota > Alphaproteobacteria > Rickettsiales > UBA3002 > QFOX01. The sequence goes on from JBJXEM010000007.1 coordinate 78,893, forward strand.
CGATTTCACCGTATTGGGGAAAACGCTGGCGGATATGTTAAAAAGCCTAAATAGCTAAAAACATCATGACTCGTGTTTGCTTTTTATGCGATGCAATCAAAGCTTTCACTGTTTTGTCATCCCGGGTTTATCCCGGGATCCAGTCGTGCAACATCAACCGCGCTTGAGGCTTGGCTGGATCCCGGGATAAACCCGGGATGACAGAATGGTGATTGGCGTCGCATTGCTTTTGGATCGCCCTTTTCGTTTTACTCACGTCCAGCTTTCGCTGGAATGACGAGCACATCATTGCTTAGTGAGTGTTGCCAGCATCGCTACCGCCGCCAGCCGTTCGGCGAGTTTTTTATTGCCAGCTTCGCCGCGTGCAGGCGGGTGGTTTGCGACTCGCACTTCAATCACGAAATGTGGGGCGTGGCTTGGGCCATCGCTGCTGATCACCACATAGTCAGGTAGTGCAAGGCTGCGCGCCTGCGCCCATTCCTGCAATGCGGTTTTGGGGTCTTTCGGCGGCGTTTTAGCGGCGACGGCGTAATGCTGCCAGAAACGTTTCACGATGCCTTCGACCGCCGCAACGCCTCCATCCAGATACGCCGCGCCAAGCAGTGCCTCGCACGCGTCCTCGAGGTTCGAGGCATTGGTGCGCCCGCCCTGCTCGACTTCGCCCGCCGACATCAGCAACGCCTCACCCAAATTCATCTCGGTCGCGATTTCAGCCAATCGCTCACCATTGACGAGGCCAACGAGGCGGCGGCTTAAATCGCCCTCGGGCTCGCTTGGGAACAGGTCGTAGAGCATCCGCGCGATGACAAGCCCCAGCACCGAATCGCCGAGGAACTCCAGCCGCTGATTGCTAGCGGCCCCTTCCTCGTCGCGCCCCAATGAACGGTGCGTGAGCGCTAGTTTCAGCAGCTTTTCATCCTGAAACTGGTAGCCTAGCTGGTCCTGTAAGGAGCGAAGCGTCATTACACGATCTTCTTCACCCAGCGATCGCCGCGGAACGCGCTTGGCCAGCGCCAGAATTGCCAGATGGGAATGCTGGTATCGTAGGACACGAGTATCATTTCCGCGCGGCCGACCAGATTTTCAAACGGTACGAAACCCGGTGCGTCGGGGTAGCCGAGCGCGCGCGAGAAGCGGCTGTCTTGCGAGTTATCGCGGTTGTCGCCCATCATGAAATAGTGGCCCTCGGGCACTTTATACACGCTTGTGTTGTCGGAATCGAACCCGCTATCAGGGTCGGCGTTGCCTGCGTGGCGGTCGAGCACGATGTGGGTTTTACCGCCGGGCAGTGTTTCGTCGTACAGCGCCGATTTAATCGGGCCCACGCGCGAGTCGTCGTCGATCATATCGCCACGACGCGTTTGCTCAACCAATGTGCCGTTGATAAACAGCCGCCCATGCTTCACCTGCACCGTTTCGCCTGGCAGGCCAATCACGCGCTTGATGTAATCGACCTCGGGGTGCGCTGGATTACGGAACACCACCACATCGCCGCGCTCGGGCAGGGTTTCCAAAATGCGGCCTTCAAATAATTTCGGGCTGAACGGGAACGAAAAACGGCTATAACCATAAGAGAGTTTCGAGACAAAAATATAGTCGCCCTCGTACAATGTCGAATACATCGAACTGCTGGGAATATGAAACGGCTCGTACGCCAGCGAACGAAACACCAGCGCGATGAGAATGGCCACGATAAACGAGCGAATCATTTCGCCGGTGGTTTCTTTTCGTTTTTCCGGATTATTATTCACCATATCTATTCTCTAACATTGTCATTCCCGCGAAGGCGGGAATCTCCTTAAACGCTTGCGCAAACCGACGCGAGATCCCCGCCTGCGCGGGGATGACGTGGCATGAGTGGCCGCGCTATTTTACCACCGCGCCATACACATCATACGCGTCGGCGTCGAGGATTTCGAGGTTCACCATGTCGCCCACGCGCACGCCTTTTTTGGCAGGGGCGAAGGCGTTGCCGTCGATTTCCGGCGCGTCGGCGCGGGTGCGGCACACCAGTTGTCCGTCGGCGATGCCATCGACAATAACGGCTTGCGTGGTGCCGATTTTTTGCTGCAATTTCGCGGCTGAAATGTTCTGCGCGGCTTCCATGAAGCGGCCGTAGCGTTCTTCTTTCACCGCCTGCGGCACATGGCCCGTAAGGCCGTTGGCGGGGGCACCTTTTACATCTTCGTATTTAAAACACCCCACGCGGTCGAGCTGCACTTCTTCCATCCAATCGAGCAGGAATTGGAAATCCGCTTCCGTCTCGCCGGGGAAACCGACGATGAAGGTGGAGCGCAGTGTAATATCCGGCACTTGCTCGCGCCATTTGGCGATGCGCGCGGCGGTTTTTTCGATGCTGGCCGGACGTTTCATCGCTTTCAGCACGGTAGGCGACGCGTGCTGGAACGGTATGTCGAGATACGGCAGAATTTTACCTTCCGCCATCAGCGCCAGCATGGAATCGACATGCGGATAAGGGTACACGTAATGCATGCGCACCCACACGCCCAGTTCGCCGAGTGCTTCAGCGAGGTCGTGCATGTTGGTTTTCACTTCGCGCCCGCGCCATTGCCCGCCCGCATATTTCACGTCGACGCCGTAAGCGCTGGTGTCTTGCGAAATAACCAGCAGCTCTTTCACGCCGGATTTTACCAGGGCTTCGGCTTCAGCCAACACGTCCGTCACCGGGCGGCTTACCAAATCGCCGCGCAAATGCGGAATGATGCAAAAGCTGCAGCGATTATTACAGCCTTCGGAAATTTTGAGGTACGCATAATGCCGTGGCGTCAGGCGAATGCCTGCTTCCGGCACCAAATCGACATAGGGCTCATGCAAACGCGGCACGGCGCGGTGCACGGCGTCCATCACCGCCTCGTAATGCTGCGGGCCGGTGATGGCGAGTACGTTCGGGTATTTCGCCGTAATCACTTCCGGCTCGGCCCCAAGGCAGCCCGTCACGATCACTTTGCCGTTATCGTTCAGCGCTTCGCCTATCGCCGCGAGCGACTCTTCCCGCGCCGAATCGAGAAAGCCACAAGTATTCACAATCACCAAATCCGAACCCGAATAATCCGGCGCGATGGCATAGCCTTCGGCGCGCAGGCGGGTGAGAATACGCTCGGAATCGACCAGTGCCTTCGCGCACCCCAGCGACACAAACCCCACCGACGGCACGGCGGAGGATGACTGAGACGCTGATTTACTGCTGGCACGCGGCATTTTTTACCCGATTTTATGAGCCGCGCTTATGGCACAGCCGCAGCCCAGTGGCAAGTGTGCGGGTTTTAGCTCCCGCCCTTACTTGGCCCAGAGCTTGCATAGACACATGCAGCAAACCAATTCTGTAGGAGAATCCCATGTCCAGCATCAACGCCAGCGCTTACTACCAGCTACCCAACTCGCTCACCGGCCAAAGCAACCAGTCGCAAACCAGCAAACGCACCAGCCTGGCCGACTTGCTGAATGCCGTGAACCCAAGCAGTGCAGCCAAAACCAACAACCAGGGCAATCAGTCATACCTGCTGAACCTGTCGGACGCGGCGCAGAGCTATCTTTCCTCGTTGAATGGCACCGGAAATACGCAAAGCAGCAGTTCCAGCGGCTCCGACACGTTCCTGCTCAGCCCCAAGCAGCGCGACGCGCTCAACGAAATCATCGCGAAGTATAAAGACCAGCCCATCACGCAGGATACCTATAACCAACTCCAGCAAGACCTCGACGCCGCAGGCATCGGCCCCAAACAACTGGCCGTGCGCGATCAGCTGCGCGATTTGAATCCCACCCGCTTTTTCCTCGATTCGTTGAATGGCACCGACACCAGCAACGGTCAAAAGCAGCAATTCGGCGAACTGACCGACCAGCAGAAAACGCAGGCCAATAACTACCTAGAATCCATCCTCAAACAATTGCAGACCATTTCGACGGTGAGTGATGGCGAAAGCGCCTAATTGCATCCTTACGGCAAATTAATGCCATGGCAGCGGTTAAATCGTTAATTTTGGTTGAACCATGGCCGCGGCTGCCCTATAGACGGGCCGATATGCAGCGTATTGTGCACTGCATCATGCTACGTTCAACCAGAAAAAAGACCCGCGCATCATGACCGCAACCGCCACTGCTACCCGCCCTGAATCCAACACCAGCGCCGCTACTCAGCCGCGAAAAATCATCATGGCCCAGCCGCGCGGTTTCTGCGCCGGTGTGGTGCGCGCCATTTCCATCGTGGAAAAAGCGCTCGAGAAATATCAAGCCCCCGTGTATGTGCGCCATGAAATCGTGCACAACAAACACGTGGTCGATGATTTGAAAGCCAAAGGCGCCGTTTTCGTGCAGGAAATCGGCGACATCCCAGACGGTGCCGTGACCGTATTCAGCGCCCACGGCGTTGCTAAATCGGTCGAAGACGCCGCCGCCAAGCGCGACCTGCCCGTGCTCGACGCCACCTGCCCGCTGGTCACGAAAGTGCACCTGCAAGGTAAACGCTACATCACCAAAGGCCGCACGCTCATTTTAGTCGGCCATGCGGGCCACCCCGAAGTGATTGGCACCATGGGCCAGATCGACGGCCCCGTGCATCTCGTGCAAACCGAAGCCGACATTGCGGGCCTGCCGATTTCAAAAGACACGCCCGTCGCCTACATTACGCAAACGACGCTCAGCATCGACGACACGCAAGGCATCATCGACGCGCTGAAACGCCACTTCACTAACATCGAAGGGCCGGAAACTAACGACATTTGCTACGCTACGCAAAACCGCCAAACCGCCGTACGCGAACTCACCAAGCATGTCGACGTGATTATTGTGGTTGGCGCGAAAAACAGCTCCAACAGTAACCGCCTGCGCGAAATTGGTGAGGAAGCGGGCATCCCCAGCTACCTCGTGGCCGACGGCAGCGAACTCGACCCCGCCTGGCTGAACGAAGCCTCGATCATCGGTCTGTCGGCCGGGGCTTCGGCGCCTGAGGCGATGGTCGAACACGTCATCGACAGCCTGCGCCAGTTCGGCCCGGTTGAAGTGTCGCATCTCGACGGCATCGAGGAAAACATCGAATTCCGCCTGCCCACCGAATTGCAGCAGCGCGACTAATCAAACATCAAAAAGCATTACTAAAGGAGCCTCCTGTGCCACTGCCTTTATTCCAAGAACGCAAAATCGGCGCGTATATCATGAAACAAAAATTGCGGGGCAATAAGCACTATCCGCTGGTGTTGATGCTCGAGCCATTGTTTCGCTGCAACCTCGCCTGCGCCGGCTGCGGTAAAATCGATTACCCGGCCCCCATCCTGAACCAGCGCATGAGCGTGAAAGACTGCCTCGACGCGGTCGATGAATGCGGCGCACCCATGGTGGCCATTCCCGGCGGCGAGCCGCTGTTGCACAAGGAAATCGGTGAAATCGTGGCCGGTATCGTGGCGCGCAAAAAATTTGTTTCGCTGTGCACCAACGCACTGCTGCTCGAGAAAAAACTCGATTTGTTCACCCCGTCGCCGTACCTGTTTTTCTCGGTGCATCTCGACGGGCTACAACAGCATCACGATAAATCGGTGTGCCAGGAAGGCGTGTTCGAAAAAGCCGTCGCTGCGATTAAAGTCGCCAAAGCGCGTGGGTTTTCGGTCAACGTCAACGCCACCATTTTCGACGGCCACAGCGCCGAAGACATCGCAGGCTTCCTCGATTTAACGAAAGAACTCGGCGTCGGCGTTTCCATCTCGCCCGGCTATTCTTACGAACGCGCACCCGATCAGGAACATTTCCTCAGCCGCAAAAAAACCAAGGAGCTGTTCCGCAACGTATTCGCGCTCGGCAAAGGCAAAAAATGGAAATTCGCGCATTCAAGCATTTTTCTCGATTTCCTGGCTGGCAACGAAAGCTTCCACTGCACCCCGTGGGGCATGCCGACGCGTAACGTGTTCGGCTGGCAGAAACCCTGCTACCTGCTGGGCGAAGGGTTTGTGAAAACCTACAAGGAACTGATCGAGACGACGGACTGGGACCTGTACGGCACCGGCCGCTACGAAAAATGCGCCAACTGCATGGCGCATTGCGGCTACGAGCCAACGGCCGCTGATATGGCATTCAAAAGCCCACTGAAAATGCTGAAGCTGGCCATTCGCGGCATTCGCACCTGGGGGCCGATGGCGCCGGAAATTCCGCTCGACAATCAGCGCCCAGCAGTCGACGTGCACACCACGCACGTGGCCAAAGCGCTGGCTGAAATCGAGGCGGAAATCGAGACGGCGAAAATGCTAAAGGCCCAGGCGGCGATCCAGACCAAAGCGCCCAACACGCAGCAACCCGCAGCCATGCAATAAGCTGCGTTTGGCGGCCGCGTGATGCCGCCCAAGCGTCATCATGGCCGGTAGCTGTTTGGGGTTTTTCGCAAGCGCTGCCAGCAACTTTGCGTAACTGATTGTGCCGTCCTCGCGCGTCGCGGCGAGCGCCGCGTCGGGCACAGCGCAATTGGCGGGGTCGAGCACCACACGCAGCACCGCACACGGCAAGCCAAACCGTTGCGCCACGCGTGCCACATGGTGCGATTCCATATCGGCCGCGGCCGCACCATAATCTGCAAACAGTTGCGCTTTATCAACGACGCCCGCAATCGGCACATTCACTCCCACCATGTCGGCGAACACCGCGTGCGGCAGCGCACTTACCCATGGCGCAATCCACGGTTCGTCGCTGGTGTACACCATGTCGCCACTCACCACGCGGCGTGCAATCACGAGGGTGCCGGGCACGAGCGCAGGGTCAAGCCCTGCCGCCGTGCCGAAGCTCATGAACCCCTGCGCACCGCGGTGAATCGCCTGAATCATGTCGTCTTCGAGCTTACGCGGGTTCAACCCGTGCAGCGTTTGAACCCCGGGGCCAGCCGCAATCGCCGACTCGAACGCCATGCCGCTGACAATCACAAGCGGTGCGCTGATTTCCACGCTACATCCCGCAATTCAAAACGGGGTTGCGCTGTTCCTGTTGGTTGCGATAACGGCTAAGTGCCCACAGCGAAAAATACTGCGCGTAGCCGTAATAATGCAGGTAAAAAATGCGCGGGAAGCCGGGCGCGTTGTGGTACACATTGTCCCACCCGCCATCCGGCTTTTGCGTCGTTTGCAAATACTCCACGCCGCGTTTCACCGCCGGTTCATCGCCACGCCCCACCGCCATCAACGCCAGCAACGCCCACGCGGTTTGCGACGGGGTGGAAGGTGCAGGCTCGTAATTCACGTAATCGAGCTTGTAGCTGTCGCCGGATTCACCCCAGCCACCGTCGGGGTTTTGAATACGCAGCAACCAATCGCCCGCACGTTTCAGCGCCGGGTGGTCATGACCCAACCCCGCCGCATTCAGCGCACAGCAGGCCGACCACGTACCGTAAATATAATTCATGCCCCAGCGACCAAACCAGCTGCCCTCCGCGATTTGTTCGCGCAGCAGGAAATCGACACCACGCTTCAGCGCCGCGCTTGTCTCCATCCGCTCACCCAGTTGCGCCAGCATGGAAACACAACGCGCCGTCACGTCCGACGTCGGTGGATCAAGCAGCGCGCCATGATCCGAGAACGGAATATTGTTGAGGTACTCATGCACATTGTCGGCATCAAACGAAGCCCAGCCGCCGTTTTTGCTCTGCAGCCCCACAATCCACTCGCGCGCGCGGGCGATGGCTTCGGCGTATTTGGCAGCCAGCGCCGCATCCATGCGGCCAATGCGGTCCATGGCCATCACCACCACCGCCGTATCGTCGAGGTCGGGGTAATGCGGGTTGGCGTATTGGAACGCCCAGCCGCCGGGGCGCACATTGGGTCGCGCCATGGCCCAATCGCCCACGACGTTTAATTCCTGCAACGGCAGCAACCAATCCAGTGCGCGAATGGTGGCTGCATGCGTCATATCCGCCCCTTCTTCCAGCAGTGCGTGCGCCGCGAGCGCCGTGTCCCACACCGGCGACACGCAGGGCTGACAGTAGGCTTCGTGGTCTTTCACGATGAGCAGTTTTTCAACCGACTTGCGTGCTGCCACATATTCCGGTGCGTCGCGCGACACGCCGATGGCGTCGAGCATCATCACCGCATTGGCCATGGCGGGGTAAATCGCGCCAAGCCCGTCTTCGCCGTTCAGCCGCTCGCGCACGAACTGCACCGCCTTAGCAATGGCGCGCTGGCGCGGCCCACGCGGAAAAAACGGCTCCACAAAGCGCAACACATGATCGACGCAAGCGAAGAAATAAAACCATGATTTTTTCTGGTGCTCGGCGCGGGCGCGTGGGCCCACTTTGGCGGGCGGCGTGATAAATAATTCGTCGATGCCCACTCCGCGCGGATTTTGCGCCCGCACTTTTAGCGCCTGCAGCACCAGCAGCGGCGTCATCACCGTGCGCGCCCAGTAGGAAATTTTGCTTAAATGAAACGGAAACCATTTTGGCAGAAACATAATTTCCACCGGCATCACCGGCACCGCTTTCCAGCCCAGCACGCCATACATGGCGAGGGTGAAGCGGGTAAACACGTTGCTCATTTCCGCACCGCCACGCGCCAAAATTAATTCGCGGGCGCGTTGCATGTGTGGGGCGTCCGGCGCATCGCCGATCATTTTCAGCGCAAAATAGGTTTTCACGCTGGCGCTCATGTCGAAGCTACCTTCGTGAAACAACGGCCAGCCGCCCGCGTCCTGCTGAATGCGCCGCAGGTAGTTGCCGATTTTCGCCTCAAGCGGAAGGTTCGGCGTTTCGCCTAAATGATGAACCAGCAGAATATATTCCGCCGGAATCGTCGCATCGGCCTCGAACTCGTATACAAAATGCCCATCGGCGCGTTGTTCGCGCAGCAGTTCGGCGGTGCCGCGCGCGATGGTGGCATCAAGCGCCGCGTCGGAAAATCCGTTTGCGGCGTGTTCGGTTTTACGTGCATTTACTGCGGCCTGAATCATACCCTACCCATCACAATACGCGCCGCCACTTCGCCCGATTGCACCGCGCCTTCAATGGTGGCGGGCAGTCCGGTTTGCGTCCAGTCGCCCGCGAGCAGCACATTCGCCCATGGCGTGATGCTGGCCGGGCGTCTGGCGTCCTGTTCGGGCGTGGCGGCAAAGGTGGCGCGCTTTTCTTTGACGATTTGCCACGGCGGCAGGGCGCTTGCAAGCCCCGTGATGGCCGAAACTTCCGCCCATAAGCGACGCGCCAGCAGCTCGCGGTCTTCGCCCATCAGCCGATCGGCGCAGCTAATGGTGAGAGAAATACGGTTGTCGAACGCGAAAATCCACTCCGTCGTGGCGTTCACCACGCCCATCAGCTTTGGGAAATCCTTCGGCGGGGTGATTGCGAAATGGACGTTTAGAATGCTGCGCCACGCGTCGGGAGCGTCGATTCCCGGGATCATTTCCTCGGCATTCGCAGGCGGTGCGGCGTAAATTATCTGATCGTTTGCACCCAGTTCCACCGGCTCGCCGGTGGTGAATTCCAACCTACGTGCGAGGCTGTTTTGATAATCAATGCGCCGCAAGCGACGTTGCAAATGCACCACCGCGCCACGTGCTGCCAGAAACGCCAACGCCGGGTCGATGAACGCTGCGCTCAGCCCATGCGCCACCAGCGGCACACACGCATTCCCGCCCTGCAGCAAACTGCCGCGCATAATCGCGCTCGCCAGTTTTGCCGATGCGATTTCCGGCTCGGTATTCAGTGCCGACAGCAGAAACGAATGCCACAAGCGGCGATAGAGCCGCGTGTTCAGCTGCATGCGCTGTGCAATCGTGTCGCTCGGTTTCGCGCCGAGTAATTTCATAATGGATAAATAATCACGCGCCCGCGTGCCTGGCACGCGTCGCGCCGCAAATAGCAACCACCACGGTAAGCGGCCCGGGTTCATACGCAGCGTCCAGCGTTCGCCGTTAGCGGCATCGACATAATCGAAACGCGGCACACCCACTTGCGCAAACGTGCCGTGGCTACCGATGCGCGCGAGGAATTGTTTCGCCGCGTGATTGCCCGAGAGCAATAAGTGGTTGCCGTTATCAATCGTGAGGCCCAGCGTCGCATCGTGATACGAGCGGCAACGTCCGCCAGCCTGTGCGCTTGCTTCATAGACCACCACAGCACGGCCCGCTTCAGCCAATCGCGTGGCCGCCGACAGTCCCGCAAGCCCCGCGCCGATGATGTGAATGGTGCCGGGTTGCATGAGCGGCTAAAACAGCAAATGGCGAATGACGATGAGGCCGAGCTTCGCCTTATTCAGCTTCACACGCGGTCGGGGTGCCGCAAACCCGCGCGCCATCAGGCCCGCGTAAATCGCGTGATATGCCTCGGCCATGACGCGTGGCGTGCGGATTTGTGCGCGGGTGCCGCGGCGCATAATAGCATCGGCCGTGTTAAAATGCGTTTGTGCCACGACGGCCAGTTCGTTGCACACCGCGCCCACCCGCGCATCTGCCACCACGGTTTGGGGCGAGGAGCTTTCGATGCCATGTTTCACCAGCAATTCACGCGGCAGGTACAGCCGGTCGATGCCCGCATCCTCGTCGATATCGCGCAAAATATTGGTGAGCTGCAACGCGTTGCCGAGATGATGCGCGAGCGCCAACCCGTCGGCCTCATTCATGCCAAACACGCGCACGCTGAGGCGGCCCACGGCACAGGCCACGCGGTCGCAATAGAGTTCGAGCGTCGCCATGTCCGGTGCCTGAATCGGCCCGCGCACATCCATTTCCATGCCGTCGATCACGGCGAGAAAATCTTCATGCCGCAACCCGAAATCACGAACCGCCACGGCAAGGCCCGCATGCGCCAAGGTTGGGTTGCCCGCATACAGCGCCGCCAAATCGTCGCGCCATTGCTGAAGCTGCGTGAGGCGCACAGCGGCTTCGCCCGCTTCGTCGGCAATGTCGTCGACGGCGCGGCAGAAATGATAAATCTCGTACATCGCCTGCCGCTGGTGTGCGGGCATGATGCGCATTGCGGTAAAAAACGAGCTGCCGCGCGCGCTGGTGGCGGCGCTTTCGTTTTGTGTTAAGGCGTTCGCTTGCATTCCATGCACCAAAAATTGTTTGTGTGTCATCCCGGGCTTGTCCCGGGATCCAGTGTTGCGGACCGACTGGATGCCGGGACAAGCCCGGCATGACAATAGTTATTTATCTACACTTACTATACGCCGCACCACCACCGCAAGCGCCGCGCGCAGGGTGATGGCCAGCATGTTCCCTTTGCTTAAATGCACGCGCTCGCTCAGCGGGTCGCGCGCGGCAAGCAGCGCCAGTAACGCATGCGCCAGCCGCTCGATGGTTTCGATTTCAATCGCAAGGCGTAAATCGCGAATGGTGCCGCTCAGTTTCGCGCCATCCATCATCGTTTTCGTGCGCGCAGTCAGTTCGGCCAAACAGGCGCGTAGTTGCGGCGTGGCTTTTTCAGCGACGAGCATTGCTTCGCTTACGCCATGTTTTTCCATCGCATCGCGCGGCAGGTAAATGCGGTTGAAGCGTTGATAATCCGCCCGGCAATCCTGCAGGTGATTGATGATTTGCAGGGCCGAGCAGATGTCATCCGACGCCTTCCATGTGTCGCTTAACTCGCCATGCACTTCGAGCACAAACCGGCCAACGGGCGCTGCCGAAAACATGCAGTAATGCACTAGCTCGTCCCAGTTCTCGTAGCGTAATTTGGTTGCGTCCTGACGAAAGGCAATCAGCAAATCCTGCCCGTGGCGGGGCGTTATTGCATACTTCGTGCACGCCTCGCGTAACGGCATGGCTTCGGTTTCGGCGTCGCTTTGGCCCAGCAAGGTGGCCTCGAACTGGTCGAGCTGGCGGATTTTTTCTTCCGGTGCCAACTGCGGATTATCCGCGATGTCATCCGTTGCGCGGGCAAAGCGATAGAACGCCATGACCGCCGCGCGGAATGGTTTGGCGATGAGAAACGAGGCGACCGGAAAATTCTCGTCGCGGTGGGTTTTTTCGCCGGGGGCGTAGGTGGTGGCGGTGCTCATGCCGCTAAACTGCCCGCTTGCGCGCGGCCCTTCCACATGCCGCCACGGCCGCGATAATACTGGATGGCCGAATCGAACGTGAAGCCCATGTAGCACGCCGCGACCAATGGTAGTTCAAGGCACCGCGTGCCCGACTGGCGATAAAAACGCAGCATGGGCACGAACGAAACGCTCATCGCCGCCCATGTCACCACGCCGCATAGTTGCGCCAAGCCCTGCCCACAGAGCGCCAGCCACAGAGGTGCAATAGACATCAACGCCATACCGAGCATAGAGCCAGCAAGCTGCCACGGCGAATAGCCTAATTGGTCATACGCCGTGCGCGACACCATGGCACGAATGTCGGCCACTACCGGATAGGGCCGCAGGCTGCGAATTTGGCGCGTGAGGCCAAGCCAAATGGGCCCATGCGTTTTCATCAAGCGCCCAAGCGCACAATCGTCGATCAACGCCGCACGAATCGCCGCCAGCCCACCCGCCCGCGCGAGTGTTTTATATTGCACCAGCATGCAGCCACCCGCCGCTGCCGCCAGCTTATGATGGGGGTTGTTCACCCACGCGAACGGATACAGCATGCGAAAAAAATGCACGAAGGCCGGAATCAAAAACCGCTCCGCCGTGCTTTCGCAACGCAGTTTCACCATGCGCGAATTCAGCACCAGTTTGGCGGCCATCGACTGCGCGACGAGCGGCGCTATGCTGCCCGAGTCGTAGGCAATGTCAGCGTCGGTGAACAGCACATATTCGGGTTGGCGCTCCTGCGCGGCCACGTGCTCGAACCCATACTGCATGGCGGCCACCTTGCCTTTCCAGCCCGCGGCGAGTGGCGGCGCGCTGATGACTTCAAGCCGCGCCGTGGCACCACATTCCACTGCAATGGCTCGCGCCATTTCTGCTGTGCCATCCTCACTACGATCGTCGACCAGCACCACGCGCAATGTGCCGGGATAGTGGTTTGTGAGTAAGGTGGGCAAACACGCGCCCATCATATCGGCCTCGTTGCGGGCGGGAATCACGACGGCAATATCGGGCCAGATGAGCGGCGTTTCAACACTGAGTGCATCGGCGTTTTCAGCATGCCAGTAGTTACCACGGAATGCCAGCAAGTAGCCCCACATGCCAACCACCACCAGCCCAAGCGCAAGCGTGAGTTCCACCGTTTACGCCGTTTTTTTCGATTTCAGTGCGTGGCCCGCCAGCGTTTTGCCCAGCGACCATGCGGCGCCCGGCACTTTGTGCGCGTCGGCAATCACGGCGTCGAAACTGCGCTCGATCCAGTCGCAATCGTCGTTTGTAATCGTCAGCGGCGGAATCAGCTTCACCACGTAGCTGGCATGGCCCGCCACCTGCACCAGAATTTTATGGTCCTTGAACAGCGGAATAGTGATCATCTGGCAAAACAGGCCTTTATTCGCGGCTTCCAGCGCCATCCACGACATTTTCAGCGTGAGGGATTTGGGCGGCCCGAACTCGAGGCCAATCATCATGCCCTTGCCGCGCACGTCTTTGATCAGCTCGTAGCGGTCTTTCATGGCGTAGAAGCGCGCCATTAAATCGGCCCCGCGTGCGGCAGCGTTTTCGATCACTTGGTCTTCGTCCATCGCGGCCAACGTGGCCAAACCCGCCGCCATCGCCATATCGTTTTTCGAGAAGGTCGAGCCATGCACCACGGCGCGATCCATGCGGTTGAACAGCTTGTCGAAAATTTCCTTGCGCGTGAGCACCGCACCGACTGGCACATGCCCGCCCGACAGCGCCTTGGCGAGGAGAATCACGTCCGGCTCGATGTTCCAGTGCTCGACGGCGAAAAATTTGCCGGTGCGGCCCATGCCGCACTGAATTTCGTCGGCAATGAACAGCGTGCCGTATTTGCGGCAAAGCGCCAGCGCACCTGCGAGGTATTCCTCATCCGGCATGTACACGCCTTTGCCTTGAATCGGCTCGATGAAGAATCCCGCTACGTCGCGGTTTTTCAGCACCTCCTCGAGCGCCTTCAAATCGTTGAGCGGCACTTCGCGGCAATCGGGAATAAACGGCTCAAACCCCTTGCGATACAAGGTATCGCCCGTGATCGACAACGCGCCGAACGTGAGGCCGTGATAGGCATTGCCGCAATAAGCCAGCGCCTGCCGACCGGTGGCGGCGCGGGCGAATTTAATGCCTGCTTCCACCGCTTCGGTGCCGGAGTTGGCGAAGAATACTTTGTCCATGTACGGCGCGCGTTTCAGTAGACGTTCAGCCAACAACCCGGCCAGCACCGACACATCCATCTGCACTAAATTAGGCAAGTTGGCGTCGAGCACCTGGTGTAATGCCTCAGCAATCGCCGGGTGGTTGCGGCCCAGGGCAAACACGCCCCAGCCGCTCAGCAGATCGAGGTATTTGGCGCTGTTGCGGTCGTAGAGATACTGCCCCTGCCCGCGCACAAAACCCACATCGTAGCCGATGGTTTTCAGCACGCGCACCATTTGCTCGTTCAGGCTTTTGGTGTGCAATTCCGAGCGGGTGGCTTCGTTTTCGTTGAACAGGGCTTGAATGTTGATGGGCACGGTGGGTTCCTTGCATAACGTGAGTGGCGGCGCAACCTAGCGACAATTTCGATTGATTGCAACCGGCGGCATCGTTACTTTCCGCCGCTCGTTCATACGCAATGCAACAAATCAAAGCGTCATTTTGTAAAAGTATATAGTATTCTGTCATCCCGGGTTTATCCCGGGATCCAGCCAAGCCACGTAGCGTGACATCCTGTTACTGGGCTGGATCCCGGCACCTGCCTACGCCAAGGCTTCGGCAAGGCAGGCAAGGCCGGGATGACAAAATGTATTGAATTATTTTTTATCACTTACAGAATTAGCAATGGGTATTCATCATGACAAATGACAAACGGTTCATTCTTGCGCTGGCCCTCACCTGCACCGCGTATTTCGCCCACGCTGCCACCCCTGCCCCCTCGCCGCTCGGCGTTTGGCGGGTCGAGGACGGCTCGGCCCATATCCACATCATTAGCTGTGGCAAAACGCTGTGGGGAGAAATTTCGTGGGAAAAATCGCCAGGTAACGATGCATTCAACCCCGATGCGGCCAAGCAAAAATTGCCAACTCTAGGCTTACCTATTCTGCGTGACATGAAGGAAAGTAAGGATGAACCTACCCATTGGGACGGTGAGATTTACAACGCCGAAAACGGTAAAATTTATGATGGGTTTATTGAGCTCACCGCCCACGATACCCTGCATATCGAAGGCTGCCTGCTGCGCGGCATCGCCTGCGGCGGCGAGGACTGGACGCGGGTGAACACGAAGCCGGATAAATCGCTCACTAACGCTGCCATCTGCAAACGCGCGCTCGCAAAATAATCCGTCAGTTAAAACGGCAATTTGCCAATGCTAGCGCCGCCATCGACATGCAGCGTTTGGCCGGTGATGATGCCCGCCTCGAGCGACAGCAGAAAATTGATGGCCGCTGCAATTTCAGCCGGTTTGGCGAAACGGCGCATCGGCACCATCGACAAATAGCGCTCCTCGCCGGCACTACCGGCGGGGTTATTTTCGCGGAACAATTCGGTTTCTGTCGGCCCCGGCGCGACGGCGTTCACGGTGATGCCTGCCTGCGCCAACTCCAACGCCCAGCTGCGGGTGAAACTCACCAGCGCCGCCTTTGCGGCGGCGTAGCTGGTGCGCTCGGCGATGCCCAGCACCACGAGGCTGGTGATGTTCACAATACGCCCGTTTTGCGCGGCTTTCATGCCGGGCAGGAAGGCTTGCGCTAGTTGTAACGCGGGGCGCAAATTCACATCCAGCACCGCATGCAAATCGGCAAGCGCCACCTCGCCCAGTTTGGCCGGGCGCACGAGGCCCACATTATTCACCAGATGCTGCACATGGCCGTGGGTTTGCAGTATGTGCCGGGCGGCCTGCTCGGTAGCGGCGCTGTCGGCCAAATCAACTTCTACCAGTTCGCCCGGGAAATCGGGCATTTTTCCACGCGCGAGACCAATCACCCTGTCGCCCGCCTGCGCGCGGGCATGGGCGAGCGCAAGGCCGATACCCTTGGTGGCACCAGTAATAACGGTGGTGGCAGGTTGCATGCGAAACCCTTAAGCAGCGGCTGCGTGATGCAACGGATAATCCACATACCCCACCGGCCCCGGCGTATAGAGATGCTCGGCGTCCGGCGCGTTAAGCGTGTAGCCATGGCGCAGCCGCGAGACTAAATCCGGGTTGGCTAAAAAGGTGATGCCGAACGATACCGCATCGGCCTCGCCCGCAGCAAGCGCGGCGTTTGCCAGAGGCGCATCATAGCCGCCATTGGCGATGAGTGTGCGGGTGAAGGCTTTGCGCAAATGCGGCGTCACGCGCTCGCCCTCGGCATGCATGCGGTGGCCGGGCAACCCCTCCACAACGTGCAGATAGGCGATGCCCAGCGCATCAAGCCGTGCGGCGGCGCGGCTGAAAGTGGCGATGGGGTTGCTGTCATGCATGCTGTTATGCGGGCTGTTGGGCGAAAAGCGTACGCCTACTTTTTCGGGCCCCACGGCGTCGCACACGGCGGCGGCTACTTCGGCCAGCAGGCGCGTGCGGTTTTCGATGCTGCCGCCATATTCGTCGGTGCGGCGGTTGCTGCCGTCGCGCATGAATTCATCGAGCAGGTAGCCGTTTGCGGCGTGAATCTCCACCCCGTCGAAACCGGCCGCGATGGCGCGTTTGGCGGCTTGCGCATAGGTTTGCGGCAGGGCACGAATTTCCTCGAGCGTCAGCGCCCGTGGCGTTTCAAAATCCTTCTTACCCAGCGGCGTGTGGCTTTGGCCGACCGCCGCAATGGCTGAAGGCGCCACCGGCAATGCACCGTCTTGAAAGTCCGGGTGCGAAATGCGGCCCATGTGCCAGAGCTGCAAAAACATGCGCCCGCCTGCGGCGTGCACGCTCGCGGTCACCTGCTTCCAGCCTTCCATTTGTGCGTCGTTCCAGATGCCGGGGGCACCGCGCCAGCCATAGCCCTGCGGCGAAATGGCCGTTGCCTCGCTGATAATCAGCCCGGCGGCCGCCCGTTGGGTGTAATATTCAGCCATCATGGCATTGGGCACGCCGCCCGCATCGGCCCGTCCCCGGGTGAGCGGTGCCATGATGACGCGGTTCGCTAGCGTCATGCTGCCAATTTGTATCGGCTCGAAAATGCTGGTCATGGAACGCTCCTCAAACAACGATGATATATAGGTTGTTATGCTACCTGTTTGCGGGTTTGTAAAACCAATGCGGCCAAGGCATCCGCAGGCTCCATGCGCGTGCGGTAATCGGCGTCGACATGGTGCGCTAAAATCACGCCATTCTGCCCAATCACATACGTCGCAGGCACCGGCAACGTCCACTGCCCGTTGGCGTTCACCACGTCCATACCGTGGCCGAGGCTGCTATACAGCTTTTGCAAATAATTGGGCAGCGTAAACAGAATGCCAAAGCCACGGGCCGCGTCGGTATTCACGTCCGACAGCACAGGATATTCCAGCGCGTTTTTCTCAGCGGTGGCAAGCGACGTATCGGGCGCTTGCGGCGAAATGGCAACAAGCTGGCCACCGGCCTTGCGAATCTCGGGCAGCAGGCGCTGATAGGCGCGCAGTTCGAGGTTACAATACGGGCACCAGCCGCCACGATAAAACACCACAATGGTTGGGCCGTTTTTCAGCACTGCGCTGAGGGATACCAGCTTGCCAGTTGCATCCGGCAGCGTAAATTCTGGCGCTTTGTCTCCCGTTTTCAGCGCCGATTGCTCGATCTGCGTCGCAGCCAGCTCCTCATCGGCACGGGCCATAATGGCCGCTTTTTCGGCGGGGAATTTCATCAGAAATTCTGTCTTGAATTGTTCGAGTTCGGTGTTGAGCGACATGGGAATCTCCTTAAAGTTACGCATGGTAATTTCGAGCTGCGCATAGCCACATCCAGCTAAACGCGACTAGCGTTATGTTTGGTAAAGGTTTTTGATGGCGACGATATTTCTATCGCCAAAACCGGCATTCTTGGTGTCCATAAAAAGTGTCGCGACCACATCAGCCACTGGTGATTTGCTTTGCAGGTCATGCGCTAATTGCGAGGCATAGGCAAAATCTTTGGTCACGAGTGATATTGGGAATAACGGGTCATCGTTGCCTGCCGCTATCAGCTTGCCGATGCCTTGTAATGCCGGGCTGGTGGTGGGTAGCGTGTTGAGGATATTCACAGCATCGCCCGTGGCGATACCTGCTTTTTCAAGCCAACTCAGCGTTTCTGCCCATGCTGCGACCTGAATGCCGAACAACGTATTCACAGCAAGTTTCATTGTCGCACCGCTACCAATTTTGCCCACATGATGCACCGCAGCGCCCATCGCCATCAATACGGGCTGCGCTTTATCAAGCGCGGATTTCTCTGCGCCGACAAGATAAATCAACTGTCCAGCTTCAGCCTGCGGGCGCGAACCTAATACAGGCGCATCAATAAAATCGAGCACTAGGGTTGCTGCGTGCTTGGCAAGTGTGCTCACCCAATCAGGCGTAACGGTGCTGGATTCGATCACGACGGCGCCCTTTTTTGCCCCGGCAAGTGCGCCATTCTTTTCATCCAACCAAATGCTGCGTGCGGCGCTATCATCCGTCACCATGCTGATGATGAATTCGGCGTCCTGCGCTGCTTCACGGGGGGTAGCGGCAACGCTTGCCCTTTTTTCTTTGAGTGCATTGGCTGCATTTGCCGTGCGATTATACACGGTGACGTCATGCCCTTTGGCGATCAGGTTTGCCGCCATGCGGCTTCCCATTGCGCCAAGTCCTAAAAATCCGATTTTAGCCATGGGTTTTCCTTTTTTATAATACGTTAAAATGCAGCAAACGTGCGTTCAAGCTGCTTGGGGTCGTGGGCCCACAACGCCGCCATTTGTGCCGACATCGGGTCGGGGTAGATGTCTTCCTGCCCGGCTTCGATGCCTTTCAGGATATTTTCTGCGGTGTTGGCCGCACTGTTTTTCTCAATTTCCATGGGGCGGGCCATGTCGGTGTCGATGGGGCCGGGAAAAATGCCGTGGACGCTGATGTTTTTGGCTTTCAGTTCGGTCCGGCTCGCCTGAATGGCTGAGAACAATGCCGCTTTCGAGGCCGAGTAACCGCCCACCCCTTCCATGGGCGCGAGGCCGATGATGGAGCTGATGCTGGCAATCGCGCCGCCGCCGTTGGTGGCGATTGCGGATGCAAACGCGCGAGTCACACTAAGCGTGCCGAAATAATTCACTTCCATATCGCGCATCAGCATTTCCATGGGGCCTTCCATGATGCTGGCGAACGCGAGCGCGCCTGCGTTGTTGATGAGCACTTGTACGTCCGTCGCCTGTTCGGCTACTTTTTTCACCTGCGCGCGATCGGTAATGTCGAGGGTGACAGGCACCACACGGGCATCGCCGAAGTTCGGCAGTTCTTCGATTTTACGTGCCGTCGCGTAAATTTTCTTCGCCCCATGTTTCAACGCCGCTTCGACAAGCGCGCGGCCAATGCCGCGATTAGCACCAGTAATGAGTACGACTTTGTTTTGAATGTTCATGGGAGTCTCCTGTATGAGGGTGGCGGCGACGCGAAATGCGCCGCCGCCTTGAGTGTCGTTACGCTGCCAATTTTTCGGCTGCAGGGAAATCCACCGGCACTTTGGTCGTGCTGTGCAGGTAGTTGGTCACCGTTTTGTCACCGATCGTCACAATGGTGTCGACCAGGTTCTCCTTGGTCCAGCCAGCGGCGAAGAAGGCTTCCACCAGCAGCGGATTGGCTTTGCCACGGTTGCTAGCGATGCTTTTGGTCAGTTGGGCCAATGCGTCGAGCTTTTTGTCGAAGCTCGCTTTACCGCTACGCACTTCAGCAATTTGTTCAGCGCTGAAACCGACCATGCCGCCGATGACGGTGTGGGCGGCCAGGCAATATTCGCACTCGTTCACTTGGCTTACCACCAGGTTCACCACTTCGCGTGCCTTGCCGGTGATGCTGCTTTTCGCGTTCTGCAGGGTGAGGTAGGTGCCAAGGGCATTCTCGGAATGCGCCATTGTAGCGTAAAGGTTCGGCACCATGCCGAGGCCTTTTTTCAAGTTGTCAAACAGGGCCTGATTGGCGGGGGATACTTCTTCGCGGGTGGGAACGTTAATGTTGGTCATGGTAGTCTCCTAAAGGTTGGTTGGGTTGAATCGTGGTTTGGTTAGTTAGGCAGTTCGTCGTCGATGGACCCGTTCTAGCATACTTCGATTGACGCAATAAATAGCATTGTACGCATTACACTAATGCGTATAATGCATGAATGGATACGAATCAGCTGAGCATCTTTATCGACGTGATGCGCCGTGGCAGTTACGCGGCGGTGGCGCGTGATAGGGGCGTGGACCCCGCCACCATTTCGCGCAGCATCGCCACACTGGAAGACACATTGAAGCTGCGGCTGTTCCAGCGCACCACGCGCCGGCTCGACCCCACGGAAGCCGCCCGCGTGTATTTCGAGCGGGTTGAACCACTGGTCGAGGAATTGCGCCGTGCCGAGTTAAGCGCCGCCGACGTGGGCAATAAGCCTCAAGGCGTGCTGCGCATTGCCTGCGCACATACGTTTGCCGAGCATAATATCACCCCGTTATTGCCCGAATTTGCTGAGCGGTTCCCTGAACTTCGTTTCGACCTGGTGTTCTCGGAAGCGCGGGCGGATATGCTGGCCGAACATATCGATGTGGCGATTCGTGTGGGCAACCTTGCGGATTCGACTTTCATTGCTCATAAACTGGCGACGATGCATAACTACCTCGTCGCCACGCCCGAATATCTGGCACGGCACGGCACCCCAGAAACTCCGGAAGAGTTGAGCCGTCATGCCTGCTTAATGATGGATTTGCAAACCACCATGCGCAACCACTGGCGCGTGACCGATAAAAAAGGCAATAGCCGCGACATTGCGCTCACCCCGCGCATGGTAAGCGCGAACCCGATGGCGCTAAAGCAATGCATGCTGGGTCATATGGGCATTGGTGTGTTCGCGAGCTGGATCATTGGCCGCGAACTGCGCGAAGGCAAAGTGTTGTCTATTATGCCCGAGCTGTATTTCAGCGCGAACACGACAGAAGTCCACGCCTGGGCGATGTATCCTTCACGCCTTTATGTGCCGCAGAAAGTAAGGGTGTTTGTGGATTACCTGAAGGAAAAATACGCCCATGGTGCGCCGTGGGTACAGGCGTAGTGCGCCAAATTTTACACTAGTATCCAAATTTTACACTCTTAATGACAATAAAACCCTGTCATCCCGGCCTTGTGCCGGGATCCAGCCCTAACTCAGGCATATGGCATGGGTGGGGCTGGATCCCGGGACGAACCCGGGATGACACTCGGGTTTGGCCTAAGGAAACAGCTTAAACATCACTTTCAGGGTGGACTCAGTACCCATTTATCCCCAACAACCACGCTGAAAGTGCTTGAGCGTCGCCGCCAGATCGGGTAGGTAAACGCACTTTGCAGCCCTGTGTCATTAGGCGTCACCGCCGCACAGACTGCGCAGACTGTTGTTTTTGTGTGGAAAGGTTACGTTATTTTGCACTCGACCCCGCTTCTTGACATGGTGAATGACCCGCGTGACACCCGGGGCTTTTCGCTTGAGCAACTCAAACAACTGGCCGCTGAACTGCGCTCGGAAACGGTGCGCGCGGTGTCGCACACCGGCGGGCATTTAGGCGCGGGCCTAGGGGTGATCGAACTCACCGTGGCCCTGCACCACGTGTTCAACACGCCCGACGACAAGCTGATCTGGGATGTGGGCCACCAGACCTACCCGCACAAAATCCTCACCGGCCGTCGCGACCGCATCACCACCCTGCGCCAGCCGGGCGGCCTGTCGGGCTTCTGCAAACGCGACGAAAGCATTTACGACACGTTCGACGCGGGCCACAGCTCCACTTCCATTTCCGCCGGTGTCGGCATGGCCGTCGCGCGCGATCTGGCGGGTAAAAACAACGAAGTGATCGCCGTGATCGGCGACGGGGCGATGAGCGCCGGTATGGCCTACGAAGCTATGAATAACGCAGGTGCCCTGGGCACCCGCCTGATTGTGATTCTGAACGATAACGACATGTCCATCGCGCCGCCGGTTGGGGCCATGAGCTCGTATTTGTCGCGCCTTATTTCGTCGCATCCTTACCGCTCGCTGCGGCATTTGGCGAAAGTGGTCGCCAGCAAATTCCCCGAGCCGCTGATGCGCATGGCCCGCTCGGCCGAAAAACACATGCGTGGCATGGCCACCGGCGGCACCTTGTTCGACGAGATGGGCCTGTATTATGTCGGCCCCGTCGACGGCCACAACCTCGAGCACCTCGTGCCCATCCTGAAAAACATCCGCGACGAAAAGGATTCGGGCCCCGTGCTCATCCACGTCGTGACGCAAAAAGGCCATGGCTACGCGCCCGCCGAAGCGTCGGACGATAAATACCACGGCGTGAACAAGTTCGATATCGCCACCGGCGTGCAGAAAAAATCGGTCGCCAGTGCGCCGAGCTACACCAAAGTGTTCGCGACCAGCCTGGTGGCCGAAGCGCAGGCCGACGATAAAATCGTCGCCATAAGCGCGGCCATGCCGGGCGGCACAGGGCTCGATATTTTCGGCAAAGCCTTTCCCAATCGCACGTTCGATGTGGGCATCGCCGAGCAGCACGCCGTCACCTTTGCCGCTGGCCTCGCGACGCAAGGCTACAAGCCATTCTGCGCCATTTATTCCACCTTCCTGCAACGCGCCTACGACCAGGTGGTGCACGACGTGGCGGTACAAAAACTCCCCGTCCGTTTCGGCCTCGACCGCGCCGGGCTTGTAGGTGCCGACGGCCCGACGCATGCGGGGGTATACGACCTCGCCTATTTGTGCGCATTGCCGCATTTCGTGGTCATGGCTGCCGCCGACGAACTTGAGTTGATGCACATGGTAGCCACCTCCGCCGCGATTGACGACGCGCCGAGCGCCATCCGCTACCCGCGCGGCGAAGGCATTGGCCTCGAGCTGCCCAAACGCGGCACCGTGCTTGAAATCGGCAAAGGCCGCATGGTGAAAGAAGGCGGCACACAAGTCGCGATCCTGTCGCTCGGTACACGCCTCGCCGAAAGCCTGAAAGCCGCCGAGCAGCTGGAAGCGCAAGGCATCTCCGTCAGCGTGGCCGACGCCCGTTTCGCCAAACCGCTCGACGAAGCGCTGATTACCAAATTGTTCAACGAACACGACCTCGTCATCACCGTCGAGGAAGGTGGCCATGGCGGCTTCGGCGCACATGTGCTGGCATTCGCCGCCAGCGCCGGTTTGCTCACCAAGGCCGACGCACGCACCCTCACCTTGCCCGATACCTTCATCGAGCAAGGCATTCCGTTCGATATGTACGAAGAGGCCGGGCTGAATGCGAGCGGTATCGTGAAGGCTGCCGTGGAGGCTTTAAACATCGCCGACGCCCAGCCGCAAAAACTGCGCAAGGTGAAGTAAGGCTTCGTTCAAGCGATATTCTTTGACGGTTGTTGCAAAAACACCGGCGCAAACCCACTATTCTGTCATCCCGGTTTTGCGTTTACGCAAACACCGGGATCCCGCTTCTTTAGAGTAGCGGGACCCCGTCGTAAAGACGGGGTGACATCGGTTTTGATTATAGTCGTTCCAATTTTAATTGGGACGACTATGAATGACTGCGAAGCAGGAATTCCGCCGCGAAGCGAGCGTGACCCCAAATAAAAATGTCTCATTTTTATTTGGAAACACTATAGTTTGGTAATGCTTCCGCCTGTTTTTGCGAAATCAGTCGTGGTGCCAGCGCCTCAAACGTACGGTCCATCGCCACCGTATTATTCAGCCCGAACGCCGAGAGATGGCCATAACGCAGCGAAAGTTGGTGGCTGGCCGTCGCCGCATCTTCGTGCTTCAGCGCCGCGAGGTAAAGCGCCGCCGCCAGCCCCGAACGATCGGCCCCGCCGCGGCAGTGAATCCACAAGGGTTTAGGGGCATCGCGCATGATGGCGATAAGCTGCGCGGCCTGCGCCTCGGTCAGCTCCCGCTTCGACGACATGCGGAAATTCAGGTGTTTTATCCCGGCCTTCTCGCTCGCCGCCAGTTCGTTTTGATACCATGGCGATTTCGCGTTCTCGCCGCGCAAATTCAAAATCGTGCGGATGCCGTATTGCTGGCTGTATTGCGCAATCGCATTGCCTTCGGGCTGCGCCGAACGGTACAATTCGCCCGGCACCACTTCGTGAAAATTATCGCTGTATTGCAACCCGCCAAGGTAAAGCCCCAGCGCCAATGGCACCAGCAGGGCACGCAGCACCCAACGCAGCACAAAACGGCGGCGGCGTTTGGGGGCTTCAGGCATCGACGTATTTTTCATAAGGCTGCATAGCAGCGACCGCCCAATAATCCAAGCAGTTCACGCCGCCCGCGCGATTACTGCTTGCTTCAACCGCGCACAGTATGTTAGCAGCCTTTACTCTGCGGAGGGGTGGCCGAGTGGCTGAAGGCGGCAGATTGCTAATCTGTTATACGGTTAACTCCGTATCGTGAGTTCGAATCTCATCTCCTCCGCCATTATCCCGAAAAACCATCTTTACATCCTGAAGCCCCTGCGGCATCGAAATTTTATACGGCGCTTCGTACTGTGGGTGCATCCACACAGAACGAGGAGATACCGATGTCCAACGTAGTTAAAAAAGTTGAGTACACGACACAGAACCCCGACGACCCCAATGTACGCGACCCCGAACACGCGCATGAGCTGGGCGGTGCGCTCGGCATGACTGTTGGCGGTGTGGCAGGCGGTATTGCTGCCGGCGTTGCAGCGGGTGCTGCCATGGGTTCAGTTGCTGGCCCTATCGGTGCCATTGCCGGTGCTGCTATTGGTGGCGCATTGGGCGGCGCTGCGGGCGAAAGTATAGCCGCGAATGTGAACCCCACAGTGGAAGAAAAATATTGGGAAACGACTTATGTCGATCGCCCTTACGTTCAGCAAGGTCGTAATTTCGATCATTACCGCCCGGCCTACCGTCATGGGATTGACGCTTATTCGAAATATGCAGGTAAATCGTTTGAAACCGTTGAGCCCGAACTGCGCAGCAGTTGGGAAACGACGTATCCAGAAAAAGATGCGCTCGACTGGTCGGACGCACGCGACCCCGCACGCGATGCTTACAACCGCGTCCGCGAAAATTATTTCAAGAATAAAAAAGCTTAACGCAGGATACTCCCCCCATCTGTCTGCGTAGAACGGGAGTGGCCATGCCACTCCCGTTTTTTTGTCGGCATGGATTGACGCGCGGTAAGGTTTCTTAATTCCCTTTTGCATAAAAAAACACGTATCGGGTAAGCAATTATACACTGTCATCCCGGGTTTATCCCGGGATCCAGCCCCACTTACGCCTTGTGCCAGAGGTAGGGCTGGATCCCGGCACCTGCCTACGCCAAGGCTTCGGCAAGGCAGGCAAGGCCGGGATGACATGTCCGTGGTGTCTTGGTAAGGATGCAAGTGACTCTATCACTTGAGGGGCTACATGCATCCGCACAGCATAAACACGCAGCGATTAAGCGGCTGGGGCAACAGCCCGGTGGAAAGCTGTGCGGTGTGGCCGTTGCACGTGCCGGGCGATGCAGCGCGCATCATTCCCCTCGCCCCGAGTCTCATTGCCTATGGCGGTGGGCGCTCGTATGGCGACGCAGCGCTGAATCCACCCGGCACGGCCAAAACTGGCGCACTCAACAGCTTCATCGCGGTGGATGACGCGACGGGCATTACCACCGTCGAGGCCGGAGTCACTCTGCGCGATGTGCTGGACGCCATGGTGCCGCGCGGGTGGTTCCTGCCGGTGATTCCGGGCACGCAGTTCGCCACCATCGGCGGTGCATTGGCCGCCAATGTGCACGGCAAAAACCACCTGCGCATGGGCGATTTCGCGCGGCATGTGCTGTCGTTCGACCTGACACTCGCGAGCGGCGAAACCGTTTCGTGTTCGCTTGAGATCAATCCCGAATTATGGCACGCCACCATCAGCGGGCTCGGCATGACGGGCATCATCGAAAACGTGACGCTACAGCTCATGCCCATTCAATCAGCGCGCATGGAAGTGGCTTACACGGCCTGCGATTCCATTGAAGCGATGCTGGCGCAGTTTGAGGCACAGCGCGATTGCGCGGAATACCTCGTCGGCTGGGTCGACCATTTCGCGCGGGGCGCGCAGCTTGGGCGCGGCATTGTGGAAGCGGCGCGGCATGTGGCGGTGGCCGATGGCTCACTGGCCGCGCATCGGCCCACACGCTCAGCACTCAACGTGCCGTTTTTTGCGCCAAGCTTCACCCTTAACCGCTACAGCATGGCGCTGTATAACGCGCACCGGTTCCGTCAGGCGCTTAAAACGCCCACGCGCACGGTGGGTTTTGCACATTTTTTTCACCCGCTCGATGGCATCGGCCACTGGAACCGGCTGTATGGCAAGCGCGGGCTGCTGCAATACCAGTTCATCGTGCCGGATGGCGCATCGCTGCGGCCGATTCTTGAAGCCTTACAGCAAGCCAACCAATTCTCGTTCCTCGCGGTGTTGAAGGCGCATGGCGAGGGCAACGGCCTTATGGGTTTTTCGCGCCCCGGCTACAGCCTCGCGCTCGATTTCCCGAACACGCCTGCGGTGCATTCGTTGCTCGACAGCATCGACCAACTAGTGCTCGCGGCTGGCGGGCGTGTTTACCTCGCAAAGGATGCGCGGCTAAAACGTGACGTTTTCAAAGCCATGTACGCCCACGCGCTGCCGCAGTGGCGCGCCACGCTGAAAGCATTTGACCCCACGGGGTATTTCATGAGCAGCATGGGCCGTCGCCTCGGTTTCAAGGAGTATGCATCATGAGTCACGCATTCATTCTCGGGGCCACCTCCACCTTGGCACGCAGCGTGTGCCAGCAACTGGGGCCCACCACCGCGCATTTCACCCTCGTCGGCCGCGATGAGGAAAAGCTGGAGCGGTTGCAGCGCGACCTCAGCGCCCGTACCAACGCGAAAGTGTCGATTGAGGTGATTGATTTACTGGCTCCGTTTGACGCCCCCGCCCTCATCGCCCGCGCCGAAGAAGCCCATGGCCCCATCACCCACGGTTTCAGTTTCCCGGGCGCGCTCGGCAATGGCCGGGTGGACGACGCGGCGAATATCGCGGCGCTGGCGCTGGTGAATTACGTCGCACCCGCGCAATTTCTTACCGCCATCGCCGCGCGTATGCAGAAACGCCGCGCGGGGCAGCTTGTCGTCATTTCCTCGGTCGCGGGCGACCGGGGGCGCGCCAGCAATTACGCCTACGGCGCGGCTAAAGCGGCGCTGTCCACCTTCACCGGTGGGCTGCGCCAGCTGCTGCATGAGTCCGGCGTGCAGGTGCTACTCGTGAAGCCGGGATTCATCGACACGCCGATGGCCGCGGGTGTCAAAAGTAAACTCATGGCTTCGCCTGATGCAGTGGCTGCGATTATTCTCAAAGCCATGGAAAAAGGCAGCGGCAGCATTTACGCGCCGTGGTTCTGGCGGATTATTATGGGCATCATCATCCACCTGCCCGCCCCGATTTTCAACCGTTTGAAATTATGACCCCACTTCTCAAGCTCTGCCGCCCGAAACAGTGGGTGAAAAACCTGTTCGTGCTGGCGCCGCTGGTGTTCGCGCAGCAGGCGGGGCAGGAACAGCCGCTGCATATGGCACTGGTGGCATTCGTGGCGTTCACGCTCGCCTCGATCGTCGGCTATATCGTGAACGATATGCGCGACCTTGATGCCGACCGCCTGCACCCCAAAAAACGCTTGCGGCCATTAGCGGCAGGCACCGTCAGCCTCCATCAGGCGAAACTGCTCATCGTGGCGCTGGTGGTGCCGTTGATTGCACTGGTATCGATATTGCCGATGGAGGCGACGCTCACCATTCTCGGTTATTTCCTGCTCATGCTGTGCTACTCGCAATGGCTCAAGCACATCGCCATTATCGACGTGATGGTGATCGGCGCGGGTTTCGTACTGCGGCTGCTGGCAGGCGGCTACGCCACCGGCATTGCGCTCTCGCCATGGATTATTCAGGTGACGTTTTTGCTGTCGTTGTTTCTCGGCTTCGGCAAACGCTACGGCGAAATCACCAGCGACACGGGAAACTCTGCGCGCAAAAGCCTGCATGGCTATTCCAGCGAATTCCTCGACCGCTTAATGGCCATCTGTTGCGGCGCGACGCTTTTGTCCTATGCCATTTACGCAGTGGATACGGCCGCACGCCTCCACCGCACGGCGTTTGTCTATTCCAGCCTGTTCGTGGCGTTCGGCATGTTCCGCTATTTGCAGCAGCTTTACCTGCACAGCCACGGCGAAGCACCGGAAGAAGCGCTCTACCATGACCGGCTTTTCCTCGCCAACATCGTGGCATGGCTGTTGTTTTGCCTGTGGCAATTTGGCGGAGCGGCTTAAAATCGCGCAGGCGCAAACATGGCATGCATAAGCAAGCGCTTGCCAGCAGCGAAATTTCCGCCATGCTCTGGCAATGCCAACACGCACCCCATCCATCGCCGTATTGTTGCCGTGCTATAACGAGGCCATTACCCTCGCGCAGGTGATTGGCGAATTCAGGCAAAGCCTGCCCACCGCGCGCATCGTGGTGTTCGACAACAACTCGAAGGATGACTCCGTCGCCATCGCCAAAGCGGCGGGCGTAGAAGTTTTCCATGTGAACCTGCAAGGCAAAGGCAATGTGGTGCGCCGCATGTTCGCCGATATCGACGCCGATATTTACGTGATGGCCGATGCCGATGCGACCTACGACGCCAGCCGCGCTAGCGAATTGGTGGCGCCGATTATGAGCGGCGAGGCAGATACCGTCATCGCCGTGCGCGAGGCAGATCGCAGCGCGTTCCCCTCGGGCCATTTGTTCGGCAACAAGATGTTTAACTTAGTGGTGGGTCGCCTTTTCGGGCGCGGTTTGCGCGATATTTTCTCGGGCTACCGGGCATTTTCGTACCGCTTCGCCAAAAGTTTCCCGGCCCACAGCGAAGGCTTCGAGATAGAAACCGAAATGAGCATTTTCATCCTCGAACAACGCATTCCGGCGCTTGAAATCGGCATGAAGTACGGCGTGCGGCCTGAAGGCTCGGTCAGCAAACTGCACACCTACCGCGACGGGTTTCGTATTTTAATGACCATTCTGCGCTTGTTCAAGGAAGCAAAACCCCTGCTGTTCTTCTCGATTTTCGCGGGCCTGTTTGGGTTCGGTAGCCTCATGCTCGGCCTGCCGCTGGTGAATGAATGGAGCGAAACCGGCATGGTTCCGCGCATGCCCACGGCCATTCTGGCCTCGGGCTTCGCGCTGCTGGCTGTGATTGTCTTCGTAGCCGGGTTGATGCTCGACAGCGTGGCGCGCACCTACCGCGAAACGCGCCATTTGCGTTACCTCAACGCCCGTCGGAATTAACGTGCGCCAGCGCGTCACAGAATTCCTGCGCTTTTGCATCGTGGGCCTGATGGGCTATTTCGTCGATGCGGGCACACTCGAATTACTGGTGCATGCGGGTCTGGAAAGCTGGCTCGCGCGCGTCTTTTCCATCCCGACCGCCCTACAATGCACTTACGCGCTGCACGGCCTGTTCACCTATCGCGGCCATGGCGATTTCAGTCGCCGAAAATGGGCCGGATTCATGCTGTACAACCTGCTCGGTGCGGCCATTAACTATACGATTTTCCTGATCGTGCTGCGCATGCTACCTTTCACTTCGGAACTGGCGCAACGGCAAGGCGCGTTGTTTTGCGGTATGGCCGTCGCACTATGGTTTAACTACTGGGCGACGCGACACTTCGTGTTCCGCCGCGCGGATCGCCCATGAGCACGCGCCTCGCCGATTACAGAAACGGGCTGCTGGCATTGCTGGTGATGCTCGTACCACTGGTGCTGATGGTCATCCGTCACTGGCACGACATTCCGCTCGATGCGAACGGCCGCGCGTTCGGCGTGGCCGACCCCGACCCGTGGCTGCGCCTCACCCTCGTGCGCGAATGGCTGAGCGGCGGCAGTTGGTTCGATCACAGCGTCGCGCGCACGAATGCACCGTTCGGCGGTATCGTCAGCCCGTGGACGCGGCCGCTGGATGTGGTGATCGCCGCCTTCACGCAGCTGCAACCCTACAGCGTCGCGCTCGACATTCGCCTCGCGCGCACGGCGCTCATGCTGCCGGTGCTGTGGGCGGCACTCATGATGCTGGGTGTTTACCGTGCCGTGTGGGCCTTCGCGCCCATGCGCACTGTGCTATGGATGGCCAATGCGTTGGCCCTCACCGGCCTTTCCATGTGGGCCTTTTTTGTCGCGGGCTATGCCGACCACCACGCGCCGCTTGCGGTGCTGTTGGTGTGGGTGGTGGGCGGCCTGTTGCGGGGTGATAAATTTTCGCTGGGCTTCAGTGGCGTGCTGCTCGGCCTCATGCTGTGGATGAGCCCGGAAGCGCTGATTCTCATCGGCGCGATTTACGCGTGGCTGGGCCTCGCGTGGCTACGCGGCGCACCACTGGCGGCGAAACAATTGCTGCTGGTATCGGGTTACGCTGCCCTCACCACCATTGCGGCGCTACTGATCGAGAGGCCCGAAGCACAATGGTTCACGCCAGTCTACGATTCCATTTCCATCGTGCATGCGTGGCTGATGGCGGGCTGTGCGTTGATTGCGTTGCTGATGGTGACGATCGAGGGCGATGCGCTACAGCCACTCACCTTCCGCTGGCGCTGGCGTATTGCGGCAGTGAGCGTGGCGTTTCTGCTCAAACTGCTCCACCATTACTACCCGCTGTTTTTCGCGGGGCCCATGGTGGGGGTCGACCCCTACATCACCAATCATTTCCTGAAAATCATCACCGAGGCGCAGCCTGTCACCAGCCATCACTGGCTGTTCATCGCCGCCATGCTGGCACAACCGCTTATGGCGCTTTGCGTCACGCTACGCGCCACGCGCGGGGGCAGCGTTATCCCCCAAAAGCAGGCGCGGCTGCTGGCGTTTCTTCTGGCGTTTACGCTGTTGCTCTACGCGGTCGAGCAGCGCTGGTATTATTATTTCTACCCGCTAGTCGTCATCACCCTTGCCCCGTGGCTGGCGGCGCTGATGAACCCGACGCACCCCCTCACCACCGGCCGCGCACCGGCGCGTTGGCTGGAAGCCCTGACGCCGAACCAGCAGGCACTGCGGCGCATGCCGGTGGTGCTTGCATTGTTAGCCGCGCAAGGCCTTTTATTGCTGGCCGCGCCCGATGAAACCACCCCGCGTTCGCGCAACATCAACACCTGCCATGCCAAAGCACGCAGCCTCATTTACAGCGGTGCGCTGAATGATTTGGGCGGTGGCAAACCCCTTACCGTTTTCACTTCCACCGACCTTGGCGGTGAAATCCTGTTCTGGACACCGCATCGCATCATCGCCTCGAACTACCACCGCGAGGGGCCGGGCATTCGCTATGTGTGGGAGGCCGATGCGATAACCGACGCACAGGCATTGCGCCGCTACTTGGCCCAGCGTCATGTCGATGCATTACTGATTTGCCCCGTCGTTCGCGCGCCGGAAGCAAGTGTGCTGCAAGGCCTGCAACAAAGTAAACCAACGCCCGCATGGCTGAAGCGCGTAGCCGTCACCATTCCGCTAAAGCCCGACACGGACGCGAAACCCACGCCGGACGACATGCCGGATAGCACCTCCAACCCCGCCGTTTTTCTGGTTGTGGGCCATAGAACTTGATTTAATAAATGGGTGTGGAAGTGTGTCATCCCGGCCTTGTGCCGGGATCCAGCCACGCAACGTAGTAAGTGCCTATGGCTTGGCTGGATCCCGGGATAAACCCGGGATGACAGACGAAATTGACTTCAGCTAACCCGCAAACGGCATTTGTCATTTTGCTAAAATGGTATAGTGCTGACACTTCACCATCTGAGCCCGGAGAATTGCCATGCCCATCGTTCAAATCCACATGCTGGAAGGCCGCGACATCAACAAAAAGCGCGAGCTGGTGAAGCGCATGACCGAAACCGTGCAGGAAGTGCTGGGCTCGCCGCCGCATAAAATCCGCATCATTCTGTCGGACATGGCGCACCAAAACTACTCCGTCGCCGGCAAGCTGTATTGCGACGAGGACCTGACCTAAACTACTGGTTTTTCCCCATCCGTATGTTATAGTATGACTTGATATGATTAAGTATGAAGAATAAGGGGTTTCCTATGGCTGACCTAGAACGCATTACTATCGCTATGCCCGCCGAAATGGCGGCAATGCTACGCGCCACTGTTGAGCGTGGGGAATACGCTTCGACCAGCGAAATCATCCGCGAGGCATTGCGCGACTGGAACCGCAAGCAGGAAAATTACGAACGTGACCTCGCGGAACTACGCGAAGCCATTCGCGTTGGCGACGAAAGCGGGCCGGGTATTCCGATGGATGAAGCGTTCGCCGAGATTTACCGCCGCCTGAAACAGAATCATTAGGATACACCATGCTTGGCATTGTGCTGCGTCCTCAAGCGCTCCATGATTTGGAAGCTATTGGCCGTTTCATCGGCGCCGACAACCCTAAGCGCGGCGAATCGTATGTGCAGGAACTACATACATTCATTGATGGGCTAGCCGACTTTCCACACATTTACCCCGCGGTGCCCGAATTAGACGATGCGCGCTTGGCACAATACGGCAAATACCATATCTATTATCGCATAACGGCTACCCAGCTTTTTGTGGTCCGTGTCCTGCACAGTGCCCGCGACATAGCAAAGAATTTTAACACATGACCCCCACGCTTCTCCCCTCGGGCCTGATGGATGTGCTGCCGCCACAAGCGGCGGCAGAGTTTCGGCTCATTCATTTGTTTCTTAAAACCTTCATGGGCTTTGGCTACCAGCCGGTGATTCCGCCGCTGGCCGAATATGCCGAGCCGATGCTGGCGGGGCAGGCACAGGCCACCAGCCATCATGTGTTTCGCGTGGCCGACCCCCTTAGCCCCACCATGCTGGGCTTGCGTGCCGACATGACCGGGCAGGTTGCGCGCATCGCGACCGGCGCGCTTGGCAGTCAGCCGCGCCCACTGCGTTTGTGCTATGCGGGCTACACACTGCGCACCACTGCCGAAGCCCTCAAAACCCGGCGCCAGCATACGCAAGTGGGCATCGAGCGGTTTGGCGAAGCGAACACCCACGCCATCGCCGAAGTGCTGGCCATTGCCGCGCATGCGCTCGACAGCAGCGGCATTGCAGGCCTCACGATTGATTTGCATTACCCCTCGGTGCTCGAAGCATTGCTCACCCACTACCCCGCCGGGCAACACACTGCCCTACGCGACGCGGTGCGCCTGAAAGACCACGCGCGCCTGCACGCGCTGGGCGCCCTCGACATCGCCGAAATGATGCGCCACACGGGGGCGGCGGAAACCGTGCTGCAAAAACTGAGTAGCTCGCAACTGACGGAGGTGAAAAAAGCGGCGACCGAGCTATCGGCACTTGTCGCGGCGTTGAAACAACAAGCGGTCACGGCCACCCTCACCATCGACCTGCTCGATCTGTCGGGCTACGGCTACTACCACGGCATCGGCTATGCGCTGTACTGGAACGCTCCGGGCATCGAGGTGGGTCGCGGCGGAGTATACCGAACCGGCGACGGCGCCGAAGCCGTGGGCTTCACCCTCTACATCAACGATCTGCTCGATCACCTCCCCGTCGAGCCCGCGCCCGAGGTTAAAACCCTCGCCCCCGGCACCCCTGCCAAAGAGGCAGCAGCCCTTCAAGCGCAAGGGTTCGTCACGGTGTTTGGCGATTAGGAAATTTACTTTGCGACCACTGCAAACGCAGGTACGCCGTTTTGCAGGCGGCCGTCGTCGAGGGCGTCGGTGATGACGCGGCTGGCGGCGGCGCGTTCCTCGGGCGAAATAATGCCGTCGGCGTTGATGCCAATGAGGAAGCCTTTCAGCCGCTCCATCATCTGCGGGTCGTCGATGGTGACGGTTTTGCCGTCGCGTACGAACATCACTACCGCGCGGTCGCTTTTGCTGTTCGACGGCACGCCGGTTGCGATTTTTTCGCGGTAAACAGTGGATTCCTGCCCGTTATTTAACTGCCGCTCGGGCACGGCTGCATACATCAGTGCGCCGTTGCTGAGCAACGTGACAACCGCTTCGGGAACTTTCGACTCGCTCATGGCAAACCTCAAAGTGCAGGATATTCGGACATTAGCACAGGGGTCGTTAACAAACCGTTAATTTGCATAAAAAGCGGTGTACAGGGGTTAACAACTATGCCAGAAAACCGCCGCGACGAATTTCGTCATTCCCGCGCAGGCGGGAATCCATCTCGGCGAGTCTTCGCCGCGTACGAATAACGATTCCAGTCTGTTGTAAGCCAGCTTTTTTGCTCGTGCTTCGCACGCTGGATCCCCGCCTTCGCGGGGATGACAAGGAGAGGGTTTGAATGCAAAGCGTCGTCGTAGTAGGTTCCCAATGGGGCGATGAAGGCAAAGGCAAGGTCGTCGACTGGCTGAGTGAGCGCGCGGATGTCATCGTGCGCTTTCAGGGCGGGCATAATGCGGGCCACACGCTGGTGATCGACGGCGTGACGTATAAACTCAGCCTCCTGCCCTCGGGCGCGGTGCGGCCGGGCAAACTCAGCATCATCGGTAACGGCGTCGTGATCGACCCATGGGCGCTGTTTGCGGAAATTGAAAAAGTGCAGGCGCAGGGCGTAAAAGTTTCGCCCGAAAGCCTGAAAATTGCCGAAAACGCCTGCATCATTCTGCCAATCCATTCGCGCCTCGACGCGGCGGCGGAAACCCTGCGCGGCAATGCCAAAATCGGCACCACCGGCCGTGGCATCGGCCCCGCCTACGAAGACAAAGTGGGCCGTCGCGCCATTCGCGTGTGCGACATGTCGCAGCCCGAAACGCTCAAGCAAAAGCTTCAGGACATGCTGGCGCACCACAACCCCATCCTCATTGCCTCCGGCAGTGAACCCATGGGGTTGGACGAACTTTTGAATCCATTACTTGAAGTTGCACCAAAACTCTTGCCTTATGCCGCCCCGGTGTGGCGCTTGCTGGCCGACAGCCGCGCACGCGGCGAGCGAATTCTTTATGAAGGCGCGCAAGGCGTCATGCTCGATGTCGATTACGGCACTTATCCTTACGTCACCTCCAGCAACACGCTGGCGGGCGAAGCGACGGTCGGTTCCGGCTCGGGCATCAACACCATTGGCTATGTGCTCGGCATCACCAAAGCCTACACCACGCGCGTCGGCTCGGGCCCCTTTCCGACGGAACTGACCGACGACATTGGCACCCGCCTGGGCGAGCGCGGCCACGAATTCGGCACCGTCACCGGCCGCAAACGCCGCTGCGGCTGGTTCGACGCCGTGATGGTGCGCCAGTCGATCACCGTCGGCGGCGTCAATGGCATTGCCCTCACCAAGCTCGACGTACTCGACGGGCTCGACGAACTAAAACTCTGCGTCGGCTATAATATCAATGGCACGGAATACGATTACCTGCCCGCCAACGCCGATTTGCAGGCCGCGGCCAAACCTGTGTACGAAACCATTCCCGGCTGGCATGAATCCACCCGCGGCGCTCGCAGCTGGGCAGAATTACCGGCGGCTGCGATCAAATATATCCGCCGCATCGAAGAGCTCATTAGCTGCCCGGTGGCCCTACTCTCCACCTCGCCCGACCGCGAAGATACGATTTTAGTGCGCGACCCGTTTTTAGGAGCGTAGTTAAGCGCAATGCCTCACCCCAGCGTCATTGCGAGGCATGGACAAACTCGCCACGCGCGCTGAAGTGAAAAGCTGAAGCAATCCACCTGCAACTCCGCTTCGCAGGTGGATTGCTTCGGCCTTTCACCGCCTCGCCTGCGGAAATAAAGAGCATGCCTCGCAATGACGGCAACTGCGCGACCCGTTTTTGGGGGTTTAAGCTTGGATGGTAGGCGTAGGCGTCGCCTTCGCGGAGCCGCCAGTTTTCGTGGTTGATGCCACAAGGCTGCCAAGCGTATCGGTAATGGATTTATCTAAACCCAGACTTTTTCCGGTCAGGACGCCGATTGCAGCAGCGGCCAATCCCTTCGTGGTATCGTTATTCACCAACCCGCCAAGAAACGTTCCAGTGGAAGCTGAAACGCCTGCGGTCTGCCTGTAATTTTCCGGCAACGCGATGCGGTCTTTCGCAGTTTCATGTTCGTAGGCGGCGGCATATTGGCGTGCCCCCGAAAAATCCAGACTGGCATAGCATTTCCATTTGCTGGCCGAATTATCGACCGCTTTGCATTTTTGCTCATAAGCTGTTTTCCAGGCCGACTCCAGCGACGACCCTTTAAGCTTTTCCGGAATCTCGGGCGCAGGCGGCGCCTCTTTCGCTTCAGGCCCCCAAACCACGGCGACTAAAGTTGAAGCAGGCTTCACTATAAAATCATTAAAGAATTTTCCAACGCGCGGAAAAATCGCTGGCAACAACCAATTCGATTTGTCGCCGATATCAATTTCCATGCTGTATTTTGCGGAATCCAGACTCGCATTACGCCATGCGTTAATTGCACCTTGAATACTCATAAAGCCTCTGCCAACTGCTGTTGTTATTAACTGCATAATACCACTACTGGCGTCGACTTTTTGTGAAGATTTCATGACAATTATGCGCATATATCGGCAAGGTTAACAGCTCATTGCTTCAATCGCATCGCGTGTTAACCTTTGATTCGTTGAGAATCGCCGCGCGATCGGTTATAGTGGTAAAAATAACGGTGATTCCCAGGTAGGGGGTTTATGGCGCGCGCAGCGAGCAGTGAGGGGGACGTCATGGTCCCGATGATTGAGGAGCAGGTGGAAACCGGCCTCGGCGCGCTGCTGCAATCTTATCAATCCAGCTACATTCCGGGCGGCGACAAGAAAGACGACCTGAATGGCCGCTTCAGTCTGCAACCTTCAAAACCCCTGATGCAATTCGACCACGCCTACGGCAAAGCTTACGAGGCCAGCGACGATTTTAACCACACTCGCCACACCTATGCCATCGTGTGCGATAACAAACTGCCTTATCGCCATCAGGCAATCACCGAACTGACCGGTTACGTCAACCCGCACCTTGTGCCGTTGCTTGGAACAGGCACCGTGAACTGTTCGCATCTGGGCGAAGCGCGGCAGGTGATGTTTTTCGAACTCCCGACAGGCACCCGCCTTAGCGACGCCATTAAAAATAATGGGCGCATGCACGAACATAAAGTCATCGATAATGTGATGAACCCGCTGGCGAAAGCCCTGCTTGGCATGGGCGAGCGCAAAATCAGCCACGGCAATATCTGCCCGGCCAGCGTGTTTATCGGCGATACCACCCTGCTCGGCGAATGCGCTTCGATGCCGTGCGGCACCCTTGCCAGTTACCTCTACGAACCTATTGAACGCCTGATGTGCGACCCGCTGGGCCACGGCGAAGCCAACGACAAAACCGACATGTATGCGCTGGGCATCCTGGCCTATGAACTGATGTACGGGCTCGATAAAATCCGCGCCATCCCGCGCGAGGAACTAATTCGGCGGGTGCTGCAACAGGGTGCCTACAGCGTGTTTGCCAATAACCGCGAATTCTCCGACGCGTTTCAGGATTTCTTCCGTGGCGTGCTGAACGACAACCCCGCCGAACGCTGGGGGCTTGAACAACTGGCGCAGTGGGCATCGGGCAAACGCTTCAACATGATCGCACCGCAGGCGCCGAAGGACGCCACCCGCCCCTTCACGTTTGGTGGCGAAGAATATTTCAGCCGCCGCCTGCTTGCGAACGCGTATCATCGCAACTGGCGCGAAGCGTCGAAAGAAATCCGAGGCTCGCGCATAGACCGTTGGTTTGAAACCGGCCTGCACCGCATCGAGCTGGCCGAGCGCATGGAGCGCGCGCTGCGCATCGCCGGGGCCGATGCATCCGACCGCCAGGTCAGCGACATGATGACGCGCGCCATCTGCATTCTCGATCCCAATGGGCCGTTGCGCAGCATGTCGCTGTCGCTGCGCCCCGATGCGATTGGCATCGTGCTCGCCGATTTAATGCGCAGCGAAGCGCCCGAGTTGCAGCAAGTCATCAATTTCATCGAAACCGATGTCGGGGTGTATTGGTCGGAACAGTCCGACGCCAACAAAAGCCAGGACATGTCGGCCGCCATCTGGCGTCTGCAAAAAGTGCGCTCGCAGTTAAAAAACCATAGTTTCGGTTTCGGGCTCGAACGCGTACTGTACGAGTTGAACCCTTCGTTGCCGTGCCAGTCGCCGCTGATGAAAGACTATCATGTCACCAACGCCATCGACGCCCTGAAAACGCTCGACGCGCTTGCTCATAGTTTCGCCCCCGAGACCAGTTTCGCCGACCGCCATCTGGCGTCGTTCGTGGCTGCCAAAATTGACCGCTCAAAGCCCATCAAACTGCACGACCTCAGCGCGATTCCGTCCCTGATGGCAAACCACGAACTGGTCGTGATGCGGCTGTTGGCCGAGGCTCAGCATAAGCAGAAAAAACTGCAGCTTGTCGGCCTGTGCGCGTGGGCCGCCATGCGTATCGAGAAGATGATCGACGAAATTCACAACCGCGTGATTCGCAAACGCCTGAAGCTACAACTGAAGAAACTGGCCGGCACCGGCAATATTTCCGAAGTGATGTCGGTCATTGTGAACCGCGACATCGTCGAGCGCGATTTAAGTGGCTTCACGCAGGCCATCGCCCTGCACGAAATCAATTTCAAACGCATCGAGATGATGAACAAACAGGAAATTCTCGCCTTCAAAGCAAACCGAATGGGCGGACGAATGGCAGTGGGCATTAGTTACACGGCATTCATGATTACGTTTTTTGTCACCCTCACCAATCTGCTGAGGTTGTGATGAAAGCCGCCACCGCCCCACAACCTGCCGCTATGTCCGATACCATGGCCGCCAAGCCCACCGCCATGCACAAGCGCGCCCCGATGCGTGGCCGCAATAAGGTGCTGCTCATTATTTTCAGCTTGCTGCTGATGGCGATACTTCGCACCGGCTTTGTGTTTTTAATCATCGGCCTACTGCCCAGCTTTGTGGCCTTCTTCATGGATGTGTCGAAACATCGCTTTGCGTTTCGCACTATTTTTGCCTGCAACCTTTCGGGCATGCTGCCCTATATCGGGAAAATGCTGGCACATGGGCCGTCGAGTGCCCTGCTTCAGGACATCATGTCGCACGGCACCAACTGGGTGATTATTTATATCAGCGCCTTGATCGGCTGGATGCTGATTCAAATCTGCCCGATGATTGCGCAAATCTTCATTACCGGCCTGCACCAAACCCAAATCGGCCGCATGAAAGCGTTGCAGAAAAAAATCGAAGGCGAATGGGGCCCGGAAGTGACGCAGTTCAGTCATCCCGAGGATGGCCATCACGCGGAACACTAGGCGCTGATCCAGCCGCCGCCCAGCACACGCTCGCCATCATACACCACGCATGCCTGCCCAGGCGCCACGCCTTCGTAGGCTTGCGCAAGGCGCACCTGCGCGGCCGACGCATCGGGCATAATCGCGGCCAGCATCGGCTTCTGCATCGAGCGCATTTTTACTCGAATGTCGCGGCGCTCGGGCGCATCGTCCAGCCAGTTCAATTCGGTGATGCGAAATTCCTGCCGCGCCAGTGCGGCACGCGGGCCCACAATCACGCGCTTATTTGGGGCATCGAGTTTCACCACATACAGCGGTTCGCCCGCGCCGCCCACCAGGCCTTTGCGCTGGCCCACGGTATAGTGAATAATCCCCGCATGCGCACCCAGCACCCGGCCATCGACATGCACGATTTCGCCGGGCTCGGCAGCGCCGGGGCGTAATTTCTCGATCACCTTCGCGTAGCCTCCTGTGGGCACAAAACAAATATCCTGACTGTCGGGCTTTTCAGCAACCGCAAGGCCGAACTTCTCGGCCAGCGCTCGGGTTTGCTCCTTGCGCAAGCCGCCCAACGGAAAGCGCAGGAAATCGAGCTGCTCCTGTGTCGTCGCGAATAAAAAATAGCTCTGGTCTTTGTCGGGGTCGGCGCCGCGATGCAATTCGGCGCGGCCCGCTGCATTCAACACGCGCTGCACGTAATGCCCGGTGGCCATGCAGTCTGCCCCAAGGTCGCGCGCGGTGGCCAGCAGGTCTTTGAACTTCACCGACTGGTTGCAGCGGATGCACGGCACCGGCGTCGCCCCTGCGAGGTACGTATCGACAAAATCCTCCATCACCGCGTCCTTGAAGCGCGATTCGTAATCGAGCACGTAATGCGGAATTCCCAGTGTTTCGGTGACGCGCCGCGCATCGTGAATGTCCTGCCCGGCGCAACACGCGCCCTTTTTGCCCACTGCCACGCCATGGTCATAAAGCTGCAAGGTAATGCCAATCACTTCGTAACCCTCGGCATGCAGCATCGCCGCCACGACCGAGCTATCCACCCCGCCGCTCATTGCTACCACCACGCGCGTTTCGCGCTCGGGTTTGTTGAAGCCTAAGCTGTTTATGCCTGTCATGGCGAGTTGTTCCATTTCATTTTTGTACCACCTCCTAATTTGTCATTCCCGCGCAGGCGGGAATCTCCTTCAAGTGGATTCCCGCCTGCGCGGGAATGACAAAAGATAAGGCTTTAATTTGAAACGACTATAGTGCGGTTGTGGCTAAGAGTCGAGAACGGCTTGTAATCTTGCGTTGATGCGTTAGTGCTTGGGCATGCGCCCGGTTTTTGCTGCCATTTTCATTTTATTGCTGCCGCTTAGCACTTTGGCCGAGCCGCAAATTCGCGGCCTGAGTGTGGAATCATCGCACGGAACCGATGTGATCAGCCTGCAGGCCGACGCCCCCCTCGCCCCGCAAAAAACCTTCGCGCTTTCCAACCCCGACCGGTTGGTCATCGACCTGCCCCCCACGGGCGGGCTGGCCGTGGCACTGCCCAAAAACTATAGCGGAAGCCTGATTCAGGGCATGCGTTTTGGCCGGTTCGATGCCGACACCTCGCGACTGGTGATCGACCTGAAGCAACCGGCGACACTGGAAGAAACCATCCCCGGCAACCCATTATTGCTGACAATCACCGCTGCGGGTGAATTCCCTCAAGACCCGTCATTGCGAGCTTCCGCAGGAAGCGTGGCAATCCAGACTAAAAACAAAAGCGGGATTGCCACGTCGGCTCCGCCTCCTCGCAATGACGAAAAAATAGCGACAAAACTCCCCCAAAAACCCCTCATCGTTCTCGACGCCGGCCATGGCGGGCAGGACCCCGGCGCCACCGGCCTGCACGACACGCACGAAAAAATCATCACCCTGAACTACGCCCGCGCCCTGCGCACGGCACTCATCGAAACCGGCCGCTACCGCGTGGAACTCACGCGCGACGACGACACCTACATTCTGCTGCCCGAGCGCGTGGCCATCGCCCGTCGTGCGCAGGCCGACATGTTTATCTCCATCCACGCCGACTCGAACCCGCGCCCCGACGCACAGGGATTGTCGATTTACACCCTGTCCGAAACCGCATCCGACGATGAGGCGGCTGCACTGGCC
This sequence comes from Rickettsiales bacterium, assembly GCA_046154225.1. Lineage (GTDB taxonomy): Bacteria > Pseudomonadota > Alphaproteobacteria > Rickettsiales > UBA3002 > QFOX01. The sequence goes on from JBJXEM010000007.1 coordinate 120,439, forward strand.
GAGCGCGAAAACAAGTCCGACATTATTTCCGGCATCGACCTCAACACCACCGACCCGGATGTGGCCAACATCCTCATCGACCTGACGCAGCGCGAGACGCTCAATAAATCGTCGAACCTCGCCGACAGCATTGTGCGCGCCATGCAGAAAAACCGCATCACCACACTCGAGAGCACGCACCGTTTCGCGGGGTTCCGCGTGCTGAAAGCACCGGACGTGCCAAGCGTGCTTATCGAACTTGGCTTCCTGACCAATGCGAAAGATGAACGGCTTTTACTCAGCCCCGATTACCGCGACCGGGTCATCGCAGGCATCGTGAAAGGCATTGAACATTACCGGTCGGTGCAGTAGCACCAAACCTCCATGGAAATTGCGCAAGAATCTGAAAAACCCCGCCGCCGCCGTTCGCGTGTGTGGAGCATAGTGCAATGGCTTTTCGCCAGTGCCATGCTCGGAGTCATTTTTGCGGCGGTGGCCGTCACGTTAGTGATTCAGCATTACAGCGCCAGCCTGCCCTCCACCGACCAGCTCGCCAATTACGACCCGGCGGTCGTCACCCGCCTTTATGCCGCCGATGGAAAATTGATGGCCGAGTATGCGAAGGAAAAACGTTTCTTCCTGCCGCTTTCCGCCATTCCAAAAACCGTGCAACAAGCGTTTATTTCCGCCGAAGACCAGAATTTTTTCAGCAACCAGGGTGTCGATTTAGGCGGCACCTTGCGCGCCGTGCGCGAGAATATTCTGCATTTCGGGCAAGGCAAAACCATGGTCGGCGGCTCGACCATTACGCAGCAGGTGGTAAAGAACTTTCTGCTCAGTTCCGAAAAAAGCTTCGAGCGTAAAATCAAGGAAGCGATTCTTGCTTACCGCATCAGCAAAACCTACAGCAAAGAAAAAATCCTCGAGCTGTATTTGAATGAAATCTATCTCGGTCAGGGCACCTATGGCGTGGCGGCGGCGGGGCTAAATTACTTTAATAAATCGCTCGACGGTTTGACTACCGAAGAAGCAGCACTCCTCGCGGCACTGCCCAAAGCCCCGGCCTATTTCGACCCCGCGAAAAATTACAAGCGCGCGCTCGAGCGGCGCAATTATGTCATCGGCCGCATGCTCGACGACGGCGCGATCGACCCGAAGGAAGCTGCCCGCGCCAAGGCTACGCCGATTACCACTCACACCCGTGGTAACGACCAAGTCGCCCGCGCGGATTTCTTTGCCGAAGAAGTGCGCCGCAACCTCGCCGCCATGTATGGCAGCAACGTGCTGTACGAAGGCGGGCTGTTCGTGCGCACCACGCTGAACCCCAGTTTCCAAGACCATGTCGACCACGCGCTGCGCTACGCGCTAATGCTCTACGACCAGCGCCACGGCTATCGCGGCCCGATTGCGACACTGGGCGCTGACACCTCGGACTGGCCGGTAAAACTCGAAAAAATCCGGCAGGATAAAAACGTCACGCTCTATGACGCACAACAGCTTGGCGTGGTGCAGAAAGTGTCGCCGCGTTTGGAAGTCGGCGTGTTAAATGGCGACCGCGGCACGATCCCCGACGATGGCATGAGCTGGGCCAAAACTGCCAAATTCACCGTCGGCGATGTGCTGCTCGTCGAGCCGATGGAGGGCAACAAAGGCCAGTATCGCCTGCTGCAGATTCCCGCCGTCAACGGTGCCATGGTGGTGATGGACCCGCACACCGGAAAAGTGCTCGCCATGAGTGGCGGCTATACCTATGCGGGTTCGGAATTCAATCGCGCCACGCAGGCCAAACGCCAGCCCGGCTCGGCCTTCAAGCCGTTCGTGTACATGACGGCGCTGGAAAGCGGCTTCTCGCCCAACTCGGTCATTGTCGACGGGCCCATTTCCCTCAGCCAAGGCCCCGGCCTGCCGCTATGGACACCCAAAAACTACGAAGGCGACTATATGGGCCCCGTCACCTTCCGCACCGCGCTGGAGCATTCGCGCAACGCGGTAACGGTGCGTATCGCCTCACTCATCGGCATCAAACGCATCCTGCGCGTGGCCAAGCGTTTCGGACTTTACGAAGACGACGACCAGCAGAATTATTCCATGGTGCTCGGCGCAAAAGAAACCACGCTGCTTAAGCTCGTGACCGCTTACAGCATGATCGATAACGGTGGCCGCCGCGTAAGCCCGTGGCTGATCGAGCGGATCGACGACCGCAACGGCACCGCTATTTTCCGCCGCGACACGCGCCCGTGCGAATCGTGCATGGTGAGCGACGCCACCGCCATCCCGCCCGCCCCCACCTTATCCGACGAGCGTGAGCGCGTGCTCGACCCGCGCGTGGCGTATCAAATCACCTCTATCCTGCAAGGCGTGGTTCAGCGCGGCACCGGCTCGGCCGCGAAAATACTGAACCGCCCCATCGCCGGTAAAACCGGAACCACGAACGATTCCCGCGACACGTGGTTCATCGGCTACACGCCCAACTATGTCATCGGCACCTATGTCGGGTTCGACACGCCAAAATCGCTCGGTGCAAAAGAAACCGGCGGGCGCGTGGCCATTCAGGGTTTCATCAAATTCATGCAGCTGGCGGGTGACGAAATACCCGTGCGCGAATTCAAAGCACCCCCCGGCATCCGCGAAATTCCCGTCGATTTACATAGCGGCCAACCGCTGTTCGACGCGGTGGATGTCGACGGTAAAAACAAATCCGTGGTGCGCGAAGCTTTCCTCACCGGGGGGCCCATTTTCAAACCCATGAACGAGCTGCAGGAAGAACTGAAAGAAAAAGACAGCGTTCCCGCCCCCATCAAGCCCGAAGATTTAGGCGCGCCCGACGAAACCGCCACCAGCACCGAGCCCACCGACCCCAATGCCCCGGGCTACACACCGCCCGCCGCCGGCCAACTCGCCCCCTACCAACGCCCCGTCGACCCCCAAGGCTTCAACCCGGATGCCGGTGCGGGCGTGGGCACGGGTGGGTTGTATTAGAGTGTGAGTGGTGAGTGGTGAGTGGTGAGTGGTGGGTGGTGCGTAATGAATCGTGTTGATTAAGCTGTGCGTTTTCACTACTCACCACCCACTACCCACCACTCACTGTATAAAATATGCGCGCCGAAATCATCACCCTGAAAGACCAGTTCGACTCGAGCAAAGCCCTGCTTGCGAGGTGTCTTTGACGTCCCGGAATTAACCCGGCAACTTGAACTGTTGAATGCCGAAGCAGAAAACCCCGATTTGTGGAATGACACGGCCAAGGCGCAGAAAACCATGCGCGAGCGCACCCGCATCGACCATTTGCTGACGAATTTTCGCCGCATGGAAACCAGCTTCGCCGACACGCTCGAGCTGCACGAACTGGCCGAAGCCGAAGGCGACGAACCACTGCGTGCGGAATCGCAAACGCAACTGGCCGCCCTCGTCGCGGAAATCAGCCGCATGGAACTGGAGGCATTGCTGAGTGGCGAGGCTGACGCCAACGATTGCTTCATCGAAATCCACCCCGGTGCGGGCGGCACCGAGAGCCAAGACTGGGCGTTCATGTTGTACCGCATGTATTTGCGTTGGGGCGAGCGGCGCGGGTTCAAAGTCGAAATCATCGACGAACAATCGGGCGACGAAGCGGGCATTAAATCGGCCACGCTCAAGCTTTCGGGCCATAATGCGTATGGCTGGGCCAAAACCGAATCCGGCGTGCACCGCCTTGTGCGCATTTCGCCGTTCGACTCCAACGCCCGCCGCCACACCAGCTTCGCCAGCGCCTGGGTGTATCCGGTGATCGACGATAAAATCGATATCGCGGTGGAGGAGAAAGACGTGCGGGTCGACACCTTCCGCAGCTCCGGCGCCGGTGGGCAGAACGTGAATAAGGTCGAATCGGCTGTGCGGCTCACCCATATTCCCACCAACATTTCCGTCGCCTGCCAAAACCAGCGCAGCCAGCACCAAAACCGCGCCGAAGCATGGGCCATGCTGCGCGCCCGGCTGTATGAGCGCGAACTGCAAATCCGCGAAGCCGCCGTCGACGCCCTGAACGCCCATAAAACCGACAATAGCTGGGGCAACCAAATCCGCAGCTACGTGCTGCACCCCTACCAAATGGTCAAGGATCTACGCACCAATGCCGAAACAAGCAATACGCAGGGAGTGCTCGACGGCGATTTGGACATGTTCGTCAACGCCAGCCTAGCCGCCCGCGTGAAGGGGAATGTGGAGCGATAATGTTCCTCCCCCCAGAGGGGGGAGGTTAGGAGGGGGGCTGGTCGGCACCGAGGATGATATTTTTGACTCTATGCCAGCTGCGCCCTCACCCCAACCCTCCCCCTCTGGGGGAGGGAGTTACGAGTGGAAGGGAATGTGGAGAAGAGTTAGTCGCCGCTGGCTGCGTCAGCCTCAACGCGACCTCGACCACCAAAGCCGGTGCGCTGGCGTGTGAGCGCATCCACCATCCTATCGACACCATATGTTGCGGCGGTTTCATCGAGAGCGGTGCGGCCTGCCTCCAGGGCTTGCATCTGTTGGGCAATGGGGGCACGCTCAGCTTCTAGAGCTTGGATGTGTCTGGCAATAACGTCAGCAGCTTGTTCTTTATCTAGTGCGGTGCCATCCGGCTTTGTAATGATGGCTCCTACATTCTTTTCTTCGCAATACGCAAGTATAGCTTCACGATGCGTATCCATCAGCGCAGAGATTTTTTTGTCCAAATCCGGCTGTGACATGTCAACGACAACCGAAAAAGACTTTACTTTGGAGCCGCCTGACTTGTCTCTCTGATCTACATATGCTTCTATGTGTGCATCTGCGAGCGTTGCCACAATCTGATTCATGTTTTCTAAATTCGTGGCATCTATCAGCTTATAATACCCGTCTTCATATTTCTTATCTTGACGGTTATAATACAGTCTAGCCTTGAGAATTAAGAGTTCATCTATTCTTTCTAAAGACTCGGTACGGTCATCCCGAGAAGTCGTCTGTAAAGACACCATCTCTTCATCTATCTCTGCGATTTTTGCTTTTTCTCTCTCGTAGCGTTCTGGGTCAGTTTGCATCAGCGCCTCGTCGGATATAGCAACATTATTAAGTTTTTTAGCAATGCCTATTGCCAGAGTGGGCTTGTTATTTATGCTATAGCTGGCATCCAATTCATGAGCGTAAAGGTCTTTTTCTAACGCTTTGAGTGATACAGTAACACGCTGGGCGTTAGGACTTTTTACAGTCATCCCTGTGATGCCTTTAAGGTCAGTCAGATTTATAGAATCGTCTGTATTTAACATCATGGTCTCTTTAACATTTTATAATTGCACATACGCTAATAGTATAACTCCCTTTTTACCTATTAAGTATTACAATCCCGTGAAGTTTTCCACTTCACCCCTTGCCCCATGTTATAACAAATGTTATAATCTACGTTATAACATCCGTAATAACATTCAAAGGAGCATCCCCATGGCTAAGTTAAAACTCACGCAGATTGGTAATTCAGTTGGCGTCATCCTGCCCAAGGAATTGCTCGCGAAACTGAATGTTGGCAAGGGCGACGAGTTGATCGTGACCGACATGCCCGACGGCATCATGCTGCGCGCCTACAGCCCGGATTTCGCGAAATGGATGGAAATCGGCGAGAAAGTCATGCGCGAAAACCGCGACGCGCTGCGCAAGCTGGCGGAGTAGGAAGTCATGACTGGAATCGAGCCCTTTTGGGTGCCAGAAGCTGTGGTGCTGGATTTCCACCGCCAGCAGCTGGCCGCACATGGCGGCGGCGAAGGCGTGCGCGATATGGGGCTGCTGCAATCGGCCCTCGCGCGGCCGATGAACGCGTTTTACTATAACCAGGTGGTGTCGCTGTCGAAACTAGCAGCGTGTTACGCCTATGGCATTGCCAAAAACCACGCCTTTATCGATGGCAATAAGCGCACGGCACTGGTGGTCGCGATTGCGTTTATCGAGGCCAACGGGTTTGCGCTGAGTTCGACGCAGGAAGAAAATTACTTTGCGTTTTACAACCTCGCCGCAGGCGCATCGAGCGAGGAACAACTGGCCGACTGGCTGGAAGGCAAAATGGTGCCGCTGGCGTAACTTGCTCGATGGGCTTCAAACTTGCGCTTTTTAAGCCAATTCAATTTGTTAACATAAACCCCTTGCCCCCACGCCCGTTGCGCCCTATAGTGCTCTCACGAAATTCGGCTGCAGCAGCTTGGAAGCTGGCAATGAGTGCCCCTTCCCATCGTGCGCAGCAGGGTATGATTAACGCGACACATATAAGGTGCCCACTCGCATGGCATCCAACGAAACCAGCCAAAACCTCCGCGCAGCGCCCACGGCGCGCGTTGATGGTTTATCCCTGTTAACTCCCGGCACTGGCCTATTACCTGTGCTAAACTCCGGAGTGCGCGACTAGCTGATGGCTGGTGGTGCGGCCGCGTGTGCGGCTGTTTTGCTTGGGTCCCGTGCGGCAGGTTGCCGTACAGGAGAGACCAATGACCAAGAGAATGATTATCGACGCCGCGCATCCGAACGAAACGCGGGTAGCGCTGCTCGACCACGACCAGGTGTACGACTACGATTTCGTCACCAGCTCGAAAACCATCAATAAAGGTAATATTTACCTCGCCAAAATCACCCGCGTCGAGCCGTCGCTGCAGGCGGCGTTTGTGGAATATGGTGGCGGCAAACAGGGCTTCCTGCCGTTCTCGGAAATTCACCCCGACTATTACCAGTTACCGTCCGACGACAAACAAAAGCTGCTCGACGAGCAAATCGCCGAAGCTGAAGCCGAAGAACGCGCCGAGGAAGAAGCGTTCGAGCGCGAACAAGCCGCCCGCGCCGGCCGTGGCCGCGACCGCGAAAACGGCGACGAGGAAGACGCTGAGTTCGAGGATTTTACCGCCGAAGACCACGCGCAGCACGACGAAAACACCCAAAGCGAGCAGGTCTTCGCCTACACCGAAGCGGGCGCTGCCGATTCCGCCGTGCTGGCCTCGATGCCCGACATCGCCCCCGTGGAAATCCCCGCCGATTTCGTGACCGACGAGCCCGGTGAATACGCCGTCGCCCCGCTTTCTGCCGAGCAATTCAGCATACACAGCGACGCGCACAGCGACCCCCTGCCGGAAGAAATTGCCGAAAACGGCGCCCACGCGGTCGATGCCAACAGCATCGAAGACGGCATGAGCGGCGGCGAACCGAGCGACACCACCGCCGAGGATTCGGAAGAAACCCGTGGCCGTGGCGGCCGCAACGGCGGCAGCAACAACCGCGCGCAGGCATTCCACCGCCGCTACCGCATTCAGGAAGTCATCAAGCGCAACCAGATTGTGCTGGTGCAGGTGATTAAGGAAGAGCGCGGCAACAAAGGCTGCTCGCTTACCACCTTTATTTCGCTCGCCGGGCGTTGCGCCGTGCTCATGCCCAACAGCCCCAAAGGCGGCGGCATCAGCCGTAAAATCACCGACCGCGACACGCGCAAACGCCTGAAGGAAGTGGCGAGCGAAATGCGCACCCATCGCGGCATGAGCGTGATTATCCGCACCGCCGGGCTCGACCGTACCAAAGCCGAAATCCGCCGCGACTACGAATATCTCGTGAAACTCTGGAACGACGTGCGCGAACAAACCCTCGCTTCGAGCGCGCCTGCCCTTATTTACGAAGAAGGCAACCTCATCAAGCGTTCGCTTCGCGACCTGTATACCAGCGACGTTGAGGAAGTGATCGTCGAAGGGGCCGACGCGTACAACGAAGCCAAAAACTTCATGAAAATCCTGATGCCGAGCCAAGCCGCGCGCATTAAGCAGTACACCGGCACCATGCCCATTTTCGCCTATGCCGGCGTTGAAGACCAGCTCGCCGCCATGACGGAACCGCAGGTGCGCCTGCCTTCCGGCGGCTATCTGGTGATTCACCCGACCGAAGCGCTCATTTCCATCGACGTGAACTCGGGCCGCTCGACCAGCGAACGCAATGTCGAGGAAACGGCGATTAAAACTAACACCGAAGCCGCCATTGAAGTGGCGCGCCAGTTGCGCCTGCGCGATTTAGCGGGCCTCATCGTCATCGATTTCATCGACATGAATTACGGCAAAAACCGCAAAGCCGTCGAGCGCACGATGAAAGACGCGCTGAAGGCCGACCGCGCCAAAATCCAGATCGGTCGCATAAGCATGTTCGGCCTCATGGAACTGTCGCGCCAACGGTTGCGTCCGTCCATCTCCGAGTCCATGGGCGTCACCTGCCCGCATTGCCGTGGCACGGGCTATATCCACTCGGTTGAAACCATCAGCATTCAAATCATCCGTACACTGGAAAAGGAAGCCGCGAGCGGTGAGTTCGCCACGTTGCGCGTCGTCACCCACCCCGAGGCTGCGCTGCATTTGCTGAACGAAAAACGCGCGCTGCTGCAATCGCTCGAGCAACGCTATCATGTCAGTGTGGAAGTGCTGATGGATGCGAGCCTTATCACCGGCAATTTCCGCCTGTTCAAAACCACCGCCGAAGGCCGCGAGATTTTGCATGAAGACGCAAAGGCGCAGCCACAGCAATCCTCGCGCGGTGGTCGTGGTGGCCGTGGCCGCCCGCGTCGCACTGGCGGTGGCCGCGAAGGTGGCCCGCTGCGTTTCGACGACAGCATTACCACTTCCGAACCGTTCGACCCCGCCGAACTCATCGACCCCGACCGCGAAGTGCTGCCGGACGACGATGAAATCATCGGCCGCCCGCCGGAACGCGCGGAACGTGCCGAGCGCGCCCCACGCGAACGCAGCGAACGCGGCGACCGCCCGGATCGTGGCGAACGCGGCGGCCGCAACCGCCGTGGCGGCCGCAACCGCCGCCCCCGTGGCGAACGCCCACCCCGCGAAGAGGGCGTGACCGACGAAACCCAGATTCAACCCATCGCGTCTGAAGGCGAATCCCCCGCCGTTGAAGGACAAACCGGTACCGACGCTGAAAAGGCCGATCGCAACCGCCGTCGTGGCCGTCGTGGTGGCCGCAACCGTACCCGTGAGCCGCGCCCTAGCCGTCAGGAACCCGGCAGCATCGGCAATCCGGTGAATGCCGGCGAGTCGCCCGCCGCGTTTGAACAGTCGCGTCCTGCACCTGTTGAATCCTACAGTGCGGCACCGGCCAAACCGTCATTCGTGATTCCGCTGAACCCGGCGCAAGTGAACCCACCCAGCGCCGCGCCGATTATCTCAAGCGGCGGCACCGACGACAATAAAGCCAAACGCAAAGGCTGGTGGAGCCGCGTGCTGGAGAGCTAGTAGCACAACCCTGTCACCCCGTTTTTACAACGGGGTCCCGCTTGCAATCCCAAAGCTGGATGCCGTCGTAAAGACGGCATGACAGATCTGTGTCTGCACAAAATATCGCTTTGGTCGGGCAGATGATGTGACAACGCTGCGCAGATTCGCTATAGCTTTGCTATGAAGCAACTCACCGCCCTCCTCGCCGCGCTTACCTTCGCGCTTGCGCCCCTCGCCGCGAACGCAGGCCTCATCCGCGATGCGGAAATCGAACATACGTTGCAGCTTTACAGCCGTCCCATTTTCAATGCTGCGGGCATCACGCCCGAGGATGTGCGCATTCTCATCGTCGATAACCCGGCCATTAACGCTTACGTCGCGGGCGGGCTGAATATTTTCCTTCACACCGGGCTGATTCTAGCCACCACCGAGCCCGGCATGCTGATCGGCGTCATCGCGCACGAAACCGGCCACATCTCCGGCGCGCATTTATCGCAGTTCCGCGACAAATCGACCCGTGCCGCCATCGGCCAAGCCATCGGCGCGCTGCTGGGCGTGGCCGCCATTGCGGGCGGCGCCAAACAAGCGGGCGCAGGCGTACTGGCCGGCAGCCAGAATCTGGTGCAGAAAAATTTCCTCAGCGAAATCCGCGTCAATGAATCGTCCGCCGATCAGGCGGCGCTCACCTTCCTCGACGCGAGCGACATGTCGGCCAGCGGCATGCTCTCCATGTTCGAAGTGCTGCGCAGCCGCGAAAGCGGCGGCACCGCGCGCGACCCGTTTTTAACCGACCACCCCCTGACGCCGGAACGCATTGCCACCGTGCGCAACCACGCGAACGAATCGAAAATCCCCACGGGCCAGGTGCCCGATAGTTTCCCCGCCCTGCACGCACGTATGATTGCGAAACTCATCGCGTTCACCAGCACCTACGACGAAACGCTCAACCGCTATCCGCTGAGTGACAGTTCCGTCGCCGCCCGTTACGCCCGCGCCATCGCCGAGTACCGCCGCAACGCCATCGACGCGGCGCTTGCAGGCCTGAACTCCCTTATCAAGCAACACCCGAAAGACCCTTATTTCTACGACACCAAAGGCCAGATTTTATTCGAACATGGCCGCCTGCTCGATGCCGCGACCGCTTATGCCAAAGCCACGACGCTCGCCCCGGATTCCGCGCTCATTCTCACCGATTATGCCAAAACGCTGATCGCCGAAGACAAACCCGCCGAAATGCTGCGCGCGGTGGCACTGCTCGAGCGCTCGCGCGACCTCGACGACAGCTACGACGTGACCTGGCGGCAGCTCGCCATCGCCTATGGCAAACAGGGAAAATTGGGCGCATCCTACGAAGCGCTGGCCGAGGAAGCAGCACTCGGCGGCGATTACAAAACCGTGCTGCAACACGTGGCCCGCGCCCGCGACGATGCCAAAAGTGATCCGCAACTGCAACTGCAACTGGATGACTTGGAGCGCGAGGCAAAAGAGCAATTGGGCCAACAGAAGCAGCGCGATTCATTGTTCTAAACGGATTTTCACTTGCCATCGCTGCGGGCTTTGCCAATGTATCGTTTCACCCATGGAGCACCCGATGAAAACCACCCATTTCCTGATTGGCTTACTCGCTGGCACCGCCCTTGGTGGCGCAGTGGTAGCCGCTACCGGCACCACCACGCACAGCGCGAGCGGTGCATCCGGCCTCAGCCGCGACGAGATACAACAAATCGTGCGCGACACGATTTCAAACGAGCCGCAACTCATCCTCGATTCGGTACAGAAATTCCAGCAAGGCCAGCGCAACGCCGCCATGGGCAAAGCCAATGAATCGCTAAAAAATTCAGACGTGCGCGCCGCGATTTTCAATAACGAACAACTCGCGATTGGCGGCAACAAAAACGGCACCCATGTGGTGGCCGAATTCTTCGATTACGACTGCCCGGTCTGCAAAACGCAGTTCAAAGTGCTTGCCGAAATGCTGAAAAAAGACCCGGAATTAAAAATCGTGTTCCACGAGTTTCCGATTTTCGGGCCCGTGTCGGAAGAAAACTCGCGCATTGGCCTCGCGGTAACGAAACTTTATCCCGAAAAATACTACGCTTTTCACGAGAAAATGATGGGCGGCGAAGGGCATCAGAAAACCACCAAGCGCACCTATGAAATTCTCAAGGAACTGGGCATGGACGAAGCCAAAATCAAAACCAGTTCCAATTCCGAGGAAATCATCAAGCAACTGGCGGATTCCCGCGCGTTAGGCGAAAAACTGAGCATTCAGGGCACGCCCGCGCTGATCATCGGCGATGAAATCACCCCGCATTTCCTGCCCGAGGAAGAGCTTCAGGCGAAATTCGCCGCCCCGGCTAACGCGGCGAAATAACGGTCGGTACGCACCACCACTCGGGATTCGCTTGGGCGATAAACGCTGCCGCCTTGTGCGCGGCTACGCTGTCGGCGTAAAGCCCGAAGCAGCACGCGCCGCTGCCCGTCATGCGCGCGAGCTGCGGGCTCGTGCTGCGTAGCGCCGCCAGCACCTGCGCTACCATTGGCTGCACCATCAACGCCGGGGCTTCTAGGTCGTTTTCCGTCGCGCGCAACCAATGCAGTGTGTTGGCGCTTCGTGCATCGACGCGCTGTTCAAATACAGTTTTCGTCGCCAATGCGCCGTACACATCCTTCGTCAGCAGCGGCACGCGCGGATGCACCAGCACGGCATGCATGGGCGGCAGCGAAACCGGCTCCAGCTCATCACCAATGCCGCGGGCGATGGCGCTGCTGCCGTTTAAGCACATCGCGACATCCGCCCCGAGTTGTGGGGCAAGCGCGAGTAGTTGCGCGTCCGGCAACGACAGGTTCCATAATTGGTTCAGCAGTTTCAGCGCCGCTGCCGCATCTGCCGAGCCGCCGCCGAGGCCGCCGCCGACCGGAATGTTTTTGCTCAGGCGAAGCGCCGCCCCGGATTGCGTGGCTGTGTGTTGTTGCAGCAGACGCGCCGCCTTCAGCACCAGGTTATCCCCTCCACCACCGGCATCGCCCGCGAATGGGCCTTCGACTGTGAGGCTCAGCTCCGGTGCCATTTCGGCTTCCAGCGTATCGGCCACTTGCGTAAATGCGACGAGTGATTCGAGCAGATGATAGCCATCGGCGCGACGGCCCGTGATGTGCAAAAACAGATTCACCTTCGCAGGCGCCCGCGCGACAAGCCGCTCGCCCATCACTGCACCGTTGGCGTTTCAGGCACGCCGACAAGGTCGGTTTTTGCCGGGGCTTCGGGGCTGCTGGCCACCGTGCCTTGGGCGGGCATAAACGGCGCGAGGCCGCGATTCAGTTTGCCACGAATGACTTCGACCAGTTCCGCCTCGGGTTTGAAATTCAGCGCCCGTTCCCACTGAAACCGCGCTTCGACTTCGCGCCCAACACGCCAATACGCATCGCCCAGATGGTCGTTCACCGTCACGTCATCCGGCATGCGGTCAACCGCTTTTTCAAGCAGTTGTGCAGCACCTTTAAAGTCACCTGCGAGGTAACGTGCCCAGCCAGCAGAATCGAGGATATGGGCATCCTCAGGCCGCGCGTTGAGAGCTAAATCAATATATTGGCGGGCTTTATCGAGGTTCTTGTTCATCGTCAGCCAGCTATAGCCCAAATAGTTCAACACGTCGGGCTGGTTGGGGCTGAGGTTCAGGGCGCGCGTAAAATCCGCCTCGGCCATGTCCCATTTGCCGGAGCGCTCGTAACTGATGCCGCGCGCGTAAAATAGCGGCCAGTCGTTCGGCCCAAGCGGCTCGCTGCGCGTAATGGCCTGGCCGTAACTTTCCGCCGCTTCGGCATAACGCTCGGCCTCGCGCAGCATGTCGCCTCGGGTGATATAGGCCGATGCATCTTTCGGGTGCGCGCGCGCATATTCGTCGAGCACCGCGAGCGCTTTTTCCTTCTGCCCCAACGCTTCGTAATTCAGCGCTTTTCGCACTTGGCCACGGCGATAGAACACGCTTTTGGGGTCGATGCCGTCATAGGCCAAAATCGCCGCATCGTAATCGCCCACCTGTTCATACAGGTTCGCCAGCATCAGCTGCGCCGGTGGGAAATCCGGCCGCAGGCTGAGGGCGACGCGCAGGTAAACGAAGGTGTCCTGCGTCGCGTCCTGCCCGAAAATAATGCTGGCGGTGGTAAAAAATAATTCGGCCAACCCCTGTTTGGCATTGGCTACCAGCGGGGTGACGCTGGCCGGGTCAGTCGGCACGAGGGGTTCTGGAATCAGGCTCGAATCCGGGTTGGATTTGGCGTAAGCGTCGAACGCGGCCTGCGCTTCGTCCCACTTGCCCTCGCGCGCCTTGAAGTTGGCGATGGCCTGCACCACGCGGTAAGGCGTGACGGCCGGGTCGGCGGCGGCTTTGGCATATGCGGTGCGTGCGCCCGCCACGTTGCCCAGCACATCCTGCATCAGCGCTTCCTGATAGCGAATGAACGGTGCGAAAAAGCCGGATTTATCGATCACCGGCTGCAAATTCACTTCGCCTTTGGTGTCGCCGTTGGCAATCATCAGCCATTGCGTCATCAAGGGCCGCACAAGGCCGAACAGCCCCGCCGACGGCGCTTTGCCCACCAGTTCGCGCGCGCCGGGAATGTCGCCGGCGTTCATGCGGTCGATCAGCAGCGCACATACCACCACAGGGTCGCTGGTGGCGTCGAGCGTACGCGCGATGGCGACGGCCTCGTCAATATTACCCGCAAGCAACTGCGCGCGTAGCACTTCGTGTTTCAGCGCTTCGTTATTAGGGTCGCGCACAAGTGTTTCGCCGAGGTATTTCGCGGCTTCCTGCAAATCCTGATGTTCGCGTGCAAAACGGCTCGACAGAAAACTACCGGCGAGGCCCGGCTGCACTTCGTGCGTGCGCGACGAGAGCGTTTCGCCACCTGCGGTAAGCTTCGCGCGCTCGGCGGCGGGCTTAGGCTTCACCCCGTCGGCATGGGCGGCAACGCTGGTTAAAACGCAGACCGCGAGGCCCAGAAAAAAACGAGGAAAACGTTGGGATTGCGCAGGTCGCACGAGGGGTTGGCCACTTTCCGGATAAAATGCTTGCACTAGGGCCCGGATACATTATATTCCCGCGCCTATCAAATATAATCGTGCAAACCTCATGGTTTGTATGATTATCGAATACGTCATTTTAGATGACGGATTCGCGCCGCGAAGCGAGCGTATTTGTACCTGTTAAAAAACTTGCGCGTAAACCGTGCGGAAAATGAGGATGCCATGAGCAGTAAGAACAACCCAGAGATGCGTGGTGAAGTCACCCAACTGCGTAAGTACAAGGATAAAGTAGTGAAGCCGTGCCGCATCATCAACCGCGAAGAAGGCCTCGACATTCTGGGTGCCGCTTATGAAAACGGCGAAATCGTGATCGACGCCGTCACCAAACGCGCCATTCCCTACAGCGAAATCTACGGCTAGTTTTTTGAGTTGCTACGGACATCCACCTACGCCAAGGCTTCGGTGGACGCAGTCGGCATACTGCCTGGTCGATCTCGCTTTTTAGGGCTCATTTTTCCAACAAACAAACTTGTCACCCCGTCTTTACGACGGAGTCCAGCTTGCAATCGCGAAGCGGGATCCCGGTGTTTGCAAGGGCAAAACCGGGATGACAGAGTGGTGTTTCTGGCGCATGGTTCGGCAGCCCTATATTAAAAAAACTACATATTCGGATAGTTTGGCCCACCGCCCCCCTCAGGCGTACGCCACTCGATATTCTGGCTGGTGTCCTTGATGTCGCAGGTTTTGCAATGCACGCAATTTTGCGCGTTGATTTGCAGGCGTTTGGCACCCGCCTCTTCCACCACTTCATACACCCCGGCGGGGCAAAAACGCTGCTCCGGCGCGTCGTACACGGGCAGGTTTAGCTCACTGAATACTTTCGGCTCACGCAAATGCAAATGGCAGGGCTGGTCTTCCTCGTGGTTGGTGTTGGATAGATACACCGAACTCGTGCGGTCGAAACTCACCACGCCATCCGGCGCGGGATACGCAATCGGCTTGTGGCAACGCGCTGGCTCCGTCGCCTGATGATCCGCCTCGGCGTGGCGCAATGTCCACGGCGCGCGGCCACGGAAAAGATAGGTGTCGATGGCCGCCAGCGACAAGCCGGCCCACATGCCGAAATGAAACCCCGGGCGAATATTGCGCACACCATGCAATTCTTTACCTACCCACGACGCACGCAGTTTTTCTTCGAACGCGGCCATGTCGTCAGCCACCGCTGCTTCTGCCGCCAGCATGCCGCTTTTCATGGCGAGGTGGCTGCCTTTGATGCGCGGCACATTCAAAAATCCTGCCGCACAGCCGATGAGTGCGCCGCCGGGGAAAGTCAGTTTCGGAATACTTTGCCACCCGCCTTCATTCAGCGCGCGTGCGCCGTAAGCGAGGCGTTTGCCGTTCTGGAGCAGTGGCTGAATCGCCGGGTGGGTTTTGAAACGCTGGAATTCCTTGAACGGATCGAGATACGGGTTTTTGTAATCGAGCCCCACCACAAAACCAATCGCTACCTGATGGTCGTCGAGGTGATAGATAAACGAGCCGCCATAGGTTGCATTGTTCATCGGCCAGCCGATGCTGTGCTCGACCAGACCCGGCTGGTGGTTATCGGGCGACACCTGCCAGATTTCCTTGATACCGATGCCGTAGGTTTGTGGTTGGCGCCCCTCGCGCAACTTGAATTCTTTCATCAGCTTTTCACTCAAACTGCCGCGACAACCTTCGGCAAACAGCGTTAGCTTGGCACGCAATTCCATTGGCGCTTGGTAGCTCGCTTTATGCTCGCCGTTTTTGGCGACACCGAAGGCACCGGTGCGCACACCTTTTACCGCACCATCCTCGATAATCGCTTCAGCGGCTGGAAAGCCGGGGAAAATCTGCACGCCGAGTGCTTCGGCTTCGCGCCCCAGCCAGCGGCAGACATTGGCCAGCGAAATGACATAGTTGCCGTGGTTTTTCATTTGCGGCGGCGTAGGCAAACGGAATTTTTTGCGGCTGGTCAGCAAATGAAAATGGTCGCTCACCACCGGCACATTCAGCGGTGCGCCGCGCTCTTTCCAGTCGGGGAATAATTCGTTGATGGCGATCGGGTCCATCACCGCGCCGGATAAAATATGCGCGCCAATCTCCGAACCTTTTTCAAGCAGGATGACATTCAGATTCCCATCCAACTGCCGCAGCCGAATCGCCGCCGAAAGCCCCGCCGGCCCGCCGCCGACGATTAATACGTCGCATTCCATGATTTCAGTCATATCCCTCCGTCATTCCCCGAATTTGTGTAACAAATTATAGGGGAATCCATGAGGCATTTCACCATGGATCGCCCTATAATTGCTAGCGCAATTCGGGCGAAGACGAAATATGGGGTGACGGTATGGGTTTTTTGCACGGCAATGCCACACATACAGAATGTCACCCCGCACTCGTTGCGGGGTCTGTCTTCCTTGAAGGCACTATTATAGTGTACGTTCCGTTCCGCCTGTTCCGGGGCCGATGGGGCCGGCAAGCTGGTCGCCGGTGAACTGAGCATTTTTCGTCAACACTGGCAGCGTGAGGGTTTTGAATGTCAGTGCATCGAGTGCGCTGTAAAGCCCATCGCGCGCAAACGTTGCTAATTCGCTTCCGGGAACTTTAGCCACGTGTCACCTCCTGCTCGTGGTCGAGCTGGTCAAGGAATTCAATCGCGCGGCGCTGGCATTCCAGTGTGGGCAGGCTGACGGCGGCGAGTTCTTTGGCTTGGCGGATTTTGCGCATGTTCACGCCGCAACTGGCCAAATGGCCGCGGTTGCTGCTCATGCGCGGGTCGGCCAGCAGCGCTTTGGCATATTCCATGTCGCGCTCGGCCTGCATGGCGGCGGTCAGCTCGATCACGGCCTTCGCGGCGATGTCGGGTGCATAATACTGTGGTTCGATGAGTTGCATGGTTTGACGGTCCGATTCCTAGCTGTTACCCAGTATTACCTCAAATTAGTTAAAATTTCGTTGCCATGACCCAACTTTCTGAAAATGCAGCCTACGACGCCCTCGCCTGGCACGCCGAGATTGGGGTGGATTGCTGTGTCGAGCCCGTGCCGCAGAAGGCGCAGGGGCGGGTTTCGGGTCTCGGGGCTCGGGTCTCGGAAGTAAAAGCTACGCCCGGCGCCGCCCCTGCCCTTACGAACCCCGAACCCCGAACCCCGAACCCCGAACCCGCCTCGCTCGCTACCGCCATCGCCGAAGCACGCGCGCTGGCCGATGCGGCTTCCGACCTTGCAGCACTCGAGGCGGCAGTGCGCGGCTTCAATGGCTGCGCGCTGAAAAAAACGGCGACCAACACCGTGTTTGCGCAAGGGGTAGCCAGCAGCCGCGTCATGTTCATCGGCGAAGCGCCGGGGGCCGACGAGGATCGCGCTGGCGTGCCATTCTGCGGGCCCAGCGGCCAGTTACTCGACAAAATGCTGGGATTCATTGGCCTGAAACGGACCGAGAATTTCTACATCACCAACACGTTGTTTTGGCGCCCGCCCGGCAACCGCCAGCCGACGGCGGAGGAACTCGATATCTGCAAACCATTTGTCGAGAAACACATCGCGCTGGTGAACCCCAAATTACTGGTGCTGGTGGGCGGCACCGCGACCAAAGCCGTGCTGAACGAAGATCGCGGCATCACCCGCCTGCGCGGGCAGAAATTCACCTATAAAAACGATTATCTGGCGCACGAAATTCCGGTGCGGGTGATCTATCACCCCAGCTACCTATTACGCCAACCGCTGGCCAAAAAACAGACCTGGTCCGATTTATTGGCGATACGGGATGCGCTGCTAATCAAGTAGGATATCTGTCATCCCCGCGTAGGCGGGGATCCAGCGCGGCGAGTCTTCGCCGCTAGAATTACCTAGTGTGTTTTTGCTCCATGCTAGCTTTATTGTTTGTGCTCCGCACGCTGGATTCCCGCCTGCGCGGGAATGACAAAATTATGATTTATGGACCATTTGCAACAATCTAGCATATTGATATCTATCAATATCAAGCATTCCCACTTGCTGGCTTACCTGTTTTGCCCTATATAACCCGCCCCGATGAAAAAACGACTGAACCATATGCTATCCGCCCTTCCTGCCGTGCTCACGGCCCGCCACCCCAGTGGCTGGCGCTGGGCTTATGCGTTTGCGCTTGGCATGGCGCTGTTTTTGGCGATGCCGAATCCGGCCCCACAGGCATCCGTCGCGGTCGCCGTAAACCCCGCGCCCGCGAACGACCCCGCCCAACTCGCCGCGGCGGACACGGTACAATATCGCCTTATTTTCGCCGCCCAAGACGCAGGCGATTTCGCCGCTGCCGATGCGCATATCGCGCAGCTGACCAATCACGCGTTGCTGGGCCATGTGCTGGCCGAGCGCTACCTCGACCCGCGCTACCACGCGAGCGCGGCCCAGCTTGACCAATGGCTCGACCGTTACCGCGACCACCCGGGTGCGGCGCGCATCGCCAAACTCGCCAACGGGCGCGGCCTGCAACTGGCCCGCAGTGCGAATGCGCTGAAAGGCAGCGGCTATATCGACCATCTCGGCCGCAGCACCATGCCCGACCGCTGGTACGAAGCCCTGAGCCATTGGCGTGAAGCCGATTACGACGCCGCCGCGCCAATGTTTCTGGCCGTCGCCGACGATGCGTCGCTGTCGGATTGGCAGCGCGCAGCGGGGTATTACTGGGCCTACCGCGCGTCCGACCGTGCGGGCGAATCGCGCGCCGCGCACCGCGCGCTGGCCCATGCGGCGGAATTCCCGACCACCTTCTACGGCCTGCTCGCCAATCGCGCTTTCGGCACGCCCGACCTGCATGCCAGCGCCCCCAAAGTGGCGGAAAATGTACGCCGCAACCCGCATGCGCAGCGCGCAGCCCTGCTGGCACGCCTGACGAAGAACGATGCCGCCGAAGCGGAATTGCGTCTGCTGTACGCACAGGTGCCCGACAAATTACGCCCCGGCATCATCACGCTGGCGAGCGAACTGAACCTGCCGAACCTGCAGGTGCGCCTCGCCCGTTTGCCGGGCCTCTCGGCCAGTGAATCGCTGTTCGCGCAATACCCCATGCCCGGCTTCATGGTGGACGCGCAACACGCCGTTGACCCCTCGCTGCTGCTGGCCATTGCGCGCAACGAGTCGGGCTTTCGGGCCGATGTGGGTTCGAGCGCCGGTGCGCGCGGCATGATGCAAATGCTGCCCGCCACTGCGCGCGCGGTGGAGCGCAAAATCGGCCTCGCCAGCCTGCAGTTGGCCAGCAACGAAAGCTTAAGCGTGGTCGAGCGTTTGGCTGACCCTGAAACCTCGGTGCGTTATGGTGCCGAATACATCAAGCTATTGTCGGCCGAGCCGGCGATTCGCGGTAATTTAGTGCGCTTGCTCGCGGGCTATAATGCGGGCCCCGGTGCCGTCGCGAGTTGGCAGCGCGCCGCCGCGCAGGTCGACGATCCGTTGCTGTACATCGAATCGATCCCCTACGCCGAAACCCGCAACTACGTGATGCAGGTGATGGCGCAATACTGGATCTATCAAGTGCTGCGCGGCGAACAACCCGCCAGCCTCGCCGCCATGGCCCAGGGCAGCTGGCCGCAAGTTTAGGGTTTAGGGTATAGGGTTTAGGGTATAGGAAAAGAACCATGCCCTCGCGCTTCCTTTCTAAACCCTAAACCCTAAACCCTATACCCTAAACCCTATACCCTAACCCCTAACCCCTCCCTGCCTCCCTCATGCCCCATTTCGAACTCGAAACCCACCACGCCCCCCACCCCGTCGCCGGGGTGGACGAAGCAGGCCGTGGGCCGTGGGCCGGGCCGGTGGTGGCTGCCGCGGTGATATTCGATACGGCACATATTCCCCCAGGGCTCGATGATTCCAAAAAAATCCGCCCGGCACGGCGCGAGGAATTATTCGCGGCGATTCACAATACGGCGCGCGCGGTCGGCGTGGGCACGGCCAGTGTCGAGGAGATTGACCGCTTAAATATCTGGCAGGCGACGGCCCTCGCTATGGAGCGCGCGGTGGCGGCTTTGCCCCTGCCCCCAACCTATTTACTCATCGACGGTAACCGGCTGCCCACGCGCCTGCCCTGCCCGGCGACTGCCGTGATTGGCGGCGACGGCATTTCGCTGTCGATTGCCGCCGCCTCCATCATCGCCAAAACCACCCGCGACCGGCTGATGGTTGAACTCGCCCAGCAATTTCCGCACTACGGCTTCGAGCGCCACGCCGGTTACGGCACGGCCGCCCACGCGAGCGCCCTCGCCGCCCACGGCCCCTGCCCCGCCCACCGAACCAGCTTCGCCCCCATCCGCGCGTTACTCAAACGGGCGGCATGACTAAGAACGCCCCGATATTTCTTACCGCTCCCCCCTTGCGGGGGAGCCAAATTCGACTGCGAATTTGGTGGGGGGTTATGCGGCGGACCGTTTATCGCTGGCATGCCCAATTCACACCTACGTCCCCCCCACCAAAAACCTTGAGCGGGTTTTGGCTCCCCCGCATGGGGGGAGCGAGAATGATCTGTACATCCTCGACCCTCGCCGCGAGGTATGCTTGAACGACACCCCCAAACCCACCTACCGCAAACGCCGCTTGTTTCCGCGCGGGTTGGGCGAAGTGGTGAAGGCCGCGACCCAACCGCTGATGGACAAACAGGGCAAGCTCTACGGTGCGCTGCTGCGCGACTGGGCAAGCATCGTGGGTCCCACGCGCGCCGCCGTCACCAAACCGCAACGCCTACAATTCTCGAGCAACGAGGCGAGCGGTGCGGTGCTGCATCTGGAAGTACGCCCCGCCGCCGCCCCGGCGCTTGCCTACGAAACCGCCGAAATGCTGGAACAATGCGCCCGCCATTTCGGCTACCGCGCGATTGAACGTATCGTGCTGCACCCCACCCACGGCGTGTTCGCCGACGCGGCCATACCCGAAAAAACCGAAGCGCCAAAAACCCTGAACATCACCTCCATTCCGGCCAGCATGCCCACCGAAATGCGCGGCGTGCTCGAGCGGCTTGCACAGCAGGTTGCCAAATCGGATTTACCGAAGTAGAGAAGGCGCACCAAGAATATCCGCAGCCTTTCATCCCGTCCGCGTGGCGGGGTCCGTCTTCTTAAAAAGGTGGACGCTATTGTAAAAACGGCATGACAAATGGGGCTTTAGAAAACAAAAAAGGAATCTTCATCATGGCGCAGAAACCGCTCAACAAAAAACTGATCGTAGTCATTGCCGCGTTGCTTATCGGCGGCATCGCGTTTTTCGGCTATACCAAACAAACCGGCGTGATGAGCGATGCCGATAATAAAGGCCCTGCAACCATCGACTCTTCGCTGCTGAAAGCGCGCCCGAACGATATCATTGTGGGTGACAATAACGCACTCGTGACCATCGTCGAATATTCCTCGCTCACCTGCCCGCACTGCGCGCATTTCCATGCCGATGTGCTGCCCGCCATTAAAAAAGAATATATCGACAGCGGCAAAGTAAAACTCATCATGCGCCATTTCCCGCTGAACGAACCGGCGGTGAAAGCGTCGCAACTGGTGGAATGTGTGGGCGCACAAGGCGGGCAGCGCACCAACTTTTTGAAAGCGCTGTTTGAAACGCAGGATAAATGGGCGTTCGCCGAGACGTATCTGGCCGACCTCAAAAAAATCGCGCTGGTTGGCGGGGTCGATAGCGCCGCGTTCGATAGCTGCATGGCGAACAAGGACCTGGAAACCAAAATCCTCAACTCGCGCCGCGAAGCCGCCGAAAAACTGGGCGTAAACGCTACCCCAAGCTTTTTCATCGACGGCGTGAAACTCGAAAAAGACTACTCCGTCGAAAGCTTCCGCACCGCCCTCGATGCGGCGGGGAAGTAACGATACAAAAAAAGGGGGAGCGCAAGCGCTCCCCAGGTGTTCAATATTTTTTGTTGTTAAGCCGCGACTGCTGCCTTCTCGACACTCGCTTCGGAATCATATCGTTCGATATTTGACCCCTTGGCGAAAGTTTCGATGACATTCATCATCAGCGGCTTGAGGTCGCGAAACAGCAGACCGACATTTTCCTTCACGGAATAATCGGTGCCACGCGCCTCGAACAGCACGTCCGAACCGAGTTTGATCGCGTAGTGATACACGCCGCCCTCGATGCCGGATTCTTGATTGAGGTCGATCGTCATCTGCAGCAGCGTATCCAGCACCTTGATGAGTTCCGCCTGAGTGGCGAAATTGGTCATCTGCTTTTGGCTGGAAATTTTGCCGACAACGGCATCGCCGCTGATAGAAACGACTTCCCTGTCTTCCGTACCCATCAGCTCGACAAGCCTTACGAGCGAGCCGAGCAACGGGGTGAGCAGTTTTTCCGGCGTCGACGTGACGACGAAATCCTTGCCCTGCGCAATGAAAAGCACGCTGCTTCCCATGCGCAATTCATCGATCAAGACACCTTTCTCGATCCCCCGCTTGTGGCTGAGGGAAACGAGAACACCGCTTGCCGCGATCATCAGTGCCTGAAGCGCCCGCTTGCGATCACGCAAATGAGCATTCCATGCCGCCGAATTGACGAGCGAAGTGGCTTTAGCAATAGTTGTCTTTACCATAGTCACGATTCCTTTTTGTGACACACAAAGTTCAGCCTGAATCCGAATTGACCCAAACCGATTCACTAACCCCAAACCGAATTGGTTTTTTTGTGGGGCGAGGGAATACGCTGATACTACCATAAAAATGCTGCGCAAACGAGGCCATGAGCCAAATCTTCACTCAATTGTCATATTCACTTCGCCGTGGACTTATGGGCCAGTAAATACGAAGTTTTCATCCTTTCCCCAGACGCATTAATCCTTGTTGACAGGGCGGGGGCGCATCCATAGATTGCGCGCGCCATGAGCCAGAAAACAGAAAAACCCGCGCCCAGCCTCGACTCGCTCGACAAAAAATTGTCGGCGTTGAAAGGCTCGCAGCCAGACAGCTCGCCGGAAGTCGCGCAGGGCAAAATGCAGTCGTACCGCGCGGCCAGCGATTTTGGTGCAGCGGCGCTCGTCGGTTGCGGCCTTGGCTTCGGCGTCGATTACGTCGCGCACACTTCGCCCTTCGGCCTCATCATTGGGCTGCTGGTGGGCGTCGCCGCCGGTTTCCGCATGATGATGCGCACCATGAATTCCTCCACCAGCGATAAGGCATAACCCCGATGGCCATGCATAACCCGCTCGAGCAATTTGAAGTCGTGCCGCTGTTCTCGACCAACACGATGGCCGGCCCCCTCACGCTTACCAATTCGGGCCTGTTCATGCTGGTGGCTGTGCTGGCCGTTACGCTGTTTTTCCTTGCCGCCACGCGCAAAAAAGCGCTGGTGCCCGGGCGCATGCAGTCGCTCGCCGAATCGATGTATGAGTTTATCGGCACCATGATTGACGAAAATATCGGTACTAAAGGCCGGAAATATTTCCCGTTCGTGCTCACGCTGTTTCTGTTCATCCTGTTTATGAACCTCATCGGCATGGTGCCCTACAGCTTCACGCCCACCAGCCATATTATCGTCACTTTCGGCATGTCGCTGGTGGTGTTTCTGGGCGTGACGCTGGTTGCGATCATCACGCAAGGGCCGGTGAAGTTTTTCAAGCATTTCATCCCCGACGGGATGCCCGTCGTGCTCATCCCCATCATCCTGCTCATCGAGCTTGTCTCGTACATGGCGCGGCCTTTTAGCTTGGCCATTCGTTTGGCCGCCAACATGATCGCGGGGCACACACTGTTAAAAGTCATCGCCGGGTTCGTGATTCCGCTGGGTATCTTCGGCATTGCGCCGCTGCTGTTTTCCACCTTCATGATCGGCTTCGAGATCTTTATCGCCATCTTGCAGGCTTACGTATTCGCGCTGTTATCCACGATCTATCTTAGTGAGGCACTCGCGGAACATCATTAACCTCTATTTTGTCATTCCCGCGAAGGCGGGAATCTCCTAAAAGCCACAAAGGAGATTCCCGCCTTCGCGGGAATGACAAAGCTGAAACGAATAACCTACAACCAACTGGAGACGACAATGGAAATGGAAGCACTAAAATTCATCGGCATGGGCCTTGTATCGCTGGGTATGCTGGGCGCCGCTATCGGCGTGGGCATTATTTTTGGCAACGCCGCGCAAGGCATTGCCCGCAACCCCGCCGCCGAAGGTAAAGTATTCAAGGTCGCCATTCTCGGCGCCGCATTGTCGGAGTTCATGGGGCTGCTCAGCTTCGTTCTCGGCATCCTCATCATGATCAAAATCTAATCATGACCATGCTACTTCGTCGCACCACTGCGCTTGCACTGCTCAGCACCCCGGCTTTCGCCGAGGGGCTGCCGCAGATGGACGCCACCTGGTTTGGAAACCAGCTGTTCTGGCTCGCCGTCAGCTTCGTCCTGCTCTACGCAGTGGTGGTGCGGGTGATCATGCCGGGTGTGGGCGGCGTGCTCGACACGCGCGCCAAAGCCATCGCCGACGCGATCGCCGAAGCCGAGGAAGCCAAACGTGCCGCCGCGCAAACCCGTGGCGATGTCGAGGTGGCGGGCAATTCGGCCCGGGCGCAGGCGTCGGAATTACTGGCGAAAGCGCAAGCCGAAGCCAGCCGCGAGGCGAGTGACGCCAGCCATAAACTGGCCCACGATCTGGCACGTAAAACCGAACAGGCCGAAGTACGTTTGGCCGAAGCACTGAAAAAAGCCTCGGCACAGGTCGATCTGGCCGTGGCCGACCTCAGCGCGGCCATCACCGCACGTTTGTTAGCTAAAGGGTAGCACCATGGAACATGCAAGCGACATCGCCGAGCCAGCGCATGAACTGTGGTATCACAGCCCCGAAGTCTGGGTCGCGGTTGCGTTTGTGCTCTTCATTGGTGTGGCACTGAAATGGGTGGTGCCGCCCATCGTACGCGGACTCGATGCACGTGGGCAAGTCATTCGCGACCAGCTCGAGCAGGCAAGTAAACTGCGCGCTGAAGCGGCGGCACTGCTCGCCAGCTACCAGCAGCAGCAGGAAACCAAACTGCGCGAGGCCGAAGCCATTCTGGACGCCGCCCGTAAGGACGCCGTGCACCTACGCGCGCGCGCCGCCGAGGATTTGAAACAAACCCTCGCCCGCCGTATGGCACAGGCGGAGGAAAAAATCGCCCGCGCTGAGGCCACCGCACTCGCCCAATTGCGCCGCCAGATGGTGGAACAAGCCAGCACCCGCACGCATGCCGCACTGGTCGCGCAGGTCACCAGTGAAGCCACCGATCCAGCCCTCGCCCATGCGCTTGCTGCCATCGAAGCACAGCTTGGCGCCCCTGCTGAGGGTGTGGCAACCCCGGCCACCCCCCGTCGCGCTAAAACGGCGTAAGCCTTTTAGAACTGCGTTATGAACGCCTATAGGCTTGCTACAAAGTGGCCCATAGCCACTAGCACTTCACCAATATGTTAACAAAGTCGCATAAAAATTAACTTTTGCTTGCCTTCCGTTGCGGTTGATTTAGCAATGACGCATGGGGTGGCGTAGTATCATGGCGATGGGAGTGTTGGCGACGCTGTCTGTCGCGCCCGTGGCATGGGCGGGTGCGTGGCTGCAACCCAAGGGCCAGGGCCTGTTTGTCGCCCAAGCCGGGTTTTACAGCACCGACCGTTTTTACGCCGCCGACGGCCAGGAGCAGCCGCAATCGACATTCAGCAAAATCGAACTGACGCCCTATGTGGAATACGGCCTGCTTGAAAACCTCACCATCGGCGGCACGGCCTATATTCAAGACGCATTCCAAAGCGCCGACAGCAATTTAGGCATCGCCGACCCACAAATTTTCGCCCGCAGCGAATTATGGGGCGACGACACCCAGCATCTCAGCCTGCAACCGCTCATCAAATTCACCAGCGCCTTCGAACACACCGCGCCACCCCGCGGCGGTTCGCGCTCGACGGACGTTGAACTTTCACTGCTGTATGGTCGCAGTTTCAATCTCATCAGCCCGCGCGATTACCTTGACATGCGCAGCGGCTACCGCCTGCGTGCCAACCGTCTGGGCGACCAGTTTTTGACCGATATTGCGCTAGGGCTTGGCGTCGGCGAACATTGGCTCATCGTGCCTGCCCTGCGTCAGGTCGTGTCACTCGGCACCGTCGGCGGAGCGTTCAGCGAAAGCGGCGACCTCGATTATGATTTAACTAAAGTAGAACTCACGAGCCTCTACCAGCTCGATGACGCGCACAGCGTGCAGCTTAGCCTCGCCAGCCACGTAGCGGGTGCGCAAACCGGTGCGGGCTACAGCATCACCGCAGGCTTTGGGGAGACGTTCTGATGGCGACCACATCCGCACTGCGCATTGGCGATATCCTCGTGGCACAAGGCAGCATCGAGCGCGAATTGCTCGAGGCCAATGCCGGCGCCGCACGTGGCAAACTGGGAGAATATTTGCAAGCCCACGGCATCATCGACAGCCGTGCATTGCCGCGCGCGCTGGCCACCCAGCAAGGCGTACCATTCCTCGATTTAACCACCCGCGCGCCGGATGCCGCGTTATTCCGCCCGCATGATTTATTGCGCTATCAGGCGCGGCAATTCGTCCCCTTCGCGGCTGATGCCGACGGCATGTTGGTGCTCGCCACTTGCGATCCGTCGCCTGAATTACGCGTCTGGGCCCGGCGTTATTACAACAAGCCCGTGCGGCTGGTCGCGACCGGTAAGCGCGACCTTGAGCAGTATTTTGTAACCATCGCCGCCAACGCCAGCACGCGTCATGCACGGCTGGATTTACGCCGCCAAAGCCGCCACTTGGTGGCCGACCGTGTGCTCACCCGCCCCCAAATGCGCGGGTTTGCATTGCTGTTCGCGCTGTTCGCCGCCGGGTTTGTCGCCGCCCCCACTAACACCTGGTACCTGCTGCTGGTGACGTGCAACCTGTTCTACCTCACCACACTGGCCGTGAAATGGCAGCTTTACGCACAAGGCCGCGCGGCACAGTATAATGAAGATCGCCTAAACGAAAGCCTGCAGCTAAAAGCCCGCGCACTCGAGGCCGACGATTTACCTGTCTACAGCATTCTGGTGCCGCTCTACCACGAATCGGCGCAGGTGATGGGCAGGCTGATTACGTCGCTCAACGCGCTCGATTACCCGCGCGAAAAGCTCGACATTAAACTCATCGTCGAAGCCGACGATGTTGCCACCCACGACGCGCTGAAAGCCCTGCGCCCACCGGCGACGATGGAAATCATCGCCGTGCCGCCCTCGCACCCGCGCACCAAGCCGAAAGCCTGCAACGTGGCGCTTCAGCGCATTCGCGGCGAGTATTTGGTGATCTACGATGCCGAAGACGCCCCCGCGCCCGACCAGCTGAAACTAGCCGTTGCGCTGTTTGCGCAATCGTCGCCGCAAACCGCGTGCCTGCAGGCACCGCTTAACTATTATAACCGCAACGAAAATGTGCTGACGCAGCTGTTCGCCATCGAATACAGCGCGCTGTTCCGCCTCATGCTGCCCGCTTTGTCGCGCATGAATTTGCCGGTGCCCCTCGGCGGCACTAGCAACCATTTGCGCGTCGCAATCCTGCGCGATGCGGGCGGCTGGGACGCGTTCAACGTGACGGAAGACGCCGACCTCGGCATTCGCCTGAGTTATCTGGGCTATCGCACCCGCATCCTGCCATCGCTGACGCTCGAGGAAGCTCCCATTACCCTCGGCGTGTGGATGCGCCAGCGGTCGCGCTGGATTAAGGGCTACATACAGACATGGCTGGTGTACATGCGCGACGTGCCCGAGCTAAAACGCCGCCTGGGCGGCCCTGCCTATTATGGCTTCCAGTTTTTCGTCGGCGCACCGGCCCTCACCTTCCTGCTGGCGCCGTTATTCTGGGGTATTTTCATCCTGTCGTCGGTAGGGCTATTGCCCATGCACCTGCCGCCCGCGATGCTGGGCCTCTGCCTTGTCAGTTTTGCTGGTGGTATTCTCAGCCATTGGCTGTATGCGCGTGCAGTCACCGCCCGCGAAGGCTGGACTGACATGCGTGCAGCGCTGCTTCTATACCCACTCTATTGGCTGCTACACTCGGTGGCGGCGGCGCGGGCGCTGTGGCAGCTGGCTCGCCGCCCGCATTTCTGGGAAAAAACCTGCCATGGCCTGAGTGGCTTGCAAAACCCAGAGAAAAATGGCGGTTGACAGGGGGGATTGCGGGCGCTATCCAGCACCTCCTTTATCGTTTTGCAAGGTCCGTCATGAAAGTTCTCAGCTCGCTCAAATCCGCTAAAAAGCGTGACAAAAACTGCCGCGTCGTGCGCCGAAAGGGCCGTCTGTACGTGATTAACAAGCAGAATCCGCGCCTTAAAGCCCGCCAAGGCTAAGCGGCCGCCATGGTGCAGCCCGCCGCACCGTCGCCTACGGACTCCCATCGCCGTTCACTGGTGAAAGCCGTCAGTTGGCGCATTACCGGCAGCATCGATACGTTTCTCATCAGCTGGCTTGTCACCGGCCACCCGATCATCGCATTGTCGATTTCGGCCATTGAAGTCTTTACCAAAATTTTTCTGTTTTACTTGCACGAGCGCATCTGGCACCGCGTCCGTTGGGGTAGGACCAAAGACGTCGCCTAATGCACGTAGATATGCGTCTCGTCGAAGCGAATGCCCGGCTGGCTTTGGCTCGTGACACTGATGCGGCTCACTGGCACGCCCATTTGCTGTAAGCTGATCACAACCGCCTGTGCGTGCTGGCTGGTTTGCTGCGCCCACGCCGCATCCACTTCGGGCTTGCCGGTGAGCGGGCTGTAGGCAACCACATCGAACAATAAATCCGGCTTCACCGATACCGCTTTGGTGAGTGCACCGTAAAGCTGCTGCTCGTAATAGACCTGCGGCTGGTTGAACCGCACAATGGCCAGCGGCACCGCCGACTGCGCAGCCGCAAACACCGGCGCACACGCGCACAAGCCAGCCAGAAAATATCGAAGCGAACGATGCATGGTACGAGTGGGTACCATGGGCATTGGGCGCGGGCAAGTGCTCGCTCAAAATTCTCCCTTGCGCTTCATGTCCATGTTGGTTAGTTTGCCGCTCCCGCTAAACCGGGCGCGCACCCATAGCTCAACTGGATAGAGCACTTGACTACGAATCAAGAGGCTAGGAGTTCGAATCTCTTTGGGTGCGCCATCCGCTTTCGCTAATTTTGGCAAAGCCAAAATTTAGCTACAGCGCGATTCTTAGCGCTGTAGTGTGCGAAACGGATGCCGCGCCGTAATCGCGCTGAAACGAAGTGTAAGCGGATGAAGGCGGGCTGCTCGCGAGACAGTATGAAATATGTATATATACTCCAAAGCGAAGCGGAACCGGATAGATATTATACCGGTTCAACAACCGATCTAAAACGGCGCTATAAAGAGCATAATGATGGAAAATCGATCCATACGAAAAAATAGAGGCCTTGGAAGCTAAAGATGTACTTGGCTTTTAGCGATGAATCTAAAGCCGGTGAATTTCAAGCCTTCTTGAAAACAGGAAATGGCAGAGCTTTTGCTAAGAAACACTTTTGAATGATCCCCAGTTCTAAAACGAAGTGCAACGGATTTTATGATCCTCATTGTCGACGACAACCTGTTCGATGCCGAGTTAATGGCCAGCGTGCTGCGCGGCCGGGGGCATGATTGCCTGATCGCTAACGACGGGCATGAAGCGATTGGGCTGATGCCTGAGATTCATTCGCGCGTGGAACTTATCCTGCTCGATCTCGACATGCCGATGATCGACGGAATATCGGCGCTCGGCCATTTCAAAACCCACTATGCCGATATTCCCGTCGTGATTGTCACCGGCATGGAAGACGCCGAAAACGAAGCCATGGCCGCAAAGTGGAACGTGGCGGGGTTTTACCAAAAACCCATGACCGGCGATATGCTGACAACCATTATAACGCAACTGCAATCCCGCGCGCAGGCGGGCTAGGCAAGAAAATCGCCCGCATCCGTTACTTCTTTCAGCGTACGCACGCAGGACAGGGTATTATACGGCTCGGTTTCGGCGATAATAAGGTCATAACGTTGTTGTAAGTTCAGCCAGCTTTGAGGCTCGCTACCGAAAAATTTGCCTAGCCGAATGGCCGTATCGGCGGTGATGCCGCGGCGACCCAGGACGATATCGTTCATACGCGTACGCGGCACACCCATTGCGGCTGATAGCGCATACACGCTAATGCCTAGTGGCTGCAGGAACTCATCTTTCAATATCTCCCCTGGATGCGAAACCAGATTCCTGCGATTGTCTTTAGCCATGATGCTATTCCTAATGGTAATCGATGAACGTAACGTTGTGCGCTTCGTTGTCTTTCCAAATAAAGCATAGCCGCCATTGCTGGTTCACACGAATGCTGTACTGATATTTGCGGTCGCCCTTTAATTTCTCCAGTTGGTTGCTGGGCGGAACACGCAAAAAATCCAGACTAACGGCCGCATCCAGCAGTTGTAATTTACGAAACGCCCGTGCCTTCACATCCGCCGGGAATGTCCGGCTTTTACCCGTCAGCCAGAAACTCTCTGTTTCTTTATCTGCAAAGCTTACGATCATAGCGTAATGCAAGTCGTTACGTTTGTCAAATGCGGTGTGAGCCGCCTGTAACGTTGACGAAACACATTACGCATCGTCTTCGTCGGTTGGGGGGGCGTAGGTGTCGCGCACGCCTTCGGGGCCGGGCAATTGCACGAGGTCGAGGGTTTTGGGGTTGTGGGCGAACACGCGCTCGACCGTCACCATGCCAAGGCTGGGCGGAATGTTGCATTTGGCGAGGCCCACCACGGTGCGTGGCCCCTCACGCAGCATGCCTATCACCACACGCGGGCGATCGATGAACACCTGACTGCCGCGTAATTCGTCGAGCACTTCGCGCGCGCTTTTGGGCTTCGCGCCCTTGCTTAAGTGATGCACCACAATCACCGCCGTGTTGCGCTCGTGCGCGAACTTCTCGATGGCTTCGAAAAACTCACTGACGACGGCGGAATCATCCTCGTCACCCGTCAGGTATTTTCGCGCGGGGTCGACCACCAGTAGCGGCACTTCGGGCATTTGCTTTAGGCGCGCCAGAAACGCAGCAAAACTGATTTCATCACCCTTGGCACTGGTAAAATGGGTGCGCTGAAACATGAGGCGCTGGCTGCGTTTTTCGGGGTCGAAAATTTCGTTGCGGGCGTTGATAATCGCCGGCCCGTCCTCGCCCGAAAAATAGACACAAATGCCTTGCGCGGCGGATTTCACCAGCGGCTGGCCCAGCCATGTCGGCGTTTCGTCGTCGCGCCAGTCGGTCGCAGCGAGGCAACATAGTTTATGCGCGAGCGAGCTTTTACCGGTGCCGCCAGTGCCCGCCAGCAACACAATGCTGCCGCGCGGAATAAGGCCGTGCACGAGGAATTCAAATCCCTCCTGCTTCGATTTTGACTGCATTTGCATGGGCCCGACGGAATCGAACAACGCGAAATCGCGCGCGCAATATTCGTAGAAGCGTAAATTATCGGCGAGCTTGGCGACATCGTTACCGAAGCGGCAGTACAGCGTCGGGTGGCGGTCGTAACTTTCCCAGCAATGGGCTGCATCGACAAGGGTGGCAGGTTCCATCGTGAAGCGCTCAATCAGCGCGCTCAACACCGTGTCATCCACCGGCGCGTCAAGTGCTGGGTTGTCGAACAACGCGGCCAGCGTTGGCGCGAGGTAGTTACCCGTGTTCGACAAATACGACGTACCGCCAAGCAAATAAAACGGCCAGTATTCCTCGCCGCTGACATCGGTGAGGTTGAACAGTAACGGGCTGCTGGTAGTTGCGTTTTGCGCTGTCGGCGGTTGCACTTCTTTGCAGAAACCAAGAATTTTTAGGCCCGCTTGCGTGCTGGCCGAGCGCCCGACATAGGCGCTTGCCACCCCAAGGGTCGCGATGCGTTCGCGTTTGTCCTCGCTCAGGTCGGCCAGCGCCAGCGCGGTTGACCACACAAACCCGCTGCCAATTGCGGCGTAACTCCCGTCGGCGTTTTTCTGGTGCACCAGGGGGTTTAGCAGCAACGGGGTATAGGGGAACAACCCGTTATTATAATGTTTCAGGAAAAAATCGACGGCGCTAGCGGTGCCTTCGGGCCCGAACCAGAATTTTAAGCCCGGCTCCTTCGACGGCCATGGCCGCGTGCCCTCGACCGAGAACAGGCACATCTGCCCTTTCAGCCCCACCCGCGCATGGGCCAGCCACAGCAACCGCAATTCATTCATCAGTGCATCGCGCATTCATCCTGCCTAACGCATACGGGGTGCCGCTTCTATCGTTTTCGTCGAAATGGCGCGCGTGCCGCGCGGGTTATTGCGCAGGGCTGCGGTACTGCCACAGCAGCGTCACCACCCGGCCACACGGGTACGCAGACGCACCATGCCGCTCGACAGCAGCACGCCTGCAGTCGCGAGTGTGATGCCCAGCCAGTCCAGCCCGCTCGGCACATCACCCAGCAACGGAATGGCACCGAGCGTGGCAATGACGGGAATCAGCGGCAAAAACGCACTAGTGGTGGCGGCACCCAGCAGCGCAATGGCGCGGTTGAAACACAGCAGCGCAAACACGCTATTCACTACACCCTGATAGCCCGCCTGAAACACCGCCTGCTGCCAGTTTTCAGCCGTAATGTGCGACGGCAGGAACAGGAAATAAATCGGCAAATAAAGCACCGCCGAATACACGCACACGGCCGCCGTGGCATGCAGCGCGTCGAGCTTCCAGGCTTTCATCATCAGCGCGTAACCTGCCCAGATGCTGCCCGCAAAAATAAACAGCGCGTGGCCCATCGCCAGTTCGGCGGCACTGTGGGTGCTGTCAGCGCTCGATAGTAAACACACCACACCCGCGATGCTGATGGCGATGCCGGTAAGGCGCAGCTTGGTGGTGCGCTCGCGCAGCAGAAAAATCCCGCCGAGGGTGGTGAGGCTTAGCATGGCCGTCATGATCATCGACAGGTGCGCGGTCGGCGCGTATTTCATGCCCATGATGGCAATGGTGTTATAGCTGGCTCCCATCGTCATCGCGAGTGCGGGCCCGCCCCAGATGCCCCACGGCCCTAGGCGCAGCCCGCGTTTTAGCAGCAGCGGCAGCAGCACCAGCCCCGCCGTGCCAAAGCGCAGCGCCGTGAGGTCATACACTGTTAGTGTGCCGCGCACGCCATAGCTGCTCAGCAACATCCACCCCGCCCATACCAGCACCGAGAACATGATAAAGCCCACGCCCTTCAGGCGCGCATGGTGGGGTTGATGTTCGGATGTAAGCAGCATTGAAACGATTTCCTTAAGGCAAAATAACCGTATTACTGTCACCCCGCACTCGTTGCGGGGTCCGTCTTCTAAAAAGGCAGACCCCGCAACAAGTGCGGGGTGACGACGTTGCGAGGTGCAGCTAACCGCCCATACGCAAAAACGCGCCACAGCACAATGCCCGCATTTGAAATTTGCATCGACTGCGCGCAACGGCTATCAGCGCGCCATGGCGGCGCGCGTATTACTCAACCTCGAAGATATTCACCTCACCCTCGGCGTGCGAAAGCTGTTCGCAGGCGTGAATCTGCATATCTGCGAAGGCGATAAAATCTGCCTCGTGGGCCGTAACGGCGCGGGCAAAACCACCCTCATGCGCCTCATCATGCAGGAGCTCGAGCTCGACGCGGGTGAGCGCTTTCTCTACCCCGGCACCAGCATTGGTTATCTGGCGCAAAACGTACCGTTCGACCCCGCCATGCTGGTGCGCGATTTCGTGATGCAAGGCTTACCGCAGCAACAGCGCAACGTCGAATCGGCCCACCGTGCTGACATTGTGCTGGGCCCCCTCGCCCTCGACCCCGACGCGCCGATGGGGCATCTCTCCGGCGGCCAGCTCCGCCGCGCGGCACTCGCACAAGCACTGGTGGCCGAGCCGGATATTCTGCTGCTCGACGAGCCCACCAATCACCTCGATTTGGAAACCACGCTCTGGCTCGAAAACCACCTCGCCCGCACGCGCAGCGCCGTGATTTGTGTGAGCCACGACCGCGCATTCTTAAATGCATTCACCCATCGGGTGTTCTGGATCGACCATGGCATCGTACGCAGTTGCCCCGTGGGCTACGCCGATTTCGACGCGTGGGCCGAACAGATTTTAGAATCCGAAGCGCGCACCATCGCCAACATGCAAAAGAAGCTGGAGCAAGAGCTGGACTGGACACAAGGCGGCGTCACCGCCCGGCGCAAACGCAACCAGCGACGCTTAAACGAACTGCACCGCCTGCGCGATAAACTAAAATCCGACAAAGCCGCGTATAACGCCAAAACACAGGCGATCGACCTTGACCCCTTGAAGCCCACCCCTGCCTCGAAAATCGTCGCGGAATTCAAGCATGTCAGCAAAAGTTTTTCGCGCGACGGCAAGCGGATTCCCATCCTCGATAATTTCTCGCGGCGCATTTTGAAGGGTGACCGCATTGGCATTTTAGGCCGCAATGGCTCGGGCAAATCGACGTTTCTGAAAATGCTGATCGGCGAACTCGAGCCGGATTCAGGGTTGGTCTTTCGCAGCAAGAAAATCGACCTCGCCTATTTCGACCAGCACCGCACCGCGCTCGACCCGAAAAAAACGCTGTGGCGCACGCTTGCACCCAACAGCGATTATGTGTTTTTCGGCTCGGGCGAGCACCGCAAACACAAACATGTCGCCGCTTATCTCAAGGACTTCCTGTTCGACCCCAAACGCGCGAAGGACGATGTGGGCACGCTTTCCGGCGGCATGCAAAACCGGCTGATGCTGGCGCGCACTCTCATCAATCCCGGCAATTTGATGATTCTGGATGAGCCGACCAACGACCTCGACATGGACACACTCGACATGCTGCAGGAAATTCTGGCGAACTACGACGGCACGCTGATCATCGTCAGCCACGACCGCGATTTCCTCGACCGCACCGTGACCGAAACGCTGGTGTTCGAGGGCGACGCGCAAGTCGATTCCTACATCGGCGGCTACACCGATTACCTTGAGGCGAAGGCAGCGAAGCTGAATAAGCCCGTTCGTAAAAAACCGGACGCAGCCCCGCAAAGCCAGCCCACGCCAACAACAATTAAACCACAGCCCGAACAAACGGTCCGTCTCAGTTTTGCTGAAACGCATGAGCTAAAAAAACTGCCCGCGCAGATTGCAGCCTTCACGACTGAAATTGGGGAATTGCAAACACAACTCGACGATCCGTTACTCTACACCAAAGACCCCGAGCGTTTCGACAAAACCATCCGCCAGATTGGCCGCCTGCAAAAACAACTCGAGGCTGCCGAAGAACGCTGGCTATTGCTGGAGTCGCAGGCGAGCTGATACAACACTGCCACCGCTTGGGGGAAAGCGATGGCAGTGGGTTACGATGCGACTTGAGGGGCTAGTAGGTGCCACTCGTCGGCTGCTCGGTGACGGTTTGTGAAATCCCGTTGGGCGAACCGTCGGGCGCGTAGAATACCTGTTTGGTTGTGACCACCGTGTGGGTAGGCACCGGCACCAGCACCACACGCGGCGCTTCAACTTCGACGTATTTATACTGGGTCACGTCGGCCATTTCCTGCGGGTTCGCGATCACGCCGCTGATGTTGTAAAGTTGCCCCGCACCCATGGCCGAATTGCGCGTGATGCGTGCGCCGTTTACCGTGACGTTTGAAACGCGCGTATTGTTACGGCTGGCAGAACGGTTGCCGAACGTGATATGCGTATGATCGACGCTGTAGGCCGCGCTCGGCATCGAACCATGACCGAACAGCACCGGCCCTTCGACAATGTGGTTACGCATAATGTCGGCCACTTCTTCCACGCATTGCTGCGAGTAGAAGCACGGGTATTTCTCGGGCGAAATACGCTCCATCGCGGTGTTGGTCGGCGCGAAAATCGAATAGGTCGTATTCGGATCAAGCTCATCGAGCACGCCGGTGTTGATCATGCCCTGATAGAACGAGCTGAGCTCAGGTCGGTTCTTGAGGGCGTTCTCGACGGTTTTATTTCCGGCGAACGCGGGGGCGGCTGCAAGCATGGCCGAACTGGCCAGCAAGGCGGTAATGAGTGAACGATGCTTCATAACAAACTCCATGAAAGGTGACGTGCCCCTTCCATAGCCCCGCCGCTATTTTTTATCCGTTATGGATAGCGGCGGGGATATAAAGAATCTGCAAATTAACGCCGCTTAGCGTGCCTGCGCGGCGTTGCTACCCTCGTCACCGGTCACGGTGGCGTGCACGTTCCAGCCCAGATGCACATGCGCCGGTTTTTTAGCGGTGATGACGAATTTCTGGTTCAGCACCTGATCGCCCAATTGGGCCTTGATTTGATACTTACCAACCGGCAGGCAGGCATACAGAATGGGGCCGGCTTCTGTCTCGAGCACCACGTCGCCCGCTTTGTTGGTGATGATGACATGGGCGTCTTCGACATAGGCGCCGTTTTTCGAGGCGCTTTGGACATAAAAATTGTAATCGCCCTTCACTGCCTCGATTTCAGCGCGCTCGTCGTCGCCGATGCCGCCGGTGACGAAGCTGACTTCGCCCTGCTGCTGCACGTGAAGCGTGGTGTCCTCGACTAGAATTTGACGGCCGTTATTGGGCACGTGGTAATAGCTGTCCTGCGCCTGTGCGGCACCGGCCATGAGCAAAGCGGCAAAAATGACGGGGATGGATTTAGTGTAGGTGTTCATAACATAACTCCTAAGGGATAAGTGAAAGCGTCATGTGCATTAGCAGGTTTGCATGCACCAACCAAGCGCATACACACGTAGTTGTTTTGTTAACCATTTTATGTTATAAAATAGCTATCCTGAGTTTCGCACGCACTTAAGGGTTTGCCCATGGCGAATGTCAATGCTTCCTCACTGATTTCCACCGCGAATGCTTCGGCCTCCAGCTCGAGAACCGCGGCTTCACTGGCGCGCATTGCCAGCGGTCGGCGCATCGCCCAAGCTGCCGACGACGTGTCGGGCCTCAGCATCGGCACAGCGCTGCAAACCCAAACCGCAGGCCTGCGCGCCGCGATTGGCAACAGCAACCAGGCCAGCAGCCTGCTGCAGGTCACCGGCGGCAGCCTCACCCAGCAAATCAGCATCCTGCAACGCCAGCAAAGCCTCGCCATTCAAGCCAGTTCCGGCCAGCTGACGGACGCGAACCGCGCCGCGCTGAACCAGGAGGCGCAAGGCCTCACCGCCCAGCTCGACCAGATTGCGGGCAGCACCAACTTTAACGGCGTGGCGCTTTTGGGCGGCGGCAACCTCAGCTTCACCGTGGGCACGAGCGCGACCGACACGCTGAGCGTAAACCTGCCCACCACCGACAGCGCCACCCTGTTCAGCGGCACCGCGCCGGATCTCAGTTCGGCCGCTTCGGCGCAGGCGAGCCTTGCCAACATCGACGCGGCACTTAGCAGCCTCACCGCCGCGCAGGCCAACATCGGCGCCACGCAATCGCGGCTGAATTCCGGCAGCGCTGCGCTTGGCAGCGCGCTGCAGCAGCAATCCGCCGCGGCGAGCAGCCTGCTCGATACCGATGTGGCGTCGGAATCCACACGTTTGGCGACGTTACTGGTGCAACAATCTGCCGAAACCGCCACCCGCGCTCAGGCCAACAAACTTTCGCGCGGCGTGCTGCAATTGCTGCAATAGCCAGCATCGACCCCCACGCCAAACCCGCCCCACGCCCGAAATTTCGCCCCCACGCCACGCGCAGCGCATCACATCGCGCGCGCTCATTTTTGTGGCGAGCCCCCCGAAGTTTTCCACATCCCGCGAATCTTCACACAACTGTCACACTTCTGTCATCAGGCCGACGCTATAAGGCGGCATAGTTAATTCAAATAAAGAGGTTCAGTCATGAGCCAACACAAACACAAAGCGCACAGGAGAATGAATATGGGACAGAACGCACCACTAAGAATTGCATCCAACGATATCCCTGCAGATCGAAGTGCTGAACTCAGCAGCGAGGGTAGTGCTCGCATTAGAGATATGGCAAACATTATGAGCGCTGTTCGCTCCGCTAATACACTCGATGCTCCCTACACAAACGATGATGCAGAATACAGCATTCGCGTGCTCGAGTCGCAAAAAAACAAAGGTAATTTGTTTGATATGCCAACCATGGTTCTTGGCGTGCTTCAAACTCCCCGCTTCGATGCGCAAGGTAACGACAGAGCGCACCTTTTAGTAGAAATTATCGCACAAAAAATTGGCACTACAGAGCCTGGGACAAAATACGCACGTAAATGCCTGGTCGAGGGTGTAGCGTGCCATGATACGCGTATTTCAGATGCACAAAGTGCATCTGTTGTTACCTCTCTCATTCCAATTTCACCAAATATGAATCCTACCCAAAGTGTAGGCATTGATACTAGCATGGCCGCAATCGACGGTTACATCGCAACCATGCGCCGCCCTGACCTCGTAACAGCGGGCACCCGTTCACCAGCACAGGTATTGGCTGCCGACCGGGCAGCGAGTCCGGGGGTCGATGTCGTAAAAAGCAACCGTGAACAGTTTCGCGGCTGCATCAGGCAGGATCAATCGCCAGCACTAGATCTAAAAAACTGCACAAGAATTGGCGCGCGTGCGGCTATTTACAATATTGCCCAAACAGGCGTGTCTTTTGTCGAAACAGACCCGCTTAAGCTCGTCCCGACTCCTGACCTTCCAAAAAGTGTGCAGGACGATTTCATGCGCCGATTCAAACAACAAAAGTTGGAACAACTGGCTCTTGCAGGCACTTCCTTACGTTAGCCCAAGGATCCAGCTCCCATAACCGCACCTGTCTCCGCTGGTTTGGCTTTAGTAGTGAACTGAACCTGGCCGGGTGCTTCAAAATTAGCAAGCGTCACGCCCTTTAGCGCAGGTACGTCTGATTTACTTGGGTTACCCCGATTAGTTTCAGCATTCGCTGACTGATCGGGATTCTGCGGTTCATTGCTAGCCCCAGCATCCACTGGCTTGCCTGTTTTAGGCGACTGCGCAAAAAGGAATCCCTGATTTGCCTGACTCGACTCCGGTAGTGCCGCCCCCTTGGGTTGAACCGTGGGCGTATCCGATGCTACCTTTATTTCTCTTTTT
The DNA here is from genome assembly GCA_046154225.1 of Rickettsiales bacterium. Classification (GTDB taxonomy): domain Bacteria; phylum Pseudomonadota; class Alphaproteobacteria; order Rickettsiales; family UBA3002; genus QFOX01. The sequence continues at coordinate 159,739 of JBJXEM010000007.1, forward strand.
GAATCAAACTCTTTTCTCGCCTCAACAACGGCGTTGAACTGTGTTTCTTCCCGTTTTAATATGGGCTCGGCTTTAATCGCACCAGCCTTTTGCGCGGGCGTACCGTTTTCTTTCCAATCTGCGACTAATTTTTTGCGCCAACCAAGATACTCTTTTTCGACATTTTCCCGTTCTTCGTCAGTTTTTGCCGCTTCCATGCGCCGCTTGAATTCATCATCTTTCTCTTTTTCTACATCACTCATTTGCGGACGCAAAATATCACGCACCTGCTCTTGCAGCTCCTCAATGTTGCGCCACATCTTCTCCATCATCTCTTTCTGGTCATCCAGCGACTCTGTAGCGACATCGAGGGTTTTCTCGCTACCCTCAGCCAAGAACTCGCCGGTGGCTTTCGCGACGTGGGCGGCGATGCCTTTGGCGTTGTCAATAAAATCCAGCCCGGCAATGTACTCGGCTATTTTGCCGGCCGGCACCCCCGCGGTCCGTCCTGCTGCCCTGATTTCGGCCTGCGCATTCGCCCGTGCCAAATTTACCTGCGCCTCACGCGTCACGGCATTCACTTTTGCCTGGTCGGCGAATAATTCCTTCGCGAGATGATTCATTTCCGGCGATTGACCCACGCCCGCCAGCGCCGCACCGAAACTGCGCGCCACGAACGCCAGCTCATCCGCCTTGCCCTCTGGCAACACAAACACCCGCGCGTCATCTTTCTTCGACTGTTGAATCCCTGTACTCACCATCACCGTCGCTGTGTTGTTCACTTCGTGGTCTGCGACGATCCATCCGGGTCTTGTCATGTGCAATGCACACGCTGCCCTAAATTGGTTTTAGAGCAAATTGGTTAAGAATTTATTGAGATCGGCAAATTCGGTGAAAAAAAGAAAAATTCTTTTTATTCAGCGAATTGCCTAAAATTTTAGCGATGTTGGATGAAGGGAAATGCGCGGCCGAAAGCGCGAAGCTCAGTGCTGGGAAAAGAGTATTAGGCTGAGTGCGCGGCAACGCTGGCATGTCCGTCTGTGCTCTTCGAGCTTCGCAAGGCACAGCTGCTTCGCCCAAAATGCCGCCAGTCCGTCGTCGCCCTGCGGGCTATGCCGGACACGGCTTCGCCCAAGTCGCTGGTACTCCTCGTGGCTGCGCCACGCGTAGCCCCATCGGGGCGAAGCGTGGTGGCCAGGGACGGAATCGAACCGCCGACACGGGGATTTTCAATCCCCTGCTCTACCGACTGAGCTACCTGGCCGCCGGGCCGCGCGCAGTGCGCGGGGTAAACGGATGCAGTGCTATAGCGAATGCCCCATGCCTTTGCAAGCGCTTACGATTCACCCTCATCAGGCAGCCCAAGCGCCTCGATATCTTCCTCGTCCAGCTCAACGGCGGGCACGGCGTAACTGCCGGAAAACCAACGATGCATATCGACCTGCTGGCAACGCGCCGAGCAGAATGGTTTATGGGTTTCAAGCGTAGGTTTCGAGCAGATGGGGCAATGCGGCATAAAAGCATGCTATCGCGCTGTCATCGAAATGTCATGCGTTCGACACAGAGCCGTCACAATTATTTGCCATAGTCATGGGTGATAAGGAGCGGTTATGACGAAAAGACGGCGTGAATTTCCTTCCATCCCCAGCCATGGCTTGCCGGATAAGCCTGAAGCCTGGCTAACGTTTCAAAATTTGGCGCACGAACTTCACCTTAACCCCACCACCCTTCAGCATATCGAAGACAATCTGATAGCACAGGCCAAAACCCTCATGGGCGAAACGCCACAGATCGTGACCGTGGATTATAACGGGCAGCCTTTGCAAATGATTTACGCACGGTGCGGCTCACAGTCGACATGGTATGTCGAGCCGAAAGCCACCACGTTATTCGCCGAGCTGATGCGTAATCGCATTGGCCCGGGCTGGGGTAACGTCGAGGACTTAACCTATAAATATGATTGCAGCCTGACGGGAGTGTGGAAGGGATGGTGTGCTCAGGCCGAAACGCTGACACCCGATGCAGATGGGAGCGTGACACTGCACGAGTTCGGGCATGCGTTCCGTATGCGAAAAGGGCAACGAATCGGAACCGGCTCGCATGAAGCATGGTATGCAGAAGAAGCCTCCATCGCGCCCGTGTTAGCGCATTTTCCCACCCGGCAGACACATTTTGTCATGCGTGTTGACGGCCGAGTCATGGGCCAAAGCGAAGGAAAGCCATTGCCGCCACAAGGCACCGCGGCGGCCGAAAAGCACGAAATGAAAACAAATCCCCGGCATTACTTGCGAGAGTCCGAGCTGCTGGCCGAGCTGAGCCCCGAGGAATGCCCTCTGCATGCACAGGTTTGGCCCGCCGTCTGCGCGGCAGCCGATGCGGCTGAGGGCCTCGTGCATCTTGATGGCGGCAAGGATGTTACTGTGAATGGCATTGCGCTGCGCACGCGGCCGGAAAGAGCGCGCGGCAATTCTTGGGAAACGGCCCTCGACGCGCAATCGGTCACGGCCTACCGGGTGGCGCTGAATGCGGCGCAACCCATGCTCGGCGACCCCCGGGAAGCACCGCGCTGCGTGAGTCCTACCATTCAGGATGCGCCTGAAATCATCGCCATATAACCGGCCATGCGCCCACCGAGCAAAGACCCAGATTTCGTTTCGTTTTCGCAGGCTGCGGGCAATCCGACGTCGCGCTGGGCGATGCGGATCCGTCGCGCCATCATGGATGGGCTCGCCGAGCATGGGCATACGCAAATGACGCCAAACGAGAGCTATACGCGCAACTACGGCGCGTTTACCTTACGGGTACGCACGGGTGCCGAGCATTCCCATCATGGCACCGTGATGCTGCATATCGCCCGCGAATCGCTACCGGAATTTGACCGCTGGATGGACGCCGAAAAATCGGACGTTCTGGCGCAATCGCCGCACCATGGCGGCAGGCATCGCGAGCGGCCAAGCGGCTTCGGGCGATAACCATCGCGGGCACGGCTCCCGATTAACGCTTTATTCAGCATTTTTCGATTACAATGGCCTCATAAACCTAACGACTGAGCAATCTGTACCCATGGCCAGAAGCGATCCATCCACCGCTTTCGAACGCGATATTGTCCACGACGATATCATCGCTGCGTTAAAAAAACGCATGGCTTCAGAAAAAAAATCGAACGTCGAATATCATTTCAGCTTAGCCGAACTTGAGTTCATGCTCGTGACAGCAATGGATCAGATCGAACCGGAGCAGGACGAAATTATTGAAACACCATTCAGCCTGGAAAATCTGCACGAATTGAAAACCGCACTGGATCACAATCGCAACCACCAGCCCGATCGCAATTGTGCCATCAGCATGCTATGCAGCGCCGTGAACGATGTGGGCATCACACTCTTTCGGCAAAAACCGGGTGTGCCGACTGAACCCACTGTTAGCACGACCACACATAGCCCGCGACCGCCACGTAATCGGCCTAAGCCACCGCCATTACTCTCAGAAAAAGAGCGGCCAGCGCACTTTCTCACAAGCATGGGGCTGGCAGAATTTCTAGGAGTCCGCCTCGGCGACCCCTATTTCATGAAACTTTGTGAGGCCATGCACAAACGCGCCCGTGACGTCGCAGTGCAAAATCCCGAAGCAATGAACGCCGATGGCAGCAGAACCTTCATGCACAACACCGGCACGTTGACCATGGGCCAGTTCAGCGCCTCGGGCGACTTCAGCAGAGAATACGGCTACAGCCACGACTCCGTCACCTTAACAACCCTTAGAAACAATTTCGATGCATTGCGTGCACAAGGAATAGCGGTAAAACCCCCGTTACCCAAGTCGCGCAGAGTAGATGTCGGCTTTGCTAATGCTTTGCTCGAGCCGCAGACCGGGCCTAGGCTACGCTAACGCGCGCGTCGAACACAAAACATTCGCCCTGCCACAGCGACTCGGCTTTGGGCACGGTTTCGAGGTAGGCCAGAATCCCCCCGCGCAGATGATACACTTGCGCAAAACCAAGACCCACGAGGTACGACGAATATTTCTCGCAGCGAATGCCGCCCGTGCAATACATGGCGACGGGACGGTGGGTGTCAGGCAAAAGCGTCGTTTCGGTGAACGCCACCATCTGCTTGAAGCTGCGCGTTCCGGGATTCAGCGCGCCCTGAAAATGCCCAAGCTGGGATTCAAAGTCGTTGCGGGTGTCGATAATCATCACATCCGGGCAAGTGATGAGGGCGTTCCAGTCGGCGGGGCTCACATAGCGCCCCACGCATTGCGCCGGGTGAGCGGCCACACCCAGCGAAATCAGTTCCGGCTTCACTTTCACTTTGCTGCGCTGGAACGGTTGCGCCTCGGTGTGGCTGGTGCGCAGTTCGGCCGCGAAGCCGGGCACCGCAGCGCGCAAGGTGGCGAGCAACGCTTCCACCGCATCCGCCGCGCCGGAAATGGTAGCGTTCACCCCCTCGCCCGCCAGCGTGATGGTGCCGCGCACGCCCAGTGTCTGCATGCGCGCCAACAGCGTTGCGCGCAGTGCGCGTGGTTCCGCAATGGCGGTGAAGCTATAAAAACTCTGCACGGTAATGGCGCTCATGGGCGCGGCACATAGCCCAACGGGGCTGAAAAGTCTAGCGCGCGGCGGCGATTTGCGGATTGCCGACTTTGCCTGCGAGCATTGGCGATTGGTCATCTTTAGCAATGACCGATGGCGCAGCGAGTGCCGGGTGCGGGGCTGCCGGTGCCACAGCATGGGCAGCACCTTCGGCATGCGCCTGCGCAGGGGCGACAATCGGCGTGCCGGATGCATGTGCCGCGCTTTGTGCAGGCACATGCGGTGCATCCACCAGCGGGGTCAGCGATTCAGCCGCCGTGCTGGCTAGCGCATGCGCCAGTTTTTGGTATTCCTGCTCGCTCAGATGCGGCAATTTCAGCTCGACGCTGCAGCAGTTGCAGGTGCCGCTATGGGCCACCGGTTTGTGCTCGGCGCGTTTAACAAGTTCAGCGAAATAAGGGTGGTGCGCCAGTAAATCGACCATCGATTTTTCAAACGCGATGGGGTCAGCGGCGGCTTCTTTCCCCTTAAAATGCAGCACCAAATCTTCGTGCTCGGCCACCAGCGACGGACGGAAATCGAGGCTCAAAGGGGGCGTGGTATCGGGGGCCACGGGGGGTGTCAGGTATTCAGGCGGCAAATGCGTGCCGATATAATCGGACAGATGTTTTTCAGCCGCCGCGCGCAGTGTCTCGCTCACCCGGCCCACCGTATCGTTATGCGCCTCGGGCGGGGCGGTCGACGCACGATTCACGATGCCTGCAGTGGCCGCTTCATTCATCGCGGGAGCAGGTGTGGAGCTTAGGTTTTGCGCCAGCGCATCGGTTTGGGCGGTAAGTTCAGCCGCAGCAGATTGTTCCATAGGGTGCATCCTTCGATGTAAAGCTGTTAAAGATGATTCTAGACGGACAAGCCACTCTCTTGTGTGACAGTTTTATGAAGTCTTGCATGGTTTCATGAAATCGGCTGACGCACCACTAAACCCGCGCGGGCTGACCCACTGAGATTTTCCCCCATCCTTCACAAAACCTTCACAAAACTCTGCCATGCACCATGCTAGTATGAACGCTTATTATGAGGAAACCTGTGAGCGAATCCGAACCCAAACCCGACGCCTTCGAAGCCAGCGGCACCTCGCCGCCAGTGGCGGTGGCCGCGCATCACAATCGCAGCGACTACATCGCCGAGGGGTTTAAAAACCGCACGCATGGCGAAGCTAAATTCAATTTCCGCACCTATGTGGGGCTAGGTTTTTTTGGCGCGCTGGCGGCAAGCCTTGGCCTGACGGTCGCGCTGCGTGACAGCAAATGGATTGCGCCGCAATACGAGAAAATTCTGGATTTGGCTGGCAACCTTACAAAGTTTGGCAAAACGGGTGAAGCACTGGCTGCGCACAAAGCAAATGTGAATTCGCTTGGAACCATTGCCACGATGTTTACTGGCACCACCATCATGGCGATTTTGCCCATCAAATGGCGCGAAGACCACAAAGCCGAAATCATTAAAAAATATGATCGCGACTATTATGGCGAAGAACGGGTCAATAACGACCCGATGATCAAGCAGGCCCACGCCTTAATTGATGCCGCCCCCAAGCAGACATGGAAATCCGTCATCGGTTCGCGCTTTGTCGCATTGGCCGCAACACTTGGTGTCGCCCACATCATTGGCTCGAACGAAAGTATTTTGGGCGTTTCGCGCGGTTGGTCGATCGACAAAATGTCGATCAAAGCGGGCCGCGCGCTGGATGGCTTGTTTAATCGCAACCCCAAAGCAGCCGAAGCAATCGCCGCCGCCACCAAACGCAGTGCCAACGATTTACTGCGCGAGGGTGCAGGGGCCGACCGCATGGCCAGCCGCATTTTCAATTACCTCACGCTGGATGGTCTCTATACCCTCATGACCAGTAGCGTGCTGTTCGTGTTTACGCGTGTGTTGGCCCCGGTGTTCGATAAAACCCTGCCCGGCCGTGCAAACACCTTGCCCGAGCCGATTCGTGACAGTATCGGCAGCCGCGCCGTGCTGCCCCTGCCTGGCAACAATAACACCCCGGCAACTAAGCACGCCGCAACTAGTTCTACGACCGCTCCCGACACCCGTGTGGGTGAGGCAAGCCTCGCCCCCGGCCGCGTCAGCCCGGAAATCGGCAACCACGTCACCGCTTAGATTGCGGGCGGCATCGTTTTCGCGTAGAACAAGCACCTATGATGAAAATGCAGACCCAACCCTCCCTCAGCCGCGACTTTGCGTTGCTGTCGGTATTTATCGTCTTTATCTGGCTGCTGGCCTCGATCTGGGTGACGGTTGAAAGCTACCATAATTACCAGGACGACGTGGCCAAACAACTGGAGAGCGAGGCGCTGCGCCTCGACCGCGCGCTCATCGTGGAAATCGAAAACGCGTCCTACATCCTCGAATCCGTCGGCCGCCAAATTCAGGCGACCAGCGCCGAGGACGAACACAACATCGCCCAGCTGTTTTTCTCGTTCGCCAAAACCGAGGAGCCAAGCGGCAATATTTTTTCGTGGATCAGCAAAAAACAAATGGTCGCGGTGTCGAGCAATTTAGGCGTGCTTGAAACCCCCATCGACGTGTCGGACCGCGACTATGTGAAAAAATCCATCGCCGAGCCATGGAAACTGCATATCGGTCGGCCTATTCAGGGCCGCCTCAGCAAAAAATGGGTGGTGCCGCTGGCACTGGGCCTCACCGATAAAGGCGGCAGTTACATCGGCACGGTGATTATCTCGCTCGACACCAACACGCTGGGCGAAAACATCGCACGCACGCTGAAAGATTCCGGCATCCATTTCGCCATCACCAACACCGCGCTCACGCTGCTCACGCAGGCGGCCCCGGTCGAGCAATTCTTCACCCAGAATTTTGATGTCACGTCGCTGGCGCAGATCGATTTCGATAAAAACCGCCAAGGCATGCTGTCGAGCGCATCGCTGTTCGACCGCCACCGCATTTATTCGTATTACGAACTTTCCAGCCAATACCCCTACATCCTTTTCCTCGGCCTCGATTCCGAGAAAAGCAGCAAAGCCATTCGCGTGCTGGTGATGCCGCGCCTTGTGCAGTTGCTCGTGATTGCGCTGTTTTTGTTGTTCGTGCTCTACACGGTGCGCAAACGCATCATTCATCCGGTCATTGAACTCACCGGGCTTTCCGCCGCCATCGTACGCGGTGAGAGGTTCGACGAAAAAGCCGCGCGCGGCCCGCTGGAAATCGAACAGCTCGCCCACGAAATCAAGCGGCTGTACGATTACATCGAGGAACGTCGCCGCGTGGAAGCCGAGCTGCGCAGCAAAAACGGCGAGCTCACGCGCATCCGCGAAGCCGCCACCCTCACCAACCAGGTGAAGGCCGAGTTTTTCGCCTATGTGGGGCAAGAACTCACCGACCCGGTCGAGATTATCATAGAGCAAAACGAAACCATCAAAGACCAGCAATTCGGCCCCGTCGGCAACGCACGCTACCTCATGAGCGCGCAGGCGATCGACGAGCAGGCAAGCCAGTTACTAGCCATGCTCAGCGACATTCAATCCATCAGCCGTGCCGAAACGGGGTTGCTGGCGCTCAGTGAAAGCGAGATCGACGTGGGTTTTGTGTTGCAAAAAACCGTGCGCATTTTCCGCGACAAGTTGCCCACCCCCATCGACTTGCAGCTGGACGTAAACCCCAACCTGCCACGCCTCCGCGGCGACGAATTACGCCTCAAGCAGCTGGTGCTGCATGTTCTGAACGCCGTTTCCTTCCAGCTAAGCGCGGGTGACACCATCCGCATCACCAGCGCGTTGAAGTCACAGGAATTGTCGCTTATTTTCTCGTATATCGGCAACGACGCCACGCGCAAATCCGTGGCCCAGGGCCGCGCCAAACACAGCCTCGACCTCGCCATGGCCCGCCTGCTGGTCGCGCTGCATCAGGGAACGGTGGAAATGAAAACCACGCCCGAGCGTGTTACAACCGTGACCGTAAAATTCCCAGCAATTCGCGTGGTGTAATTAAGCATTATTTAACACTAGTCCCGTATCATCAACAACATGGGAACGGCAAAACTAACATCGGATGCTCCGCAATTCACCCCCGACGCCTGGAATAATCCGGCCATCGATAAGGATGGCTCGAATTGTTTTCAGTACGCGTTTGGCGGAAGTAAACCGGATGGAAGCAATCAGGTGTACGATGAATTCGTGCCCGATCCGGGCATGAAGTCTGGTTTGATAAACCATGGAAATCTGCTTCGTTGGGATAGCGCCGGTTTGATAAACAGCGTCCGTGCGGATGGATTTGAATTGCATCCGCCAACAAAACTACCAGTCTCCCCGCCAGGTTCGTATGTCGTCGGCATGTATTTCTCTGAGGGGCACGATTACCATTGGGTGCGGCAGGATGCAGATGGCGGCTGGAGTGAAAAGCCGGGCAAAGGTACGACGGTGCAACGCTACATCAAACCCTCGGAAGACGGACAATACCAAGCCCTGCCGGAACGGTATCATAATACTAATTACGTACTGAAGGGCTATGTCATTGTCCCCAAAGAAGGGGTGGATTTAGGTATTGAAGGCTTTCTGGCCAAAAAATTGCGCGACGGCAGCGCGACGAAAGTTGAAGCTGGGAAAGAGTTAAGTTTTGTTGAGGATATCATACAGGCCTATCCCTCCTCCGCCATTCCTCAGCTTGCCAAAACATTGCATGCAAAATACCCGGACGTAGCAACGAAATTCGATGAAGCAGTCACCGCCCATTATGCCGGGCTCGCCGACATGCTGGGGACGCAAATAAAAGAAGGTCTAACGCAGCAACAATTCAAGGAACGGTTTTTGGATCGCGCCAGTAAAATCCAAATGGACGCGATTTCCCTGCAATTAAAAACGCGGCATCCAGAATTTGTACAGCAAGTCGAAACCATGCAGCATAATGTAATTGTTGAGGAAGATGCAAAAGGCGCGATTGAATTGCTTGAAAGCGCCCAAATAAAGTTGCTGCGCGAGCAGTTGAGCCATCTCGATCCTAAATTAATTCGTGAAGTGGGCGCAAAATTAGCGGAACTGAATCCACGACAGCACGCGAACTACGATAGCGTCGCCAACAGCATTCTCAATGCTCTGCCAAAAACGCGAGAAGTCCAGTAAATCACTCCCCGAACTTGTTACTCCGCGGGAAGCCCACGGGCGGCAGGCCGCCGGCACCGGCGCGGTTGCCCATCCAGGGTTTCATGTCCGCCTCGGTGCGTACGCGGTCGCCGATGACCCAGCTGAGGCCCTCTTTTAAGTTGAAGGTTTTCGCATCCGCCAGTTTGGCGCCTTTGTATTTTTGTAGGGCCACGCCTTGGCCGCGTTGCATGGGGGGCAGTTGCTCGGTTGGAAACACCAGTAATTTGCGGTTAGTACCGATCACCGCCACGTGATCGCCGCTAGCATCCGCACACACAATCGCTTTCGCGCCTGCGGGCAGTTGCAAAATTTGCTTGCCGCCGCGTGTTTGCGCCAGCACAGCCGCTTCGTCGACGATGAACCCCTTGCCGATGTCGGAAGCGAGCAGCAATTTACGCTCAGGCTCGTGCACGCGCATGGTGATGATGTCTTCGTTCTGTTCCAAATCCATCATCAGGCGGATCGGCTCGCCCTGCCCTTTTGCGCCCGGTAGTTTGTCGCACGGCAGGGTGTAGAATCGCCCGTTGCTGGCGAACAGCACCAGCTTGTCGGTGGTTTTGGCTTTGAACTGGAAAAAGGCTTCGTCGCCCTCTTTGAATTTTAAATCCGGCAGTTCGTCGTGGTGGCCTTTGAAGGCGCGAATCCAGCCCAGTTTGCTGCACACCACGGTGATCGGCTCTTTCTCGATGAACGCTTCGACCGAGATATTCGCCATGCTCGGTGCGTCCGACAATTCCGTGCGGCGGGTGGAGAGGGTTTTGTTGGCGGCAAAACGTTTGCGCGTGGCTTTCACTTCGTCGCCCACCCGTGCCCAGCGTGCGCCTTCATCTTTCAGCAGCGCCGTCAGTTCCTTCGCTTCGGCCTTCAGCTCTTTATGTTCTTTTTTGATTTCCATTTCCTCGAGCTTGCGCAATTGCCGCAGGCGCATGTTGAGGATGGATTCGGCCTGCAAGTCGGTAAGGTCGAATGCTTTGATGAGTTCCAGCTTCGGCTCGTCCTCCTCGCGGATGATGCGGATCACTTCGTCGAGGTTGAGGTAGCACACCAGCAACCCTTCGAGAATTTCCATGCGACGCTTGATGGCGGCGAGCCGGAAGCGCGACTTACGCTCCAGCACCACGAGGCGATGATCGAGAAACGCCTGCAACAATTCACGCAGATTCATCACGCGCGGAATGCCGTCGGCGCCCAGCACGTTCATGTTCACGCCGTAGCGGATTTCCAGATCGGTCACGCGATACAGCGACTCCATGAGAATCGCCGGGTCGACGTTTTTGCTTTTCGGCTCGAGCACGATGCGCACCGTGTCGGTCGATTCGTCTTGGATGTTGGCCAGCAGCGGCAGTTTTTTCTCGCGGAACAAATCGGCGATTTTTTCGATCAGCTTCGATTTCGGCACCTGATACGGCACTTCCGTAATCACCACTTGGTAAAGGCCGTGGCTTAGCGGCTCCTTCTCCCACTTCGCGCGCACGCGCAGCGAACCGCGGCCGTTGGTGTAGGTGTCGATGATGGTCTGCTGGCTTTCGGTAATTAGCCCGCCGGTTGGGAAATCCGGCCCCGCGACAAAACTCACCAGCTTTTCAATCGAGGCGTTCGGGGTTTTAATCAGGTACGAAAGCGCATCGCAGAGTTCCAAAATATTATGCGGCGGAATGGCGCAGGCCATGCCGACCGCAATGCCTTCCGCGCCGTTGGCCAGTAAGTTCGGGTATCCGGCGGGCATCACCACCGGCTCACTTTCGGTGCCGTCATACGTGGGGCGGAAATCGACGGTGTCGGAGTCGAGCTCGTCCATCAGCAGCATGGCGGCGTCGGTTAGTTTGGCTTCGGTGTAACGCATGGCGGCGGCGTTATCGCCGTCGATGCTGCCGAAATTGCCCTGCCCATCCACCAACGGGTAACGCACGCTGAAGGTTTGTGCGAGGCGCACCATGGTGTCGTACACCGCCGTGTCGCCGTGGGGGTGGTATTTACCAATCACATCGCCTACCACGCGGGCGCATTTTTTATAGCCCGAAGCGGGGTCGAGCCGCAGCTGCATCATGGCGAATAACAGGCGGCGATGCACGGGTTTCAACCCGTCGCGCACATCCGGCAGCGAACGGGCGGTGATGGTGGAAAGCGCATAGGCCAGATAACGCTCGCCCAGCGCGTCCTTGAACGCGACGTTATGAATCGGGGTGAGCGGGGCTGAATTCTTGGACATAGGCGCGCAAAACTAACGATTAGGCGGCGATATGCAACAATAATGGTGGAAAACTTAGCCACCGATGCGCCAGCCAAGCGGCTGGCCGGGCTGTATGGGGCCTGAAGCGCCCTGCACTTGTACCACCGGCGTTTGCGGCGTTGGCACAAACTGGCCTTGCTGTTGTGGCGAATAACTTACGGCGGCCACGTTACCGAACACTTGCCCCGTCTGGCGTGGCGCAACATATTCGTTGTGAATCTGCGACCAGTCGATCGACGATTGTGCCACCTCGGTCGATGCGGCAGGCGCTTGCGCCGGAGTTTGTGCTTGCGCCTGAGCTTTCGCCGGCGCCGTACCCCGTGGCTCGCGACCAATCAGCGGGTTGATGTTTTTGTCACCGAATTGCGTGCCGATAATGATGCCCATGGGGATGAATGCGATCATGGCGATGGTGCCAATAATGCCGCCCCCGAAAAACTGCGAAATGGCCCATGCGCCGCCTGCCCCTAAAAACCCACCCATCAGGCTGCCAACATTCAGTCCTTTTTTATCTTTTTCAGGGTCGCCGGTCATGCCGAGGAAGCCCAGAATGCCGTTCCACGCACTGCTGGCGCCTTCCGAAATGGTGCCCCAGATGCCTTTTTCTTTGACTTGTTTCACCACCCCCGCACCGGCATCGGTGACCACTTTGGCGCCGTCACTGGCTGTTTTCCCAGCGGATTTAACTAAATCCACTGCGCCATTGCCTAAATCCACTGCCCCTTTGCCCAAATCAGTGCCCTTTTTCTCGGCACGGGCTTTCTCTTCCGGCGTCAGATTTCCAGCATTTGCGATGGTCGTGACCATGATCCACATCGGTTGGTGTTTATTTCACCTCCAATAATACCACACTCGCGCCCGAGAAATGTGACAGTTGCGTGAACTTTGCAGGCTGTGGGTATTGTGTGCACACGTCATTCTCCGAATCGCGTTGGCGATTCTAGGGGAATCCATGGCTAGCGCAGGTTGGATCGCCCTAGAATCGCCAATGCGATTCGGGCGATGACGGTGGGTGGGCATCGCAATGGCGGAATCTAAGTCCCCGTCGCTTCGCGCTGCAGCAGGCTCACGAAATGCGTGCGTAGCGGCGGCGTGTGGCGGTGCAGCGCGGGCAACAAACGGCTTTCGATGAAGTGGCCGGTGGTGGCAAGTCCCGCTGAAATCGCGCCCAAATCGTCGGCATGTTCCGCGCTTGCTTTCAAAAACTCGGGTAAAGCCAGCATGCGCTCGTGATAGGGCGCCCCCGCTTCGCGGCTGACGGCCCGGCCCGATTTGGGCGAAATGTAAATCAACTCCTCACGCGTGCCAGTCGCGGCGCACTCGCTTAAATCCAGCCCGAAGCCCGAAAGTTCCAGTAACGCCAGCTCGAGCCGCACATATTCACCCAGCCAGAGAAGTTGTGAATGACTATTTTTGTCATTCCCGCGCAGGCGGGAATCCCCTTCGCTTCCTAAAGGAGATTCCCGCCTGCGCGGGAATGACAAATTGTTGGACTGTGTGTTATTTCCTGCCACCGCCACATGTTGCAAAAAGCTGATGGTTTGCTGGTACAGCGCCGGGTGCGCGTCGCGCTCGGCAAGGCTGGCGGAGAGCAAACTCATCATGCTGCCCACGCTGGCGAGGCGCAGTTTATCGTGCATCACGCGCGCGGCGAAACTATGCCGCGCCTCGAGTGTCACGGTGCCCAAATGCTCGGGCAGCCGGGCTTTCCACACGGCCTGCACTTGGGTGGCGGGCTGCAAATCGGCCTTGTGCTTACCCGTGAGCCCACGCTTCACCACCCCGCGCAACAGGCCATGTTCTGCCGTAAACAAATGCACAATCGCATCATGGTCGCCGAATTTATCGACGCTGAGGATGATGGCTTCGAGGGTGAGGGTTTGCATAGTTTTTGCGGTGAGTGGTGAGTAGTGAGTTGTGGGTAGTGGAAAAAGCAGAATTTGTCACCACACACCACGCACTACCCACCACTCACCGTAATTCTATTGCCCCATCTCCAGCCCCAAATACCGATAGGCTTCGGGTTTTTCTTTCCAGTCGGCGCGCACTTTGACGAACAAATACAGGTGGCACTTCGCGCCCAGCATGCGGCCGATTTCGTGGCGGGCGCGTTCGCCGATGGCTTTTAGCATCTGCCCGCCCTCGCCGATCACGATGGTTTTCTGCCGCTCGTTCTGCACGATGATGATCTGGTTGATGACGGCGGAACCATCAGCCTTCGTTTCGTATTTTTCGGTCTCCACCGTGAGGGTGTAGGGAATTTCTTCCTGCAGTTTTAAAAAGCACTGCTCGCGCGTCAGCTCGCTGGCGATGAGGCGCATAGGCATGTCGGTCAGCGCGTCTTCGTCATACAGATACGGGCCTTCGGGCATCATGGTGGCAAGCAAGCTTTTCAGCGCTTCGACGCCATCGCCTTTGCGGGCGGAAATCATGAACAGAGCCGGGTTATCGGCCCGCTCGGAAAACCATTTGGCACGCAGCAGCAGGGTTTTCTTGTCCTCCACCGCGTCGATTTTATTGAGCACGATGATGAGGTTTTTCTGTGGCTTGTTTTGCCCGATAGGCACTGCTTGCTTACCTCTCCCTTGGGAGAGGTCTGAATTTTCCCTTGAAGAAAATTCAGGGTGAGGGCGTGCTGGGTCAGAACTTAACGGGTCGCCGCCCTCACCACTGCGGCTAAGCTCGCTGACGCTCGCTAAGCCTCGTTGCCTCTCCCGAGGGAGAGGCGCACCAGCCTCACCACCGTGCCCAACTTCATCCCCCTGCCCCACCAGCTTCAGCACCCGCGCCAGCGCCGCTTCGGTCTCTTCGTCGGGCTTTTTGCGGGCATCCTGCATGAACATAATCACATCCGCCCCGCGTGCGCCGTTCCAGGCGGCGTTCACCATGGCGCGCTCGAAATCCTGTTTGGCGTCGAACACCCCCGGCACGTCGAGGAACACCATTTGCGCCCCGGCCTCCATGCACACGGCGGTCACCCGACTACGGGTGGTTTGCGCCTTGGGCGTAACGATCGACACCTTCGCCCCGACCAGCCGGTTCGAAAGCGTCGATTTCCCCGCATTCGGCGCGCCGATGAGCGCGATGGTGCCGCAGCGGGTGGTGGATGATTGTTGGTTGTTGGTTGTTGGTTGT
Source organism: Rickettsiales bacterium (assembly GCA_046154225.1). Classification (GTDB taxonomy): domain Bacteria; phylum Pseudomonadota; class Alphaproteobacteria; order Rickettsiales; family UBA3002; genus QFOX01. The sequence continues at coordinate 174,776 of JBJXEM010000007.1, forward strand.
TCGTTCTCGCTCATGGCGGGGGCTATAACAGCCAAGTAACGCCAATGGAAGCGCCCTTTTACCTCTCCCTCGGGAGAGGTCGGAATTTGCTCTCGGGCAAATTACGGGTGAGGGCGTGCCCACCACACCTCACAACGCCCTCACCCGAAATCCCCCCTCCTCCCTCCCCCCGCTCGCGGGGGGAGGTAGGAGGGGGGATTCAGGGTGAGGGCGTGCTACGGCAACATCAGCAGCGCCACCACACGCCGGGCTTCGCCCAGCAGGATGTTAAAGGTGCGCGCCGCCGCACCGGTCGCCATCGTATCCACCGCCAACCCGCGCGCAACAATGGCGTCGCGCAGTTCGCGTGGCAGCATGACGTGACGCGCCCCGGTGCCGATGAGCAGCACCTCTAAATCCCCTCCCCCATAGGGGGAGGGTTGGGGTGGGGCCGTAATAGGCAGAGACTGTGCCATATTCGGGCCCCCACCTAACCTCCCCCCTACAGGGGGAGGAATTTCTATGGCGCGCAGCACCGATTCCACGCTCAACTCGCCATCCCACTCCACTGTCCTGTCGCAGAAAATTGCCACCGCACCGGAATAGTCCGTATTCGCAATGCGAAACCCACCCGGCCCATAGGACTGAATGAGCTGGGCGTTGGCGTCGAGCCGTGGGGTGAGATCTTGCATAGAGCCGTGGGTGGTGGGTGGTGCGTAGTGCGTGGTGGAACAGAGTGGCTTCACTACTCACCACCCACTACTCACCACTCACGAAAACTAAATCGGAATCACTTTCGGTCGCGTGCGTCGTGCCCAATACACAATCAGCATACGGCAGAACATGACGCTGGCGAACATAGTAGACAGAATACCGATGGTAAGCGTGACGGCAAAGCCTTTCACCGAACCAGCACCCAGCGTGTAAAGCAACCCGGCCGCAATCAGGGTGGTGATGTTGGAATCGAAAATCGTGCCGAACGCGAGATTAAAGCCCGACTCAATTGCCGCAATCGGGCCTTTACCAAAACGCAGTTCGTCGCGGATGCGCTCGAAAATCAGCACGTTTGCATCGACCGCCATGCCCATGGTGAGCACGATGCCCGCAATGCCCGGCAGCGTGAGCGTGGCCTGCAGCAGTGACATGGTGCCGATCACGATGATGAAATGGATGACCAGCCCCGCATTCGCAAACAGGCCAAACAGCCCATACGACAAAAACATGAACACGACCACGAGACCGATACCCAAAATCGCAGCCGCCGTGCCGGCATTGATGGAATCGGCCCCAAGGCTTGGCCCCACCGAGCGCTCTTCAATCACATTCAGCGGCGCAGGCAGCGCACCGGCACGCAATAGCACCGCCAGTTCGTTCGCGGATTCGACGGTGAAGCCGCCTTCGATGATGCCGCGACCGCCCACGATGGAGCCGCGAATGACCGGTGCCGTAATCACTTTATTGTCGAGCACCACTGCGAAACGACGGCCCACATTGTGGCTGGTGATGTCGCCAAATTTTTGTGCGCCCAGCGTGTTGAACTGGAACTCGACGACCGGCAGCCCTTCGTTATAACTAGCGCGCGCGCCGGTGAGCAGTTCACCACCAAGCGCCACTTCGCTAAACACGGCGTAGCGTTCTTTCTCGAGGCCGTTATTGACGTTACGCTCGTTATCGTCGGCACTTAAAATCATGGTGTCGGCAGGCAAAGCGCCCTGCGCGATTTGCTGACGCGAAACGTCTTCGTTCACGAGGTGGAACGTCATTTTTGCGGTTTTGCCCAGCAGGTGTTTTAGCTCCGTCGGGTCGGCGAGGCCCGGCACTTGTACGATAATGCGGTCGGCCCCCTGACGCTGGATAATCGGCTCCTTCGTGCCTGCTTCGTTCACCCGGCGGTCGACGATTTCGATGGATTGTTCGAGCAGGCGCGCCTGCAGCGCTTTCAATTTAGGCTCGGGGTAATAGAGCCGCGTCACGCCGTCCGTCTCGTCGGCGGTGAGGTCGGGATCAATACGGGTGTATATGTCGCGCAGTTTTACTTTTTCACTCAGCGTATCGGTACGGATTTTGAAATTAACCTCGGTGCTACTCGCGCGCAAATCGGTGTAACCAACTTTGGCTTTGCGCAATTCCTCGCGTACACCGTCGCGCACGTTGGTCATGTGTTCGCGCAGGTAAGTGGTGAAATCGAGCTGCAGCAGCAGGTATGAACCCCCACGTAAATCGAGTCCCAGCGGTAGTTTTTCGCTGAATGGAAGTTTTTTTGCCAGTGTTTCAGGCACCACATTCGGCAACGCCGCGACGATAAAAAACAGCGACACCAGCAAAACGGTGATAACTTTCCAGCGGGGGAATTGGAGCATGAGGCCTCAGTAATTAGAGTCGAGAGTCGGGACTCGAGTAGCGCAGTGTTTTAGTGGATGCACGAAAAAATATTGAAACTGTCATCCCGGGCTTGTCCCGGGATCTCCCACCACAGGCAACACTTTATCAACATTTCAACAAGGCTCTGCTAGTTTCAGGAGATCTCGGTCTTGCTGAAGCAAACCGGGATGACGGGCTCGTAAGGCGTAAAGCGCCCAACTCAAACCCGTCAGTTGTCGTTCGCAATCTGGCTTTTGCTAGGCACTTTGTTATCGTTCTTAACCACGGTGCTTTTCTTCGCTGGCGTTGCGGCCTTTTCCGGGGTCGTGGCCACGGTCGAAATGGTCGATTTCATGACCACCACTTCCACGCCTTTGGCGATTTCTACCGTGGCGCGCGCATCGTCGACCTTGATGATACGGCCGATGATACCACCGGCAGTCACTACTTCGTCGCCCTTTTTCAGGGCCGTGAGCATGACCTGGTGCTCTTTCGCGCGCTTTTGCTGCGGCTTGATGAGCAGGAAGTAGAAAATGACAAAGATGAACAGCAGCGGCAGCATGCTGGCATACGGCGAACCCGCAGCCGTAGCGTCGCCGGGCGCGGCTTGCGCAAGGGCGGCGGAAGGCAGCAAAGCAGTCAAAAAAGCGAGTCGCATTACTTGAGCTTCACTTCTTTGAACTCCACGTGCTTGCGCGCGATGGGGTCGTATTTGTTGAATTTCAGTTTCTCGGTCTGTTTGCGCGGGTTGCGCTTTTTCACGTAGAAAAAACCGGTATCCGCGGTCGATTCCAGCTTGACGAGAATGGTTGCTTTTTTAGCCATGATTGCCTCGGGGTCGTCGTGTTAAGGCGGGCAATCTACGGATTTTTCGGTAGGTGTCAAGCAATAGGGGTGCTTTTTCAGTTGCATTTCATGCCAACTCCCGCAACACCAAGCGCATGGCACACATCCGCAAGGCAGTTTTCCCCGTTGGCGGCCTCGGCACGCGGTTTTTACCTGCGACCAAATCCATGCCCAAGGAAATGCTGCCGGTCGTCGACAAACCCCTGATTCATTACGCGTTTGAAGAGGCGCGCGCGGCGGGCATCGAGCAGTTTATTTTTGTCACCGGCCGCAACAAAGACGCCATCGAAAACCATTTCGACCGCGCCTACGAGCTTGAGCGCACGCTGGATGACAAGCAAAAACAGTCGGCCCTTGCCGCCACGTCGCACTGGCTGCCCGAGCCCGGCTCCATCGTGTATTTGCGCCAGCAGGAACCACTGGGCCTTGGCCACGCGGTGTGGTGCGCGCGGCATGTGGTGGGCGACGAACCGTTCGCGGTGATTCTGGCCGACGATTTGGTGCATGGCGGCGAGCCGTGCCTGAAGCAAATGGTCGACGCGTTTCAAGCCGTGAGCACCGCCAACATGGCCGCCGTGATGGAAGTGCCTCGCGACAAAACGGCGAGCTACGGGATTTTGAAACTTGATACTGAAGGGGGCTTACCCCCCTTCGGCGCTGACGCGCCTACCCTGCCGCTTCGCGGTTCGGCTTCGCCTACACATGAACTAAAAAAACTGATTCGTGCCCTGGGCCTTGTCGAAAAACCGCAGCCCGACGTCGCGCCCAGCACTACCTCCATCATCGGTCGCTATATCCTGCAACCCGCTGTGTTCGAGGAATTATCGCAGCAGCAGCGCGGCGCGGGCGGTGAAATCCAGCTCACCGACGCGCTGGCAGGCCTCATCGGCCGCACCGATTTTTACGGCTATCGCTTCGACGGCACCCGCTACGATTGCGGCGAAGTCGCGGGCTATATCGAAGCCAATGTCGCCCTCGCCCTCGCACGGCCAGAGCTTGAGGCTAAGCTTCGCACGCGCTTGAGAGCCATAGTCGCCTGAGGCACATATTTCCCTCGCTCTATCATCCCCGCGCAGGCGGGGATCCAGTCCAAAAATATCTCGCTGCGCCGACGTGCCGCTCTAGACTTCTGCCTTCGCGGGAATGCCAATCAGCGCTTGAACGCTGCTAATGCGCGTTTGCGGGCCATTTCACGGTCGACGATGGGGGCCGGATAACCAGCAGGCGGGCTTGGTGATTCCCACGGGGCGTGGATTTCGGCGTCGGGCAGATGCGCGATTTCTGGCACATAACGGCGCAGGTAATTTCCCTGTGGGTCGAATTTTTTACTTTGCAGCACCGGGTTAAAAATGCGGAAATACGGTGCGGCATCGGTGCCGGTGCTGGCCGCCCACTGCCAGCCACCGTTATTGCTGGCGAGGTCGTAATCCATCAGCCATTGCGCAAAGAATTCCTCGCCGATGCGCCAATCAAGCAATAAATCTTTGCTTGCGAAACTCGCCACGATCATGCGGGCGCGGTTGTGCATGAAGCCGGTTTGTGTCAGCTCGCGCAGTGCCGCATCCACCACCGGGAACCCGGTTTGCGCATTCAAAAAGGCGTCGCGCGTGGTGGTGTCGGCGCTCCATGGAATGGTGCCGCGATAATGCTCTTGAAATTCCTGATCGACCACCTCAGGAAAGTGAAACAAAACGCTCGCATAAAACTCGCGCCACGCCAGTTCGGATACCCATTTTTCAGCGGCTTTGTGGTTGCTTACCTCCCCCTTCAGGGGGGAGGTCGACGCGTGAGCGTCGGGTGGGGGTTCCTTTGCGGCGGAGGAAGAAACCCCCACCCGCCCTTCGGGCGACCTCCCCCCTGAAGGGGGAGGTAAGTGACTCGCCATCGCCGCGTGCAAACACTCGCGGATACTCACCATGCCGTGGCGCACATAGGGGCTGAGGCGACTGGTGCCCACATCGTCGAGCGCGTCGCGAGCGCGGGCATAACCGCCCAGTTTATGGGCGATGAATTCCTTCAGGCGTGCAGGTCCTGCGGTCGCGTCCCACAGCGCATCCGGCGCATAGCGGTAGCCGATGGATTCAAGCACCGCTTCCGGGCCATGTTCCAGCGAAACGACGTTCAGCCCGGCATGTTCAGCCGCTTTGGCGTTGGCGCGCGCATCGGCGTAGCGCCCGGCATCGGACACCTCATACGCCGCCGCGCTGGTTGGTGACAGCAACGCCTGCCAGTTTTTGAAAAATGGCGTAAACACGCGATAGGGCGTGCCGTCGCCCTTCATCAGTGCTTGCGGGTGATGGATGAGCTGGTCGAGCGGCTGTATGAACGCAGCATTTGGCCCAAGCGCTTGCCCCACCGCGGCGTCGCGGGCGCGGGTAGCGGGCTCGAAATCTTCGGCTGCGACGACGGCATCCGCCGATAGCGCCTGCGCGAGTTTGGGAATCACCTCGACCGCGCGTCCGTGCAGCACCAGCAACCCGCCGCCGCGCTGGCGCAGCTGTGCATCGAGATGGCATAAAGCACTGGCGATAAACCCCAGTCGTCGGTCGGCCGGATTACTAAACCGGGCCAGAATGTCGCTATCGAACACAAACACCGGCTGCACCGCACCCGGGCGCGACAACGCCGCATGCAGCACGGCATGGTCATGCAGGCGCAAATCACGGCGGAACCAGGCGAGCGTTGTCATGCAGGCAGGGATAGCCGGGTGCGAAGCCATTTTCCAGCCGCTTTACGTTTTATTAAGCACTTGTCATGTAAATTAGAGCTATGTGGCAATGGCTTCAACAGAAATGGGACCAGTACAGGAACGGGAGTAAACCCGCAGCCACACCGCAGGCCGTTGCGCCAGGCAACCAGGGCGATACATGGCTGATGAATCCTGAAACGCGCATTGCTACGAACCAACGCACCCATGAAATTGCATACGTCGCCGCGCTTGTTCCGCACAATGACGGCAAAGGGCACAACGTCTTTCAATATGAGCCAATTCCTGAATGGGTTTCGAAGGCGCACCCTGGCATCAAGCCTTTTATGCCGCGCAAAGGGCATCCCATGTTTGCTTTCGACGCTGGCCATGGCGTCACGAAGGATATGAAAAACGGCAGCCGCGCTGTGGATTTTGGCTGTATGTCAAGCGACCAGGTCTATCAGGAAGCGAATATTACGCTCGCCTACGCCAAAACGGCGGCGCAGAAAATGAATGCCCTCGGCGGCGATGTGATTATCAGCCGAACGGATCCCGTCTATTTTCATAAAGGCCATCCAGAAAAAGATCATGCCCCCTACACGGGCCAAGGTTTCGCCTTCCGCTGGGCTGCAGCCAATAATGCCTTTGCAGGTTATGTGTCGTTTCACGTCAATCATGCAGAAAACGGCGACGCACAAGGTACAAGACTGTATGGCAATAAATATGCCACGGGACTCAGTCAGTCGAGTCAGCTGCTGAACGTGCTACGCCAGAATTTACAGCATGTGCCTTATGCGCAGGCGCAGCAATTGAAAAAGCTCGACCCCGCCTATGAACCACCTGCCGGATGGGACTATGTTCAGGATGCCAAATTTGCCCCCCGCATTCAGGAACTCATCATGATTAGTGGCAAACAAATACCTCGCACTCCCTCGGTTTTATTGGAAGTTGGGTTCATCAGCAACCCAACGGACGCGGCGAATGTGAACAGCAGCGACCACCGCAATAAAGTAACGGGCGAGTTAGTGAATGACCTGTGGAATTTCAATGAAATACGAGCGGCCATGTTGGGCAGCAAAGGTGTCCAATCAGCACTGAAAGCTACGCCTGGCATGAGCGATGTCGCGCGTGAAATTAATGGCGGCGGCAGAATTACGAATAGCAACATCTTGTTTGTCGAACCCCCGAACGCGCCTTCGACTGCTTCAAAGCCCGCCGACAAATCGACCGCAGCACCGACCGCTAAGCGGTAAAGCGCCTAGCCGTCCATTTGTCATTCACCAGCGCCACATAAAACAACGCAAGGCGCACGAGGTAGTTGCGTGGGGTAGTTCGCATCGAGGGCTCCTATCGGCTGGCGAGTTGGCTTGGGAGTTTGGTGAGCGGATCCACCGCGCGGTCGCCCGAGCGCAGGGCGAAATGCAATTGCGGTGTTTTGGCGTTGCCCGAAGTGCCCACATGCCCAAGCGTGGCACCCGCGGCGACTTGCTGGCCTTTGTTCACAATAATGTCGCTGGCATGGGCGTACGACGTCATTTCGCCGCTGGGGTGACGCAGAATCACGATATTTCCATAGTCGCGCACGCCGTGGCCCACATAGGCCACTTCGCCTGCTTGCGCGGCGCGAATGGGCGTGCCTTCCGGCGCTGCAATGGTAATGCCTTCGTTCGCAATCCCCTCGCCCTGCTTACCGAAACGCTCGGCCACTTCGCCGTTCACCGGCCATTGCCAGGGGTTATTGGCCGCCATGATGGGGCGCGCGACGACGGAGCTGGTATTGATGATGGCAGGCGCATGGCCCGAGGCTGGCGCGAGGTCGTTACTGCTGATGGCACTGATGGGCGCGGCTTGAATGGCAGGCGCGGTGGTAAATGCCGCCGACGCCACACTCATCACACCGGTGCGGCCATAAAACATCTGGCTACGGTCGTCGAGCGATGCCAGTTCGTCGCGCCCGCAGGCCGACAGGAACACGGTGGTCAGAATCATCAGCAGGGAAACGACGGATAAGCGCATGCGAGCCTCGTTTTATCAACAGGTTGGGGGTTTTTCCCCTGATAATACTTGCCGTATGCGACTCAGGGCTTGAAGAAATTTTATGCCCATTTTTTATTACGTTACCATGATTATCTCAAGTGATATCCACAGTCTTATCCAGAGATAACACACACAAATACTGAACGCAACGGCAGTTTTTATACACCGATTAAATAAACAATTGTTCAGCTATTTTTGTGGCCTTTATGCACTGCCGCTCTCTTTGGCATGTGCGGATTATAACCCTACATTAATCCTAGAGACTATGATCAGCGGCACTATGGGAGAAGCTGATCTGCCTAAATCGCGTGGCTTACCATGCACACCAGCAGGCCATTGCTGAATCCAATCCGAAAATATTTCAACATCGGCCGCGTCTTCCGTAACACGGTGGCCACGCCTTCGGGCGTCAGGCAACGCCAGTCGCTTTTCCCATAGCGACTCAGGAAGCACAGGCGCCTGCTCGCCAAAATACCAAAATTTTTCACCAACTAGCACCGTTGGCGGGTTAATATCTTTAGCAAGCGCTTCGAGTTTTCCGGCATGCGCCGCTGACTGAAAGGCCAAGTGATATTCACCGTCCTTGAGGTGAAAAAAATTATCACCCCGTTTGTCATGCGTTGGCTTTTTACTTTGAAATCGGGCGTCATGAAAAAAATCCGAAAACGCAATCTTTTCACTCACCTGCATGGCGTAGATGACCCGTGTTCGACCATGCTTTGGGATACTCATTCCCAGAACCCAGTCTCCCGGCTGCGCGTACTCACGAATTTTTGGTTTGCACACCGCAAGCGTACAAATGCCGCCTGTTACGTTCGGTGCCAACCCCGTATCAGAAGCCACGACGTATGAATAAATTCGCGGCACCCTGTTCATAGCGATCAGGCACCCACGAGCGGCACAAACCTCACCGCGCTTAGCACTTCGCGGCGCACTTCGTCGTGTGCCACGCGGGTGAGCCGCACCAGCTGCTGGTCGGCCACATGCGGGCCCACGGGGATGACCATGACGCCACCGATAGTGAGTTGTGCCATCAGCTCCTGCGGCACGGTGGTGGCGGCGGCGGTGACGAGTATACGCTCGAACGGCGCTGCATGCGGCCAGCCTTTGCTGCCGTCGCCCAAATGGCTGTCGATGTTACGCAGCTTCATGGCGGTGAACCGGCTGCGCGCCAGTTCGGCCAGCGCGGCGTGCCGCTCGATCGTGTGCACGCGCCGCGCTAATTTCGCCAGCACCGCCGCCTGATAGCCCGAGCCCGTGCCGATTTCGAGCACGCAATGCCCCGCCTCCACCCCCAGCGCCTGCGTCATCATGGCGACGATGGTGGGCATGCTGATGGTTTGCTCGTTCGCAATCGGCAACGCGTTATCTTCATAGGCGCGGTCGCGAAATGCCTCTTCCACGAACTGCTCGCGCGGCACGGATTCAAGCGCCGCCAGCACCCGCGTGTCGGTGATGCCGCTGCGGCGCAGTTTCATCAGCAAACGAATTTTCTCGGCAGCCAGCCACGAATCCGCCTCGCCAGCGACCGCCGGGTGCACACCTTTAGGCATGGGTTTGGCCGGTGCCACAGCGAGCGCATGGCGCGGCGACTTTACGGCGCGGCGCGCGGGCGTCATGCGCGCTCCATCAAGGTGGCAAGGCGTGTCATCAGCTTGTAATCCGTCATGTCGAGGCTGATGGGAGTAACCGTAATGAAATTTTCGGCGATGGCCTGAATGTCGGAATCCGGCGTGTCGTTAAACGGCACGGTGCGCTGCCCGCCAATCCAAATGTAAGGCCGCCCTTGCGGGTCCTCGCGGCGATGCAAATTATCATCCAGCTTACGCCGCCCTTGCGCGCAGACTTTGATGCCCTTCACTTCGGCCACTTTCACGCCCGGGAAATTGACGTTGATCAGCTGGTCATGCCCGATATCGGCGCGCGCCAGCGTTTCAATCATCTGCGCGGTGTAATGTTCGGGCACTTCCCAGCTCACGGCCCCGCGCATTTGGTTCGAAAACGCGATTGACGGAATTTCCAGCAACGTTGCTTCCATCGCCGCCGACACGGTGCCGGAATAGGTGACATCCTCGGCCAAATTACTGCCGCGGTTGATGCCTGAAAGCATCAGGCCCGGGCGTTTGTCTTTCAGCACTTCCATCACCGCGAGCAGCACCGCATCCGTCGGCGTACCATCCACCGCGAAACGGCGCTCGGCCACTTGCCGCACACGTAAGGGTTTGTGCAGGCTGAGCGAATGCCCGGCCCCGCTTTGTTCGGTTAAGGGGGCAACCACCCACACATCGTCACTCAGCGTACGGGCGATGCGTTCAAGCAGGGCGATGCCTTCAGCCTCCACGCCGTCGTCGTTGCTGATGAGGATGCGGGTGTTTTTAAGGTCGATGGGCATGTAAGGAGCCTACAGCCTGCAGCCAACAGCCTACAGCGATTTTAAGGAAAGAAGGGTATCCTTCACCTAAAAAATCCACGCCTGTAACCCAAAACCCAACATGCTAACAAAAGCTGTTAGCTGTTAGCTGTTAGCTGTTAGCTGTTAGCTGTTAGCTGTTAGCTGTCGGCTAATCACCTTCAGCCCGCCCATATAGGGGCGCAGGGCTTCGGGAATAGTGATCGACCCATCCGCCTGCTGATAATTCTCTAGCACGGCCACCAGCGTGCGCCCAACCGCTAGGCCCGAGCCATTGAGGGTGTGCACGAATTCGATACCGCCTGCGTGCGCTTGACTTGTCGCGCCAGAGTCCGAAGGACGGCGGCGGAAACGCGCCTTCATCCGCCGGGCCTGGAAATCACCACAGTTGCTGCAGCTCGAAATTTCGCGAAAAGCGTTTTGCCCCGGCAGCCACACTTCGATGTCGTAGGTTTTGCGGGCCGAAAACCCTGTGTCGCCCGCGCACAGCGCCATCACCCGGTAATGCAGGCCGAGGCGTTTGAGTACTTCCTCGGCGCAATTCAACATGCGCTCATGTTCAGCCGCCGAGTCCTCGGGCCGGGTGATGCTGACGAGCTCGACCTTGGAAAACTGGTGCTGGCGAATCATGCCCCGCGTGTCGCGCCCGGCGCTGCCTGCCTCGCTGCGGAAACACGGCGTCCAAGCCGTCATGCGACGTGGCAGGGTTGTTTCGTCGAGAATATCGCCTGCGATAAGGTTGGTGAGTGAGACTTCGGAGGTTGGGATTAGCCAGTGGTCGCCCGTGGTTTTGAATAAATCTTCGGCGAATTTCGGCAACTGCCCGGTGCCGAACAGCGCCGCGTCCTTCACCAGATATGGCACCTGATGTTCGGTGTAGCCAAATTCCTGCGTGTGTATATCGAGCATGAAGGCGGCAAGTGCGCGCTCCAGCTTTGCAAGCGACCCGCGCAGCACCACAAACCGCGCGCCGGAGAGTTTGGCTGCGGCTTCAAAATCCATCAACCCAAGCGCTTCGCCGAGGGCAACATGATCGAGCGGCTGGTTTGCAAAATTGAAATGGGGTTGATTTCCCACCACGCGCAATTCTTTGTTGGCGCTTTCGTCCGCGCCATCCGGCACGTCGTCGGCCAGAATGTTCGGCAGCTTGGCGAGTGCTTCATCCAGCGCCCCGCCCTCGCCTGCTTCCATGGCGGCGATTTGTTCTTTCAGGGCTTTGCCTTCGGCCAGTAGCGGCGCGATGTCGCGGCCTTCTTTTTTGGCGGCGGGGATGGATTTGGCGATGTCGTTCGCGCGTGCTTGTAGCGCTTGCATTTTGGTTTTACCGCCCCGGTCTTGCCCGTCGAGTGCCTGAAGTTGTGCCACGTCGACCACCAGCCCACGCCGCGCCAGTGCGGCTTTGAAGGCTTCGGGGTTTTTACGGATTAGTTCTTTGTCGTGCATAAATTCCTCATTTTGTCATTCCCGCGAAGGCGGGAATCTCCTTCAACGTTCGCTTGCGCCTCAAGTGAGATCCCCGCCTTCGCGGGGATGACGCTAGGTGGTGATCAACGTGTCATCTTTTCGCCTGCGCTCAATCCCCCGCCCGATCACTATCGACAGTTCATAAAGCGCATAAAGCGGAATGAAAAGCAGGACTTGGCTCAACACATCCGGCGGGGTGATGACGGCGGCGATGGACAGCAAAATCACCATGGCGTAACGCCGCCCGCGTGCCAGTGTGACAACGGACAACATGCCCGTGCGAATCAGCAGCGTGAGGATGATGGGGAGTTGGAACGCGAGGCCGAACGCCAGCACGATATGCATGACGAGGCCCAAATATTCGCTCACTTTCGCGTCAATCGTGAGGGGGAAAACACCGTCGGCACGGGCCACTTCGAAGCTGGCAAAAAAGGCGAAGGCTTTGGGCATGACGAAAAAATACGCAAGCGCCGCGCCGATAAAAAACAGGATGGGCGCGCCGATGAGGTAAGGCGCCAAAATATGGCGCTCGTGTTTGAACAGGCCCGGCGCGATGAACAAATACAGCTCGGTCGCGATGTAGGGGAACGCGACGAAAAACCCGCCATAAATCGCGACGCGAATATAGGTCACGAACGGCTCGGTCAGGTTGGTGGCGATGAGGCGGTGATGGTCGTCGTTGAACACCAAAGCCAAAGGGCGCAGCAGGAATTGGTAAATATCGGGCGCGACAAGATAGCAGGCGATGGTGGCCACCAGCCACACCGCGCTCACGCGCATCACCCGCCCGCGCAGCTCGACGAGATGGGTGATGAGTGGGGCTTCAGCGTTCATCCATCACCTCACCTGTCACCCCGTCGGACGACGGGGTCCGCCTTGGAGTGGCACTGAGAAAGATGGACCCCGTGATAAACACGGGGTGACAGGCTGAGATTGCGGCGCGATCAATCGTCACTGTTGAACGCCCCATGGTCTTTTGGTTTATGCTCGGATTCCGGGCCAACCACTTTGTGCGTGGCCTTGAATGTTTCCAGCTCGCGCACATCAAACGCTTTTTGCGGTTTGCCTTCGAGATCGATGATGGTGGTCATTTCGTTTTTCATGTCGGTGATGCCTGCTTCGTCCATCACCTGGTGCATCTGGTGGCGCATCCCCGCATACAGGCCGCGCAGCTCGCGCAAGAAACCGGCGATATGCTTGATGACAACCGGTAAATCCTTAGGGCCGATAACGACCAACGCCACGATGCCGATGAGGAGGAGTTCGGAAAAGCCGATGTCAAACATGTTCACTCAGTGGGTGGTGAGTGGTGAGTGGTGAGTCGTGAGTCGTGAAGGCAACACCACTCACTACCCACTACCCACCACGCACGATTATTTCTTATCGTCCGGCGGCAGCACTTCTTGCTTGCTATCGCCTTCGCCATTCAGGCCCTCGCGCAGGTTACGGATGCCGCGACCCAGATCGCCCATGACTTTCGGCAGGCGGCCCGCGCCAAACAGCACGAACACCAGAATCAATACCAGCAGCAGATGGCCAAAACTCAGTCCCATAGGATTTCCTCGCGGTTACCTGGGCGTCATACCACGCGCCTTAGGCGGCGGCAAGCAGGCGTTGCCATTCGGCGAGCAGTGTGGGCTCGGGGGTAGCTGCATGTGTTGGCAGCATGGCCTGTGCGCGTTCGGCGCGGGCCAGTGCCTCGCCCGCGAGGGCCACGCTTTTAGCGGCGACCGCTTGCATTTCGTCCATCACGCCGTTGCAGTGCAGGGCTAAATCGCACCCGGCGGCGAGGGTTTTTTCGGTGCGTTCTTCGTAACTGCCGCCAAGCGCTTTCATTGATAAATCGTCGCTCATCAGCAACCCGCCAAAACCGATTTGCTGGCGAATGAATTGGATGACCGTAGGCGAGCAGGTCGCGACGCGATCGGCGTCGAGCGCGGTGTACACGATATGCGCCGTCATGCCGAGTGGCAGGTCAGCCAATAGCGCGAACGGAATGAAATCGCACGCGGCGAGTTCGTCAAGCGTGGCGGAAACAACGGGCAATGCTTCGTGGCTGTCCATCGTCGCGCGGCCATGGCCGGGGATGTGTTTCAATACCGGCAGAATGCCGCCATCGAGCAGCCCCTGTGCTTGCGCACGCGCGAGCGTGGCGACGGTGCCGCCATCGCGCCCGAACGCGCGGTCGCCGATGATGGCGTGGCATTCGGGTGCCAACACGTCGGCCAGTGGGGCACAGTCGGTGGTGATGCCGACGCTTTGCAGTTCCTGCGCAATCAACCGCGCGTTGAGGTAAATGGCGCGCGACGCATCGGGTTTTTGCGCCAGTTCAAACGCGGGCGGATAGACGCGCCAATGCGGTGGCTTCATGCGCGCCACGCGGCCACCTTCCTGGTCGATGAGGATTTGGGCAAACGGGTGCGTGAGGCATGATTTAATGTCGGCGACCAGAGTCTGAACCTGCGCAGGATTGTCGATGTTACGCGCGAACAGAATCACGCCGTAAGGCTGCTCACGTTGCAGAAATTCGCGCTCGGCGGTAGTAAGCGCTTGCCCAGCCACGCCGCAGATAAAGGATTTTATTGACATGCAAACCTCATGTTTAGACCGCCATTCCGGGCTTGCCCCGGGATCTCGTTCAACAGGCAGAGCATCATTCGGCGTTGATAAAATTCTCTGCCCGTTGAAGGAGATCCCGGTATTGCTTGCGCAAACCGGGATGACGAAATTATTTAGCCGGAAAACACGCCTGCCCACCCAGTTTGGCGCAGGCCGCTTTCGCATCGCTCGTGCTCGCGTAACTGCCTGCGCGCAGGCGATAGAACGTGCTGCCATTGACATCGGCCTTTACGATGGTTGGCGCACCGCCCAGCACGCCTGCATGCGCACCGCTGATTTTTTTCCACGCGGCTTGTGCTTCGGCTTCGGATTTATACGCACCGAGTTGCACCTGATAGCTGCCGCCCGCACTCGCCGCAGGTTTCGCTGCGGGCTTAGGCGTGGGCTTGGCAACCGCCGGTTTTTCTGCTTTCGCCGCAGCCGGTTTTTCATTCACAAAATTCGGCTCACCGACGGCTTTGGCCGGGGCTGGCGTGGCAACAGTGGGGGCTTTTTGCTGAGCCGCCGGATCTTCGCCGACGGGCACCAGTTTTTTGCTTACATACGTGGTGGTTTCCGACGCGGGTGCGGCGGCGGGAGCCGGTGCGGGCGCTACCGCCGGGGTGGGTGCGGTGGTTGGCGCAGGGGCTGCCGCTACGCCATCCACATCGTCGTCCTCATGGTCGGCGTTGGTGGGCATGACGGGGCTTTGAGGTTCCGGCAATAGTTTCTCGACTTGTTTTTCGCCATTTTGCGGGGCGATCACGTCGTAAATGGTTTTGTCCTTGTTCGGGAACTCTTCGCCGCCCGGATTCGCGGGCGCGGTTTTCACCGGCGATTCATCGGCCGCGACCAGCAGCATATCGCCCTCTTTACTCGCCTGGCTGCCGGAATGGTAAGCGTAATACGCAAGGCTTGCGAAGCCGACCACAGCCAAACCCAACACTACCCACGACATGGCGCGGCTGCGCGGCGCATCCACTTCGTCGTTCAAATCTTCGAAATCTTCTAGGTCGGGCTTCATCCGCGCAACTCCTCCACCGGTTCAACGCCGCAAACGGCAAGGCCGGACGCTAGCACGACGGCCATCGCCCGCGCAAGTGCCAAACGTGCGGCGGTAAGCTCCGGCATTTGCGGCTGAATAAAGCGCAGATCGGCCTCGTTCCACAGGCCGTGGAAGCTCGCCGCCACTTCCTGCAAATAGTAAATCACACGATGCGGTTCGTGGGCCAGCGCCGCCTGCTCCACCTGCCGCGGCCAGCTGGCCAACAGGCGTATCAGCGCCAGTTCGGCCGGGTGGGTGAGCAGTGCCAAAAGCGCTGCTGTGGGCGCTTGCGAATTCTCAAACGCCTCGGCGACTTGCTCACGCCCCATGCGCAACAGTGATTTGGCGCGGGCATGGGCGTAATGCACATAGAATACCGGGTTGTCTTTCGATTGTTCTTTCACTTTGGCGAGGTCGAAATCCATGTCCTGGCTGGATTTGCGCATCAGCATCACGAAGCGCAGAATGTCGCGGCCCACTTCGTCGAGCACGTCGCGCACCGTTACGAAGGTGCCGGCGCGTTTGCTCATTTTTACCGGCTCGCCGTTTTTGGTGAGGCGCACCAGTTGGCACAGCAGCACATCGGCCTCGACCGTATTGTTGCTGAATGCACCTGCGATGGCCTTAAGGCGCTTGACGTAACCGCCATGGTCGGCGCCCAGCATGTAAATGAGCACCTCGAAATGGCGGCGGAGTTTATCCATCGTGAGGGCTAAATCACCCGCGAAATAAGCATAGTTGCCGTCGGATTTCTGCACGGTGCGGTCCATATCGTCGCCGAAGGCGGTGGCCCGGAACAGCAATTGTTCTTTTGCTTCCCAGTCGTCGGGCGTTTCACCCTTCGGCGGCTCGAGCGTGCCTTGGTACAGGTGGCCTGCTGCTTGCAGTTGCTCAATCGCCCGTTCAATCGCGCCGGAATCGCGCAGGGCCGCTTCCGAGGTAAACACGTCGTGCACGATGCCTAAATCGAACAAATCCTGCTTGATGAGTGCCATCATGCAGTCAATCGCGATGGCTTTAGCATCGGCGATTTGGGCAGATTCGGGTTTTTTCAACAACGCATCGCCGAATTTGGCTTTCAGCGCATCGCCCACACCGCGCAAATAATCGCCGGGATAGAGGCCTTCGGGGATGGTAATCGTTTCGCCTAGCGTTTCGCGGTAGCGCAGCAGCGCCGAACGTGCCAGCACTTCAATCTGCGCACCCGCGTCGTTGATGTAATATTCGCGGGTGACGTTATAACCCGCTTTCATCAGTAACGTGGCGAGCGCATCGCCGTACACCGCACCGCGCGCGTGGCCAATATGCAGCGGCCCCGTGGGGTTCGCCGATACGTATTCGACATTCACCCGTTTATTGGCCCCGATGGTGGAATTACCAAAACCCACCCCGTGCACGAGAATCGTGCCAACCATGCCCTGCCACACGCTCGGTGCGAGCCGCATATTGATAAATCCGGGACCCGCGACGCTCACTTCCGTCACATCCGGCAAGGCGCGCAGTTGCTCGGCCAGCTTATCGGCCAACTCACGCGGTTTCATCTTGGCTTGCCCACCCACCACCATGGCGGCGTTGGTGCTTAAATCGCCATGGCTCGCATCGCGCGGCGGCTCGAGCGTGACGGCCGCGGTGTTAAAGCCGGGCGCCACGCGTTCGAGCGCGTCGAGCACATGGTTACGGTAGGTTTCGAAGAGGTTCATGCGCGTGGGTTTACAGGAAATTATGCAAGGTTCCAGCGAAACGTGCGTCTAATGCCCCGAGGTGAGCTTCAGGCCCACGACAGATGCCACCAGCAGCGTAAGGAACACAATGCGCGGGGTCGTTGCCGGATCGCCGAAATAAATTATACCAACGATGGCCGCACCCGCGCCGCCCATTCCCGTCCACACCGCGTAAGCGGTGCCGATAGGCAGGGTTTTCGCCGCCTGTTGCAGCAGCATAAAACTGGTGATGATGCTGACGTAAAAGAACACCGACCACGGAATATTCTTGTGCCCATCCATCATTTTCAGGCCCACGGCAAACCCGATTTCGGCGATGCCTGCGAATAGTAAGTATATCCAGCCCATACTAGCTTCTCGCTCCCGGATCAAAAATGCGTGCATGTTCTTCCAGCGCGAAGCGGTCGGTCATACCGGCGATGAAATCGGCGATGATTTCGGCGGTGCGTTGCGTGCCTGCGCCGTCGGTTTGCGCATACCACACGCTTGGCAGGCAGTTGGGCTCAGCATGGAAAAAAGTGAATAATTCCTGTACCACGCGCCGCGCTTTGCTGGTCATGCGGTTCACCTTGAAGTGGCGGTACATATTTTTGAACAGAAAGCTCTTGATGGATTTATTGACGATTTCCATTTCGGGCGAGAACGTCACGAGTGTTTGCCCCAAATGGCGCACATGGTCGGGCGCGCCGATGCGAAATTGCGCAATGCGCGCCTGCGTCGTCGCCAGTACGTCAGCCACCATACGGTTCACCAGGCGGCGGATGATTTCGTGGCTCTGGCGCTGGTAGCTCAGCATGGGGTGTTCGGCCGTGACTTGCTTAATAATATCGCCCACCAGCGGCAGAATCATTAAATCCTCGAGTGCGAAAAACCCGGCGCGCATGCCGTCGTCGAGGTCGTGGTTGTTGTAGGCGATGTCGTCGGCGATGGCGGCTACCTGCGCTTCGGCGCTGGCGTGGGTGTGTAATTCCAAATCCTGCTGGTCGGCATAATATTTTAGCGCGCGCGGAAGCCCTCCACCCATCGGGGGGAGGGTTGGGAGGGGGGCTGCACCAGATGTTGCGCCTGGGGCAGCCCCCCTCCTCGCCTCCCCCCGATGGGGGGAGGAAATAGTGAGCGGCCCGTTATGCTTGGCGATGCCTTCGAGCACTTCCCATGTCAGGTTCAACCCATCAAAATCGGCGTAGCGGTTTTCGAGGTGTGTGAGGATGCGAATGGTTTGCGCGTTATGGTCGAACCCGCCGAAATTAGCCATCGCGGCATGCAGCCCCTCCTCGCCCGCATGGCCGAATGGTGGGTGGCCAAGGTCGTGTGCCAGCGCCAGCGCTTCGGCCAAATCCT
>JBJXEM010000008.1:0-4840 GCA_046154225.1 Rickettsiales bacterium
CACCTCGTTTCGGGTCTAATACGTGCAACTTGTCGCCCTATTCAGACTTGCTTTCGCTACGCCTACACCTATCGGCTTAAGCTTGCTGCACACACTAAGTCGCTGACCCATTATACAAGAGGTACGCTGTCACCCCACCACAAAACGCACGTTGTGCGCACTTCAAAGTGGTACTTTGAAGTGATTGATTTGCGTAAGCTAACGCGGGCCAAGCCCGCGCGGCGCTTACCAGTTAATTCTTAAAGTGATTAACTGGTCACAAATCGATTCTTGCAATCACTAAAGGCACAAAAATTCACTCGGCATTCCATAGTTTTTACAGATGTCGTTGATTTTACTGTGCGCCTCAGGGCTCGCCACTTACGCTTCGATGCGTTTAGTGGTGAGGCTCCAACTGCTTGTAAGCATCCGGTTTCAGGTACTCTTTCACTCCCCTCGTCGGGGTGCTTTTCACCTTTCCATCACTGTACTAGTTCACTATCGGTCGATAAGGAGTACTTAGGCTTGGATCGTGGTCGACCCATGTTCAGACAGGATTTCACGTGTCCCGCCCTACTCGAGGATGTGTGCTATCTTACGCATACGGGGCTGTCACCCGCTATGGCTCAACTTTCCATTTGATTCTGCTTACTTCACACACATCACTGGCCTGGTCCGCGTTCGCTCGTCACTACTAACGGAGTCTCAATTGATGTCCTTTCCTCCAGCTACTGAGATATTTCAATTCACTGGGTTCGCTTAAATACCCTATGTATTCAGGTAGATATACTTCTTGATGAATCCACTATCCAGGAGTCTTGCTGGCCTACGGCGCGTCCGCAATGGACGGCGTTCAGCCCTCAAAACTACTGTGTAATGGATTCAGAAGTGGGTTTCCCCATTCGGAAATCTGCGGATCAAAGTCTTTTCACGACTCCTCGCAGCTTATCGCAGTGTAACACGTCCTTCATCGCCTCTTATCGCCAAGGCATTCACCAGATGCTCTTCTCTATTTATCTAAATCCAAAGATTTATCTAAATATCACCTGCATTATAAAAATGCAGGAAATTTAGTATTTTGGCGCTTGATTGATTATCATGATGCACCTCACGCACAGAACAAAACTGACATTATGCATTTCAGCTTCCTTGAGTGATGCCTTGAGCTTGGGACTGCGGGGCGAACCCGTTCTCCTGTCCTGTTGCTTCGCATCGGAAGATCCACGACCCTAAGGTCATTTTGTTTCCATCGTGTGGTACGAACTAATTTTTTCAATCAGCATCAACGTCTTTATGGCTGTCATTCCCTCTTACGAGGCGACCTGTCGGTTTGTTGCGGAGTCTTGGTTAGACATTAAGCCCGCATGGCTCAAACCAACGCTACATAAAGCGCGTTGTAGATACCTATTCACTTTTCACTCAGCAGCGGCGACTCCTGTCAGGCGATCAGGCCCATTCAGTTCTACCGCACTTCCGAAAGACAAATTTAAGGCGTGGGGCTTTTGGCCCGCGGCTAAACAATGCATCTCCCGGAAGGGATGGGCGTTATAATAGCGCGGACGGCGCAATGTCAACGAAGAAAATGAAATTTTTCCACAGCTGATTTTTATGGCCCCTGCGCGGCCTCATTTTCGACCGCCCACTCTACTAAAAACACCAGCATTTGTGGGCTTATCCATGAATAGCGCCACAGCGCACATCCGTCGATAAACTTCTTCAAACTGTCATATTCGCGCGCATGGTTCGGGTATATAGTTTCGTAGAATTGATTCGGACGCACGATGTTAAAGCGAAAAACACTGCTGAGTTTACTGCTGGCTTCGAGCTTAACGCTCACTGCCTGCGGCGACACGCGCTTTGAGCGCGCAGGCAGCGGCGCCATTATTGGTGGTGCAGCAGGCGGGGCTTCAGGAGTGATTTGTTGTGGTAATCCGCTGGATAGCGGCGCTGCAGGCCTGATTATCGGCGCCGCCGTTGGTGCCCTCATCGGCTTTATCATCAATCACCCGCTGATTTTCGACGACGGTTATCGCGAATAACGCGAGATTATAAGCCATTTTTTCCTATTATTGCTCCACATTACTCACCCATCTCGACGTGCGGGCAGTTCTGCCCTATATATAGTGCGCGCCATTAACGGAACATTAGGATTTCTATGCGATTCTGGAACAGTACGGTGACGGCAAGCGATGCGGTAAAGCCCGCAGAACCCCGGATCCGTATGGGTTCATCGCAGCAAGGCGGCGGCGCACTCACCCACGGGGATAGCGACACATTAGTGGCCGAACCGCAGGTGAAAACCAAGCGCCCGCCCATGTACAAGGTGATCCTGCTGAACGACGACTATACGCCGATGGATTTTGTGGTGTTGGTCCTCGAGCAAGTCTTCCACCGGGCGCACACCGACGCGCTGCAGGTGATGCTCGAGATCCACCAGAAAGGCGCTGGTATCGCGGGGGTGTTTACCCGCGATGTGGCGGAAACCAAGGCGGATCAGGTGGTCGAGTATGCACGGATCAACGACTACCCGCTGCAATGTACTCTGGAAAGTGAGTAAATAGTGCCTTGTGCCTAGTGCCTAGTGAAAGGCTCGGGCGAACTAGGCACTAACAACTAGGCACTGGAAAGACAAAAATATGATTTCGCACAATCTGGAAACCACCATCCGCGCAAGCCTTGAATTGGCCAAGAAGCAGCGCCATGAATATGCCACGCTCGAGCACCTGCTGCTCGCCCTCACCGAAGACGCCGATGCGGGTCCGGTGCTGAAGGGGGTCGGCGTAGACGTTACGGAACTGAAACGAACGCTCGTCGATTTCATGGACCAGGAACTTTCCACCCTTGTGGTCGACCATGTCGACGAAGCCCGACCCACTGCAGGATTTCAAAGGGTTGTCCATCGTGCCGCCATCCATGTTCAGTCGGCTGGCCGGCATGAAGTGACCGGGGCGAACGTGCTGGTCGCCATGTTCTCCGAGCGCGAAAGCCACGCCGTATTCTTCCTCGCCGAGCAGGATGTAAGCCGCCTCGATGTGGTAAATTACATCAGCCATGGCATCGTAAAATTCGGCGACCTCAGCTTACGCCAAATCGGCACCCAGCACCGCGAGCACGACGAGCAGGCGATGGATGACGGCTCAATCCGTTATACTTCGGGCAAGGAAAAGGCCAAAGCCGAGGAAGAAGACAGCAAAGACCCGCTCACCCTTTACTGCATGAACCTCAACAAAAAAGCCCAAAACGGCAAAACCGACATTCTGGTCGGCCGCGAAGGCGAAATCGAGCGCACGGTGCAAATCCTGTGTCGCCGCACCAAAAACAACCCGCTGCTGGTGGGCGAAGCGGGCGTGGGCAAAACGGCGATTGCCGAGGGCCTGGCGCTGCGCATCACGCGCGGCGAAGTGCCGGATGTGCTGCGCAAAGCGGTGATTTTCTCGCTCGACATGGGCGCGCTGCTAGCTGGTACTCGCTACCGCGGCGATTTCGAGGAGCGCCTGAAAGCCGTTATCAAATCCATTGAGAAACTACCGGGAGCGGTGTTGTTTATCGACGAAATCCACACGATTATTGGGGCCGGTTCCACTTCGGGCGGCGCGCTCGATGCGTGTAACTTGCTGAAACCCGCCCTCGCCCGCGGCAGTCTGCGCTGCATGGGTAGCACGACGTTCAAAGAATATAACCAAACCATTGAAAAAGACCGCGCGTTGGCGCGCCGGTTCCAGAAAATCGATGTGTATGAGCCGACGCCTGCGGATTCGATCAAGATCCTGCGAGGCCTGAAGCCATACTACGAAGAGCACCATAAAGTGCGCTACCTGCCGGCTGCGATTGAGGCTGCAGTAGAACTGTCGGTGCGTTACATCCACGATCGCAAGCTGCCCGACAAGGCGATCGACGTGATTGACGAGGCCGGTGCCGCGCAAATGCTGTTGCCAGCTGCAAAGCGCAAGAAGGCCATCACCGTGAAGGAAATTGAGGATGTGATCGCCAAAATGGCGCGCATGCCCGCCAAAACCATCAGCATGGACGATGCGGAAGCGCTTCGCAACCTCGAGAAAAACCTGAAACTCACCGTCTTCGGGCAGGATAAAGCCGTGACCGAACTGGCCAGTGCCATTAAAATGTCGCGCGCCGGGCTGCGGGAAGAAACCAAGCCCATGGGCAGCTACCTGTTCACGGGCCCTACCGGTGTGGGTAAAACCGAAGTGGCGCAGCAGCTGGCTAAAACGCTTGGCATGGAGTTGATTCGCTTCGACATGAGCGAATACATGGAGAAACATTCTGTGTCCGGCCTCATCGGCGCGCCTCCGGGCTATGTGGGCTACGATCAGGGCGGGCAACTGACGGATGCGGTGGACAAAACCCCCTACGCCGTGGTGCTGCTCGACGAAATCGAAAAAGCCCACCCGGATGTGTTCAATATCCTGCTGCAAGTGATGGATTACGGCCGCCTGACCGACCAAAACGGCAAACAGGTGAACTTTCGCAACTGCATTCTCATCATGACCAGCAATGCCGGGGCAAGCGACGCTGCTAAGCGCTCGATCGGTTTTGGTCGCGAAGAGCGCGGGGCGGATGAATCGACCGCTGCCCTGAGCCGCATGTTCACGCCGGAATTTAGAAACCGCCTCGACGCCATCATTGGCTTCGACCACCTCAACTTGGAGGTGGTAGGGCATGTGGTGAACAAGTTCATCGCGCGGCTGGAGAGCCAGCTATCCGAGCGCAATATCGCCATTCACTTAACTGAAAAAGCACGCGATTGGCTGGCCGACAAAGGCTACGACAAAGCCATGGGTGCGCGCCCCCTCGCCCGCCTGATTGCCGACAAAATCAAGAAGCCGCTGGCCGAGGAAGTGCT